>NZ_DASPMQ010000034.1:0-11733 GCF_035626975.1 Brevundimonas sp.
CTTGGTGTAGCCGGCGCCGCCGAGCGCCTGCACCGCCTCGCTCGCCACGCGCACCGCATTTTCGCTCGCGAGCAGGATCGCTCCGGCCGCGTCGAACCGCGTCGTCTTGCCCGCGTCGCACGCCTTCGCCACCTGGTAGGCGTAGGCGCGCGCGCTGTTCAGCGCGACGTACATGTCGGCGATCTTGGCCTGCATCAGCTGGAAGCTGCCGACGGCCTTGCCGAACTGCTTGCGCTCGCGGACGTAGGGCAGGACCACGTCCAGAGCAGCCTGCATGATGCCCAGCGGCCCGGCCGAAAGCACCGCCCGCTCATAGTCCAGCCCGCTCATCAGCACGCCGGCGCCGCCGCCGACCGGGCCCATGACGTTTTCTTCCGGGACCTCACAGTCCTCGAACACCAGTTCCGCCGTGTCCGAGCCGCGCATGCCCATCTTGTCCAGCTTCTTCGAGACGCTGAACCCCTTCATGCCGCGCTCAATCAGGAAGGCGGTGACGCCCCCGTTGCCTTCGCCGGTGCGGGCGTAGACCACCAGGGTGTCGGCCGACGGGGCGTTGGTGATCCAGAATTTGGTTCCGTTGAGGACGTAGCGGTCGCCCTCCTTGCGCGCCTGGGTGCGCATCGACATCACGTCCGAGCCGGAGCCGGCCTCCGACATGGCCAGCGACCCGACGTGCTCGCCCGAGATCAGCTTCGGCAGGTAGCGGCGCTTTTGCTCTTCCGTGCCCCAGCGGCGGATCTGGTTGACGCACAGGTTGGAGTGCGCCCCGTACGACAGGCCGATCGAGGCCGAGGCGCGGGACACCTCCTCCATCGCCACGACGTGCTCGAGGTAGCCGAGGCCGAGACCGCCGTACTCCTCTTCGACGGTGATCCCGTGCAGGCCGAGCTCGCCCATCTCGGGCCACAGCTCGCGCCGGAATTCGTTCTTCTCGTCGATTTCGGCGGCCAGGGGCGCGAGGCGGTCGGCGGCCCAGCGGGCCGTGGTCTCGCGGATCATGTCGGCGTTCTCGCCGAGGCCGAATTCCATCGATTGGGGGGCGTTGGGGATGCTCATGGCGCGGGCGTAGCACTGCGCCGCGCGACAGGCAAAGTCAGTCCCGGCGGCTCCAGCGCAGATAGAGATTGAAGGACGACACGCCGACACAGGTCACGCCGATCAGGGCCAGAACCCATCCGATCACCGTGAAGTCGTGGAACGGCGACGTATCGAGCATGGCCTTGCGGAACGCGGCGGCGGAGAAGGCGAAGGCGGCCAGACCCAGCAAGCCCATGACCAGGTACATGCCCGTCTCGCTCCAGTCGAACCGTCGCGGAACGACGGCCTCGACCTCGTGGTGCATCACGGAAAGAGCCGGTTCCTCCTCGAACAGCACCGTCTCCTCGTCCCGTCGGGTCGGGCCGGCCCGCTGCTCAGGCTCCCACGCAGGCCGGGTGGTCTCGACGAAATCCGCCTCGGTCGCCGGAGTCAGCACGAGCGGCGATTCCATCGGGGGGAAGGGCGAAATCCCCGGCGCCGGCGGGACGAGCGGGACGACGGGTTCCTCAGGCGCGGTCTCGACCGTCGGTGCTTCAGTGGCCGGCGGGGCGTCTTCGGCACTTGCGGACGCAGGCTCGATGGGGGCCGTCGACGGCCGTTCCGTCGCGCTCGGGAAGCCCGGCAGCGGACCGATGATCGCCGCTGCGTAGGGCGAATAGCGCTGCAGGTGAATGGTGGTGACCGCCGGAGCCGCCTCGAAGGCCGTCGGCTCGAACGCCGGAATTTTCGGCGCTGGCGTCTCGTCGGAAGGCGGAGTCGGCGGCTCCTCGCCCAGCAGGCTGGCGACGGCCGCGGCCCGCGCGTCGGCGGACGCGCCGAAGTCGGGACGGACGATCGGCGGCTCCTGCGCGATCGGCTCTGCCAACGGCGGAGGCGGCAGCGGCGCGGCCAGCAGATCGGCGAGATGCATCGGGGTGGCCGGATCGGCCACGAACAGGGCGCGCTCGGCCGCCCGGCGGCGCAACCGGGCGTCCGGCGGCGTGGCCTCCGGCCAACCGATCAGCGCGTCGGCGGCCTCGCCGGCGTGGCCGTCGTTCAGCCGCTGCAGCACGTCGGAGGCGAGGAAGCGATCTATGCCGACCGAGATGGCGAAACTGGCCAGCGCGTCGAACTGGTGCTGGTTGAGCGGTGCGGACACCCGCTCGTTCAGGGCCTTCACCACTGGCAGAAGATCGTACTGCAGCAGCAGCTCGGCGTCCTGCTCGCCGACGGTCAGGCCTTCACGGGCCGAGGCCTTGTGGCCGTAGCCGATGACCCAGCCGCCGTCCTCGTCCCGCACCGCGCGCGGCCGAAAGCCCTCGAAGCTCTTGATGAGGACGACGCCCTCGCGGGAGACCTTCAAACGATGGGTGGTCGCGTCGGACACCTGAATGACCCAAATCGAGACGGACGTGCTCGCTCAACGGGAGAACCAGCAAACCCCGCGCCGGTCCAGAGGGGATTACACCAGCACGATCGTGGCCAGACCGAGGAAAATCAGGAAGCCGAAGAAGTCGGTTGTCGCCGTGACGAACACCGCCGAGGACACCGCCGGGTCGAATTTCAGCTTGGACAGCGTCAGCGGCGTCAGCACCCCGACCGTCGCGGCGACGAGCAGGTTCAACACCATGGCGGCCGCGATCACCAGTCCGATCCGCCAGTCCTCGTCGCGGAACCACAGGGCGGTGGCGATGCCGATCAGCGGCGCCAGCACCAGCCCGTTGGCCAGTCCGACGGCCAGTTCCCGCCAGAAGGTCCGCGGGGCGTTGGAGCTGTTCAGCTCGCGCGTCGCCAGCGCCCGCACCGTCACGGTCAGCGCCTGTGTCCCGGCGTTGCCGCCGATGGCCGAGACGATCGGCATCAGGATCGCCAGCGCCACGATCTGCTGGATGGTCCCCTCGAACCAGCCAATGACGCTGGCCCCCAGCACCGCGGTCGCCAGATTGATCGCCAGCCAGGGGACCCGGCCGCGCACGATCTCCGACACCGACGAGCCGCGATCCTCGTCCGACACGCCGGCGAGGCGGAGGATGTCCTCGCGGTTCTCCTCCTGGATGATGTTGACGATGTCGTCGACGGTGATCTGACCCACCAGGCGGCCGGCGGTATCGGTGACCGGGGCCGAGATCAGGTGGTATTTTTCGAAGATGTAGGCGACCTCTTCCTGGTCCTGGTCAACGGTGATCTCGTTGACCGGATCCATGATCTCGGTCAGGGGCGTGGCGCGTGGCGCACGGAGCAGGCGGCTGATGGCGACGCCGCCGACCGGCTTGTTCAGCGGATCCACCACATAGATGTCGAAGAACAGCTCGGGCAACTCCTCGCCCTGCTTGCGGATGTGGTCGATGGTGTCGCCGACGTTCCAGAACGATGGCGCCGCCATGACCTCGCGCTGCATCAGGCGGCCGGCGGAGTCCTCGGCGTAGCCCAGCGAACTCTCGATGGCGGCCCGATCGACCTCGGGCATGGCGGCCAGCACGCGCTCGCGCTGGTCGTCCTCGAGGTCCTCGACCACGGCGGCGGCGTCGTCGGAGTCGAGCTCCTGCAGCGCCTCGGCCAGGGTCAGGTGCGGGACCCGCTCCAGCACCTCCTCGCGGATGCCGTCATCGAGTTCGGGCAGGGTGTCGGCCAGCAGGTCCGCGGGCAGCCACAGCACCACCACGGCGCGATGCTCGGAGGTCAGGAAGCCCATCAGGTCGGCGACGTCAGCCGGGTGCAGGTCTTCCAGCAGGGAGCGGAGTTTCAGGCCGTCGCCAGCGTCGGAGGCGTCAACGACCTTTTCGACGAAGGCCGCCGTGAGAACATAGTCCTCATCGAGCGCCACATGTTCGATTTCGTCGACAGGAGGACCAGACAGGGGGGCGGTTGCGGTGTTGCTCACGCTTGGCCTCCCTGTCTGTCAATCAGCGTAAGCCGATGTTTTTCCTCATTATTTCGATGGTGCGGTCGAGAAGACTCGAACTTCCACTCCGGTTAGGGAACAGCGACCTCAACGCTGCGCGTCTACCAATTCCGCCACGACCGCTCGCATCGGAGGGGGGCTGATAGCGGAGAGAAGGCGCGCTGCCAAGCGTCTTCAGGCGGCCCCGGCCATGAAGTCGTACACGTCGGCCGCGCGCGTCACCGTGATGGCGATCCTGTCTTCGCGGATCTCGATCTCGCCGCGGGCCACCGGGTGGTTGTTGGCGAGGATCCAGACCTCGTCGCTTTCCGAGGCGTCAAGCGGAATCACCGCCCCGCGGCCCATCCGCAGCAGCTGGCTCATCGGCAGAACAGAGCGTCCCAGGACGACCGAAATCTCAATATCGACGGCTTCGATCTGACTCATGGGGGACTCTGACGCTGACTGGGACTGGGTGGGTCGGTGTTGCATGGCGCTCCCAACCCCCACATTGAGGGCGACATGCTTTCCCAGACCTTAAGCACGGCCGTATCGAAATTGATCCGCGAGGACGGCGCCCTGGTCGAATGGGCGGTCTCCACCGGCCATGTCGACTATCCGGTCGCGGTCGAGGCCATGGAGGCCCGCGCGGCGGCCATCGCGGGCGGCGAGGCGGCGGAACTGGTCTGGCTGCTCGAGCACCCGCCGCTCTACACCGCCGGCGTGTCGTCGAAGGACGGCGACCTGCTCGAGCCCGACCGGTTTCCGGTCCATCGCACCGGCCGGGGCGGCCAGTTCACCTATCATGGGCCGGGCCAGCGCGTGGCCTATGTGATGCTGGACCTGAACCGGCGCGGCAGGGACGTGCGCGCGTTCGTGCGCGGCCTCGAACAATGGATCATCGGCGCCCTGGGCGAGTTCGGCGTCGAGGCCGACGTGCGCGAGGGCCGGGTCGGGGTCTGGGTCGAACGCAAGGGGCCCGGCTGGTCGCGCGAGGACAAGATCGCCGCCATCGGCGTCAAGGTGCGCAAATGGGTCAGCTTCCACGGCATCAGCCTGAACGTGGAGCCAGACCTGGGCCATTTCACCGGCATCGTGCCCTGCGGCATCGAGGAGCACGGCGTCACCAGCCTGGTCGACCTCGGCGTCCTGGCGACGATGGACGAGGCCGATGAAGCGCTGAGGGTCAGCTTCCGGCGGGTGTTCGGGGCGGTGGAAGCAGGCGCGCCGCCCGTCTGACGGGCAGGGAGGGGACCGTCTTAACTTCTGCGGTCCCAGACTCACGGCAGTTCCGGTCGCCTCGCAGGATTTCCCTTCTGATGCCGTCCCTGTTGTCCATCCCACGTCAGGACGTCGATGCGCTGGCCATCACGACCTTCTTTGACGTCTCGCTGGACCTGCTGGTCATCCGCGAGCTGGACGGGCGGGTGGTCCGGGCAAGTCCGTCGTGGGAAACCATTCTCGGCCACCGGCCAGAGGAAATGGAGGGCCGGCCGCTGCTACGCCTGCTCCACCCGGACGATCACGCCGCCACGATGGAGAGCGTCGTCGAGGTCGAGACCCGCGGCCCCGCCGACCCGGTGGTCGGCTTCATCAACCGCTATCTTCACAAGGACGGCGGCTATCGCACCCTCGAATGGCGGGCCCGGCGCGTCGGCGACCGGATCTATGGCGTGGCCCGAGACGTCACCGACCGGGTCGCCGCCGAGCGCGCCCTGATCGAGGCCAAGGCCGCCGCCGAAGTCGCCAACCAGGCCAAGAGCGACTTCCTAGCCAATATGAGTCATGAGATTCGCACCCCTCTGAACGGGGTCATCGGCATCATCGATGTCCTCGCGGAAACCGAACTGACGCCCCGGCAGCGCGAGATGGTCGAACTCGTGCGGGGCTCCGGCGTCACCCTGGAGCGGCTGGTCTCGGACATCCTCGACGTGTCCAAGATCGAGGCGGGCCAGCTGGAGATCGAAATCCGGCCGTTCGATCTCGAGTGCGAACTGGACGGGGTGGTCGACAGCGCCCGGATGCGCGCCGAGGCCAAGGGCCTGGCGTTCGACGTCCGGCGCGGCGCCTCGGCGGCCGGCGCCTTCATGGGCGACAGCACACGGATCAAGCAGGTGCTGACCAACCTGTTGTCGAACGCGGTCAAATTCACGGCCCGCGGCTCCGTCGGGGTCCGGCTCGATGTCGTGGAGCCTGCCCGGACCGGGGAGCCGTCGCGATTGCTGCTGGAGGTGCGCGACACCGGCGTGGGTTTCGCGCCCGAACAGGCCGCCGTGCTGTTCCAGCGCTTCAGCCAGGCCGACACGACCATCACCCGGCGGTTCGGCGGCACCGGCCTTGGCCTGTCGATCTGCAAGTCCCTGATCGAGATGATGGGCGGCGTTATCGTGGTGGAATCGACGCCGGGCGAGGGAAGCCTGTTCCGGATCGACCTGCCCCTGGCCCGCACCGAAGGTCTCGCCGGCCACGGGGCCGGGCATGAGGCGGGCCGGATATCAGGCGACGGTGCGCGCAGCGACACGGTCCGCGCGGCGAACGACCAGCCGCTGCGGGTGCTGCTCGCCGACGACCATCCGACCAACCAGCGAGTGGTTCAACTGATCCTGGGCGCCCAAGGGGCGGAGGTGGTCACCGTCGACGATGGCCTCCAGGCCCTGGCCGCCTTCAAAACCGGCTTGTTCGACCTGGTGCTGATGGACATGCAGATGCCGCTCATGGACGGCCTCGCCGCGACGCGCGCGATCCGGGCCCATGAAAGGGCCCATCCGGTCCGGCCGCGCACGCCCGTGGTGATGCTCAGCGCCAACGCCATGGCTCGCCATCGCGACGAGGCGTTGGCCGCGGGCGCTGACCTGCACGTGGCCAAGCCCATCACCGCGGCTGCCTTGCTGGCCGGGATCGCGGCCGTGACGGGCTAGAACGGGCCGTCGGTCGCCCGTACGAAAAGCCCCGCCGGCGGGGAGCCGGCGGGGCTGGAGGCTGTTCGGGGAGCGACCGTCAGTCGTCGCGACGAGCGCTGGCCGATGCGCCGGCATTGGCGCCGGCGCTGACCGAGGCGCCGCTGTTGCGGTTCGCCGAGGCCGAAGCCGAGCCCTCGGCCGAGGCGTCAGCGTCGACGCGACGGCGGCGGTTCTGGCGAGGCCGTTCGCCCTGCGCGGGGGCCGGGGCGGCCGTGTCCGAATCCCGGCCGGACACGACCGAGCCCGAACCCGAGCCGGAGGCGTCGCCGGCGATCGAGCCGCCGCCCGCCGAGGCCGCGCCGTTCAGCACGCCCGTCAGCGACCCGGAGGTGGAGCCGGCCGCGCCGTTCACGGCCCCCTGTCCAGAGCCCCAGGCGTCGGCGGCGACCGAGCCGGCCGCGCCGCCGGCTGCGTCGGCGGTGGCGGAGGCGCGATCACGCGCGGCGGCGGCGCTGCTCTCGGCGCGAGCGCGGGCCGCGGCGGCGCGACGTTCGGCCCGCTCGCGCAGGCGGTCAGCGCGGGCGGTGGTTTCGCCCAGCCGGTCGCGGGCGAAGGAGCCGTCGACCGAGCCGGTCAGGCCGCCCGTGGCGTTGCCGCCCAGGGAGCCGCCGAGGCCGCCGATCTGGCCGCCCAGTCCGCCGGTGAGGCCGCCCGATCCGCCCAGCACCTGGGCGTTCGCGGCGCCGGCGAGGGCCACGGTGAAGACCGCGGTGGTCATGAGCATCAGGGTCTTGCGCATCTCGTCTCTCCTGCAGTGAGCCGGGCGGAAAGCCGCCCTCGCAGGGTCCAACGACAGGGGACGGGCGATTCATCCCCCGCGTTCAGAAAAATCCGCGCGGAAAATCAGCGCGACAGCCGCCCTCTCGCGCCGACGGCGGCGGGGGCGGTGCGCAGATCGGCGGCGACGAGGCCGCGGCCGTAGACCGGATCGGGCCCCCGGGCGCCGAGGTCGCGGGCCTCGGCCGCGAGGGCCTGAACCGCATCGTCGCCGCGGCCCCGCCGGCGGGCCAGCAGGCCGGCCACCAGCGGCGCGGCGAACGAGGCCCCGCGCACCGAGACATAACCCTCGCCCGCGCCGGCGGCGGCCATGTCGGCCCCCGGCGCGGAGAAATCGACCTGGGGCCCCCGGGCGGCCTCCGGCAGGGCCCGGCCCTGGGCGTTGACGGCGGTCACGCCGACCACATCGGGATAGCTGGCCGGATAAAGGGGCGCGGCGGCGGGGCCGTCGTTGCCGACCGCGGCGACGATCAGCACGCCGCGGCCGGTCGCCCGACGGACCGCGGTCTCGACCAGGGCGTTGCGCGGGCCGACGAGGCTGACGTTGACCACCGGCACATCGTTCTGGACCATCCACGACAGGGCCTGCGCGACCCCCGTCGAGGAGCCGCCCGACGGCGATCCGCCGTAGACGTCGGCGACGAACAGGGTGGAGCCGGGGGCCGCGCCGGAAAAGGAACCCGATCGGCCGGCCAGCAGCGACGCCACCGCCGTGCCGTGGGCGCCGGGTCGGTCCGCGCCGGCGAAACCGCGCTGGCGGACCGTGGCGCCGGCGAGGGCCGGGTGGCCCGCGTCGACCCCGGTGTCGATCAACCCGATCCGCGCGCCGCCCGCCTGGCTCCTCGCCGGGGCCGGGCCGGCGAGCGATTCCGGCGTAGGCGGGACGGGCGGCGCGGCCTCGTCGGCCACCCGCCCGGCCGGGCTATGGACGTGGTTGAACTCATACGCGCCGCCCGGGTCGAGGTCGCGCAGGCGTTCGACGGCCCGGCGCAGCGACAGGCCGCGGGGCGGGGCCAGCACGACGACGGCGAGATCCAGGCCCTCGAGCCGCTCCTCGCGCAGGACGGTGAAGCCGGCGTCCAGCGCGGCCCGGCGGCCGGCCGACGACGGATCGACCGCGACGATCTCGGCCCGGACCACCGGCCAGCCGTTCGGATCGGCCTCGAGCGCGCCGTCGGAGCGCCGGATCAGGTCGCGCAGCCGCGACGGGGCCTGCAGCGCCCCGTCGATGCGGCCGCGCACGCCCTCCTCGAGCTGGTTCGGATCGACCGGCAGGCGGTCGGGCAGGGTGCGGGGCAGGCTGGGGAGGCCGGGAACGCCGCCCGGCAGGCCGATCTGCGCGCGCGCCGGGGCCCCGATCGCCAGGATCGCCAGTCCCGCCAGGGCGGCCGCCATCAGAATGCGCATCGGCACCGGGTTGCTCCGTTCGACTTTTCATCAAAGGCCATTGGCGTCGGCTCGACAATGGATGAAAGGTCCGGGGATGAAACGCCCGGGGCGGGACGTTTCATCCAGATGACCGGAGTATACGCTTGGATGGGTTTCAGACGGAGCTGGTGGAGCTTCTGCCAAGGCTGCGTCGTTTCGCGCGCGCCGTGTGCCGTTCCGACGCCGACGCCCAGGACCTGGTCCAGGCCACCGTCGAGCGGGCGTTGGCCAGGCGCGGCGGGTATCGGCCCGGGACCCGGCTGGACAGCTGGGCGTTCACCATCATGCGCCGCATCCATATCGATGAGGGGCGATCGAAGAGCCGGTGGGGGCGGGTCATGACGCCGGAGGACGCGATGACGCCGGGTGTCGCCGACCAAACCCAGGCCGACGAGGGACTGCGCGCCGACGCGCTGGCCGTGCGCGAGGCGATGCACCGGCTGCCGGACGATCAGAGGCTGGCCGTGGCGCTGGTGCTGGTCGACGGCCTCTCCTACGCGGAGGCCGCCCAGGTGCTGGGCGTGCCGGCCGGCACCCTGACCAGCCGTCTGGTGCGCGGCCGCCAGACCTTGATCCAGACGCTGACCGAACAGGGAGTGAGCGCATGACCGACTCCTTCGACGACGAACTGCTGATGCGGCGCATCGACGGCGAGCTGACGCCGGAGGCCGGAGCGACGATCGACGCCGCGGCGGCCGCCGACCCCGTGCTTGCGCGGCGCCTGAAGCAGCTGCGCGGTCTGCGGACGCTGGCGCGCGAGGCCTTCCCCGTCGCGCCCGATCCGCGCGACGCCGATCTGGCGCGGCTGATCGCGGGCGGCGCGGCCCGGCCCGAACCGTGGACGGCGCGGCTGGCGGGCGGCCTGCGCGAGGCCTTCGCGCCCCGTTACGCCCCGGTCTGGGGCGGGGCGGCGGCGGCCTGTTTCGTGCTGGGCCTGACCGTGGGCTGGCTCGGGCAGGACCGGACGCCCGACGGCTTCGCGATCGCCTCCGACGGCGCCATCGCCGATGCGCAGCTGGTCCGGGTGCTGGATCGCGGCCTGACGGCGGACGGAGCGGACGATGCGGGACGGGCTGTCGGCCTGACCTTCCGGGACGCCGCGGGCCGCTGGTGCCGCACCTTCCAGGCGGGCGAGGCCGGAGTCGCCGGCCTGGCCTGCCGCGACGACGAAGACTGGCGCCTCGAGGCGCTGGCGGCGTTCCAGGCGTCGGGCGCGGAAGTCCGCACCGCGGGCGCGGACACGCCGCCGGCCGTGCTGGCCGCGGTCGACGCCCTCATCGCCGGAGAGACCCTGGACGCCGGGGACGAGGCCCGGGCCCGGGACGCGGGCTGGCGCTGAACCTTGGCTGGATGAAACGAGCGGGGCCGTTCGTTGGACGCCGGGGGCCGCCGGGCGCCTCCGCCCGACCGACACGGATTTCGCATGGACGAGGATATCTTGCGCAGCCGCGCCGACTGCTGGCGCCGCCGCGCCGCCGAAGCGCCGGACACGCGCGAACGGGCGGCCAGCGAGGAGCTGGCCGAACACTACGAGGCTCTGCTGGCCCATCTGCGGGACAGGCGGAGCCCGCCGTCCGACGAAGCCTGAGGGGAGGCGGCCGCCCGGGGAGGCGGGCGACCGCTCCTCGGATCAGCTCAGGACGACGATCGCCACGCGCCGGTTCTGGGCCCGGCCTTCGGGCGTCTCGTTCGGGGCCACGGGAGCCTCCTCGCCGTAGGAGATGGTCGCCATCCGGTTCAGGGCGATGCCGTCGCGGCTGAGGAAGCGCCGAACGGCCTCGGCCCGGGCCGCGCCGAGCTGCTCATTGTATTCCGCGTCGCCGACCGCGTCGGTGTGGCCCTGGATCTCCAGGTAGACGTTGCGGTTCTCGGCCTTGAGACGCTGGACCAGTTCGGCGAGCCGGGCTTCGGCCTCCGGCGACAGGGCGTGCTGGTCGGTCGGGAACTTCATCGAATCGTCCGAGAGCACGACCTCGTAGAGGAACTTGCCCTCGGCGAGCTGGTGGGCGGCGTTGGCGCGGGCCAGGGCCTCGCCGGCCGTGCCCTCGACCTGGGTCACGCGATTGTCGACCACGGCGAGGTTGTCGCGCACGAACCGGTGGCTGGCGCAGCCGCTGGCGGCGAAACCGAGGGCGAGAACCGCGCCGGTCAGGGCGGCCGTTCTGAAAGTCGATCTGTTCAAGTCAAGTCTCCTGTGAATCCCCGAATGCTCAGCTAGAGGAGCGGTCACGGCGGAGTGATGACGGGTCCGAGGCAAGAAAATGTCAGCTTGACCATAAGCGGGGTTCAAGAGAACGCCGGTCGCCACGATCCTGACGCGAGTAGATGATCTGCAGTACCACGCAGGATATCTGCGGCTGCACTCTGGAGACGTATGGCTGTACGGAACGCAGGTACGGGAAAATCTTCCAGACGCCACTGGATCGGCGCTGGAATATTCAGTGTCGCCCTGCACCTGGCGGTGGTGGCGGTGTTGATCCTGTCGGGGGCGACGTCCGCGCCGTTCTCCTTGCCCGAACCACCCCGAACGCCGATCGCCGTCACCTTGTTCCGCCCGCCGCCGCCCGAGCCGCCGCCGGTCCCCGAGCAACGCACCGAGGCCCCGGCCCAGGGCGGTTCGTCCGCGCCCCCGACGCCGGCCGAGGCCGAACCCGACCCGCCGCCGGCGCC
>NZ_DASPMQ010000035.1:0-125575 GCF_035626975.1 Brevundimonas sp.
CGAGCCGCTGGTCTGGTACGAGGGCGCGACCCTGACCGACCGCCGCTGGCTGCACGCCGACGCCCAGGGGTCGATCATCGCCACGAGCGGGGCCAGCGGGGCCATCCTCGGCCAGACCTACCGCTACTCCCCCTACGGCGAACCCGATGCCGACTATGGCTTCAGCGGCGGCTCGCGGTTCCGCTACACCGGCCAGATCACCCTGCGCGACGCCCCGCTGTGGCACTACAAGGCGCGGGTCTACGACCCCGGCATCGGGCGGTTCCTGCAGACCGATCCGGTCGGCTACGCAGATCAGATGAACCTGCATGCCTATGTGGGGAACGATCCGGTGAACGGCACCGATCCCACGGGGATGCTCACTTCAAGCAGCAGTCCGTTTGATCCAAACTGTTATGTGGATTGCGCGACTGAGGAAGACTACGAAGAATATCTGCAAACCTTTATCAGTTCCGTGCAGAGTGGAGGCCGTCGAACGCGGCGACGCGGATGGGTTGATGACGCGCTGGAAACTATCATCGAGGGCACTGCTCGCAGCGTGCCGATTGATGTGTATCGCGTATGCAGTCAAAATGATGACCCGTGCCGGGAGGGCACCTATTGGACACCCGAAGATCCGCGAGAGATGGCTGATTGGCGAGACCGGCTGGCTGTCTACCCCGGGTGGAACTCCGGGGAGTATCTCGCTATCGGTCAGGTCACGTTCTGGGACCTAAGGACCGGACGCGTTCAGGTCTCCGGGCTTCCTGGATCTGTGGCAGGGCCTCAGCCGTACAATCCTGGGCTGGGGGGCGGTCCTTACGAGGGACGAGGGACCGAATGGAGGATTCGCGACCCCGCGAATACAGTAACCGGACTCCGCGTTATCCCGTTTAGGCGCCAAAGATGACTGCAAAGTTCGACGCGAAGTTGAGAGCTTGTCTGCGCTGGGGCGTAGGCGCGTGGTTGGTTGCCGTTTTCCCTCAAGACCCTGCGGCGACGTCAAGGGAGGTTCCCGTGCAGCATGTTTGTGAGCTGGTGCTTGAGCGAGGTGATGGCGACGAGAGGTACATGTCTTTTGAACACGTGCTTGAGCCGGCGATTGAGCCTTGGTTCCCGAACTTAATACTTGGCCAAGAGGCGACGCTTTACCGTGAGGTCGGCGGCAAGGACCGCAACTGGATTGCACTAACGTCGAAGACAAATTACCCGATCGCGCGGCAACTGGAGGCCGATGGGTTCGCCAGCGTAGTTGTGTATACACTGCGAGTGTCAGGGCCCGGCTTTGATTCGGGTAATTTTGAGCATTTCGATGCTCGGGGGTATACTTACCTAATCCCTCGTTGCGCGGCTGACGGGAGAGGTTAGGGGCCCTGCGGCGCGGGCGAGTCGGGGCTTGGGCTACGGCCGTGGTCGGGTGCCGGCGACCGTCGCCTGCCAGCACGACCGGGCCGCGTCCAGACGCAGGTCAACCGGCCCTAGCTGGAGTGATGCCAACCCTGGCGGAGGCGGCCAGCTACCGCGTGCCGATCAATCTGAACCAGATGACCTCGGCCAACGGCACGGCGCTGACTTGGGACAACAACGGCAACCTCGAACAGCACGGGACCACCGGCTACCAGTGGACCCACGGCAACCGCCTGTGGCGGGCGGTGAAGCCAACCTCGACGACGGAATACGCATCGGTGGATGACGGCAATGAAGCGGAGGCAGCACACAAGAGGCGTACCCACGCCTCCTGGCCGGCATAGACTGTGTCTAATATGTATGGGACGGTCCCGGCTGGATCATCCAGCTGTCCGATAGTGGGCTCTTCGCCGGAGCCAGGTTGCGGTAAGGCTGGAGCCAGTCTGACCTTAATCGAGACCAGAAACGGCACTCACGCCAACAGTAGCGCCGCCGGACTTGGCAACCCCCGGAAACTCGTCAATATGCTTGGCGAGGGCGTCGGGGGCTAAATGGGTAAACTGTTGAGTATATTTCGCGTGAGTCTCGCGGCGGCGCTCGCTGCCGGCGCGCCCGTGGCCGCGCAGGCCCAGACCGTCTTGGCGGATCCCAGAGGCTCCGGCCCGATCGTCTCGGCGGTGCAGTGGCTGCAGGGTACGTTGCTGGGCACCGTGGCGACCGTCGTCGCGGTGATCGCCGTCGCCTGCGTCGGCTTCATGATGCTGACCGGCCGGATGAACTGGCGCTATGGGGCGGTGGTGATCCTGGGTTGTTTCATCCTGTTCGGCGCCGTGAGCATCGTCGCCGGGATCCGGTCGACCGCCGCGTTCGCGGGCTAGGGACGTGGACGAGCTGGACCGCACGCCCCTGTTCACCGCCCTGACCCGGCCGCAGATGTTCGCGGGGGTGACCTACAGCTATTTCGTGATCAACGCCGTGGTCGCCGCGGAGCTGTTTCTGGTGTTCCGCTCGATCTGGGTTCTGCCCATCGCGCTCGTCGTCCACGGCGCCGGCGTGCTGCTCTGCCTGCGCGAGCCCCGGATCATCGACCTGTGGCTGACCCGCGTCGGCCAGTGCCCGCGTGTCCCCAATCACCGTATCTGGCGATGCAACTCCTACCGCCCCTGAGCCAGGGGGCTCGTACGGTGAAGCGTGAGCAACCGGCCGGGGTCCACCTCCCCTACGCCCGGCACGTCAACGACCACACGCTCGAGACGCGCGACGGCCTGCTTCTGCAGGTGATCCATCTGCGCGGTCTGCTGTTCGAGACCGCGGACACCAGCGAGCTGAACTATCGCAAGACTTTGCGGGACGCGATGTTGCGCGCCATCGGCTCGTCCCGATTCGCTCTCTATCACCACGTGGTGCGGCGGCGGGTCGAGGTCGACCTCGATCAGACGTTCCCGGACGACTTCTCGCAGACGTTGGGTGATCGGTGGGCGGAACGGCTGGCCGCGAAACAGCTGTTCGTCAACGACCTCTATCTGACGCTGGTGCGGCGGCCGCTGCAGGGCCGGGTCGGGATCGCCGACCGGATCCGCAACTGGTTCGTTCGCGCCGGCGAGGCGCCGGACACCGGACAGGTCGCCGAGCTTGGCCAACTGGACGCGGGGCGGGACACCCTGATTTCGGCTCTCGGAGAGTACGCGCCCCGCCTTCTGGGGGTCTACGAGACGCCGAACGGCGTCTGCTCGGAGCCGCTGGAGTTTCTCTCCGGGCTCTACAACGGCGAACAGCGGCCGGTGCTGTTGCCGCACCAGGATCTGGGATCCTACCTGCCCTACCGCCGGGTCAGTTTCGGTCAGGACACGGTGGAGCTGTCCGCGGCCGGCCATGTGCCCCGGGGCTTCCTCGGCCTGGTCTCGATCAAGGACTACCCGGCCTGGAGCGCGCCGGGCATGTTCGACGAGCTGCTGCGGCTGCCTTTCGAACTGGTCATCACCCAGTCCTTCGCCTTCGTCGAGCGCCAGACGGCGCTCGAGCGCATGAACCTGGCCCTGCGGCGCATGCGCTCCGCCGAGGACGAGGCGCTCTCCCTGCGCGGGGAGCTGGCCCAGGCCAAGGACGAGGTCGCGGCCGGCCGCGCCGGTTTCGGCGAGCACCACATGACGGTCGGCGTGCGCGGCGCGACGCTGGAGGAGATCGACGCCGGCGTCGCCGAGGTGACGGCCACCCTCGCGGACATGGGCATCGTCGCGGTGCGCGAGGAGATCGCGCTCGAGCCGGCCTTCTGGGCCCAATTCCCGGCCAACTTCAAATACATCGCCCGGCGGGGGCTGGTCTCCACCAACAATTTCGCCGGCCTCGCCAGCATCCACAACTTCCCGACCGGCGCCGAAACCGGGTCGCACTGGGGTGATGCGATTACCCTGCTGGAGACCACGGCGGCCGGCCCCTATTTCTTCAACTTCCACCAGGGCGATCTCGGCAACTTCACCGTCATCGGACCGTCCGGTTCGGGCAAGACGGTTGTGCTCAACTTCCTGCTGGCCCAGGCGCGCAAGCTCGGGCCGCGCATCATCTTTTTCGACAAGGACCGCGGCGCCGAACTGTTCATCCGGGCGATCGGCGGCCGCTACGATCTGCTGCGTCCCGGCGAGGCGTCCGGTCTCAATCCGCTTCAGCTCGAAGACACGCCGGCCAACCGCGGCTTCCTGGTCGACTGGCTCGCCCAGCTCGCGGGCGGGGCGGACGTCACGGATCTGGCCCGTATCCGCGACGCGGTCGCCGCCAATTTCGAACAGCCGGTCAAGCATCGTCGGTTGAGACACCTGGTCGAGCTGTTCCGCGGCGATCAGCGGCCCCACGCCGGTGATCTCTGGTCGCGCCTGCGTCCATGGTGGGGCGACGGGGAGCGCGCCTGGCTGTTCGACAACGCCAAGGACCTGACGGACCTTTCGGCGCAGACAGTCGGATTCGATATGACGGTGCTGCTCGACGATCCGGTCGTTCGGACGCCGGCGATGATGTACCTGTTCCACCGGGTGGAGGAACGCCTCGACGGCACGCCTGCGATCATCGTGGTCGACGAGGGATGGAAAGCGCTCGACGACGACGTCTTCGTCCGCCGCATCAAGGATTGGGAAAAGACCATCCGCAAGCGCAACGGCATCGTCGGCTTCGCGACCCAGAGCGCGCAGGACGCCCTCGAGAGCCGCATCGCCAGCGCCATCATCGAACAGGCCGCGACCCAGATCTTCATGGTCAACGCCAAGGCGCGCGCCGAAGACTATGTGCAGGGCTTCGGCTTGACGCCCCACGAGTTCGACCTGATCCGCACCCTGCCGGATAGCGCCCATTGCTTCCTCATCAAGCGCGGCGGTGAGAGCGTCGTCGCCCGCCTCGATCTGTCGGGTGAAGACGACCTGCTGACCATTCTGTCGGGCCGCGAACGGACCGTGCGCCTGCTCGACACCCTTCGTGCGTCCACCGGCGACGACCCTGCGCAGTGGATGGCGCCCCTCCTGGAGCAGGCATGAGCATCGCCGCCTGTCCCGCCCTGTCGACCGGTGAGGCGTTTCTGTCCACGCTGCTGCGGCACATCGACTGTCAGGCCCAGACGATCGGGACGACCGGCTATCAGGCGCTGGCCGATCCGGGCTCCCCCATGGCGGCTGTATTGACCGGCGTGCTGACCATCTTTGTCGCCCTCTTCGGCTTCCGCATGATTCTCGGCCAGGCGCCGAGTCTGCGCGATGGCGTCATGGCCGTGGTCAAGATCGGCGTAGTGCTGACGCTCGCCACCAGCTGGGGAGCCTACCGGACGGTCGTCTACGACGTGGTCGTCGATGGCCCGTCGCACCTCAGCGCCGCTATTGCCGGACCCGCCGCATTGCCCGGCGCCGGGGGCGACCTCATCGACCGCCTGCAGGCGGCGGATGGCGCGATCATCCGCCTGACCAATCTGGGGACCGGGCGCGAGGACGCCGCGTCCCGGCCGCTTCCCGGCCGGAGGGGTCCGAACCAACCTCCTGAGCGCACCCCGCTCCCCGACGATCCGGCTCTGGGCTGGGCGCGCGTGCTGTTCCTCTCGGGCGTGGTCGCCGCCGCCGCCACGGTCAGACTGACGGCCGGCGTTCTGCTCGCTCTGGCGCCGCTCATGGCGGGATTATTGTTGTTCGAGATCGGACGTAGCCTGTTCGCCGGCTGGGCGCGCGCCCTGGTGTTCACCCTTCTGGCCTCGATCGCCGTCACCGTCATGCTCGGCGTCGAACTGGCCCTGCTGGAGCCTTGGTTGATGCACGTCCTGAGGCTGCGCGAGGCCAAGGTTTTCACGGCCTCGGCCCCCGTCGAACTGCTGATCATGTGTCTGGCGTTCGCCTTGGCCCTGTTCGGATCGCTCGCGATCCTGCTGCGTCTGGCCTTCACGGTTCACCTCTCGATCAGCCCCGATCGCCTGCCCTTCCTCCAACGGGCCGCCGAACCGCGCGAGCGCCCCGTTCTGATTCCGGATCAGAAGACGGCCCACCCGTCTCCGTCCCGGGCTCTGGCCGTCGCCGACGCCCTTCGCGCCTCGCAGGGCCGTGATCGAACAGGGCCGGGCCAATTGTATTCGGGGCCCATCGCCCAGCCGTTGGTCGCCCAGCGCGCTGCGGGCGGCAACATGGACGCGTTCGCGGTACCGTCCTTCGGACAGGCTTTGCGCCGTAGCAGACCGCGAAAATCGCTTGGCGCCGCGCTTCGGGACCGTCGCTCATGAAGAAAACCAGCCGCGAGGCCCTCAACGCCTACTATCGTGAAGCGGGAAGCTGGGCTTCGGACAAGATCGGCGCCCTTCAGGCTTCACGCCGTCTCGCCTGGATCGTGGCCGTCGCGGCAGTCTCCGTCGCCGTCGTCGAGGCTCTGGCGCTCGTTATCCTCATGCCGCTGAAGACGGTGGTGCCCTACACCCTGCTGGTCGACCGTACGACCGGCTTCGTCCAGGCGCTCAAGCCCCTCGAACCGAACCAGATCACACCTGACCGGGCCCTCGTTCAGTCAATGCTGGTCCAGTATGTGATCGCCCGCGAAAGCTTCGACATCGCGACCCTTCAGGCCAACTATCAGAAGGTCGGCCTGTGGTCCGCGGACAAGGCGCATGAGGAATATCTGAACCTGATGCAGCCCTCCAATCTGGATGGCCCCTTGATCCGATATCCGCGAAGTGCGGTCGTCGAGACCCGGGTGAAGAGCGTGTCGCGACTCGACGAACAGTCCGCACTGGTGCGTTACGAGACTGTCCGCCGGGACGAAGGCGCCCAGGCAGAGCCGGCGCAGCACTGGGTCGCTATCGTCCAGTATCGCTTCTCGGGCGAGCCCATGTCCGCGGAGGACCGATTCCTGAACCCCCTGGGCTTCCAGGTCGTGGACTACAGGCGTGATCCGGAGGCCTTGCCACAGGTTGATGCCGTGGCGGCGGTCGACACCCCGGATCCGCTGGTGCTTGAGGTCGACGGACCCGTGACCGTCTATCCTGCGGAGGAAGCGCCGTGAAGCGGCTCATCCTCATCCTCATCCTTATGCTTCCGGGCACGCCGGCGATTGCGCAGGTTTCGCCCAGCCCTCTGCCGGGCGATCCCCGACTTCAGTCTATCCAGTACGACGCCGGCAAGGTCATCCGCCTGAACGTGGCGACCAATTTCCAGCTGACGGTCATCTTCGATCCGGCCGAACGGGTGGAGAATGTCGCTATCGGCAACAGCGATACCTGGCAGGCGACTGTCAACAAGCGAGGCGACACGCTCTTCCTCAAGCCGCTCCGGCAGGATGGCGCGACGAACATGACGGTCATCACTGATGCGAGGATCTACAATTTCGAGCTGACTTCGAGTTACGGCCCGACGGCCGAGTCGCCCTTCACAGTCCGGTTTCTGTATGGCGACGCGCCACCCGAAGGTCCGGCCGCTTCCACCGCAGAACCCGGCGTCGGACAATACCGACTGAGCGGGGCAAGCGCCTTGCGGCCCGTGACCATCACCGACGACGGCTTCCGCACCTATGTCGAGTGGCGTCCGGAACAGCCGCTTCCTGCGGTCTTCGCCATTGATGAGAGAGGCGACGCCACGCTCGTGGACGGCCACATCCGGGACGGCCAGTATGTCATCGACGCCGTGTATCGAAGGCTCGTGTTCCGCCTCGACGGCCAAACCGTACGCGCGACGCGTGTTCCTGTGGGGAATCGCAGGTGACCCCGGGCGCAAACAATCCACGCCCTGGGGTGAATGCGATGGATATCCGCCCCGTCGTCGCCCGCGAACGCGGCCAGGTCCCCGCCTGGCTGGTGATCGGCCTCATCATCCTGGGAGGTGTTCTCCTGTTCGTCGTCCTGGATGGCCAGAGACGCGCAGCCACTGCGCCGACTACCCAAGTGAGAACGGTGGATTCGGTTCAAAGCCTGTCGACCCTGCCGCCGCTCTACATCATCCCCGAGCCGCCGGCGCCGCCCCCGCCGCCGCTTCCACCAGCGGAACAGGTCACGCCGCCCCCGCCGCCCCCGCCGCCGCAATATATTCCGCAACCTCCGCCGCCCAGCTACGTGCCGCCACCCGCCTATGTGCCTCCTCAACCGGCGCCGGCGCCGCCCGTGACCTCAGGAGGACCTGCGCTGGTTGTCGATACGACAGTCGCGGCTGAAGCCGCCGCCGGCAGCACTGCTGGTCCCGCGGTCGCAGCCCGGCTCAGTCGGCCCTCGACGACGGTCCCGCAGGGTACTCTGATCCCCGCCGTACTTGAAACCGCGCTCGACTCGACCCCCCCTGGCCACGTGCGGGCCATCGTGTCTCGCGATGTCCGAGGGTTCGACGGCAGCCATGTGCTGATCCCTCGTGGGACCCGGGTGTTCGGCGAATACCAAGCGGACATGGCCGCTGGCCAAAGCCGGGCGCTGGTGCAATGGACGCGTCTCGTGCGGCCTGATGGCGTCACCATCGCAATCGCCTCTCCGGCAGCCGACCTTGAAGGTCGCGCCGGGATCGAGGGACGCGTTGACAGCCACTTCCTTGAGCGGTTCGGAGGCGCGCTGCTGCGGTCGACCCTGAACGTCGGCAGCAGTCTGGTGGGGCAGAAGATCGGCGGCGATGGTTCTGTGATCATCCTCCCCGGAGGGGTGCACGGCGCCGAAGCGCTGACAGCGAACACGGGTCCACGCCCCACGCTCCGGGTAGACGCGGGCGCCCGGGTGACGGTGTTCGTCGCCCGGGATCTGGAATTCCCGCCGAGCGAGGCTGGCCCGTGAAGGACGGCCAGCCCGAGGGTCAGGTCTATCTCCGGAGCTATCTGGCGCCGTTCGCCGAAATCCTCGGGCGGGCGGATGTGACGGATGTCTACGTCAACAGACCCGGAGAACTCTGGGCCGAAACGCTCGGCGGGGCGATAGAACATCACGAAGTGGCGGGTCTCGACCGCAATGTCCTTGCCCGGCTCGCTGGTCAGATCGCCGCCTTCACCCACCAAGGCGTCAACCGCGAGCATCCCATCCTGTCAGCGACCCTGCCGGGTGGCGAACGTGTGCAGATCATCGTCCCGCCGGCGACGCGGGGCGATCTTGCGCTGGCTATTCGCAAACATGTGTCGTCGGATCTCGATCTGTCCGACTACGTGGCGGCGGGCGCCTTCGAGAATGTCCATTGCGGCGGTTCTCGACCCGAGGGAGATGTCGACACGCGGCTCAGGGCGCTACTGGAGGTCGGGGACCTTGCGGGCCTGCTGGCTGCCGCAGTCAAAGCCCGTCGCAATATCCTTGTCTCGGGCGGGACCTCCACCGGGAAGACGACGTTCCTCAATGCCCTGATCCGCGAGATTCCGCCGGATGAGCGGCTGATTTTCATGGAGGACACGCCCGAACTGCACATGCGGCACTGCAATGCGATCGGCCTGCTCGCCGCCCGCAGCGCGCTCGGAGAAGCCGCCGTGACCGCGGAAGACCTGTTGAATGCGTCGCTGCGTATGCGGCCCGACAGGATCCTCCTCGGCGAACTGCGGGGACCGGAGGCCTATACTTTTCTTCGAGCTATCAACACCGGGCACCCGGGATCGATGACGACTGTGCACGCAGACAGTCCCGAACGCGCCGTGGAGCAAATCGCTTTGCTTGTTCTGCAGGGTGGAACGCGTCTCCGAAGGGACGACGTTCTTCACTATGTCCGCTCGACAATCGACGTGTTTGTTCAGCTAACCCGTGTGGCAGGACGCAGGAGTGTCTCGGAGATCCAGTTGCGCGAAGTCGCCTGAGCCCGCGCGCCCGGACGGAGGCCATGATCGCCCCCCTAAATGCCTTCACCGGGGGAGATAATCAGACCGAACGGGGAACGTGAGTTGCAAAACCCCATGCAAACCGTCCTGCCGAAACCGGGCTAACCCTTGGAGCGGCCGGCGGGAATCGAACCCGCGACATTCAGCTTGGGAAGCTGACGTTCTACCTCTGAACTACGGCCGCGACCGGGGTCGCCGGATCGGAGGCGGACCATAGCTTCGCGCCCGCAAAAGAAAAGGCCCGGCGCGGCGGCCGGGCCTCTCCATCGACCTGCCAGACCCCCTATTGGGCGACCTCGACGTCCACGCCGCGGCGCTCGAGGATTTCCTGAATCCCGTCATCGCCAGCCAGGTGGGCGGCGCCGACGGCGATGAACACCGTGCCGGATCCATCCAGCAGGGTCTGGATCTGGTCGGCCCAGTTGGTGTTCCGGCGGACCAGCAGGGCCTGGTAGAGGTCCTCGCTGCTCTCGCGCATCGGCTGGACGCCGATCGCCTCGATGGCCTCCACGTCGCCCGCCGCCCAGGCCTCGACGAGACGATCCAGGTCGACGGTCGCGGTTTCGAACTCCTCCAGCGTCGTGCGCAGGAAGGCGAGTTGGGCCTCCTCCGGGAAGCCGGCGAGAATGCGGATCTGCTCGTCGATGGTCTCAAAGCCGGTGACGGGTTTGCCGGCGGCCTCGGCGCGGGCCTTGAGGATCAGTTCGACACCGGATTGCGGATCGTAGCCGGCCCTGGCCAGCGGCGCGACCGCCAGGGTCAGGGCGGCGAGCCACGGACGGAAGGGCTCGAGCTGGGCCGCGCTGTACCCGATCGTCTTCGCCGCCGCGTCCAGGGCCGCGACCTCTTCGGCGTTCAGCAGGCTCGACAGGGGCCGGGTCGGGGATAGGCCGTGCTGCTGCACGAGGGGGATGACGGCGGCCTGGTCGTCTGGATTGGAAATCTCGAGCACCACGCGGGAGGCGCTGTCGAAGGCGGCGTCGACCCGATCCGTGCCCCAGCCCGTGGTCGGGCGCAGCAGGTGGACCGTGCCGAACAGATAGAGGGTGGAGTCGGCGTCCTTCACCACCCAGAGGGCGGGGCCGCGGCCCTCGGCCGGCGGAACGACGCGGAGGGCGGGGGCATCGCTCGCCACCGGCGGGGCCACGACCTGGGCGTCGGCCGGAGAGACCACGGCGAGGACGAGGGCGAGGCCCAGCGCGGTTCCGACGGTCAGGCGGCCGAGGGCGGCGACGGTGGTGTTCAGACGCATTTTGAAAGTCATCTCAGGTCCATGGCACGGGAAAGAGGATAGATCGGGGCGTCATTCGGCGATGAAGATGGCTTCGATCGGCTGGCCGAAGACGCGCGCGATGCGGAAGGCGAGGGGCAGGGACGGGTCGTAGCGGCCGGTCTCCAGCGCGTTGACGGTCTGACGCGAAACGCCGAGCCGTTCGGCCAGTTCGGCCTGGCTCCAGTCGCGCTCGGCCCGCAGCACCTTGAGGCGGTTGTTCATCGAGCGATCCTCACCGGCGCTTCCACCACCACCACGCCCAGGCGAGGGTGTAGCCGGCGACCATGAGCAGGGCGAGGGCGCCGGCGCCGGTGGCGGCGTAGGCGACCGGGTCGGTTCGCCCCTCGAACCACGTCGGAATTTCGACAGCGGCGGCCTGCGGGATCGAGGCGAGGATGATGAATACGCCGCCCACGGCCATGCCGCCGCAGCCGCCCCAGAACCAGGCCGACTTGTGCGCCTCGCGCGCCGCCTCGTCGATCGACCGCATCCAGGCCACGCTGATGGCCATCCCCCCGATCATGGAGACGACGGCCACCGCCGCCATGGTCCAGAACAGGAACTGGTCGACATCGATCGCGGCCCCGCGGGCCTTCTGGTAGCCGGCGACCCAGCCGACCGCAAAGGTCACCAGGATAAGGCCGACGAAGCCGAGCAGCGAGTACAGGGCGACCTGTTTCAGGCCTTTGGACATCCGGAAGCTTCCTTGTCGATGTGACAAGTGTCCTTTACGTGCCCGGGGGCGGCGATGTCAAGCAGACTTGTCAGAAAGTCTGTCGGCCTTGTCTACTCATTTCGCGGCCACGTCCGCGGCGGGCGCCGCCAGTTCCGGTCGGGACAGGGAGCGGGGAGCCGACTCGACCGGGGGCAGGGCCGGCAGCTCCTTGCCTTCGTGGTCGACCTGCAGATCCTCGAAGCGGCGGGCCGAGACCATGACCTGGCTTTCGAGCGAGCCGACGAACTGGTTGTACTTGCTCACCGCCGTGTCGAGGGCGCGGCCAACGGCGGCGGCGTGGCCGCCCATCACCGACAGGCGTTTGTAGAGCTCCTTGCCGAGCCTCGCGACGTCCTCGGCGTTCTTCGCCTGCTCCTCGGCCCGCCAGCCGTACGCAACAGCCTTGCAGAGGGCGAACAGGGTCGTGGGCGTGACGATGACCACCCGCGAGGCCATGGCCTGGGTCATCAGTTCGGGCTCGTGGTCGAGGGCGGCGGCGAGGAAGGCGTCGCCGGGCACGAACATGGCCACGAAGTCCGGGCTGGGCCTGAACTGGTCCTGATAGGCCTTGGAGGCGAGCTGGCGGACGTGGGTCTTCATGCTCGTCGCCGTGCGCAGCGAGGCGGCGAGACGCTGGGCCTCCTCGTCGCCGTCGGCCTCGTCGCCGAAGGCCAGCGACACCTTGGCGTCGATCACGAACATGCCGCCGCCGGGCAGGCGCACGACGAAATCGGGGCGCGACTGGCGGCCTTCCTCGTTGGCGGTCGAGGTCTGTTCCTCGAAGTCGAAGCGCCCGGCCATGCCGGCGGCCTCGAGCACGTTGCGGCAGGTCTGCTCGCCCCAGCGGCCACGCCGTCCGGTGTTGCCCTTGAGCGCCTCGGTCAGCCGGCGGGCCTCGTCGCGGGTGGCGGTCGAGGCGGTCATCAGCAGTTCGAGCTGCTGCTTCAGCCCGCCGGTCTCCTCGGCCCGGACCTTCTCGAGGGCGGCGACGTGTTCCTGGAATTGCTTCAGGGTGTCGGCGACCGGCTTGAGCTGCGCCTCCATGCGCTGCCGGGCCATCTCCTCGCGGTTGCGGAAGGTTTCGTCGGTGCGCTTGAGCAGCTCCTCGGCGACGGTGGTCGCTGACTGGGCGGCCTGGGCGCGCAGCAGTTCGGTGGAGGTCGCGGCCTGGTCCTCGAACAGGCGCATGCGGGCCTCGGTCTCGGCATGGCGTTCGCGCAGCTCCCACGCCCGGGTCTCGGCGGCCCCGGCGCGGCGGCGCTCCATCAGGGCCCAGGCAAGGGCGATGACGGCGACCACGGTGGCGGCGAAAAAGGCGACGAGGGTAGCGTTCATGCTCCGTTCCTTACCGGGAGTCGGCCGGGGCCGCCATGGCGGGGCATGCGAAGTGTCCCGGGGGACATGAAATTCGTGGGACACTTTCGGACATTTCGGACACTTCCCCGGGTTCCTGACCGAGAGAAGCCTGTCAGCCTGCTGCGTCAGAAGCGGACGTAGGGTTCCTCTTTCCTCCGTCATCCCCGGGCTTGATCCCGGGATGATGGTGAGGGGGGATGCTGGCGCTACGCCGGCCGGCGCTGCCGCAGCGCCTGGATGATGGTGCCGTCGTCGAGCCAGTCGAGCTCGCCGCCGACCGGAACGCCGCGGGCGAGGGAGGTGATCTCGACACCGGAGCCGGCGAGGCGCTCGGCGATGTAGTGGGCCGTGGTCTGGCCGTCGACGGTGGCGGGCAGGGCCAGCACCACCTCCTTCGCCTCGCCGTCGCGCACCCGGCCGGCCAGTTCAGCGACGCGCAGGGCGTCGGGGCCGACGCCGTCCAGCGCCGACAGCAGGCCGCCGAGCACATGGTATTTGCCGCGAAAGGCGCCCGACCGCTCCATGGCCCACAGGGCGCCGGCCTCCTCGACCACGCAGATCAGACCGTTGTCGCGGGTGCGGTCCGAGCAGATCGAGCAGGGATCGCGGGTATCGGGCGCGCCGCAGACGCTGCACGAGGTGACCTTCTCCGCCGTCTCGGCCAGCGAGGCAGCCAGCGGGACCAGCAGCTGTTCGCGTTTCTTCAGCAGCGCCAGCGCCGCGCGGCGGGCCGAACGGGGACCGAGACCGGGCAGTTTGGCGAGCAGGCTGATCAGCCGCTCGATCTCTGGTCCGGCGGACGCGGCCACCTAGAACAGCTTGGGCATGCCGGGGATGTTCATCCCGGCCATGGGGCCGGCGGCCTCGCGCATCAGGGCGGAGTTGATCTCGTCCAGCTTGCGCTTGGCGTCAGCGTGGGCGGCGACGATCAGGTCGGCGAGGATCTCGCCCTCGCCGGGGACCAGCAGGCTGTCGTCGATGGTCACCGAGGTGATGTCGCCGGGGCCCTTGAGGCCGATGGTGACCAGGCCGCCGCCGGAACTGCCGGACGCCGTGGTCTCGGCCATTTTCGCCTGGGCGTCCTGCAGCTTCTGCTGCATCGCCTGGGCCTGCTGCATGAGGGCGTTGAGGTCTTTCATGGCCCCTAGATAGGCCTCGCCGCCCTGGCCCCGCAAGGGAGGCGAGGGCCATCCCCGACAGCATTAGTAACAGTTTGTGTTCCGGAATGTCTGGCGCAGCGGCGCGGAAGGCCTAATTAGCATTCGCCACAGTTACTAATACTGATCAGGAGGACTTCCCCATGGCCTTTGACGCTTCCACCGTCCGCGACCGCCCGCTGTCCGAGCCGGCGCTGGCCCAGCTGTTCACCGAGGCGCGCACACGCAACGCCTGGTCGGATCGGCCGGTGTCGGAGGACCTGCTGCGCAAGCTGTACGACCTGACCAAATTCGGGCCGACGGCGGTCAACGCCACGCCGGCTCGGTTCGTGTTCGTGACCTCGCCGGAGGCCAAGGCCCGGCTGGCGCCGCACATGGCCGAGGCCAATCGCGCCAAGACGCTGCAGGCGCCGGTCAATGTGATCATCGGCCACGAGGTCGATTTCCATGAGCACCTGCCGGTGCTGTTCCCGCACGCGCCGGGCGCGAAGGACTGGTTTGGCGAGGAAGCCGGCCGGCGCGAGACCGCCTTCCGCAACGGTTCGCTGCAGGGCGGCTATTTCCTGCTGGCGGCGCGGGCCCTGGGCCTGGACGTCGGCCCGATGTCGGGGTTCGACGCGGCGGGGGTGAAGGCCGAATTCTTCCCGGACTCGACCATCGAGCCGAACTTCATCGTCAACCTGGGGTACGGCACGGACGAGAACCTGTTCCCGCGCTCGCCGCGGCTGGCCTTCGAGGAGGCGGCCCGGATTCTGTAGGGCGTTGGCGACGCGGCGCGTCCGGACGTGAACGCGCCGTAGTTCCGCGACGGCGGGCGGCGGGCGGCGGGCGGCGGCCGGCGCCCGGGCCCAAGGGCCGAGCGGGGCCGCCCGGGAGCGGCCCCGTCGGTCGCAATCACCAATCCGGCGGAAGGTAAGGGCCGTTGCCCGCACACACGTACATCCGGGTCTTGACCTCATAGCCGGCCGGAAGCCAGGGCGACGTCACGAAGGGCCCCCCGTTGCAGGAATCGGACCCGCTGCCGATCAGGTTGGTCATCGCCTCGTCGGAATAGATCTCGTGATAAAAGGCGATCGGCCAGCAAGTGTTGTGGTCGGTGCAATAGAAGTCCTCGCTGGATTGCAGGGCGACTGATGCGGCCGGCGCCGGGGCCGCGCCTGCCGTCATGACCAGGGCCGACGCGACCGAGAGTACTAAAATCTGACGCTTCATTCCATTTCCTCCCTATCCGGCGGATGCCGGTCAGTCAGACCCGCACGCTCTCGACCGTACAACAAGTCACAAGCGAGTGATCTGAGGTTGTGTCGCCGTTGGTTAACAACCGCGCCAGCGGGTCGGGAGCCGACTGTCGCAGGAGGGTGGACATGGATTTTCGCCTGCGACGGCTCGTCATCAATCCTGCGGCACGCCGACCTCACGACAGCCCGTGAGGGGCCCCTCAGTCTTCCTCGCCCGCCTCATCCGGAATGACCGGCAGTTCCACCGCCGGGGCCAGCGTCTTGATCTCGCCGATTCTCGCGCCCGGGAAAGCTTCCATCACGGCCACCACGAACGGATCGGCCTCGATCTGCGCCCGTTCCTCGGCGCGCTTGCGGCGATCGACCTCGATCATGGTCTCGCCGCCGCCCTGGCCGTTAGCGGCGATCAGCCAGGTGCGGCCGGTCCACTCCTTGAGGCGCGAGGACAGGCGGCGGGCGAGGTCGATCGGCGCGCCCTCGATGCTTTCGTAGGTGATGGCGCCGGGCTTGAAGGCGACGGGGCGGACGTAGCGCTGCACGTCCATCTGCAGGCCGACCTCGCGCTTCTCGCCGATCAGGGCGACCACAGCCTCGAACGACTGCGGGTCGGGCAGGGCGGGGGCCTGTACGGGCGGGGCCGCCAACTGGGCCGAGGCCCCGCCGCCCCCACCACCGCCCGAGGGGCCGCGCGGGGCGCCGCCGCCGGCGGGCATGGGCTCGCCATCGCGGAGGGCCTTGAGCGCCTCTTCCGGCCCGGGCAGGTCGGCGGCGTAGGCGAGGCGGACGATGGCCATCTCGACGGCGTCGGCGGGATTGGGCGCGCGGCGCACCTCGTCCAAGGCCTTGAGCAGCATCTGCCAGACGCGGGCCAGGGTGCCGGCCGAGATCACCGCGCCCAGCGCCGTCAGCTTCTGGGCCTGGTCGTTGGGCAGGCGGGTGGCTTGGGGCCCCAGCATCTTTGCCACCGAGGCGGCGTGGCAGTGCTCGAGCAGGTCGTTGGTCACCTGCACCGGATCGGCGCCGTAGCCGTAGAGGGTGCGAAACAACTCCAGCGCCTCGGGCGTGCGGCCGGCCATGACGGCCTCGAACAGGGCGATGGTCTGGCTCCGGTCGGCGAGGCCGAGCATGTCGCGGACGACGGTGGTCTGGACCGTCTCGCCTTTTTCGCCCTGGACCAGGGCCTGGTCCAGTAGGGACAGGCCGTCGCGGACCGAGCCTTCGGCGGCGCGGGCGATCAGGGCCAGGGCGTCCTGTTCGATCTTCATGCCCTCGCGGTCGGCGATGCGGGCGAGGTGCTCGACGAGGATTTCCGGCTCGACGCGGCGCAGGTCGAAACGCTGGCAGCGGCTGAGGATGGTCACCGGCACCTTGCGGATCTCGGTGGTGGCGAAGATGAATTTGGCGTGCGGCGGCGGCTCTTCCAGCGTCTTCAGCAGGGCGTTGAAGGCCTGGTTCGAGAGCATGTGCACTTCGTCGAGGACGTAGACCTTGTAGCGCGCCTCGACCGGGGCGTAGCGGACGCTCTCGATGATGTCGCGGATGCCGTCGATGCCGGTGTGGGACGCGGCGTCCATCTCGACCACGTCCATGTGCTGGCCGGCCATGATGGCGGCGTCGTGCCGGCCATGGCCGGTCAGCTCGAGCGACGGGCGGTCGATGCTGTCGGTCTGGTTGTTGAGGGCGCGGGCCAGCAGTCGGGCCGTGGTGGTCTTGCCGACCCCCCGCACGCCGGTGAGCATGAAGGCGTGGGCGATGCGGCCTGTGGCGAAGGCGTTGGTCAGGGTGCGGACCATGGCCTCCTGGCCGATCAGGTCCTCGAAGGTGCGCGGCCGGTATTTGCGGGCGAGGACGGTGTAGGCGGCGCCGTCGTCGACGTGGGCGGCCGGGCCGTCATCGGCCTTCGCAGGGGCGGCCTTCGCGGCGGACTTTGGCGCGGGCTTCGGTTCGGGGGATGCGGCGACGGGTGCGGAGATGGCCTCGGCCTCGCGCATGCCCGCGGGTTCGGGCGCGCCGAACATATCCTCGGTATTGGGGTCGCGCTCCTCGACTTCGGGCGCGTCCTCTTCCCAGGGGGGGCTTTCGAGACTCGGGTCGACGTCGCTCATGGATCCGTCTTAGCGCGGGAGGGCCCGGACGCTAAGGGCGTCGCTTTAAAGTTCTCGGGGATAGCCGGAATCGCGCGCGCTCAAGCAGCGAGCGACCGCGTCGCGAGTGACAGCGCACCAAAGAGAGGAGAGGTGGAGACCGCGACCCGAAGGGGAATTCGTTGTGGCTGCTGCCTTCCGGCCCTGACCAGGTTGGCGAAGCCTTCGCCCGCGATCTCCAAGGCCGATATGACGATTCCGGCTCGCCGATGCAAGCGGCGCCTTGCTAGAGAGCCTCATGCCCCTCCCCGCCCTGAACACCTTCGCCGGCAATCCGCTCGATCGGGCGGGGGACCGGCGCAACGATCCCGTCTGGCTGGCTGAACAGGCGGCTGATCCCGAGGCGCTGGCGCTGGTGCTGTGGGAGGGCCGGCCGCTGCTGGAGGCCGGGGGGGAGCCGCAGCTGGCGTGGCTGCCGATGGCGCACGCGCGGGCGGTGGTTCCGGACCGGGAACTGTTCCTCGGCCTGTGGAAGGGCGCGCCGGTGTTCGCGGTCGAGATCGAGGGCGCGGCCGATCCGACGGCGGGGCCCCTGCAAGGGCTGGGCGTGTTCCACGAGATGCGCGAGGCGGCGGCTCTGTTGTCGGGGCCGGACGCCGCCATGGCCGGGACGGCGAGGTCGCTGTTCGAATGGCGGCGGCGGCACGGCTTCTGCGCCGCCTGCGGGACGTTGAGCGAGGACGCCTGCGGCGGCTGGAAACGGGTTTGCCCGGCCTGCGCGACCGAGCATTTCCCGCGGGTCGACCCGGTGACCATCATGCTGGCGGTCTACCGGGGCGGGGATGAGCCGCGCTGCCTGCTGGGGCGTCAGGCGAGCTGGCCCGAGGGCCGGATGTCGGCGCTGGCGGGATTCCTGGAGCCGGGCGAGACCATCGAAGAGGGCTGCGCGCGCGAGATCAAGGAGGAGGCGGGACTGACCGTGACGGCGGTGCGCTACCACTCCAGCCAGCCGTGGCCGTTCCCGTCGCAGCTGATGATCGGCCTGATGTGTGAGGTCGATTCGGAGGACGCCGCGCCGGACCAGACCGAGCTCGAGGCGGTGGCCTGGCTGACCCGGGACGAGGCGCGGGCCTGTCTGGCGGGGGATCACCCGACGATCAAGGCGCCGCCGCGGATCGCCATTGCGCGGACGCTGATGGAGGCGTGGGTGGAAGGTTTCGAGGTCTGAACCGCTTCTCACCGCTCATCCGGGCGAAAGCCGGGACCCAGTTCTTTGGGTGATGAGCGCGAGCGCTTGTTGTATCGACGCTCGTCCTGAAACGCCGGCGCCAGACTGGACAGGACTGGGTCCCGGCTTTCGCCGGGATGAGCGGAATTACTGCGCTATCCGCCGCGCCGCTTCCAGATCGGCGGGGCTGTCGACCGACAGGGGGGCCTCGTCGATGACGGCGGCCCAGATCTGCAGGCCCATCTCGAGGGCGCGGAGCTGTTCCAGCTTCTCGCGGCGCTCCAGCGGCGACGGCGGGGCGGCGCAGAAGCGTTCGAGGGCGGCGCGGCGGTAGCCGTAGAGGCCCACATGGCGCCAGACGGGGCCGTCGCCGTACAGCGTCGAGCGGGTGAAGTAGAGGGCGCGGCCGTGGCGGGCGTCCTCCGGCAGGGCCAGCACGGCCTTGACCACATCGGGGTTGGCGCGGGCGGAGACGTCCGCTTCCGGCGCGACCAGGGTGGCGATGTCGCAGGCCGGCTCGGACTCGAGCAGGCGCGCGCAGGCGATGGCGAGGCCGGGATCGGCGAACGGCATGTCGCCCTGCAGGTTAATGACCGCGTCGTGGCGGCCATCGGGGTCGAGGGCGTTCAGCGCGGCGCGAATGCGGTCCGAGCCGGAGGGCAGGTCGGGGTCGGTCAGGACGGCGACGCCGCCCGCGGCCTCGATGGCGGCGACGATCTCCGGATCGCCCGCGGCGACGGCGACCGGCAGGCCGGACTCCGCCGCCTGACGCCAGGCGCGCACGATCATCGGCTGACCCCCGATGTCGGCCAGCGGCTTGCCGGGCAGGCGGGTCGCGGCCATGCGCGCCGGGATCAGAACGAGGGGGTTCATCGTTGTTTTCCTGCCTGCGACGCCCCGACGCCCTCGGGGACGCCCGGGGCCGGTTGCGAAGGTCGCGCTAGCGTGTAAGAGACGCCCACGCAAGAATCCGCCCCGCCGCGTCCGCGGCCGGGCCTCAAGAACGGGATGCGACGACGCGCATGAGCGGCGATCTGAACGCGAACAAGATTTTGGGCGCCGTGCTGGCGACCGCCTTCGTCATCGTCGGCGTGCAGCAGGTTACAGCCGCGATCTACCACACCGAGGCCCCTAAAAGGATGGGCTATTTCGTCGACGCGCCGGAAGAGGCCGCCGGCGGGGCCGCCGAGGCCGTGCTGCCGCCCGACTGGGGCACGGTGCTGCCGACCGCCGATCTGGCTGCCGGCGAGGCCGCCTTCGCGCGCTGCGTCGCCTGCCACACCGTCACCGCGGGCGGCGCCAACGGCACCGGTCCGAACCTGTACGGCGTGCTGGGGCGTCCCGTCGCCAGCCACGCGGGCTTCGCCTATTCCGACGCCATGATCGCCCACAAGGCCGAGGCCCCGACCTGGACCTATGATGCGCTCGACCAATTCCTGACCGCGCCGGGCCGGGTCGTGCAGGGCACCAAGATGTCGTTCGCCGGCATCCGCGACACCCAGACCCGCGTCAACCTGATCGCCTGGCTGCGCTCGCAGGGCTCGGGCGGCGTCGCCGTTCCGGCCCCCGATCCGGCCCGTCAGCCGGGCGCGGCGGCGGCCCCGGCCGAGACTCCCGCGGAAACCCCGGCCCCCGGCGCGGAACAGGCCGCGGCCCAGGCCGGCGGCGCGGCGGGCTCGGCCCCCGACACCGGCCCGGCGGCCCGGTCCACGACCCAGGCCACGCCGGCCGCTCCGCCGGCGGCGACCAGCGGGGGTCACAGCGCCCACTGAGCCGCGAGGCCGCTGCTGAACAAAATGCGGGCGCCCGTGGATCCACGGGCGCCCGTTTTCTTGCCTGCCGGCGAGCCGTCCTACTGGTGGATGGTCTCGCCGTGCTGGGTGTAGTCGAGGCCCTCGATCTCCGCCTCCTTCGTCACCCGCAGGCCGGTGGTGAATTTGCACACCATCAGGATCAGGAAGGTGCCGACCCCGCTCCACGCGATGACCGCGAGCAGGCCGATGGCCTGGTTCAGCAGGTTGGCGTTCTCGCCGGCCGGGTTGATGGCGGCGGTGGCGAACACGCCGGTCAGCAGGGCGCCGACGATGCCGCCGACACCATGGACCCCGAAGGCGTCGAGGCTGTCGTCGTATTTCAGGGCGCGCTTGAGCCAGACGGCGCCGGCGTAGCAGGCCGGGCCGGAGATGACGCCGATGAGGAAGGCGCCCTTGGGATCGACGAGGCCGGCGGCCGGGGTGATGCCTACCAGGCCGGCCACGACGCCGGACAGCAGGCCAAGCAGGGTCGGCCGCTTGTGGTCGATCCATTCGACGGCGGTCCAGCCGATCGCGGCCGCGGCGGCGGCGAGGATGGTGTTGAAGGCGGCCACGGCGGCGATCCCGTCGGCCGCCCAGGCCGAACCGGCGTTGAAGCCCAGCCAGCCGACCAGCAGCAGGCCCGCGCCGATGGCGGTGAAGGCGAGGTTGTGCGGGGCCATGTTGTCGCGGCCGAAGCCATGGCGCGGGCCGAGCACCAGCGCCGCCACCAGGCCGGCGACCCCGGCGTTGACGTGCACCACCGCCCCGCCGGCGAAGTCGAGCACGCCGAGCGAGCCCATCCAGCCGCCGCCCCAGACCTGGTGGCAGATCGGGACGTAGACCAGCAGGTGCCACAGGAAGAAGAACAGGATCGAGGCCGAGAATTTGATCCGCTCGGCGAAGGCCCCGGCGATCAGGGCCGGGGTGATGACGGCGAAGGTCAGCTGGTAGGCGACCCACAGGAACTCGGGCAGGCCCGGCGCCAGGCTATGCGCCGTTGATGGGGTGACGCCGTTGAGGAAGGCCGCCTGCAGCCCACCGATGAAGCCGTTGGTCGCCTCCGCGCTGGAGCCGAACGACAGGCTGTAGCCGACCACGAACCACAGCACGGTGACGATGGCGAAGGCCGCGGTGGAATGGGCGATCGTGGCGATGACGTTCTTGCGCCGGACCATGCCGCCGTAGAACAGGGCCAGGCCGGGCAGGGTCATCAGCAGGACCAGCGCTGTCGAGGTCAGGATCCAGGCCGACGAGGCTTCGTTCAGCTCAAGCGGCGCCTGGTGCGCGAGCAGGGCCGCGGCGACGGGCGCGGCCTCGGGCGCGGCGGCCAGCGCCGGCGCGGCGACCAGACAGGCGCCGAGAGTGAGCAGAAGGGGGAAAAGTCGAGTCATATGCGCGCGCCCGGGCCCTGGAATGCAGAAAATTTCGGCCCGAACCCGCGTTCGACGCCGCGGATTGGGATAGGACCCTATTGCGGTGCGGCAGGCAATTCATTTCGTGTGCGGCGCAATAACAAGCGGTGACGATGCGCTCTCTCGGTGTGGAAACCCTGTTTCGGACACGGGCTTGCCGCGAACCTTCGCGGATGCGTCAGGCGCCGTAGAAGTCGCGATACCAGTCCACGAACCGCTTCACCCCGATCTCGATCGGAGTCGACGGCGTGTAGCCGAGGGCGGCGCGGGTCTCGGTCACATCGGCTTCGGTGCGCACGACGTCCCCGTCCTGCACGGGCATCATGTTCAGCTCGGCCTTTCGACCCAGCGCATCCTCCAGCACCTCGATGTAGCGCATCAGCTGTTCGCGGCGGCCGGCGCCCAGATTGAGGATGCGCCACCGGGCGACGCCGCTGGTCGAGGGGTTGGGCGCCTCGGCCTTCCAGTCGGGATCGATCGCGGCCGGCCGGTCCAGGGCCGCCACCACGCCGTCGACGATATCGTCGACATAGGTGAAGTCGCGCTCCATCCGGCCATGGCCGTAGACGTCGATCGGCCGGCCTTCGAGAATCGCCCGGGTGAACTTGAACAGCGCCATGTCCGGCCGGCCCCACGGCCCGTAGACGGTGAAGAAGCGCAGGCCCGTCGAGGGGAAGCCGAACAGGTGGGAATAGGAGTGCGCCATCGCCTCGTTGGCGATCTTGGTGGCGGCGTAGACCGTCATCGGATGGGCGACGCCCTGGCGGACCGAAAAGGGCAGGGCGCCGTTGGCCCCGAAGGCCGAGCTGGTCGAGGCGAACACCAGGTGTTCGGCCTGCACCGCGCGGGCGCCCTCGAGGATGGTCAGGAAGCCGACCACGTTGGAATCGACGTAGCTCTCCGGATGTTCGAGGCTGTAGCGGACGCCGGCCTGGGCCCCGAGGTGGACGATGCGGCGCGGCGCGTGTTCGGCGAAGAGGGCCGCCATGCCGGGCCGGTCGGCGAGGTCGAGGGTGTGGTGGACGTATCCGGGCTCGGCCTGCAGCCGCCCCAGCCGCGCCTGTTTGAGGGTCGGGTCGTAGTAGCTGTTCAGGTTGTCGACACCGATCACCGTCTCCCCGCGCGCCAGCAGCCGGCGAGCGGTGTGGAAACCGATGAAGCCGGCCGAACCGGTGACGAGGACGGGGCCTTTGGTCATCCGTTCTCGTTACCGCCGGTAACGCCAGACCGCCAGCGTCAGCGCGCGTATCGCTCCTCCACCGGCGCATAACGGTCCCATACCGCGCGGTCGGCGAGGGAGCGGAGGAGCTTGATGTATTCGGCGTGGGTCCAGGCCAGCGGGGTCGCGGAGTTGGTGCCTTCGCCGGGGCGGTAGCCGTGGGCGGTGGGGTGGCCGACGCCATCCCAGGCCTGTTCGGGCAGCAGAAGGCCGCCGTTGGCGAAGGACTCCATGCCGCGGACCCAGGTGTCGCGAACCGGCGTCAGGTCGGATTTGCCTGCGGCGAGACGGGCGGCCAGTTCGTAGTGGCCGCGCTCGCCGGTGAAGAAGGGCCACAGGCGGCCGCGCTGGCCGGCCGCCATCTGGCCGCCGACGCCGTAGTTGGCCCCGGTGTCGGTGGTCTCGCCGTAGCCGTCGTTGCCGTAGCGGCGGAAGCCGGGGACGCCGTTGATGTCGTAGCGGACGCGGAAACGGTCCTCGCGGGTCTGGTCGTCGTATTCGGGCAGGGTGGCGAGAATGGACGGGGCGTCGGGGGCGCGGACGCCGTAGCGGACCAGTTCGAGGAAGCCGCCGTCGATGATGCGGTCCTCCGGCATGGCGGGCTGACCGTTGTTCTCGCCGATCGCGGCCTTGTCGTTGGGGTTCTCGTTGCGGGTGATGCGGACGAAATAGTCGCCGTCGCCCCAGTCGCCGCTGGTGGTGAACATTCGCGCCTCGACCTTCGCGGCGTAGTCGTCGGCGGCGGCCTGGTAGCGGGCGGCGGACGCCGGATCGCCTGAGGCGCGGGCGATGTCGGCGGCCACGGTCAGGCCGGTGATGACGGCGGCGGTGGTCGAGGGGGAATAGCCTTCCTGCTCCTCCCAGCGCTCCTGCTGCGTCCACGGCGGAGTGATCTGGCGGTCGTTCCACAGCAGGCCGACCTTGCCGCCGTCGACGAGGAAGTCGGCGGCCGGCTTGATCATCTGGCCATACATGCGGGCCATTTCCGCATCGGAGACGAGGCCGGCCTTCCACAGCTTCCAGCCCAGCATGATCGGCATCGCGGTCTGGTCGAGCTGGACGCCGACCCATTCGATCTCGCCGTCGACGTGGGTCTTCTGCAGGAACCAGCCCGTCGCGCCGGTGTTGCCGGGCGTCTCCGCGTCGACCTGCACCTGCGGCAGGTAGCGGAAGGCGGCCAGCGGGGTTTCCTTGTCGCCGAGGGCGAGCAGGGCCATGGCCACCTGGTAGAAGTCGCGCGGCCAGACGGCCTTGTAGCCGGTCGAGGGACTGGTGGCGTCGACGGTGTCGCCCCACGGGTTGGACAGCGAGGCGATAAGGGCGCCGGCGTAGGTGCGGTCCTCCTGCACCTTGAGCATCAGGGCGGAGGCGAAAGCCAGCTTGCCGCCGTCGGTGGACTGTTCGGCGAGGCGGGGGAGTTGGTCGAGGGAGGCGATGTAGTCCTCCCAGCCGACATGGTCGCCTTCGCCGTTGAAACGGGCGAGGACCTCGTCGAGGCCGGTCATGAATGGTCGGGTCGCCTCACGCACCGCGCCCGGCTCGCTGTCGCTGAAGCCGATGACGAAATCGCGCGACAGGGAGTCTCTCGTCCGAAGCCTCGGCAGGGCGCCGGTCAGCATGATGTTGCCGCCCTCGGGGCCGGTGGACTCGTAGACGTGGTCCAGCCGGCCGTCGGCCAGATCGGTCAGGCCGTCGGAGACGCCGATGAAGCCGACGCTCTGGGCCTCGAACGCCTCGCTGGCCCACAGGGCGAGGTGGATGTCGCCCTCCGCCGCGTGGAACACGCTGTAGCTCGTCGACCCGTCCGGCGTGGGCGGGTCGAGAGGTGCGGTCGAATGCCAGCCCCGATCCCCAACGCCGGTATTGGCCATGTGCGGCTCGAGCAGCAGGTAGGGGGTGATGTCGCCTCGCAAGGCCCGGATGGTGGCGCGCACCACCAGCGCCTGATCGTCGGGGCTGACGTAGATGCGCTTCTCGATCTCGTAGCGGCCGGCCTTGTCGGTGGTGATGACGCGATAGGCGGGCGAGAGCGGACGGCCCTGGGCGTCGACGTGCAGGTATTCGGTGCGGCTGGTGGTGTCGGTCCCCTCGACCGAGAGACCGGTCCCGGTGACCACGGCGAAGCGCAGCTGCTTGATCTGGGCCTCGTGGATCAGGCCGTACATGGTCTCGGTCAGGACGCCGTCGGCGATCGAGAACCAGACGCGGGAGACCTCGCCGGTCGGACCGCCGTCGCGGTACTGGCCGTCGACATAGGCTTCGTACGAGGCCCCCGCGCCGGTCTTGGCGGCGTTGACCCAGGTCGGCGTGTCGCCGGGCGCGCCGGGGGAGATGGAGACCACCTGGGGCGCGGGATCGGCGACGGAGGGGGCGTCGGCCCCGGGCGTCAGGTCCTGCAGGGTCGAGCACCCGCCGCCCATGGCCAGAAGGGCGGCGCCGGCGAGGAGAGTGGAGGACAGGCGCATGGGAGAACTCATCGGGCTGAAGGCGAAAGCAGGAAGGCGAGAGGGACGTCGAGCCGCTGGTTCCAGCTGGCCTCATTGTGCCCGGCTCCGGGAAAGACCAGCGAGCGGAAGCGGTCGGACGGCCAGCCGGCGGCGCGGATGGTCTCGTCGATGCGGCTCTGGAACTCGGCGTAGAAGGCGTCGAGGCTCTCGTCGCCGCGGTCGAAATAGAGGTAATGGCCGCCGACGGGGGGCAGGCCCTCGCGAACGACGCCGGTCCACGCGGCGACGAGGCGCTCGCGCCACGGAGACAGCAGGGCGGGGTCTTCGAGGCCCCCGATCTTCAGGGGCCAGTGGGTGGAGACGCGGCCCGCGCCGCCGAAGACGAGCGGGTATCGCATCAGCGCGTACAGGGAGATCAGGCCGCCCATGCTGCTGCCCATGATCGCCGTGTCGAGGCGGCCGGGACTGGTGCGGTACGTCCGGTCGATGAAGGGCTTCAACTCGCGGACGATGAAGCGCAGATAGCCGTCGGACAGGGGCTCGCCCCCGTAGATGGCCTGAACGTCGGCGCGCATGTCGTCGGGCAGGGCGCGGATCAGGTCGGCGGGGATGTATTCGCGCAGGCGCAGGGGCGTGTTGCCGATCCCGACCACGATCGGCGTGCGGATCTGGCCGGTGGCGGCGAGGCGGGCGACGTGCTCGTCCACGCCCCATTCGGCGCCGTAGGGCGCGCGCGAGGCGTCGAACAGGTTCTGGCCGTCGTGCATGTAGAGGACAGGCCAGCGGGCGTCCGAGGCGTCGTAGCCCGGCGGCAGCCAGACGGTGACGTCGCGGGGCTGGGCGAAGGCCGAGGCCATGGCCGGGTGTTCGACCAGCCGGCCCTGCGTCGGAGCCTCGGCGCGGGCGGCGGTCGCCAGCGGCAGGGCCGACAGCCCGGCCAGCAGGGCGCGGCGGTCGAGCCTCATGCCCTCGCCGTCCTTGTGTCAGGCACCAGCAGGCTGGCGCCGGCGGCGATCAGGAAGCTGACGGCGCCGAGCACCAGCGCCCAGATGGCGTCGCCGCCGAAGACGCCCTTGAGGATGGCCCCCAGGATGGTGGCGGCGACCAGCTGGGGCACCACGATGAAGATGTTGAAGATGCCCATGTAGACGCCCATTTTCCGACCCGGCACGGCGTTGGCCAGGATGGCGTAGGGCATCGAGACGATCGACGCCCAGGCGAAGCCGACGCCGATCATCGGCAGCCAGAGCCACTGCGGATCGCGGATCAGGAAGACGCCGAGGAAGCCGGCGGCGCCGAGCGCCAGGTTGACCGCGTGGGCCCCGCGCAGCCCTGTCCGGTGGGCGATGACCGGGATCAGGAAGGCGGCGAGGGCGGCGACGCCGTTGTAGATTCCCATCAGCACGCCGACCCAGTTGGCCCCCTCGCCGTAGCCGGCCGAGGTCGGGTCGGGCGAGGCGTAATGCACGGCGGTGACCGCCGGGGTCATGTAGATCCACATCGAGAACAGGGCGAACCAGCTGAAGAACTGGACCACGGCGAGGCCCTGCATGGTCTTCGGCATGGCGAAGATGTCGCTCATGATCTCGGTCAGGGCGTTGGAGCGGCCCGCCCCCGCCAGCGCTCCGGCGGCCAGCTGCATCAGGCCGAAGGCGACGATGAAGCCGGCCAGCAGATAGAGCTCCTTCTGCAGGCCGAGGAGATAGACCGCGCCCAGGCCGAGCGCGCCGGCGACGGCCCAGATCAGGCCGCCCCCGTACCAGGCGGCGCCGGAGCGGGCGGCGGCCGGGGCGTGGCGGGCGTCGCGCGCCGTTTCGAAGGCCTCGATCTGCTCGGGGCTGTATTCGCGGGTGGTGAAGACGGTCCACAGCACGGCGGCCAGCAGGGCCACGGCGCCGACATAGAAGGAGATGCGCACCGCCATCGGCACCACGCCCTCGGGGGCGGTCGAGGCGAGGCCGAACCACTCGGTCAGGATCCACGGCAGGCAGGAGGCGAACACCGCGCCGGCGCCGATGAAGAAGCTCTGCATCGCATAGCCGGTGGTCCGCTGCTCCTCGGGCAGGTTGTCCCCGACGAAGGCCCGGAACGGCTCCATGGTGATGTTGATCGAGGCGTCCATGATCCAGAGCATCGACGCCGCCATCCACAGCGCCGGGCTGTGCGGCATGACCAGCAGGGCCAGGGTGGTGAGGATCGCTCCGACGAGGAAATAGGGCCGGCGGCGGCCCAGCGGCCCCCAGGTCCTGTCGCTGAAATGGCCGACGATCGGCTGGACCAGCAGGCCCGTCAGGGGCGCGGCGATCCACAGGATGGCGAGGCTGTCGACCTCGGCGCCGAGGGTCTGGAAGATGCGGCTGGTGTTGGCGTTCTGCAGGCCGAACCCGATCTGGATGCCGAAGAAGCCGACGCACATGTTCCAGATCGCCCAGCCGCTGAGGCGCGGGCGGGCGGACAGCGGCGCGGCGGCGCCGGGCGCGACCCCTTCCGGCGTGACGGTGGTCAACGGCGCGCCCTCCCCAGCGGGACGAAGCGGATGGCCTGTCCGCCGCCCGGGGCGAGGCGCAGGTCGAGCACGTCGGCCGCGGTGACCTCGCGCTGCTCGATGACGATCGCCTCGCGGTTGGTCTTCCAGTGGGCGTCGGGCGCGTCGCGGTAGATCTCGGCGCGATAGCGGCGGCCCGGGTCGAGGAAGCTCAGCGGCTCGGACAGGGCGCGCGGCGACTCATCTGTGATCGAGCCGAGGAACCATTCGTCCGAGTTGCGGTCCTTGCGGACGATGGTGACGTAGTCGCCGACCTCGCCGTTCAGGACGCGGGTTTCGGCCCAGTCGACGGCGACGTCCTTGATGAACTGGAAGGGACCGGGATTGGCCTCGTAGTTGACCAGCAGGTCGGCGGCCATCTGGATCGGGCTGTAGATCGTCACATAGAGGGCCAGCTGCTTGGCCCAGGTGGTGGCGATGCCGTCGGGGCTGCGGGTGGTCATGCCGAAAATGCCCGGCGTGTAGTCCATCGGCCCGGCCAGCAGGCGGGTGAAGACCAGATTGACCTCGTGCTCAGGCGGATTGCCGGGCTGGCCCCAGGCGCTGAACTCGGTGCCGCGCGCGCCCTCGCGGCTGATCATGTTCGGATAGGTCCTGCGCAGGCCGGTGTCCTTGAACGGCTCGTGGGCGTTGATCGCGACCTGGTATTTCGCCGCCGTCTCGATCACCCGCATGTGGTGGCGGGCCATCTCCTGGCTCTCGTGCCAGGCCAGATGCGCCTGACCATCCGGACCGGTGACCCGGGCGCCGCCTGCGTCGGCGACATAGCCGGTCTTCACCGAATGCCAGCCGAAGCGCTGCATCTGGGCGAAGGCGGCGTCGAGCTGCTTCTCGTAGTGGAAGCCGTTGCCGCCGGTCTCATGGTGGCCGATGATCTCGACGCCCTTCTGGCGGGCGTAGGCGGCGACCCGCTCGATGTCATAGTCGGGATAGGGTTGGGTGAAACTGTAGTCCCAGCCGGTGCCGAACCACTCGCCGTCCCAGCCGACGTTCCAGCCCTCGACCAGCACCCCGCCGAAGCCGTGCTCGGCCGCGAAGTCGATGTGCTTGAGGGTGTTCTCGGTGGTGGCGCCGTGCTTCGGACCCGAGTTCCAGCTCTTCAGGTCGAGGTGCATCTCCCACCAGATGCCGATGTATTTCATCGGCTTGAACCAGCTGACGTCGCCCAGGGTGTTGGGCTCGTTGAGGTTCAGGATCAGGCTGGATTCGACGAGGTCGCCGGCCTTGTCGGCGATCTGGATCGTCCGCCACGGCGTCGCGAACGGGGCCTCGCGGACGACCGCCGCATTGGTCAGGCCGGGAGTCAGCATCGCGGTGAAGCGGCCGCCCTCGGCGCGGCGCAGGTTCATGCCGGCATAATCGATGACCGCCGCCTCATGGATCGACAGGTGCAGGCCGTCGTCCAGCTTCATGGTCAGCGGCGTCTGGGCCACGCCGACCGCCGAGATCGGCGTGCGGTTGTAGAGATACTCCTCGCGGTTCCACTCGAAGGCCGGGATCCACCAGGCCGTGCCGGGCGAGGCGACGGTGAACTCGGTCAGTTCGGCGCCGATGTTGACGGTCTTCAGATTGGGCTGGTCGGGGAATTCGTAGCGGAAGCCGAGGCCGTCGTCGTAGAGGCGGAAGACCACGTCCATGCGGCGCTGCAGGCCCCACTTCTCGGCCAGATGGACGCGGAACTCGGTGTAGTGGTTGCGGATGAAGCGCCGCTCGCCCCACGGCTGCTCCCAGGTGTCGTCATGCTGGGTCGGGGCGTCGGCGGTCACGGCGAAGTTGCGCTCCAGCTTGGCCGCGTCGGTCAGCAGGAAGCCGAGCCGCGAGGGCGCGATGACCGGCCGTCCGAGGCGGGTGACGCGATACTCCGGCCGGCCTTCGCCGGTGACGCCCACCTCGACGGTGAGGACCCCGCCGGGCGAGGAGGCGCGCACCGCGCCGGTCGATCCGGCCGGCGCCTGGGCCACGTCCTGGGCGTTCGCCGCGACGGGAAGGGCGCCCAGGATGGCGGTGGCGGACATCAACGAACGGCGGTTCAGCATCGGGATCAACTCCACTTAAAGGGTCTTGCCAGACGGCGCCGCGGCGGCGCAGAACGAGCAAGTTTTGCAGCAAATTTTGCAGTCATGCCATCAACGGGAAACCAAACGTGAGTCGCGGCAATACTCGCCTGGAAGATCTGGCCAAGCTGGCGGGCGTGTCGATCTCGACGGCCTCGCGCGCGCTGAACGACAGCCCGGCGGTCAACGCGCGGACCAAGCAGCTGATCTGGAAACTGGCGCGTGAGCACGACTATCCGTTCCGGCGCCACATGCCGGCCGGGCCGATCGGCGCCGACGGCGTCATCGCCCTGGTGACGCCCCGTCCGCAAGGACGCGAGGGTCGGCTGAGCGACCCCTTCTTTCTCGAGCTTCTGGCCGGCGTCGGCGAGGCGGCGCGCGAGCGCGGCTGCGACGTCATCATGAGTCATTTCGCGCCGACCAGCTACGAAGACCTGTCGGCGGCGATGAACACCAGCCACGCCGACGGCGTGATCTTCCTCGGCCAGAGCACCCTGCATCAGAGCCTGAACCGGCTGGCCGAGACCGAGGGGCGGTTCGTGGTCTGGGGCGCCGAGATGCCTGACCAGCAGTACTGTTCGGTCGGATCGGACAACCTGGCGGGCGGTCGGCGCGCGACGCTGCATCTGGCCCGGCTGGGCCGCAAGCGCATCGTTTTCCTGGGCGACCTCGATCCGCCCGAGGCCATGCAGCGGCATCGGGGCTATCTGGAGGCGCTGGCCAGGGCCGGGCTGTCGGTCGATCCGGACCTGATCATGGAAGCCCATTTCGAGGTCGAGTCCGCCGAGGCCTCGGTCGACAGCCTGATCCGGCGCGGCGTCGACTTCGACGGCGTGGTCTGCGCCTCGGACCAGATCGCGCTGGGCGCCGTGCGGGCCCTGCTGCACGCGGGGCTGCGGGTGCCCGAGGACGTCTCGGTGATCGGCTTCGACAATGTGCCGTTCAGTCGCTACTCGCGCCCGGCCCTGAGCACGATCGCCCAGGACACCATGAAGGCCGGACGGCTGCTGGTCTCCAAACTGCTCGACAACCCCGGGGACTCCGTCGGCCGGTCGGAGCGGATCCCGACCGACCTGATCGTGCGCGAGAGCTGCGGGGGCTGAAGTCATCCGGCGGCGTCGGCGAAGACCAGGCCGGCCATCGGCGGCAGCACGCCCCCGGACCCCGCTTCCAGATTGACCGTCTCGACGACGCGCCAGCCGGCCGGCGCCGTCCAGTCCGCCGCCTGCTCACCCAGGTTGAACACACAGAGCAGCCGCTCGCCGGCCAGGACGCGCTCGAGGCACAGCAGGCCCGGGGCGGCGTCGAGCAGCCGCATATCACCGCGGGTCAGGGCGGGATGGGCCTTTCGCAGCGCGACCAGACGGCGGGTGACGTTGAGCATGGAGGACGGATCCCCCTCCTGCCGGTCCACGGAGAGGCCGACGTGGCGCGGATCGACCGGCAGCCACGGCTCGGCGGTCGAGAAGCCGGCGTGCGGCCGGTCCGCCGACCACGGCATCGGCGTCCGGGCTCCGTCGCGGCCCAGCGTCTGGGGCCAGTTGGCGATGGCTTCGGGGTCGACCAGCCGGTCGAACGGCACCTCGGCCTGCGGCAGGGCCAGTTCCTCGCCCTGGTAGATGAAGACGTTGCCGCGCAGGCACATCAGCAGCAGCATGGCCATCTCGGCGAAGGCCTTGAGATCACGGTTCCCCGCCCAGCGCGAGATGGCCCGGGGCGCGTCGTGGTTGGAGAAGGTCCATGACGGCCAGCCCTGCCCGTCGCGGCCGTGCCAGGCCTCGGCCCCCTCGCGCACCAGCTGGTCGTTCAGGGCGGGGGCGTAGAGGTAGAGGAAGCCGTAGGCGCTGTTCAGATGGTCGTCGCCGGCGGTGAAGGCCTGCATCTCGCGCTCGGCGTGGTCGCCGCCGACCTCGGCCACGGTGAACCGGCCGCCATAGCTGTCGGTCAGGGCGCGGACCCGTTTCAGAAAGTCGACGATCCCGGGCTGGGACTGGTTGAAGACCTTGTCCTGGAAGTCGAACGGCCGGGTCCGCTTGCCGCCCGGCGGCAGGGGCGGGTTGTCCCGCAGCAACGGGTCGTGCATCGAGAAATTGATGGCGTCGAACCGGAAGCCGTCGACGCCCCGATCGAGCCAGAAGCGGGCCACATCCAGCAGGGCCTCCTGCACGGCCGGCTGGTGCAGGTTCAGCTGCGGCTGCTCGGGCAGGAAATTGTGCATGTAGTACTGGCCGCGTCGCGCGTCCCAGGTCCAGGCCGGACCGCCGAACACCGACTGCCAATTCGAGGGCGGCGCGCCGTCCGGTTTGGCGTCGGCCCAGACGTACCAGTCGGCCCTGGGATTGGTGCGCGACTGGCGACTCTCGCGAAACCAGGCGTGCTGGTCCGAGGTGTGGGCGAACACCAGATCGGTGATGATGCGCAGGCCCAGCCGGTGAGCCTTGGCGATCAGGGCGTCGAAGTCAGCGAGTGCGCCGAAGATCGGATCGACGTCGCAATAGTCGGCCACGTCGTAGCCGAAATCCTTCATTGGCGAGGTGAAGAAGGGCGACAGCCAGACCGCGTCGACGCCCAGCGAGGCGATGTGGTCGAGATGATCGGTGATCCCTTTCAGGTCGCCGACGCCGTCGCCGTTCGAGTCGGCGAAACTGCGCGGATAGACCTGGTAGACGATCGCGCCGCGCCACCAGTCGGCGGCGTCGGTCCGGGAAAGCGGGGACTCAAGGGTCTGGACGGTCAAGCTCAACCTTCAGATACGCAGACAAGATAGCCCAGGGCGGGCACGGAGACGGAGATGGCGCCGGGGGCGGCGGCGCGGGCGGGGCATTGGCCGAGCAGGGCGCGCCATTCTGAGGAGCCGGTCCCGACCGGGATGTTGACGTCGCGCGCCTCGGTGGCGGTGTTGAACACCACCAGTGTCTCGCCGTCATCATCGAGCCGCGAGATGGCGAGAATTCCCGGAGTCTGGTCGGCGATGCGGACGGCGACGCGGCCATGGCGCAGGCGCGCGTCGGCGGCCCGGACACGGGTCATCTCCGCGATGCGGCGGTACATGTCGGCGTTCACATCAAACGGGCCCGACGCCTGGCCGATGCGGCGATCGTCGGCATAGGACGGGGTGCGGGTCTCGAACATGTCCTGGCGCGAGCGGCGATCGTCGCCGTCGCCGGTGAAGCCCTGTTCGTCGCCATAATAGATCACCGGCACGCCGCGGCCGAGCAGGACCATGGCGTGAGCCAGGGCCGAGCGGTCCAACAGCTCGGCGTCGGATATGTCGGGCATGGCCTTGAGGATCAGGTGGCCGATGCGGCCCATGTCATGGTTGCCGGTGAAGGTCGGCAGGCGCCGCGCCGTCTCCACGCCGCCGGCGTAGATGGCGTCCTCCATCAGCAGATAGCCCATGGCGTCCGGGTTCCCGGCGCCGGTGACCATGTTCTGCACGGCCCGCTGGTAGGCGAAATCGAGCACGGTCGGCAGGCCGTCGACGACGGTGTGCATGGCGGCCGTACCGGTCTGGAAGTCGAAGGTCTCGCCGAAGATGTGGAAATTCGGAATGCCCTTCGCCCGGGCGCGTTCGAGGATGGCCGGGACAAAGACCTGCCAGAACTCCGGATTGACGTGGCGGGCGGTGTCGATGCGGTAGCCGTCGACGCCGTAGTCGTCGATCCAGCCGCCATAGATGTCGATGAAGCCCTGCACCACGCGGGGGTGTTCGGTGAACAGGTCGTCGAGGCCCGAGAAGTCGCCGTCCATGCGGGCTTCGCTGTACCAGGCGCTGTTGCCCCGGTTGTGATAGAGGCTGACGTCGTTCAGCCAGGCCGGAACCTTGACCGCCTCTTCGCCGGGCGGGGTCCAGGGCGTGTAGGCATAGTCCGGCCGGGTCAGGGCCCCGAAGTCGCCGCCTGGCTCGCCGGTGAAGCCGGCGTTGATCGGCTCGCCGTTCAGACCGCCGCGACGCTGATACGGATAGTCGCCCTTCCAGCGATAGCCGCAGTCGTTGTCGGGGCACTCGCGGTACCGGATGACGTCGGCGGTGTGGTTGATGACGATGTCCAGATAGACCTTCATCCCGCGCGCATGGGCGGCGTCGACGAGGGCGCGGAAGTCATCGTTGGTCCCGAAATGGGGATCGACGCGGGTGAAGTCGGTGATCCAGTAGCCGTGGTAGGCGGCGCTCTCCTGACCAGGCGGGCCCTGGACCGCCTTGTTCACGAAGGGCGGCGCGATCCACAGGGCGGTGACGCCGAGGCCCTGGATATAGTCGAGCCGATCGATCAGGCCGCGCAGGTCGCCGCCGTGGTAGAAGCCGGGATCGGTGGGATCATAGCCCGTCCGCAGCCGGTCGCCCTCAAGACCGCCGCGGTCATTGGCGGGGTCGCCGTTGGCGAACCGGTCCGGCAACAGGAAATAGATCACCTCGTCCTCGGCGGGCCTGTCGCGCACGCCGGGATCCTGGACGGGCGTCGCCAGCGCCGGAACGGCCGCGGTCATGGCGGCGAGCGCGGCGCACAGGGCGGTCACGCGCGCCCGCTTAGACCGCCAGAGGCTTCCCGTCATCGTCTCCGTCCCTTTGTTTGTCCGCGAACAACATGGCTCGGCGGATCGGTTTGCAAGATTTTGCAGCGGAGCCGCCGCATGTCAACTGGTCCAGACGACAGGTCGAAATTGCGGCGACGCAAAGGAAAAGCCCTTGTGCAGTGCGATATAGTCAAGGCTGGCCGTCACATTTCGGCCACGTCCGATGGTCCGTCGAAGAGAGGACGCTTGCATCCTTTCCATAAGTTTGCATTACTTTGCGGTAACACCGGACGCTTCGATAGAAATGCGACGGCCTTAGGGAGAATGAGATGAGAACCCAAGCTACTCGCCGTGCCCGTCTGCTCGGGGGCGCCGCCCTCGGCGCCGTCGCCGCCCTGGCCTTCGCCGCAACCGCCTCGGCGCAGGACGCGCCGCAGGAGGAGGACGCGACGCAGGTCGACGAGGTGATCGTCACCGGCATCCGCGGCTCGATCGAAAGCTCGATCGCCGCCAAGCGCAACAACACCTCGATCGTCGAGGTCGTGACCGCCGAGGACATCGGCAAACTGCCCGACATGTCGATCGCCGAATCGCTGGCCCGCCTGCCGGGTCTGGCGGCCCAGCGTCAGGACGGCCGGGCCCAGGTCATCAGCATCCGCGGGCTCGGTCCCGACTTCACCACCGCCCTGCTCAACGGCCGCGAACAGGTGACCACGGGCGACAACCGCGGCGTCGAGTTCGATCAGTATCCGTCCGAAGCTCTGGCCAGCGTGCTGGTTTACAAGACGCCCGACGGTTCGCTGGTCGGGCAAGGTCTCGCCGGCACGGTGGACCTGCGCACCATCCGCCCGCTGGAGCACGGTCGTCGGACGATCGCGCTGAACGCGCGCTACGAGGTGAACGACATCGGCGCCCTGAACGCCGGTACGAGCGACAGCGGCCAGCGCTACAGCTTCTCCTATATCGACCAGTTCGCGAACGACACGATCGGCCTCGCCCTCGGCTACGCTCACATGTCGTCGCCGTATCAGTCGGAGCGGTTCGAGGCCTGGGGCTATCCCACCGACGGGAACGGCGATCTGGTGATCGGCGGGGCCAAGGTCTTCGTGATGTCGTCCGAGCTCAAGCGGGACGGTTTCTTCGGCACCCTCGAATTGCGTCCGAACGACCGCGTCCACTCGACGTTCGACGCCTTCTACTCCGAGTTCGACAACACCCAGGTCCTGCGCGGCATTGAGTTCCCGCTCCAGTGGAGCAGCGCCTCGCTGTCGAACCAGCAGGTCGAGGACGGCATGGTCGTGGCCGGCACCTTCTCGAATGTGCGCGCCGTGGGCCGGGGCGATGTCACCGCCCGCGAGAGCAAGCTGCTTTCGCTGGGCTGGAACACCGAGGTGGTGCTGAACGACCGTTGGACGCTGGACGCCGACCTCAGCTATTCGAAGGTCGACCGCACCGACACCATTCTTGAGACCTATTGGGGCACGGGCCGCAACGGCACGGGGCCCACCGACACGCTGGACTTCGTCATCACCGGAGAGGGGGTGCCGCAGTTCTCGACCGATCTCGACTACGCCGATCCGACCCTGATGCGCCTCACCAGCCCGCAAGGCTGGGGCGGCGACGTCATTCCGGGCGGTCAGGACGGCTACCTGAACATGCCGACCATCGAGGATGAACTGAAGGCCGTGCGCCTGACCCTCAACGGCGATGTCGACCTGGGGGCGTTCAACGCGCTCGAAACCGGCATCTATTACAGCTCGCGTGAGAAGTCTCTCGTCGCGGACGAGTGGTTCCTCGGCATTCCGGGCGGGGCGACGGTGGCCGTGCCCGCCGACTACCTGCTGGAGCCGACCTCGCTCGCCTACGGCGGCATTCCCGGCATCCTGAGCTATGACGCGCTCGGCCTGGTCAACGACGGTTTCTACAACCTGGTCCGCAACCCGAACGGCGACGTGAAATCCAAGAACTGGACGATCGAGGAAGACATCGTCATCGGCTACGCCAAGCTGAACATGGACGCCAACTTCCAGTCCATTCCGGTCACCGGAAACCTCGGCATCCAGGCGGTGTACACCGATCAGCACTCGAATGGCTTCGCCGCCACCGGCAGCGGCGCCGGCACCATGTTCACCCCGATCGAAGGCGGGGATTCCTACCTGCAGATCCTGCCCAGCATGAACCTGATCCTCGAGCTGAAGGACGATCTGTTCCTGCGCACCGCCCTCGCCCGCACCATGGCGCGGCCTCGGATGGACCAGATGCGCGCCAGCCGCGGCTACAGCTTCAACCCGACCCTGAACGTGCCGGGCGCGACGGTGAACAGCTCGCCGTGGAGCGGCGGCGGCGGCAACCCGGAACTGAGGCCGTGGATCGCCAACGTCGCCGATGTTTCGCTGGAGCGCTATTTCGGCCGGTCGGCCTATGTGTCGCTGGCCGCCTTCTATCGCGACCTCGAGACCTTCGTTTACGACGAGCAGCGCCCGGCCGACTTCACCGGCTTCCCGACGGGCGGCGTGGTTCCGGTTATCAACACCGGTCTCTACAGCTCGCCCCAGAACGGTGAAGGCGGCGGCATGTGGGGGGTGGAGTTCGCCGCCTCGGCGCCGTTCGAAATGTTCCACCCGTCCCTGGAAGGGTTCGGCGCCTTCGTCAGCATTTCGCGGAACGGCAGCGAGATCGAACAGCCCGGCACCAATACGAAGACGGCCATCCCCGGTCTGTCGGAAACGGTCGCCAACCTGACGCTCTACTACGAGCGCTACGGCTTCCAGAGCCGGGTCAGCGCACGCTACCGTTCGGAGTTCCTGGGCGAGATGTCGGGCTTCGCCAACGGCCGGACGCTTCGCCAGGTCGGCGCGGAAACGGTCATCGACGCCCAGATCGGCTACGAGTTCCAGCCGGGCCCGCTGGAAGGCCTGTCGGCCCTGTTCCAGGTCAACAACCTGACCGACGAGCCGTTCTACACCTTCCAGAACGGTGACGACCGGCAGATCATCAATCACCAGAGCTATGGCCGAACCTTCCTGTTCGGCGTCAACTACCGCTACTGATCCTCCCCAACGATCAGTCAGACTGGCCGTCCCGGGCAACCGGGGCGGCCTTTTGCGTTCGGCGGTCCCCGGATCGGCCACTTTTGGTTACGGCTTGGGTAAAACGGCTGGACGCGGCCGTTCGACGATGAAACCGTTTGCGCCAACGCCGTGCGCGCCAGACGCGCGGTTACCCCGGGGAGAGAAATGACCGATACGCAAGCGCCGGCGAAGCAGGGCACGACCCTGGCCTTCGCCTATGTGACCACCCTGTTCTTCGCCTGGGGCTTCGCCACCTCGCTGATCGACCCGCTGATCGCGGCGGTCCGAAGAGTGTTCGACCTCAGCACGGCCGAGGCCATGCTGACCGCCTCGGCCTGGTTCATCGCCTACGCCGTCGTTTCGGTTCCGGCCGCCGCCGTGCTGGGCAAGCTGGGCTACAGCCGCTCGATAATTTCGGCGCTGGGGGTCATGGTGCTGGGCTGTCTGATCGTGCCGGTGGCGACGATCATGGACTGGTATCCCGGCGTGCTGATCGCCCTGTTCGTCATCGCCTCGGGCGTGACCTTGTTGCAGGTGGCCGCCAACCCGCTGGTCGCCGCCCTGGGCTCCAAAAAGAGCTCGCATGCGCGCCTGAATTTCTCGCAGTTCTTCAATTCGCTTGGCACCACCGTCGGCCCCTACCTCGGCTCGACCGTCCTGCTGACCGGCGGGGTATTCGCAGCCGGCGCCGTGGTCACCGCGGCCACACGCGACGAATCGCTGCGCAGCATCGATTTCGCCTTCCTGGCGCTCGGGGCCTTCTTCGCCGTCGTCGCCTTCTTCATCTTCACCGCGCGGAAAAAGATCAACGCCGCCGCCGCGGGCGCCGAGGAGGCGGGCGGCGTGTCCTCGCCGTTCAAGGCCTTCGGCTCGCCCTGGGCGCTGTTCGGCGCTCTCGCCATCTTCATCTATGTCGGCTCGGAAGTGGCCATCGGCGGCATCCTGACCAACTTCCTCGCCAGCCCGACGATCCTGAACATCCCTGAGGCCGACGCCGGCCGCATGGTCAGCCTTTACTGGGGCGGCGCCATGGTGGGGCGTTTCATCGGGGCCCTGCTGCTGACCAAGGTCCGGGCCGGGGTGCTGCTGACCGTCAATACGGCGGTGGCCGCCCTGTTGTGCCTGGTCGTGACCCAGACATCCGGCGAGACCGCGGCCTACGCCGCGATCGCGATCGGCTTCTTCAACTCGATCATGTTCCCGACCATCTTCACCCTGACGCTGGAGCGCTCGGGCGCGCCGGCGTCGGCCACCTCGGGTCTGCTGTGCACCGCCATCGTCGGCGGCGCGGTGCTGCCGTATCTGGGCGGCCAGATCGCCGATGCGTCGGCGACCTTCAACCCGGTCTTCTACGTCCCGCTGGTCGGCTACCTGCTGCTGACCGTCTTCGCCCTCGCCGCGGCGCGGACGCGGGTCAAGGACGCTGACGTGGTGGCCAAACCCGCCTCGCACTGATCCGGCGCGATCGAACGAACCAAGGGCCGCCGGGGGCATCCCCGGCGGCCCTTGCACGTTCAGGCCGGAGCGTCCCACAGTAGGCCGTTCCGGAGACCGCATGACCCGCAGGCTGTTTCGCACCCTTGTCCCCGCCCTGCTGTTGGCCCTGATCGCCGGCCAGGCCTGGGCCGAGGTGACCGTGACCTTCTATGCCCACCCCGGCGCACGGGTGCGCGGCGGCGATCTGTTGTTCCCCCATGCCTATGTGCACGCGCAGGGGACGGTCGACGCCACCGGCGAGCCGGTCGACTGGTCGGCGGGCTTCACCGCCAAAAGTCCCGGGCCGCAGCTACTGTTCGCCCGGGGCGGGGGTGTGGTGACGGCCCCGGACGCCCGCTATGTCGCCGAAGGACGGCCGTTCCTCAGGCTGGTCGTCGACGACGCCACATGGCATGCGCTCAAGGCCCGGGCCGAGTGGTGGAACAGCCCTGAGGGCTCGGTCTATGACCTGAGGCGACGCAACTGCATCACCTTCATCGCCGATCTGGCGCGGGTCGTCGGGCTGCGGACGGCGCCCGAGCCCTCGATGAAGCCCGGAACCTTCCTGGAGGCGACGGCGGCGCTGAATCCCGAGGCCGCATGGCGGGAGGAACCGGCCGTTCCGGCTGTTCCCGCGCCGCTTCCGGTGGTGGTCGCCCCGCCGGTGACCGAACCGGCCGTATAGTTCACCGATCCGGGCCAAGGACGGACCGGTCTCGCGTCAGGCGTCGCCGGACCACATGTTGTTGGACTTGAGGAACGCCTCGTGATCGGGGAGGCCCTCGACCGTCCGGGCGAAGACGTCGGAGATGTTGCGCAGCCCCGCCGCGGCCCGCTCCGGATCCTGATAGGCGTAGAGCGGGTTGAACATCCGGGGCTTGATCCCCTGGCCGTACATCACCGCCAGCCACGAGCCCTGGCTGAAATATTCGTCCGCGCCGACCTGATAGAGCAGGGCGCGTTCGCGGAAGGCCTCGACCCGTTCGGCCAGGCTGTCGGGGATCGGCATGGCCGCGACCTGCCGCCAGAACGGCGTGTCGTCCCTCTGGGACGCGTGATAGTGCAGGATGACGAAGTCGCGGATCAGCTCGACCTCGCGCCCGAGCCGCCGATTGTAGGCCGCGATGTTGACGGGGCTGAACGACCGGTCCGGGAAATGCTGCAGCAGCCGGACGAGGCCGGCCTGAACCAGGTGGATGCTGGTCGACTCGAGCGGCTCGATGAAGCCGCTGGACAGGCCAAGGCTGACGACGTTGCGGTCCCAGTAGGTCTTGCGCCGCCCGGTGACGAACCGCAGCGTACGCGGCTCGGCCAGGGGTTCGCCGTCCAGATTGGCCAGCAGGGTCTCGCGGGCCGCGTCGTCGCCCAGGTGGTCGGAGCTGTAGACGTAGCCGTTGCCGGTCCGGTGCTGCAGGGCGATGCGCCACTGCCAGCCCGCCTCCCGCGCGGTGGACAGGGTGTAGGACGTGGCCGGGCCGACCTTGGCGCAGGGCGCGGCGACGGCGCGGTCGACGGGCAGCCAGTGCGACCAGTCCTCATAGCCGGCCTTCAGCGCCCCCTCGATCAGCAGGCCGCGGAAGCCGGTGCAGTCGATGTAGAGGTCGGCCGACAGACTGCGGCCGCCCTCCAGGGTGATGCTGTCGACGAAGCCGTCTTCCGGGCGCTGGACGACCTCGACGACCTTGCCCTCGACCCGCTGGACGCCGCGGCCCTCGCAGACCTTGCGCAGGTATCTCGCGTAGAGGGTGGCGTCGAAATGGAAGGCGGTGAACAGGCCGTTGCGCGGCGAGCGGGGATCGGCGTCCCTGACCCCGACCTTGCCGGCGTCGGCAGCCCGCGAGCAGATCGAATAGTCGCCGAGCGGCCCGACCCGCCCCTTTGACTGGAGCGCGAAGAAGGTCTGCTGGAAATCCCCCAGCGTCGGCCCGGGACCGAAGGTGCCGAACGGATGGGTGTAGCGGTTGCCGATGTGGCCCCAGTCCTGGAAGACGATGGCCACCTTCAGCGTGGCCTTGGTCTCGCGCATGAACTCCGCTTCGTCGAGACCGATCATGATGTTGAAGTCGCGGATCGGCGGCACGGTGGCCTCGCCGACGCCAACCGCGCCAATCTCTTCGGATTCGACCAGGGTGACCGTGGCGTGCGGGCCAAGGGTCCGCTGCAGCGCCGCCGCCGCCATCCATCCCGCCGTTCCGCCGCCGACGACGAGGATGCTGCGGATCGGCTCGGCCATCAGGCCAGTTCCCGGTCCGTCGGTCGGCCCGCCTTCTCGAGAATGGCGGCGCACAGGGCGAACAGGCAGGCCAGGGTGGCGGTACGCAATGGATAGTCCACGGCGGAGTGGGCCAGCATGACCAGCAGGGCGATGCTGGCGGCGCGCTGCTGATCGCGCTCGCGCGAAGGCCCGGCGCGCCACGCGCTCCACAGGCGACGGCCGTACCAGATCAGCAAGGCGACGATCAGGAGGGCGCCCGGCCATCCGGCCTCAAGCCAGGTCTCGAGATATTCGTTGTGGGCGTGATTGAAGAAGGTCGGGTCCAGCTGCTCCAGCGGTTCGACCGATCGGAACACGGCGTCGAAGCTGCCGATGCCGGATCCCAGCGGCAGGTATGTCTCGGCCGCCCCGGCCACGATCGGCCAGCCCTCGAAGCGGCCCTCGGGCGCGGACTGGACGTCGAACCGGGCCAGGATGGGGGGCAGGGCGAACAGGGCCACGGCGCCGACGGCGGCGGCGACGCCCCCGGCCAGTCCGATCAACGCCGGCCCGGGGCGACCCCGTCCGGCGGCCACCCACGCAGCCAGCAGGCTGGCGATGGCGGTCGGGCCGAACAGTATGACGCCGGCGCGCGAGCGGATGGCGGCCAGTCCGATCACCACCAGGCCCATGAACAGGGCGCCGAACCACAGCGCCAGACGGCGGTCGTCGGTCCGGTGTCGCAGGGTGGCCGCGCCGAGGACGGCGGCGAAGGGCAGGCAGGCCAGCAGCAAGGTGGCCAGGTGGTTGCGGTTGGCGAAGAAGCCGGTGACCGAGCCCGCGCTGGTGGTCTCCCACGGATAGAGGCGCTCGCCGCCGCTCGCCAGTTGGGCCGCGCCAAGCAGCACGCCGACGACGGCCGCGACAAGGTAGACGCCGACAAGACGGCTGGTCAGCGTATGCGAGGCCGACAACACCAGCAGGAAAACGGCGGCGGGGGGAATCAGGGCGAGGGCCGACCCCCAGGTCAGGTCCGGCGTGAGGCTCAGCGGGGCCCAGCCGGGCTGCAGGCCCGCCAGCTCCAGCGCCAGGACCAGTTCATCCCGCCCCGGCAGACCCGTCCAGACGGCGGGAGGGAGAGGAACCAGCTGGATCAGCGGAATGGCCGCGGCGCCGGCCAGCAGGCCCAGCGCGAACCTGTGCTCACGCCACAGGCCGGAGCGGATCAGACGGCTCCCGGCGATCACGAGGAGGGGCAAGGCGGCCAGTTCGACGAGCGCCAGCCGCAGCGTGTGCTCGCGGCTGGCGCCGCCCAGAACAACAGAAAGGGCCAGCAGGATGATCGCCACGATCGCGGCGGCATCCCACTGGCCCTTCGAAACCTTGCTTGGCACGCGTTACGTCAGCGCAATGGCGGGCGCGTCGCGAACCAGGTCGGCTTAATCGCTTTCCGAGTCGTCTTCGTTCAGCACGATGATCGTGGCGATGATCACCGCGGTGCCGATCAGGACGACCGGAAGCGGGATGCCCGAGAATTCCGACGAAGCGTCGGCGCGAGCGCCCACGCGGTCGCCAACGCGAGCGACGGCGGAATCGTTGGCGGCGGCGGCTTGGCCAGCCACGAGCAGCAGGCCCGCCGTGACAGCGGCGATGGTCTTACGCATGCTTTAATCCCCTTCTAAACAGGTCTTTGGTACGGGCTGGCCCGCGACGTATCGACAATGGGTATAGGCGGCGAAGGTTTCAAAAGCAATACGATTCAACGAAAACGTGGTTCGGAAACCGTACAGTCGGCCTCAATCGTTCGGTGAACCAAGCTCAGTTATGGCGACGTGATCGATCCAGGCGATGGTCGGCATGCGCCGGTCGCCGCCGCGGCTTTCAATTCTCAGCCATTGGCCCGGACAGGCCGCCGGGACTGTGAACTCAGTGGACACCGGTGTCCAGACCGCGGCCGAACGCGCCACGGCCGGGGCGGACAGGACGCGCAGATCGCCCGGCGAACAGGTGAGGGACCAGACCAGACGCTCTCCCGGTTCGCCGGCCTCGGCCCGCGCCTCCGCCGTGAGCCGGTAGCGGCCGGGCGTGAGAAATAACAACTGTTCCGCGAACAGCACGGTGGAGTAGCCGTCGTAATCGATGCGCAGCGCCGGATCGGACGGGCGGATGTCGTCAGGCACGATCTCGACGACCGCTCCGGCCTCCTGGCCCAACCGCCACTGGAAGGGCTGGGGCGCCGCCGCGTCGCCGAAGTCGCCGTTCGAAACAGCGGAGACGGGCGGCCGGTTCAGGCGCGCGCGGATCGTACGGACGGCCTCGACCTGGCCCTTCTCGAGCAGGTGCAGGTAGACCTGGGCCAGTTCCTGATTGGTCAGGGGCGCCTTGCCGCGCTGGAGCAGGACCGCGAGATTGGCCGCGACCTGCAGCCCCTCGACCGTGCCGTAGAGGCTGTCGAAGTAGGCCTGGCGCCAGGGCGGACGGGCGTCGACCAGCCGGGCGATTTCCGGAAGGGCGCGCGCCCCGTCCTGGGTCGCCGCGACCGTGAACAGGCGGAAGACCTCGGGCCGGATATCCTCGCGCCGGCGCACGAGGGTGTCGGCGTGGGCGAAGGCCGAGGCGTAATCGCCCCGCTTCAGCCGATGCTCGACCAGCCACGCATGGGCCGGATCGTCACGCAGGCTCCAGTTGCCCGCGAGGGTCAGGATGTCGTCGGCGGCTGAGTCCCGTCCCGCGCGGGCCTCGCTCAGGCCAACGACACGCAGGGCGCGGACATTGAACGGCGCCCGCGACAGGGCCTCGCGGGCGAGGGCGGCGGCATTGTCGTAGCGCCGGGCGTTGTTGGTCTTCTGGCCAGCGGCGAACTCCGCCTCGGCGGCCCGGCGCAGGACCATGGGCGAGCCGGGGGCGGCGCGGATCGCGATCTCGGGCGGCGCGCGCTGCAGCACCGGCTGGAGCAGGATCTGCCAGCCCAGCCATACGGCTCCCACGGTCAGGGCATAGGGGGCGTAGGCCGCGAACCGGCCCGGCTCGCGCGCGACGGGGACGGCGGACGCGTCCACCTGATCCCTCAAGCCTTCTTGTCCTTCCTGGCCCGGGGCTCGCCTTCCGCGCCGTAGGCGTAGTCGTAGGCGTAGTCATAGCCGCCATACGAGGTGGTCTTGGCGTTGAATTTGGTCAGGACCGCGCCGAGCAGGCGGGCATGGCCGACCTTCAGCCGCCGCAGGGCGCCGCGCGCCTGGCCGCGGCGGGTGCCGCGCGATTCCAGCACGAACAGGACGCCTCCGACGCTCGCGGCCAGCAACGGGGAATCCGCGAAGCCGAGCACGGGCGGGCCGTCGACGATGACATGGTCGAAGCTGTTGCGCGCGTCGGCGAGGAATTGGCGCAGCCGGTCGCTGCCCCACAGTTCGGCCGGGTTCGGCGGCAGGGGACCGCACGGGATGAAGAACAGATTGTCCTGACGGGTGCGCTGGACGACGCTCTGCAGATCCGACGAGCCCGACAGCAGATTGCTCATGCCGCGCTCGTTCTCGACCCCGACCACGCGGTGCATGGACGGATTGCGCAGGTCGCCGTCGATCAGCAGGACCCGCTTGCCGATCCGCGCCAGATTGAGCGCGACGGCGTAGGCGGTGGTCGACTTGCCCTCGGCCGGCCGGGCGCTGGAGACCAGCAGGCTGGCGGGCGCGCCGTCGGGCGTGGAGAACTGCAGGGCCGTCCGGAGCGAATAGTAGGCTTCGGAGAATCCGGATCGGATGTCGGCCAGGGCCGCCGCCGTCGTCTGGCCCTTGTCGAGCAACGGGACGACGCCCAGGACCGGCACGCCCAGCTTCTTCTCGACGTCGTCCGGGGTGGCGATGGTCTCGTCGAGCGCTTCCAGCACCAGGGCGGCGACCACCCCCAGGCCCAGACCGAACAGGGCGGCGAGAGCCAGGTTGATCATCATGTTGGGCTTGGACGGGCTCTCCGGCGGACGGGCGCTGTCGACGATGGAGATATTGTTGGCCGTGACGTCGCCGGTGACCGCGATCTCCTTGTAGCGCTGCAGCAGGCTCTCATAGAGGGTCCGCGTGGTGTCGAGCTCGCGCTGCAGGATGTTGTACTGGATCGACCGGTCGCGCAGGTCGAGGACGTCGCCCTTCAGCCCGTTGACCTGGGCCTGCAGCGATCGCTCCTGGTTGGCGGCGATGACGTACTGGCTCTGGATCGAGCTGCGGATGTTGCTGGCCAGCGACTGGATCTGACCGTCGATCTCGGTGATCTGGGCGCGCAGGCGGACCATTTCAGGATAGTCTTCCTGGTAAACGCTCAGCTTCTGCTGGAATTCGGAATCCAGCTGGGCCCGCTGCTCGCTCAGGCGCTGGATTGACGGGTTCTGAAGCACCTCGGGCAGGGTCATCAACTGCGTCGTGCGCGCCGACCGCCATTTCTCCTCGGCGGCGACGCGGGCCGCGCGGGCCGTGGCCAGCGCGCTGTTCAGGGCCACGAGATTGTTCGAGGCCAGCGACTGGGTGGCGCCGCCATCCGTGTCGCCCTCATCGGAGGTCCCGCCGACGTTGATGATCTGCTGATTGGCGGCGTAGGCGACCAACTGGCGCTCGGCGTCCTCAAGCCGGCCCTTGGTCTGGGCGATGCGTTCCTCGAGGAAGGCGCGGGCGTAGGACGAGCTCTCGTATTTTCGGTCCAGGTTGGCCTGAATGAAATTCTCGGCGAACCCGTTGGCGACGCGCGCGGCGACAACCGGATCCGGGTTGTTGAAGCTGACGGCGACGAGGCGGGAACCGCGAATGGGCGTGACGCCCAGCCCGCCCTGGACCACGCTGAGGGCGATGGCGCGCCGGCGCTCGGCCTGGGCGGCGGCGCTGCCCGTGCGGGCCGGGGGCTCGACGCCCAGCGCGGCCAGGGCCTGATCGGAGCTGGCGAGGCCGAGGCTTTCGACGACGCGCTCGGCCAGCGAGCGGCTGCGCAACAGGCCATACTGGGTCTGGAAGAATTCCTCGCTGTCGCCCATGCTCTCGCGTGGCGTTACGTCCTCGGAGGTGACGACGCGCGCCGCCTCCCGATCGATCTGCAGCGTGGCCGTGGCCGTATAGATCGGCGTCATCAGCAGGGTCATGGCGGCGCCGACGGCGAGCGCGCCGAGGAAACAGCCGAGGATCAGGATCCGGTGCTTGAGAGCCATCCGCCAGTAGACGGCGAGATCGAACGCCGGCGCTTCCTGCGGTTCGTCGGCCCAGGCTCCGGCCTGATTGTCATCGAACACGGCATCGCCGAATCCGCCGGCCGCGCGGCCGGCGCGCGGATTACGATCGTCGGCGGAGGAGGGATCGCCCAGCATCATTAAGTCGCTCACACGTTAGCGGCCCGGGCCGCCGGTCACGGTAGGTTCGAGGCTGATATCGCAAAGCCTCGGCGGGCGCACACGAATTCCACCCGGCAAGGGTGGTCCGTCTGCGCTGTTTCTTGTCGGCGGGGGGCGTCCGGAGGTCAAGCCGGGCATCACTCGAGCGGCGGCGCCTGGTGATCGCCGTCGTTCATGGCGGCGCGCGTCCGCGGCGAGGGTTCAGTCCAGTTTCGATCCCAGACGACTTCGCTGTATAGGCCTGCGGCGCGCGCGGTGAAGGGCGATGGTTCACGGTCGCGACGGCCCGCAAGCCGTGTCCGGTCCAGTCGATCGGTGCTGCGCATCGTCATCGTCCCTTCCCTCCCTTGAGACGTTAACCCAGTTCCATGAGACGCGCGAATCACCCCGCCGGCCCCGGTCCAGAGTCGCGAAACGGGCGTGGCCTTCGACTGTTCCGTACGGCAACGCTGGCGTGGGCGGCGACGGTCGCCTGGCTGGCCTTTCGTCCTTCCACGGGGCTTGAAGGCGGGCTTCCGTGGGACAAGGCCAACCATGCCGTGGCCTTCCTCTTGCTGACCGCCCTGGCGGGCCGGGGGTGGCCAGGCCTGTCCCGGACGGCGCTGGTCCTGATCATGCTGGCGGCCGGCGTGGGCATCGAACTGGTGCAGGGCCTGCCGCAGATCGGGCGGGACGCGGATGTCTGGGACGTCGTGGCCGACGCAGCGGGGATCGCCGCCGGATTGGCCGTGCTGAAGCAGCTGGGTCGACGGCCCCGTCCGTTCAGGGAATGAGGGCGCGCCCGGCGGCCTTACGGGCGGCGATGTCCTCAAGCACGGGCTGCAGGGCCCGGCGGCGGGTCGAAGTGCCCTCGTAGACGCCTCCCAGATTGACTTGAGGAGTGCGCATCAACGGATCGCTGTCCCCCAGTCGATTGAGGAACTCAACCGCTTGAGCGGGATCGTAGGCTGCCCGCGCCACGAGGTAGGCGGCCATTCGATCGGCGTCGGCCTCGGCGCTCAGCGACAGCCCCCGGCGCATGGATATCGCCCAATTGGAGGCGCCTTTGACCCCGATGACGTCCGGCTGGGTCCGATGTTCGAGCACGGCGTGAGCCAGTTCGTGGCCGAGGGCAAAGGCCAATTCGTCCTCGCTCTGCGCCAGCTTCACCATGCCTTGGGTGACCCAGACGAGACGTCCATCGAACCCGCTGCGAGGCGAGATCCGGAGGTCGACCTGGGTGACGTAGGCGCAGGCCAGAACCGGGTGTATGTCGACGCTCCGTTCCGCGCCGCCGCGGCGGACGGTCAGCCGCGTCGCGCCCCGCGCGACGGCTCCATCCAGAACCGTGATGTTGGCCTGAAGACCCTCATAGGACTCGGCTTGGCCGACCGTGCCAAGGGACAGTGGATAGCCGTTTACGGCGACGATCAGGTCACCGGGCGCGAGGCCGGCGCGGGCCGCAGGGCTGTCATCCGGAGCGGCAAGCACGCCGGGAAGATCCCCGGCAAGGCCAAAGCGGCGCTCGGCGATCGGGCGCAGTTCGGTTCCGTACTGGGTAGCCGACTGCAGGGTCCAGCCGGCTCGCCGACGGCTAACGGGGCAAAGGTCGGCGTTGGCGCGGGCGAGGCGCCAGGCGACGGCCGCGACGCGGACGTCCACTGCGGTCAGGTCGCTGAGCCTCGCCTCCGGACTATCGTCCGTCTCGGCCGGGGGGAGAGTAGCATCAGGCTTGGCATGGCTGCCGCAGCCGCCCGCGACCAGCGCCAGCGCCAGCGCCAGCGCTCCGGCCGCGAGGAGGCGTGCGGTCGCCCGCATGGGATCAGAACGGACGGAAGATCGACAGGGCGGGCAGTGCGCCAACGATTTCCCGCATGGCCGAACTCATCCGCGAGGTATCGACAACGATGACATCATCGCCCAGCACCCTCGGATCCTCGGCGCGGCCCTGACGGATGGCGGCCAGGTCGAACAGGGCGACCGAACGCTGGCCGTCGATGGTGCGGAACACGGCGACCTTGGTCAGGTCGGCTACCCGGCTGGGTCCCTCGGCCATGGCCACGGCCTGCAGCAGGGAGGTGGTGCCCCGCATGGTGTAGACGCCGGGCTTGGTCACGGCGCCGTCGACGGTGATCTTCTGGCTCGCGGCCTCGGTCACGGTGACGGTGACCTGCGGATTGCGCAGATATTGGGTGCTGAGCCGCTCGGCGACGGCCGTGGACAGTTCGCCCGACGTCAGGCCGGCGGCTCGCACGGCGCCGATCAGCGGCATCTGGATATTGCCTGAGGTGTCGACCGTCAGGCTGTCGAACGACAGGTCCGGCACCTGGAAGACCCGCAGGCTGAGCTTGTCGCCGACCCCGATCTGATACTCGGTCTGGGGCGCCGCGGAGACCTGGGCGGCCGTCTGCAGGTCGACAGGCTGGGCCGCGGTCATCTGGCTGACGTCCATTCTCGTCCCCCCGCAGGCGGCGAGAAGGGTGGCCGAGGCGATAAGGACCAGCGAAAGGGCTCGCATCATGGGCGACAATACCTTGAAACTCAGGCGGCCTTGAACAGCCGTTTGAAGAAGCCGGGCCGTGAAGCCTGGGGTGGAGCGCCGACCGCGGCCGGAACCGAGGCGGGCAGAGCGTTTTCGAGCACGGCGAGGGGTCGGGTCAACACCATGTCGTCCGCCGCCTGCTCGCCCAGCCTGCGGGCGACCGCCTCGACGGCCTCCGACAGGACCGGCGACCGGCTGCGAAGGTTGTGGGCGTCGGTGGCCAGAATGTGGACGATCCCTTCGTCCAGCATGCGTTCGGCCCAGTACTGGGTGCGCTTGCCGAAACGACCGGTGACGGAGCCTGCGGTGATCTGCATCCAGGCGCCGGCCCCGGCCAGTTGCACCATCAGCTCATAGTGATCCTCGATCCAGCGCAGGCGCTCGGGGTGTGTGATCAACGGATGGAAGCCGGCCGCCATGCAGTCGAACACGGCCTCGGCCATGCGCGGCGGCGCCGTTGTGTGGGGCGGTTCGAACAGGAAATACCGGGTGTCGGCCAGCGTCAGCTTCGAGCCGTCGCGCAGGCCCGACGCCAGACCCGGCACCAGATGCACGTCTGCGCCGGTGACGAGACGCAGCGGGATGTCGGCCTCGTCGAGCTCGGCCTGCAGGGCGACCACCGCCGCGCGCACGCCCTGGGACGTGTTGTCGTAATAGCCGGGCATCATGTGCGGGGTGCAGGCGGTGACGGTAATGCCGTCGGCGACGGCCATCCGCGCCATCTCAAGCGAGGTGTCCAGGTCCGGCGCCCCGTCGTCTATGCCGGGCAGGATATGGCAGTGCAGATCGATCACGTCAGTCTCGCATCCGGAGCCGTGTCTAAAGGACAGGGCCGCCGGTGAACAGGGGATGAAGCCCGGCCCCCCGGCCGGTGATGTTGAACGCGAACCGTGACGGTTCGTTCAAATGATCAGGCCAGACCGACCGGCGCGTCGAGGATCAGGCCGGCCCGGGCCGCCTGGCAGACCTCATCGAAGGCTCCGGCGATGTGATAAAGCGAACTGGCCGGGGCCGGCTCGTCGATGAAGCTTCCATCGGCCTGAAGCCTGTCCCGCCAGGTTCCATTGGGGTTGAGGTAGCGGTTCAGGCCGCGCATGGCCCTGGCCGCGTCGGTCAGCCGCTCCTGTCGTTCCGCCCCCTCCGCCAGCGCGGCCATGGCCAGGGCCGCGCGCAGCCATTCCGTCTGGGGCCAGAGGCGGGCGCCGTCGCTCCGTACCTTCAGCGCGTCGTCCAGTTGATCCACGGCGACGCCGCGGCGCGGATCAATCCCGCGCAGGCCATGACCGTAGAGGCGTCTGGCGGCGGCCATGGCCCGGTCATCGCTCCGGGCGAGCGCGTGGCGCGAGAGCAGCCAGCTCCATTCGAACTGATGCCCCGGTTCGACCAGGCGGCCGTCCTCGCCGGGCGCGGGCCGCCAGCCGTCGTCGAAGAATTCGCGCAGGAAGCCGCCCTCGCCATCGATAAGGCGGGTCAGGGCGAGATCGGCGATGGCGTCGGCGACGCCATTCCAGCGATTGTCCACGCTGCGCGCGGCCCAGGCCTGGGCGGCCTCGAACAGGTGCATGTTGGCGTTGGCCTGGAAAGGATGGTCGCCGGCCTCGCGCCAGCCGCCGGCAGGAAGGCGATCGGCCTCGAGCCGGTCCAGCAGGGTCCGGGCGTGGGCCTCGCATCGTTCGGGTCGGACGCCGGCCGCATGCGCCGTCGCCATCGCCAGCAGGGCGAAGGCCTGCTCGTACAGCACGGCGGTGTCGTCCAGCACGGTTCCGTCCGGATTCAGCGCGTTGCGGATCGCGCCGTCGGGCCGGACGTAGCCGTCCAGGAACCGGTCCAGGCCCGCCTCGGCCCGCTCCCGCCATGGTCCGCGCCAACCCAGGGCTCCGGCGCGGCACAGGACGAAAATCTGTCGGCTCTGCACCCGGGCCCGGCGACGGGTCTCCCGGGGGCGGCCGTCCAGCGTCAGCGCCTCGACGAAGACGCCCCCGGCATGGACGCCCAGGGTGGTCCACAGCGGCAGGGCCGCGGTTCGCATCCAGTCGCCGAAGCGGGCGAAGGGGGTGGGCTCCCGGCGGTCGGGAATGTCGGCGTGGCCGGGCGCCTCGAGCTTGATGCGGTCGACAATCGTCTTGACCTGCTGGGCGCGGTCGAGGGCGCAGACCAGAACGGCGTCGGGCTCCACGATCACCGCGATATTCGATACGCCGAGGGTGGCCACGACCACGCCCTCTGGCGCCCGGACCAGGGTGTTGTGGCTGTCGACGCCGACGTGGACCCCGGCCTGACCTTCGCCGGTGGCCATGACCGAATCCCAGGCGCCGACGTCCGACCAGGCGAAGTCGACCGGCAGAACCGAGGTCCGGTCGCTCTTCTCCATGACCGCGTAGTCGATCGAAATCTTCGGGGCCGCCAGGAAGGCGTCGCCCAGCCGCATGGCCGGTGCGGTCTCGCCTCCTGGGGGAAGCGAGGCGCGGGCGCATTCGCCGATGGACGGCGCGTGGACCGCCAGTTCGTCCATGAGGGCCCGTGCGGCGACAATGAAGTTGCCGCTGTTCCACAAAAAGCCTTCGGCGACATAGCGAGCGGCGGTCTCGGCGTCGGGCTTTTCGACGAACCGGCTGACCGGGGCCAGACCGGGGCCGGCGGGACAGATGTAGCCATAGGCGGATGACGGGGAGGTCGGCTTGACGCCGAGGGTGACGATACGGCCGGTCGCCGCCTCGGCCGCCGCCACCCGGACCGCATCGCGGAAGGCCCCGGCGTCGGGAATATGGTGGTCGGACGCCACGATCGCGGCCACCCCGTTCGGGTCGCGGACCTCGATGAATGCCGCCGCCGCCGCCATGGCCGGCCCCGAGTCGCGGGCCTCCGGCTCAAGCAGGACCACGGCTTCGGCGCCGATCGCGGCCAGTTGGGCCGCCACCGCATCGGCGTGGCTCGCCCCGGCCACCACGATGACCCGCCCGTCGGCGGCCAGCGGCGCGACCCTGAGGACGGTGCTCTGGAACAGGGAGTGTTCGCCGGCCAGGGCGAGGAACTGTTTGGGCCGTCCGGGACGGGAGGCGGGCCACAGGCGCGATCCGGCCCCGCCGCACATGATCACCGGATAGATCGTCATCGTTCCCCCGCGGCCGCTCGGTCAGCGTGTGTTCTAGCCGCTTGGAAGGCCGGCGTCTCGCCTCCGCGCCGCGCCGGAAGCTGGTTACCGGTTTCTTTAGCCGGGCGCGCACTGAAGAAATCGCGCTTTCTGGTTGGGTTGTCGCCCGCACGTATACTTTTATCGACCGGCGTTACCCTTGTAAGATGCAATCAGGTGACAGCTTGACCGGAACGAGCTAAGACGCCGGAACTTTTTCGGCTTTCGGCGATTGGAGGCCGTTCGGGAATGTCGCGGGGGGGACCCGCGGCGGATTCTGTCCGATCGGCATTGAAGTGAAGGGGCCGTCTGTTTTCGTCACCCTACTGTGATGGCGCGTCATTATACTATGACGTGCCGGATCGGGGACGACATCAGCGGCGGGACTGACTTGGGTATTGCAAACGCGCTGACTATCCGTGGGCTGAAGGTGACGGCGCGCGCGGGCATCCGCGTCGCAGCGGTGATCGGCGCCTATCTGCTGGTGTCCGGCGGCGGCGTGACCCTTGGCGCCATGCTGCGGGCGGCCGAGGCGGCCTGGCCCCACGCGCTCGCCTTCGCCGTGCTCGGACTGGCGCTGGATCTGGCCTTCCGCACCGACCGGGCGCTGTGGCGCTATGTGTCGATCGTCGACATCGGGCCGATCGTCCGGAATTCGGTGCTGTCGGCGTTCATTTTCCTGGCCTTCAACTTCTTCCTCGAACGTGGCGCCTCGCTGCCCCGTACGGCTCTGCTCATCTTGCCGGTGCTGGATGTCGTCATGACCCTGGCGCTGGTGCTGGTGCGGCGGATCGCTCACGACAAGGCGGCCTTGCGCAGTCTGGTCCCCCTCCTCGGCAAACAGGACGACCGGACGCCGTTGATCCTGGCCGGGCGCATGGACCGGGCCGACAGCTTCCTGCGCGAACTGTCCCGCGGCGACGACGACTACCGCCCGGTGGGCATCGTCACGGATGCGGCCGGCGCGGCGGCGCGGGAACTGCGCGGCGTCAAGGTCCTGGCGGGCGTCCGACCCGCCGCCGACATGTTGGCCGATTTCGCCGGCCACGGGACCGAGCCGGCCATCGTCTTCCTGGACGATTCCATCACGCCCGCGGATTTTGGCGTCGAGCGCCTCGGCCAGATGCGGACCGGCGGCGTCAAGCTGCTGCGCACCCCCAGCCTCGTGGAAGTCGGCGGGACCGGCGACGACCGGGCCATGCGCGAGTTCAAGCTCGAGGAGCTGCTGGCCCGACCGCCCGTGCGCCTGGACGATGGTCCCCTCCGGGCCCTGGTCGCGGGACGGCGGGTGCTGGTCACCGGCGCCGGCGGATCGATCGGCTCGGAAATCTGTCGGCAGGTCGCCAGCCTGGGCTGTGGCCATCTGGCCATGCTCGACAACTCCGAGTTCGGCCTGTTCAAGATCGACCAGGAAATCGGCGACCGCTGGCCGACGTTGTCGCGTCACGAGTATCTGCATGACGTCCGCAACAAGGCCCTGCTGAACGAGTGCTTCGACGAGGTGCGGCCCGACGTGGTCTTCCACGCCGCCGCCCTGAAGCATGTGCCGCTGATGGAGCGCCATCCCTGCGAGAGCGTGCTGACCAATGTCGTCGGCACCTGGAACGTCGCCGAAGCCGCCAACGTCGCCGGGGTGAAGCACATGGTCTTCATCTCGACCGACAAGGCTGTCGATCCGCCGAACGTGATGGGCGCGACCAAGCGGCTGGCCGAGGCGGTCGTGCGCGCCCAGCAGACCAGCGTGGGCGACACCCGCTTCAGCGTCGTGCGCTTTGGCAATGTGTTGGGCTCGGCCGGATCGGTGGTGCCCACCTTCCGCGCCCAGATCGAGCGCGGCGGTCCGGTGACGGTCACCCATCCCGACATTGAACGCTACTTCATGACCATCCCGGAGGCGGTGCAGCTGGTGCTGCACGCCACGGCCCACTCGGCGCGCCAGCCGGACGGCCCGCTGGGCGTCTTCGTGCTCGACATGGGCAAGCCGGTGAAGATCATGGATCTGGCGCGCCAGCTGATCGAATTGTCCGGCAAGACGCCGGGCCGCGACATCGAGATCGAGGTCACCGGCCTGCGCCCTGGCGAGAAGCTGTTCGAGGAACTGGTCGATTCCACCGAGGTCTCGGAGATGTGCGGCCAGAGCCTGATGTGCGTCACGGACCGCATCCAGGGCGTTCGGATGACCGAGCACACCGTCCAGAAACTGGAACGGGCCGCCCGCTCGGGCGACAGCGCGGCGACGAGGACGCTGATCTTCGACACGCTCGCCCAGGTCCGGGCCGTTCCGTCGGAGGAAAAGTCGGGCGCGATCCTGCCGATGCGGCGCGCCTGACGTCAGCCGCATCGCCTAGTGCGATATGTCCTTGGCGCGGACCACCTTGCCGATGGTCATCCAGATCGTCTTCAGGTCCATGCCGAAGCCCTGCTTCTGCAGGTATTCGACGTCCAGCTTGACCTTGTCCGGGATGGGCAGTTCGTCGCGGCCGTTGACCTGGGCCCAGCCGGTGAGGCCGGGGCGCAGGCGATGGACCCCGTTCTCGGTGCGCAGGGCGATCAGGTCGTCCTGGTTGAACAGCGCCGGCCGCGGTCCGACGATCGACATGTCGCCGACAAGGATGCTCCACAGCTGCGGCAGTTCATCGAGACTGCTCTTTCTCAGAAAGCCGCCGATCGGCGTCAGCCAGGCGGTGGTGTCGCTCAGCAGATGGGTGGCGACCGCCGGGGTCTCGATCCGCATCGAGCGGAATTTCGGCATCCGGAACACGACGTTGTCGCGCCCCACCCGATCGGACCAGTAGATCGCCGGTCCCTTCGACGTAAGCCGGACGGCGATGGCCACGGCCAGCATCGGCAGGGCGAAGACGATCAGAGCCGTCAGCGCCATGATGAAGTCGAATGCGCGCTTCATCGGGTTCAGCGGCCCTTGAAGACGCCGCGCATGGCGTCGACGACCCGGGCGATCTCCGCAGGGGTCATGTTGGATCCGGACGGCATGCACAGTCCCTGATCGAAGATGCGGTCGGACACCGGTTCATTGCCATGCGCGAAGTGGCGGCAGTGGGCGAAGACCGGCTGCAGGTGCATCGGCTTCCACACCGGCCGCGCCTCGATCATCTCCTCGGACAGGCGGCGGATGACGTCCGAGGCCGTGAGGCCGGTAACCTCGGGATCGACGGTCAGGGCCGACAGCCAGCGGTTGGAATAACTCCAGTCCGGCTCCGGCTGCCATTCCAGCCCCTCGATGTCCGATAGCCCGTCGCGGTAAGTCTCGTAGACGGCGCGGCGGGCCTCGACCCGCTGATCGAGGACCTGCAACTGGCCCCGTCCGACCCCGGCCAGGATGTTGGACATACGATAGTTGAAACCGATCTGGCTGTGCTGATAGTGCGGGGCCGGATCTCGGGCCTGGGTCGCCAGGAAGCGGGCCTGTTTGATCAGGTCCTCGTCGTCCGACACCAGCATGCCGCCGCCCGAGGTGGTGATGATCTTGTTGCCGTTGAACGAGTACACCCCCATGCGGCCGAACACGCCCGAGGGCTTGCCCTTGTAGCGCGCGCCCAGGCTCTCGGCCGCATCCTCGATGACGGGCACGCCATGGCGGCCGCAGATGGCGTTCAGCGCGTCCATGTCAGCGCTCTGGCCGTAAAGGTTGACCACGATCACGGCCTTGGGCAGCCAGCCTTCGGCCGTCGCCGCGTCGAAGGCGCGCTCCAGCGCCTGCGGCGACATGTTCCAGCTGCCCGGCTCGCTGTCGATGAACACCGGCTCGCCGCCTTCATAGACGATCGGATTGGCCGAGGCCGCGAAGGTCAGGGTCGAGCAGAACACCCTGTCCCCGGGCTTCACGCCGAGGATGCGCACCGCCAGATGGATGGCGGCGGTCCCCGACGAGACGGCGGCGGCGTGGCCGGCCCCGACGAGGTCGGCGATCTCGCGCTCGAAGGCGTCGACATTGGGCCCCAGCGGCGCGATCCAGTTGGTGCGGAAGGCCTCCTCGACATAGTGCAGCTCGGCCTCGCCCATGTGCGGCGTGGACAGCAGGATGGGCGCGCCGATGTCGCGGCGAGCCAGCACCCGCACGACCCGGCCGGCTCCGTCAATCAGCGGCAGATGGTTGATCTCGTGCCGATCCATCAGGGCCAGCGCGGCCTTGCGGCTGACCTCTTCGGGCGCGGTGACCGACTCGAGCGGCGGCAGGCTTTCCAGGGTGTCGCCCATCTCGGCGCCGGCCAGCAGCAGACGGCGCAGGTCGCCGTCGGTAACGGTGCGCATGAGCCGCCCGGCGTCGTCCAGCAGCAGCAGCATCTGCATGCCCGAGGCATTGATGATCGCCATGGCGTCGCGGATGGTGCTGTCAGCCTTGGCGCTGAAGGCCTCGATATTGGTCATTCAAAAACTCTCGGGGCGGCGGGCACGCCGGTCCAGGTCTGGTTGGAGGCGACGTCGCGGGTCACGACCGCGCCTGCGCCGATGGTCACGCCATCGCCGATCGACAGGCCCGGCAGCACCACGGCGCCGGCGCCGATCAGGCACCTTGCGCCGACATGCACCCCGCCGCCCAGGCTGCAACCGGGGGCGAGGTGGGTGAAGTCCCCGACCTCGCAATCGTGGTCCACCACGGCGCCGTGATTGACGATGACGCCGCGTCCGATCCGCGCCGAGGGTCCGACGACGGACAGGGCGGCGACGAAGGCCCCGCTGGCGATCTCGGCGAAGCGGGAGACCCGCGCCGACGGGTGGCGCACCGCAAGGGCTCGGCCTCCCGCGGCCTCGGCCTCGCCGTGCAGGCGGGCCCGGGCCTCAATGGCGCCGATGGCGATGTGGAAGTCCTGATTGCGCAAGGCGTCGGTGATCTCCGGCGTCTCGATCCGCGCGCCCAGCAGATCGTCGCCGGCCCGCTCGGTCCGGCCGTCGCGGACGCGGATGTCGGACAGGTCCGCGCCGTTTTCCAGCAGGGCGTCCAGCACGACCTTGCAGTGGCCACCGGCCCCGATCAGGTGGATCATCTCAATACCCGTTGACCTTCATCAGCAGGGCCGCGTCCAGCGGTTCCGTCGCCAGCAGGCGGGCGATGCGTTGTCCGGCCCGCCCGTCGCCATAGACGTTCTGCAACGGAAACCGGCCGTGGGCCAGCAGCCGCGCCACGCCATCGGCGACGGCCGCCGCGGTGGCCGGGACGTCGACCAGGTTGGCGTTGCGTTCGCGCAGGTTCTGGCGTGGACCGACGTTGAGCACCGGCGTGCCGAAGCTGGCGGCCTCGATGATCCCGGCGCTGGAGTTGCCCACCATCAGATCCGCGCGGGCCATGGCGGCGATGAAGGCGGGGCGAGCCAGGTGGGTGCGGACGGTCACGTCCGGCCGGCCCTTCGCCTCCGACAGGGCGGCGCGCACCCCGTCGCTGCCCGCGTCGGCGTTCGGCATCAGGGCCAGCGCCTGCACCCCCGCGTCGGACAGGGCGGCGAGCAGGGCATGGGTGTCGTCGGCGGCGGTCGCCGCCTCCTGCAGCACCGGATGATAGACCATCAGGGCGAACGGCCGCGCCGGGTCGAGCCCGTGCAGCCGCGCCACCTCCTCCCGATCCGGAAGGGCCGCGTCTGTCAGGCCATCGAGGCCGGGGGCTCCGGTGACATGGATACGGGCCGGGTCCTCGCCCATCCGGATCAGCCGCTCGCGCGCCTCAGTGGTGGCGGTGAAATGCAGGTGGCTGAGCTTCGAGACAGCGTGGCGCACCGGCTCGTCGACGGTGCCCGACCGTTCGCCGCCATGAATATGGGCGACGGGGATGTTCAGGTGGATGCCCGCCAGCGCGCCCGCCAGCATCTCGCCCCGGTCGCCCAGCAGCAGGACGATGTCCGGCCGCTCGCTCTCCAGCGCATCGGTGAAGGCGCTCAGCATGGTTCCGATATTGCGGGCCATCGTTGCGCCGGTGGCCGGTTCCAGCGGTACGGGCACGCGGGCGGCGATCCGCAGCCCGGCGGCGGCGATCTCCTCCACCGTATTCCCGTAGACCGGCGACAGATGCATGCCTGTGGCGATCACCGACAAATCCAGCTCCAGATGGTCGCGGATCAGCTGGAGCGTCGAGCGCATCAGGCCGAAGTCGGCCCGGGTGCCGCTGATGTAGCAAACCCGCCGCATGCTCAGGGCATCGCCTCGCCGGACAGGATGTCCCAGCTCAGCGGCTGGCCCGCCTCGACGTCCGCCTGCAGGGCGCGGCCCGGCAAGGTGTGGAAGAAGCGCGGCGCGATGCCACTGGCCGGGCGCAGCAGGATCAGGTCGCCCTCGGTCAGCACATGGCCGGCGGGCAAGGCGCGCCGGGCCATCACCGATCGCCGCGCGACCGCGCGCACGGGGATTTCCGCGGCCGTCGGCGCCTTGACCGACGATCCGAGCGCCGCCTCGACGTCGCGGATCTGGCGCACCAGGGCGGTCAGTTCGGGCACGGTCAGGGACGCGCGATGGTCCGGGCCGGGCAGGGTGGGATCGAGGGTGAAATGCTTCTCGATCACCGTGGCGCCGAGGGCCACGGCGGCGGTCGACACGGCGAGGCCCAGGGTGTGGTCCGAATAGCCGACGGGCAGGCCGGTGACGTCGCCGATCGTGCGCATGGCGCGCAGGTTCACGTCGGACGGCGCGGCCGGATAGTTGGACGTGCAGTGCAGGATGGTGACGACCTGGTCCAGCGGCGCCGCCAGACCATGCTTCGCCCGGGTCTCGCCGATGACCGTCACCGCGTCGGTGATCTCTTCCATCGTCGCCATGCCGGTCGAGACGATCATCGGCCGGTCCAGCGCCGCCAGATGGCGCAGGAAGGGGTGGTTGACGATCTCGCCCGAGGGAACCTTGATCCGCTTCATCCCGCCGGCGACGAGGAAGTCGGCGGCCTCCTCGTCGAAGGGCGTCGACATGAACTCCACCCCGACCTCGGCGCAGCGCGCGATCAGCCGGTGGTGCAGGGCCTCCGACATTTCCAGCGCCTTCAGCATCTCGTGCTGATTGCCCTCGCCGGTTTCCCGCTTCTGGTAGTCGGCCTTTTCGGCCCCCGGCGCGGCCAGCTTGTCGGCCGAGAAGGTCTGGAACTTGACCGCGTCGGCGCCCGCCGCCTTCGCCGCGTCGACCATGGCCAACGCCCGTTCGGCGTCGCCGTTATGGTTCACGCCCGCCTCGGCGATGATAAAGACGCTCAAACCGACCTCCGACGCGCTGTCGTTCTGTTTCCTAGACCATCCACCGGGGCTCAGGTAGCCGCAGTCACTCCCGGCGGCGCCCAGTTCAGCGTCCGCCGGGTGTGGTCGATGTCGACCTCGAGATCGCCGAACAGCTGCGCGGCCATCGCGCCCTTGCCCGCCAGCTTCAGCAACAGGGCGAGCAGGGACGGCGGAACCGGCAACAGGCGGATCGAACGGCCACGCGCCGCCGCCATCCGCTCCAGCAGCGTCCGGGTCGAGATCGGCTCGCCGTCGCTGACCAGGAAGGTCTCGCCGGCCGCGGCCGGATGATCAAGCACGGTTTCGATCAGGTCGCACAGGGCACCGCGCGAGACGAGGTCGCGGCGATTCCGCGTCACCAGTCCGAACGGCAGCGGCAGGCCCTTGCCGATGACCCGCTCCAGCGTGGCCAGATTGCCCTTGGGGTCCGGCCCGACGATCAGTGGCGGCCGGATCACAACGACTTCGAGCCCGGTCTGCGCCGCGACCGCGTGCAGCCCCTGTTCCGCCTCATGCTTCGACACCGCATAGGGCGAATGCGGATGCGGCGGATCGTCGTGCCGGAACGGCCGGCCGTTCGTCTCCGCGCCGTTGACGCCGATGCTGGAAATGAAGACGAACCGGCGTACACCGGCCGCGGCGGCCTGCCGCGCCAGCGCCAGGGTCGCGGCGGTGTTGACGGCCCGGAACTGCGCCAGCGGCTCGGCCGCCGTCTCCCGCAGCACATGGGCGCGGGCGGCGCAGTGGACGACGGCTTCGACGCCCGTGAGCGCCGCCGACCAATCGGTCGCCTCGGACAACTCCCCGACCGCGGCCGTCTCGACGCCGGCGGGCCAGCCGCCACACTCGCTGCGAACGCCGGCGCGGATCTTGCGGCCCCCGGCGGAGAGGTGATCGACCACCGCCCGGCCGAGGAAGCCGGTCGCGCCCGTGACGAGGATGCGTTCAGCCGGCACTCGCGCCCTCCGCCGGCCGGGGCAGGACCAGCCTGCCGCGGCGGATTTCCAGGTCGATGAACCGCCGGGCGCCTTCGACGCTGAAATGGTTGTCATCGAAGTACATCGACGCGCCGCCGATCAGGGATGCGCACCGGCCGTCGGCGCAGACCAGGTCAGCCGGGTCGATCACGTCGACGCCGGGCATCTGGTCCAGCCGGTCGAGCACCGGGCGGATGTAGGCGTTCCGCTCACGGTGGAACTGCAGGGTCACCCCGGTCACCCGGCGGGCGTCGGTCGGGTCGCCCTTGAATGTATAGCGCTCCACATGGGTCGGCAGATCGGGGATGGGGGCCATGATGTGCACCCGTTTTCCGGACGCGGTCAGTCGCTCGACGATGCGTGTCAGGCTCTCGGCGTAACGGGCCCGCGCCTCGTCGGGGGGAATGTCGGTCAGGAAGTTGGGTCTGGCGGTCGGCAGGTGCGGGTAAGACTTCGTCTGGTCCCCGAACAGATAGAAGCTGTGCCGGAAGACGAGGACGACATCGGTGATGCGCCGGTCCTGCTCGAGCCAGGCGACGGATTCCCGGGTCCACCGGCTGCAGCCCGGATTGTCCGACTCGAAGGTCAGGGCGGCCTGGCAGCCGCTGAACGTCAGATGCAGCACGCCCTGTCCCGCAGGCCGGAGCCGCTCGGCCAGGGCGTAGGCGACCTCCACCCCGTGACTGTCGCCGAACACCGCCCAGCGGACATCGTCCGCTACGAAATACCGGCAGGCCTGGTCCGGCCCCCGGGCGTCAACGCCCTCGACGTGACAGTCGTCCCGGCGGGGGCTCGGCGCCCCGGTCGCGGCCACGGCGAGCGTTTCAGGGCTGAACCGGCCCGGGAACCCTTCACGCAGATGGGTCGCCAGACCGACGGCGACCAGCAGGGCCGAGCCGACGAAGAAGCCGGCGTATACCTGCCCGCGCGTGAAACGCCGCCGGTCCCGGAACGGGGCCTCAACGAACTTCAGCGACAGCCAGGCGAGAAGGAAGGTCAGCGCGATCAGCGCCGAATAGGCGGGCCAGCCGGCCTCCGTCAGACCCTGCATCCGCGACAGGGCGTAGAGCGGCTGATGCCAGAGATAGGCGCTGTACGACATCAGGCCGACGAGGACGAAGCCCCGGCTGGCCAGGACGCCGCCGATCGGCGTATCCGGACGCGACATCAGGATCAGCAGGGCCGTGCCGAGGACCGGCGGTATGGCGCTGACGCCGGGGAACAGCGTCGTGCTGTCGTAGACGAAGATCGGCGCGACGATCATCACCAGGGCCGCCAACTCGATAACCGGCGTGGCGAAACGGATGCGCGCCACGGCTGCGCGCCAGCTCCGCTCGTGCAGGGCGATGAAGACGCCAAACATCAGCTCCCAGGCCCGCATAGGCGTCATGAAGAAGGTCAGCATCTGGTCGCGTGGGGCGAACACCAGGCACAGGACCAGCGACGCCAGCAGGACCGCGGCCATCAGCGCGTTGAGCAGCTTCGGCCGCCCCCATGCCGCGATCAGCGCCAGGAAGGGGAAGAAGACATAGTACTGTTCCTCGACCGACAGGCTCCACATGTGGGTCAGCGGGAACAGCTCGGCGTCGCCGCCGAAATAGCCGCTCTTCATCCAGAAGAAGACATTGGACGCGAAGACCGTGGTGGCCACCAGGCTCTGGCCGTAGGTCTGCATGTGCTGCGGCGGCAGGATGAACCAGGCGGCGGCCGTCGTCGCGACGAGCACGACGAACAGGGCAGGGAAAATCCGCCGGATCCGCCGTTCGTAAAAGCCGAGGAAGGTGAACCGCCGTTCCCCGACCTCGCGCAGGATGATGGAAGAGATCAGATAGCCGCTGATCACGAAGAAGACGTCGACGCCGACGTAGCCCCCGGTGGCCACACCCAGATTGGTGTGGAACAGGATGACGGCGACCACGGCGATGGCCCGAAGGCCGTCGATCTCCGGCCTGTACTGGCTGCCCCCCGGCTTCGGCATCAGGCGGATCGGCCCCCGGCCCGTGCAGGCCGGTTGACGGGCGCCCGCAGGCGAAGCCGGGCCGTCATGAAGGCCGCCACCATCCAGAGATGGATGACAAACCCGTTCGAGAAGCCGATCGGCGTATTAATCAGGCTGAAGACGATTCCGAGGATGACGAACGGCCCGAACAACAGCCAGCGGGGGTCCTTGCCGCCCCTGATCTCCCCATAGACCTTCCCGGCCAGCCATCCCCAGATCAGGCAGGGGATCAGGCCGAAGAATTTGAAATCGACATACAGGGACCCGAAGGCCGACGGCAGGAAGCCGTAGGTGTTCATGTCCAGCAGGACGGCGAAGCCGTCGGCGATGAACTCGCCCTTGACCCGCCGGATCAGCGCCGAGATGAGATCGACCCCGTAGGCGCCCAGCATCATCGGCCCGTCGTAGTCGGTGAAGATGATGTTCGACATCACCAGGCCCTGGACCACATACCAGGCGAAGATGAACACCAGATAGGTCCCGTCGGAGCCGAGCAGGGTATAGTAGAGACCGGACATCCGGCCGTTGAAGCTGACGCCCCAGCCCAGTTCGGCCACCCCGAACATCGCCTCCACGCCGCCGACCACGTCGGCGCGGGCGAAGAAGACCTGGACGAAATAGACCGCGGCGAGGACCCCGACCAGAAAGATGCCGGCCTTGCTGGCGGGACCGAGGCGGAAGGCCCGCGCCCGACCACGAACCACCGGGCGGGCCACGCGGTCCTGCCGAAGCTCGGGGAACACCCTCTTGCGGAGCAGATAGCCGAAGATCAGCATCAGGAAGGCGTAGAACAGCGGCGCCCGTCCACCCATGGCCAGCGACGTCAGCACCACCGGCAGCAGTCCGAACGCGCCCACGCGCCAGAGCACCGGCTTCAGACGGAAGCCGATCTCGCGGATCAGGTAGACGTACCCCGCCGGATAGGTGAGGAAGGCGATCTGGAACCAGATCGTGCTCTCGGACTGGCTCCCGGCCAGGAGCGCGCCGGCCCGGTCGGATCGCGCCTGGTAGGCCTCGGCCAGGTCGAGGACATTGCTGCCCTGGATGTCCATGATCGACGCGAGGCTGGCGATTATCGCGGCGGCTATCAGGATCTGGTCCGTCAGCCTGAAGTCGATCCCGACGCCAGGCCGGAGCGGCTGCTGGGGCTGCGGTCTCGACGCCGACAGCGCACCGACGCAAAACGTTGCGATGAACATCGCCATGACGAGGAAACCGTAGAGCGTCAGGACCCGCCCCTCGAGCCGGAACGGCAGGATGAGGAACAGGGCGATGCACACGATCCAGACGAGCAGCATCAGGGCGGCGGGGTGAAACTTCATGCCGGTTCCCCGATGCGCGACGAGGCGCCGAAAACTGAACTCATCCGATCACGCAGGTGATGACCCGGCGTTCGCCGTCCTCGACCATGCCGCCCCGGTGAATCCCCTTGGTGTCGAACAGGACGATCGAGCCGCGGCCGGCGGTGACGGCCCACAGCCCCTGGCCGATCTCCCGACCCAGCGGCGAGTCGGGGGTCAGGTCGTTACCGAACGACCCTTTCTGCCGAAGCTTGCGGGGCAGGGCGGCGAAGCGCGCCCGCGCCTTCGCGTCGGTGCCGGCCAGACCGTTGGAGTCGTTGGCCTCGCAGATCAGGTCGTCGAGACGGTTGATTTTCATCCGGTTGGATCCGACCACATAGCTGAACGGACCGGTCCGCGGGTCGACATCGGTCATGTAGATGATGGCCTTCAGATCGCCGCCCGAGGCGTCGCGGTGGCAATAGGCGGTCGGCGGCAGGGTTTTCAGTTCGGCGTCCGGGAAAATGTCGCGCCAGAAGGTGTCGGTGGTGTCGTTGATCTGCGGATTGACGTCGATCAGCGCCGCCTTGCGCCCCAGATAGGCGGAGGCGACATCGAAAATCCCGGCTTCCCTCAATGTGGTTTCGATCGCGTCGAACAGCTCGCGCTGTTCCGCCCGGCTGGCCTGGCCGCGCGACTCCTCGAACTGACGCTTGCCGTTGGAACGGCCCCGTCGGGCGGCAAGCCGGTCGAACTCGGGCCGGGCCGCCTCCTCGAGCACGGCGAAGCGGTCGCGGGGCATGGTGACGACGTGGATGCCGTGCCCGGCCATCTTGCCGGCGTCGGCCTCGGCGGCGGACAGTTTGCGGCTGCGGGCGTCGCCGCTGACGAGGTTCCGCAGCGCCGCTCCCACGAAGCGCAGCCGCCCCGCCGCCGATCTGTCGGCGCGAATATCGTAGGGAATGAACTCGTATTTGATGGCTCGCTTGACCAGCAGTTTGGCCATGCTGACGGCGAAGATCAGGCCCGCCTCCAGCCGCGTGGCCAGCGGGGCCCGGTTGATCAGCTCGCGATAGGCGTCGTGGCGCTCGTACTCGACCAGGGCCGGAGTCCAGCCGATATCCGACACAGGCTTGACGCCCGGTTCCGGTTCGACGGTCAGGTAGCCGGAGGCGGCCATGGCGCGGATCCTCATTCCGGGTCCGACCCCGACGCGGCGGTCATCGGGGCCATCCCGGCGGCCCCGATCCGCGCGGCGAAATCGACTGTTCACTAGCCAAATCGGGCCTGAAAGGTCAAGCAATCCGGCGGGCGGGCCATGCTTCCGGATCGGACCGGTCAGGGCGGGGAGCGCCGCGCGCGCCCTCAGTTCAGGGGCGATCCGGCATGCCGCCCGCCGGCCGGCGGCATGAACCGGCCGTGCCAGTCCTCGCCATCGGTCCCCAGCGCACGGATGCGCTCGCCGAGCCGGCGGCCCAGTTCGGCGGCCGCCGGGTTCGGCTGCGTGGGGTCGAAGCCGCGGAACGAGAAGAAGTCGGCGTCGAAGCTGCCGCGCAGCAGGTTGGCGATGATCCGCGCCTGGCGATCGTGCAGCGACGCCGGCGGCTTCCACCCCGCCACCGTGGCCGCCAGCCGGTCCAGATCGGCCTGGTTCCGCAGGACCAGGAAATCCCCGTCGGTGACGTAATAGGCCTCGCCGCAGACCGAGATGTTGCCAAGCAGCCCGGCCTGAAGGCCCAGCGTCCCGGTTGCCGTGACGTTGATCCCGCAGCGCGCCAGCAGGGCGTTGCCGCTGACTTCGTAGGGGACGATGACCACATTGGGGAAGGCCTTGAGCCGGTCCAGCAGTTCGGTCTGGCGGAAGCCGAACTGGAGCGGGTGGTCCTTGACGATGATCTGGTAGCCGGCGGCGGTCAGGCCGCGCGCCACCTCGACCAGCATGTCCTCGTGCCGCAGCAGGTCGAGGTCCTCGATCCAGTAGTCGATGGCGGCTTCGGGGAAGAGCTGCAGGCCGAACAGCACGCGCCGCTCCATCGGGAAGGCCTCCAGCTTGGCCTCCCAGTCCGGCTCGACCAGACCGGTGACCCGGACGTCGCGCCATTTCGCCTTGTGACCGAGGCTGGGCTGGGCGTCGAGATAGTGCAGGTTCAGAGGGTCGCGCCGCCACCACGAATACAGTTTGAAGAAGGCCGCGCGGGTGCGGAAATAGCCCAGCGTCCGGAGAAAGCGCGCCGGGGTGTAGGCGGCCTGGCCCTGCACATAGGCGGGCGTGAACAGCGGATCGGCGATCTCATGGATCTTGGCCTCGACCAGCACCGGGTCGGGCTCGGCGGCGGCGGTGATCAGACGGCCCCGGTGCATCAGCATGCACATTTCGGGCAGGGCGCTGGCGGTGACCTCGAAATGCGGCACGCCGCGCTTGCGGGCGAGCCGGGCCAGCACGTCCTGGACATAGCTGTCGATCGGGAAGCTGACCAGGTAGTTGGGCGTCAGCGCCTCGAGCTGGATGTCCATCGCCTCGGCGACCGCCAGCGCCATGGCGGCGGCCTTGCGCTTCGGCAGCCAGCGCAGCACCCGGCACCGGGCGATGACGTCGTCGACCTCTGCTGCGGTCAGCAGCGCCGAGGCGACGGCGCCCTCGCCATGGTGACGCTTGAAGGCGGCGTAGTAGTCGTCGGTGATCCAGCGATCGCCTTCACCGCGGCGATCGGTCAGCACCGTCACCTGGTCGAAGCCGAGGTTCTGTCCGACGTGACGCCACCAGTCGTGGGTCCGGTGGATGGCGTAGATGAGGGCAGTCGTCATGCTTCCAGTCTTCGAACGGCCCGGCTGACCAGCAGCAGATAGAGGACCGAGGTGGCGATAGCGGCGTAAGCTGCGCCGTATACCCCGAACAGCTTCGTCAGGAGAACCAGCAGGATCGAGCCGACCGCGAAGGCCGCGCCCTGCGAGGTCAGGATATGCCGCTCGTCGTGGCGGGCGTTGAGGATCAGGGCGTGGAAATCCGCCGCCGCCCGCGCCACGAAGCCGACCAGCAGCAGGCCCATCAGCACGAGGCTGAGCTGGAAGCGTTCGGACCAGACGCCCTGCGTCAGCCGGTCGGCGGCGAAGGCGGCCAGCAACAGGAGCGGCACGCCCACCAACGTCTTCACATACTCGCGCAGCACTCGTCGGCGCAGGTGAGCCACGGTCGCGACCCTGGCCTCGGCGAAGATGGCCGGCGTGATGCGGTTGAACGAGGCGATGTTGAACGCCTGGTAGGCGAAGGCGACCAGCAGGGTGTGGCGGAAATAGAGGCCAGTCTGTTCGAAACTCATCAGGCCGCCGACCGCCAGCCGGTCGAACTGCAGGATCAGGATGGCGATCAGCCCGATCAGGAAGTGGGTCAGGGAGGCCTTGTGCTGGCCGAGGATATCCCTCCGGAAGCTGAACGGCGCGTCCCGGGCGGCCGAGGCGTTCAGCCGCGCGAATATGATCGCGAGGCCCAGGGTGCAGATCACCGCGCCGACGGCCCACAGCTCGATCACGAAGGCGAGGTCGAATCCATCGCGGGCGAACAGGGCGCGGTACAGGACCACGGCGGCGAGCAGGCTGTTCTTGGCCGCCACCACCACCAGCATCGGATAGTAGCGGTGGTTGATCAGGGCGTATTGATAGGCTTGGTTCGACAGGTGTTCGCCGACCACCACAACCACGGCGAGGGCGAGGATCATCCAGCCCGGCTGGGCCCACAGCGCCACCGCCAGCACAAACAGCGGGACCATCAGCGCCCAGTTGAAAGCGAAGAACTTCAGCGCCTGCACGACATAGCGGTCGAACACGGCGTGCGGCTCGCCGGCCGAGCGCCGCTGGATGTCGATGTGGCGCTCGAAATTGAAGGCGAAGGCGAACAGGCCGACCAGGGTGGCGATCAGGCCGAAGCGGCCGGCCTGGGCGATCTCGAGGCCATAGGTGGCGGTCAGGATGAAGGCGGCGCGCGTGGCCACGTCGACCAGCTTCACCCCGACGAGGAAAAGGTCGCGGGTCCTCTGGCTGGTCACCAGGCGGTCCACCCGCCGTCGACGGCCAGCACCTGGCCGGTGACATAGGACGACGCGTCGCTGGCGAGGAACAGCAGCGGCGGCGCCATCTCCCCGGCCAGGGCCATCCGGCCCATCGGTGTGCGCGCCGAGTATTTCTGGTCGAACACCCCGTTCTGACCCGAGGACACCCCGCCGGGCACGAGGCAGTTCACCCGGATGCCCTTGTCGGCCCAGTGGGTGGCCAGCCACTTCGTCAGGCCGACGACCGCCGCCTTGGACGCCGAATAGACGGCCGGCGTGTTGATCGGACCGCCCAGATACTCCGAGCCTTCGTAGATGCGATCGTCGGGACCGACGAGGCCGTAGATGGAGGCGGTCTGGATGATCCGGCCGGAGCCGGCCTTCAGCATCTCGCGGCCGACGGCCTGGGCCATCAGGAACATGCCGTCGATGTTGACGCCCATGACCTCGCGCCAGGTCTCGAGGCTGTAGGTCTCGAAGGGTTCGAAGAAGTCGCGGACGTTCGCGGTCTTGGTGGCGGCGTTGTTGACCAGCACGTCGATGCGGCCGAACCGGGCCATGACAGCGTCTACCGCCGCCGTCACCGAGGCCGGATCCGAGACGTCGCAGCCAAAGCCGGCGGCGGCCTCTCCGATATCGGCGGCCGCGGCCCTGGCGTCGTCCGCCAGCACATCCAGGACGGCGACGCGCGCGCCGGAGTCGGCCAGCGCCCGGCAGAACACGCGGCCCAGGATGCCGGCGCCGCCGGTCACCACGGCGACCTGCCCGTCCAGTCGGGTGGCGGCTTGCGTCATCAGTTGTGCGTCCGGAAGACGGGTTTGATCGCCGGCCCGTTCAACTGCGTCTCCACGCCGGCGTCGAGCGCCTGCCGATAGACCCCCAGGGCGCCGTCGAAGGCTTCCAGCGTCATGGCCAGTTCGGGCTCGCCGTGGGACTGCGAGATCGCCAGCCACGGCATCATCACGCCGCGCTTCAGCATCTCCTGGGCGAACAGGGTCCGCATCGGCAGGGAGGGCGCGCCGTCTGCGTCGCGGGTGACGTAGTTGAGCGCGACGGCCGGGCCTTCCATCAGGACGTGGTCCTGCAGGCCGTGCCGCCCGGCGACCTCGGCCAGGCCCGCCTTCAGCTTCGCGCCATAGGTCCAAAGATGGGCGGGGACGTCCTCGGCGGCGTTGATCCGGGTCGCCTCGACGAAGGCGCCCAGCGCCGGCATCTCGGCGCCGTGGGTCGAGGACAGCAGGAAGGTCCGCTCCATGCCGGGCTTGTCGATCGATCCGACCTGCATGAACTCGCGCTTGCCGACCACGGCCGCCAGGGAGAAGCCGTTGGCCATGGCCTTGCCGTAGGTGGCCAGGTCCGCCTCGACGCCGAACGTCGCCTGGGCGCCGCGCAGGTTCCAGCGGAAGCCGGTGATCATCTCGTCGAGGATGAACAGCGCGCCGTTGGCGTGGGCGAGGTCTCGCACCTGATGCAGGAAGCCGCCGGCGTAATGCTCCGGTCCGTGGTGCGGCTCGGGCGGCAGGCCGGGCATACCGTCGGCCTGATGCGGCCAGATATGGGTTGCGGGTTCCAGCATCACTGCCGCGATCTGGTCCGGATACTGGTCGAACAGGGCCTTCAGCGAGCCCATGTCGTTGTAGTCGAACACCAGCGTCGTGGCCGCATGATCCGGCAGGGTGCCGCGCTTGATGGCGGTGACTCCGATGAACCAGTCGTCGAACGAGAAGAACGGGTGCTGGCGCGGCACGCAGACGTAGCGGCGGCCCGTGTAGGCGCGGGCGATCTTGACCGCGGCGGTGGTGACGTTGGAGCCGTTCTTGCCGAACTTGACCATCTCCGCGCACGGGATCAGGTCGCAGATCAGCTCGGCCGCCTCCAGCTCGATCTCCGTGGCGCGGGTCAGGTTCACGCCGTTCTCGATCTGGCGGATGGCGGCGGCGTTCACCCGGTCGTCGGCATAGCCGATGGTCACCGCCCGCAGCGCCATGCCGTAGTCGAGATACCGGTTGCCGTGGGTGTCCCAGACCCAGGCGCCCTTGCCCCGGCCCAGCACCGGCGGCGCGATCGAGGGGAACTGGTCGTCGCCGCGCGAATAGGTGTGGGCGCCGCCGGGGATCGCCCGGTGCAGCCGGGCGCGCAGGGCGGCGAAATCGGCTTCCTCGTTGCTCGGACGGGCGTCGGTCGGGATCAGGGGTTCGGTGGTCATCGGGAGAGGGTCCTCACACCCGCCACAGCGGGTAGGGCTTGTCCTGGCGTTTCAGCGTCGCGGTCTTGGGGCCGCCTATGTAGAGCGTATGGTCGGGCAGGTCGCGGTCCAGCACCAGCGACTCCGTGGCGATCTGGCAATGGTCGCCGATTGTGCAGGCTCCGAGCACGGCGCTGCCGGGTCTGAGCGTCACATGCTTGCCGAAGGTCGGGTAGACGTCGTTGTTCGAACCGACCCCGCAGCGCTGGTAGGCCACGAAGAAGTCGCCGTAGTTCCCGCGTCCCAGCACGGTGCCGAGCGGATGAACCAGCAGGAAGACCGACGGCAGCTCGACCTCGTAGAAGGCGTCGAGGCCGTGCAGGGCCTTGTTGAGCAGGAACAGTTTGGAGCAGGTCGAGGCGGGGCCGCCCTGGCGGTGCAGCTCATTGGCCAGCAGGTACAGCCACATGGCGTACTGGTCGCCGTGCAGGTGGCTGAACACGGCGTTCTGACCGTCGAAGAAGTATTTGTTGTCGACGTGGCTGAAGCAATGCTCGAGCCGGGGCAGGGCGGCCTCGACCGCCGCTCTCAGATCGTCGGCGCCGACCGCGTCCGGGTCGGGGAACATGGCGTTGACCTGGGCGGCCGCGTAGGCGGCGAGACCGGGAGCGTCGAGGCTGGAGCGGACCTTCGGGTTCATGCCGCGGGCTCCACCTTGGCGGAGGGCGCCGTCCGTTCCCGGAACAACCGCCACAGGCCGATCACCGGGACCAGCTGTTGCCTGAACCAGGCCTCGGGCAGGCGTTCAGCGACCAGGCCATAGACCAGCTCCTGATCGCCGCGCGGCGCCCAGGTGCCGAACAGATGGTCCCACACCGACAGGACGCCGCCGTAGTTCCGATCCAGATGCGGTTCCAGAGATGAATGATGCACCTCATGGAAGGACGGCGAGACGAACAGCTTGTCCAGCGGTCCGAACGACCAGCCGCTGTCGGAGTGGATGATCAGCTGGTGGAACTGCAGCAGGGCGGCGATGGCCACCGGCAGGGCCGCGTCGACCTTCATCATCGCCGCCGGCACGGCGAGTACGACCAGGGCTACGACACGGTCGATCACCGTCGCCCGGAAGGTGGTCAGGACGTTCAGATGGACCTGCGAATGGTGGGTCTTGTGGAACTGCCAGACGATGCGGCTCTCGTGCTGGAGCCGATGCCACCAGTAGACGCAGAAGTCGGTGACTACGAACAGGATGAGCAACTGGACCCACACCGGCAGGTCCGCCAGCGCCCGCACCTCGAGCCAGGGCGCCCAGGTCTGCAGGCCGCGGGCCACCAGCAGCCCCACGGGCAGGATGACCGCGAACTGGATCACATGCAGGAACTCGAGCAGGCCATAGACGGCATCGACCCGGACGCCCTTCGATCCGTACCGGCTCGGCAGGTCGCGTCGGCGGATCAGGTCGATGGCGACCCCAAACACGACCGCGGCCAGGAACTGGCCGTAGAACCAGGCTTCGGCGGTCACGTTGCGGGCCAGGCTGTCGACCATCACCATCGCGCTGCCCGCCGGATCGGCGAGAAGGTGCGATGGACGCAGCGACAGCAGACCGCTCACGATCGGCTGCCCTTCTGGTTCCTCACGTGGACGCCGTTGGTGGCCAGATAGGTGCGCACCTTGATCGGGCTGTGGTCGGTGAAGATGAACATCGACGAGATGGTGATGGCCGAGGCGCCGGCCTCCAGCGCCGCCTTGCAATCGTCGAGGCTGCCCGCGCCGGACGAGGCGATCAGCGGGATGCTCAGCTTGTTCGACAGGTCGCTGATCAGCTCCAGATCGTAGCCGTTCATCATCCCGTCGCGGTCGATCGAGGTCATCAGGATCTCGCCGGCGTGCAGGTCCTGCATGCGCTGGGCGAACTCGACCGGATCGTGGCTGGTCTGGACCGCGCCGCCGTGGCCGTGCACCCGCTTGCGCCCGAATTCGTCGGCCTTGTAGTCGATCGACACGACGATGCACTGGTCGCCAAACCGTGACGCCGCCTGGGTGACGAAGTCCGGATCGTCGATGGCGGCGGAGTTGATGCTGACCTTGTCGGCCCCGCTCTTCAGCAGGCTTTCGATCTGGCCGAGCGTGCGAACGCCGCCGCCCGCGGTCAGCGGCACGAAGACCTCCTCGGCCACGCGCTCGATGATGGATCCGGTGACGGTGCGGTTCTCGGCGCTGGCGTCGATATCGACGAAGATCAGCTCGTCGACGCCGTAGCTGTCATAGACCTTGGCGGTGGAGACCGGATTGCCGGCCTCGCGCTGGTCCTCCGTGAAACGGCGCATCTTCACCAGACGGCCGCCGCGGATCAGGAATTTGGGGATGATCCGTTTCTTGAGCATCAGAAGTCGTGCGCCAGCCAGTTCTGCAGCAGCTGCAGACCGTTGTCCTGGCTCTTCTCCGGATGGAACTGGGTGGCCACCAGATTGCCGCGCCGCACCGCCGCGGTGAACGGACCGCCGTGATCGCAGACCCCGACCACATCGGCGGGGTCGCTGCAGGCCATGTGGAAGGAGTGGACGAAATAGTAGTCGCTTTCACCGGACGGCAGGCCCTTGAACAGCCATTCGTCGGAGGCGAACGAAACGGCGTTCCAGCCGACGTGGGGCACCTTGGCCGGCCGCTGAACCTCCAGCGGCCGGATTTCCGCGTCGAGCCAGCCGAGGCCCTCGTGGGCGCCGTGTTCAAGGCTGCGTTTGGCGAACAACTGCATACCGAGGCAGACGCCCAGCACCGGTTTCTTCACCTCCAGCGCCAGCCGGTCCAGCACCGGTCGAAGCCCCTTGTCGTCAATGGCCTTCATCGCGTCACCGAACGCGCCGACGCCCGGCAGCACCAGCCGGTCGGCCTCTTCCAGCGCGTCGAAGTCGGCGGTCACCACAGCGTCCTCGCCGATGTATTCGAAGGCGTTCATCAGCGAACGGACGTTGCCCATGCCGTAGTCGATGATGGCGATGGTCATCGCGCGCGCTCCCTTACCCGGCCGGCGTCTTCGGCGGGCCGACGGGGATGTGGCTGAGGTCCGTCCGGTCCCATTTGTCGAAGTCGGGCAGCACCGGACCGGTCTCCAGGTTCTTGCGATCGAACTTCCACGGATGCACCTGGTGAGGCTCCAGATACTTGTAGAATTCCTCCTCGGTCATCTGGATCTGCTCCAGGAACCAGTCCATCGAGGCCGGGCGCTTGCCGTCGTATTTCGCCTCGATCTCCAGCGCCTCCTCGCGCGTCTTGCGGCCGTTGCGGATGTCGATCGACAGCAGGTGGTTGGCCCGGCCGTAGCCGCGCTTCACGTATTTCGAATAGTCCCGCATGCCCTGGAAGGTGCACTCGACCTTCTCGTAGTCGTACTCGGGGGGCACGCCCTCGACCTCCTGGCCCTTCCAGCCCAGTTCCTTCTCGATCAGGGCCACGTTCGCCTTGGTGTCCCACTCGATGTAGTTGCCCAGGCAGATCGACTGGACCTTGAGTTTGATCAGGTCCTTGCGCTTCGGATAGTCGAACATCCACAGGTCGCGGCGCTCCACGCGCCCCTGCAGGAATTCGTACATGTCGTCGGCGGTGATGCCCTGGTTCATCAGCCGGTTGAACCGCTTCTCGTCGACCTCCTCCATCTCCTCGAAGGTGTACCAGCTGTGGTACTCGGCCGTGCTCTCGCCCCAGAAGAGCAGCGGCACCTCGAAGCGCACCGCCATGTGCATGACGCCGGAATAGATGCCGGTGTGACAGTGCCAGCAGAAGTCGCCGCGGCGCTTGAAGCTCTCCAGCATCAGCTCGCGCACAACGTGGAAATTGGGCGTGAACTCGACCACGTCGCAGCCCAGCTGCTTGAACACCGAGGTGTTCAGCTCGTCGATCTTGGGCCGGTAGCCCCAGTGGTTGTAGCGCACCACCAGCGGCTTCAGCTTCAGCACCTTGATGATGTAGTAGAGCTGGAAGACCGAGTCCTTGCCGCCCGAATAGGGCACGATGCAGTCGTACAGGCCCTTGCCCTTGTGGGCGGCGACGATCTCGTCGAGCTGGCGCTGGCGGTCGGCCCAGTCGATCTTGTCCTGCTTGAACTCGACCTGCCGGCAGACCGAGCAGACGCCTTCCTCATCGTAGGTGATGGTGTCGACCGTCTCGGGGGTCAGGCATCGGGTGCACTTGCGCATGGTCATTCCACGCCGGACGGGGAGGTCCGGCCTTCAGCTTCGAGGATGGTATCAAGGTTCGAGGCGATCGCCTCGACGCAGATGAAGTCCACCAGGTCATCGACCTCGTGGGCCTTGTGACGGGCCGTCTCATAGCCGAGCGTCCGGGCGTGGCAGAAGCCCCGCTCGCGCCGCAGGGCCTCGACCGTCGAAATGTAGAGTGTGCCATCCAGCACGAACAGCGGTTCGATGTCCTGCCGGCGCGGCATCTCGCCGAAGGTGGCCGCGGCGTAGGGGGTGATGGCCCCGTCGCCGGCCTTGCGGACAGCGAAGGCCGGGTGGGTGGCCTCCAGCTTCGAGACGCCGACAATGGCGTCGGCATCGGCGGCGATCAGCTGTTCCAGCGCGGCGTCGACGTCCGAGCCCTCGGTCAGCGGCGAGGTCGGCTCAAGCAGCACGACGAAGTCGTAGGCGTCACCGGCTTCGGCCAGCGTCTCCACCGCGTGCAGGATGAAGCCGATCGACGGCGCGGTGTCGGAGGCCAGTTCGGCCGGGCGCAGGAAGGGGGCGTCCGCGCCATGGGCGACGGCGATGTCCGCGAAGCCCTGGTCGTCGGTCGAGATGATAACCCGGTCGACGTGGCGCGAGGCGCGTGCGGCGGCGATCGGCCAGGCCAACAGGGGCTTGCCCGACAGCGGCCGGATGTTCTTCAGCGGCAGGCCCTTTGAGCCCTTCCGCGCCGGAACGATCGCCAGGACGCGCTTGCCGTCGATCATTTGCCGGTCGTCCCCACGATGTCCGGGGCCTTGACGAACGGCGCGCGGGCGCGCTGCACCGACCGGTCGACGACCTTGTGGGCGAAGAACAGCGCCTTCGGGTAGTTGAGGCCGTGCGTCTGCTGGCTGCGGCGGATCTCGTCGTTCTGCTTCATGATGCTGGCGGCGGTGCCGCCGGTCGCCCCGCCCGAGCGCATCCGCACCCAGATCTGCGGCACGTATACCGACTTCAGCTTGTGGACGTAGAAGGCCCGCAGCATGAAATCGTAGTCGGCGGCCAGCCGGTAGCCGGTGTCGTACTGACCGACCTTGTCGTAGGCGGCGCGGGTCAGGAACAGGGTCGGATGGGCGGGAATGAAGCCGCGGCGCAGATTCTCGACCGTGGCGGGGCGAGACTTCCAGTGCCGCTCGATCTTGCCGGTGTTCTCCGGGTCGACGTAGACGAGGTCGGCGTGAACGGCCTCCACGGTCGGGTCCTCGAACGCCTTCATCATGTTCTCAAGGACGTCGGGTGCGCAGTAGTAGTCGTCGGAGTTGATGAAGCCGATGACGTCGCCGGTCGCCCGTGACAGGCCCTTGTTGTAGGCGTCGTAGATGCCCTTGTCGGGCTCCGACACGGCCGAGGTGACGCGCTGGCCTTCGCGCGCCACGATCTCCATCGTGTCGTCTTTCGACCCGCCGTCGACGACCAGGTACTCGATCCGCGGGTACGTCTGGACGTTCACCGAGCGCAGGGTGTCGGCGATGGTGCGCGCGCTGTTGTACGAGGCGGTGATCAGCGAAAGCGTCTTCATAACCCAGTCCCAGTCGCCGTCAGCGGCGGCGCCGCGCGGTCCTTGTCCGACAGGATCACCGTGTCGACCCCCAGAAGGGCCGGCAGGCGGTCCGCGATCGAGAACGCCTGTTCCGACGCCTCATCGTAACCGCCGTCGCAAACATATTCAAAGACAGTGTCTTGCAGGGCGTAGAAGCCATGCGCGTATTCGGCGCCAATCCTGACCCAGCCGTCCTCCGGCGTCAGTCGGGTGACGTGCAGTTCGCGCGTCGGATCGTCCATCGACACCACGACGTCGGCGATGGCGCCCGAGACAACGCGGATGACCTTGGTCTGCTCCGACGGCGCTCGCTGCACATGCAGGCCCCGGAACACGCCGGCCCTTGAGAAGGACCGCTTAACGACCATCGAGTCGCTCTCGTAGAGCACCTCCAGCCAGCCGCGATCGTCCTCGCGGCGGCGCGTCGTCTGATCCAGCCGGACGAACGGATCCAAGGGCTCAGCTCCAGTCCGCGTTCTTGATCAGCAAGGCCTTGCGGGCGGCCAGCAGGTCGGCCTCCATCATCTCGTCGACCAGTTCCTCGAAGGTGATCTCGGGCTCCCAGCCCAGTTTCGCCTTGGCCTTGGACGGGTCGCCCAGCAGGGTCTCGACCTCGGTCGGCCGAAAATAGCGGGGATCGACCCGGACGATGGTCTGGCCTTCCCTGATCGCGGGGCAGCGGGTCACGGCGTGCGACGCGTCGACCGCCTCGACGATGCCGACCTCGCTGACGCCCGTGCCTTCCCAGCGCAGCGTCACGCCGATGCGGGCGGCCGAGGCCTCGACGAACTGGCGCACGCTGTACTGCTTGCCGGTGGCGATGACGTAGTCGTCAGGCTCGTCCTGCTGCAGCATCATCCACTGCATGCGCACATAGTCTTTGGCGTGACCCCAGTCGCGCAGGGCGTCCATGTTGCCGAGATACAGACAGTCGCTCAGGCCCTGGGCGATCTCGCCAAGGCCGCGGGTGATCTTGCGCGTGACGAAGGTCTCGCCGCGACGCTCGCTCTCGTGGTTGAACAGGATGCCGTTGCACGCGAAGATTCCGTAGGCCTCGCGGTAGTTCACGCACATCCAGTAGGCGAACATCTTGGCCACCGCATAGGGACTGCGCGGATAGAAGGGCGTGGTCTCGCTCTGGATCGGCTCCTGCACCAGGCCGTAGAGCTCGGACGTCGAGGCCTGGTAGAATTTGGTCTTCTTCTCCATGCCCAGCAGGCGGATGGCCTCGAGCAGGCGCAGGGTGCCGAGGGCGTCGACGTCGGCGGTGTATTCCGGCGTCTCGAAGCTGACGGCGACATGGCTCTGGGCCCCGAGATTGTAGATCTCGTCCGGCTGCACCTGCTGGATGATACGCACCAGGTTCGAGGTGTCGGTCAGGTCGCCGAAATGCATCTGGAAGCGCACGTCGGCGTCGTGCAGGTCCTGGTAGATGTGGTCGACCCGCTCGGTGTTGAACAGCGACGAACGGCGTTTGATGCCGTGGACTTCGTAGCCCTTCTCGAGCAGGAATTCCGCCAGATAGGAGCCGTCCTGGCCCGTGATGCCGGTAATCAGCGCGGTCTTTTTCGTCATCAGGCCTTCCAGACACAGAGCAGTCGGAGGGCGCGCGGGCGCGTGGAAGCGCAGCCCGGGTGACCCCCCGCATCGGGCGATTGCCGGCCATGAACGCGTTGTTGCCGACGGCGATCCATGGCCGTCGCCTGTCTAGGCGGGAAATGTGACGATGGCCAGCCGAGGGGCCAGACGGAAACCGCCCTTTTTGCAGTGCAAGGTGACCCGACCGGCGGCGTGCTCTAGGAGCCCCGCCGGAGGAGCATTCCAGTATGAGTCGTCACCGCAGCCGTACCCTCGGCGAACGTCCCCTGTCGCCCGAAACCCTGATGATGGGCTACGGCTACGATCCCGCCCTCTCCGAGGGGTCGATCAAGGCCCCGATTTTCCAGACCTCGACTTTCGTCTTCCGGTCCGCCGAGGACGGCAAGCGGTTCTTCGAGGTGGCCTACGGTCTGCGCGAGAAGGACCCGGAAGAGGCGCTGGGCCTGATCTATTCCCGGATCAACAATCCCAACCTCGAAATCCTCGAGGATCGGCTGGCGGTGTGGGACGGGGCCGACAAGGCGCTGGTCTTCTCCAGCGGCATGGCGGCGATCTCGACCACCATCCTCGCGCTCAGCCGTCCGAACGACGTGGTCGTCTATACGGCTCCGGCGTACGGCGGCACCGAATATCTGTTCGACCGGATTCTGCCGCGTATGGGCGTCGAGACGGTCAGCGTGGCGGATCGGGATGGCGGCGAGGCGCTGACCCGCGCCATCGGCGAGGCCGCCGGACGGGCGGAAGGGCGCGGCGGGCGGCTGGCCGCGGTCTATGTCGAGACGCCGGCCAACCCCACCAACCAGCTGATCGACCTTCAGGCCGCCGCCGCCGCCATTCGGGCCCTGGGCCAGGTGGAGCCCCCGCCGCTGGTGGTCGACAACACCTTCCTCGGACCGCTGTGGCAGAAGCCGCTCGAGCACGGCGCCGACCTGATCCTGTATTCCCTGACCAAGTACGTCGGCGGCCATTCGGACCTGATCGCCGGCGCCTGCCTCGGCCGCGCCGACCTGATGGCCCGGGTGGCGGAGATGCGGACGATCTGCGGCACGGTGACCGACCCGCACACCGCCTGGCTGCTGATGCGCAGCCTCGAGACGCTGCACATCCGCATGGAGCGGTCCCAGGCCAACGCCGTGGAGCTGGTCCGGCGCCTGCGCGGCCATCCCAAGGTCGAGGCGGTCCTCGACGCCGGCGGGGCCGAAAGCTCGCCCGGCCAACGCGCCATCTTCGCCCGGCAGTGCTCCGGCGCGGGCTCGACCTTTTCGTTGCGCCTGAAGGGCGGCGAGGCCGAGGCCTTCCGCATGCTCAACGCCCTGCAGCTGTTCAAGCTGGCGGTCAGCCTGGGCGGCACCGAGAGCCTGGTCTCGCATCCGTCCAGCACGACGCATTCGGACTACAGTCCCGAGGCCAAGACCCGCTGCGGCATCGGCGACAACCTGGTCCGGCTGTCGGTCGGCATCGAGAACGTCGACGACCTGTACGCCGACCTCGAGCAGGCGCTGGCGGCGATCTAGATCAGTGCGACCGCCAGAAAGGCGTGGCCCATCAGCCAGAGCACGCCCACGAAATTGATCATGAACACCTGGCCGCGCAGGGCGACGTTGTCGCCGCGGCACTGAACGAAAGTGTGGGCGAGCCGACCCGCCAGAAAGACCCAGGCGGCGGCCACGTCCCAGGTCGTCGCCTGCGCCGTCAGGATCAGCAACAGGGCGCCGATCCACGCGAACACCGGCGCCTCGAACTGGTTGGCCAGATTGCGCTGGAACCGGGCCGAGAGCGGCGGGTCTCCGTCCGCCCGGGCGAAGTCGTTCTTGCTCGCCGCGCCGCGTCGGACCGTCACCAGACGTGCCCAGGTCAGCGCCGCATAGAGCCCGGTCACCAGGCCGAAATGCAGGAACAGCGGCAATAGCAGCGCCGCCGCCGTCGAGGACATGACCTCAGGCATCTTCAGGCATGGATGTCAACGTCTTTCCGGTCGCGGATCAGCAGCCCGCCGACGACCACCGTCAGCGCCGCGATCACGACCGGGTACCAGAGGCCGTAGTAGATGTTGCCGGTGGCGGCCACGATCGCGAAGGCGGTGGTCGGCAGGAAGCCGCCGAACCAGCCGTTGCCGATGTGATAGGGCAGGGACATCGAGGTGTAGCGCACCCGCGTGGGGAACATCTCGACCAGCGCCGCCGCGATCGGCCCGTAGACCATGGTCACATAGAGCACGAGCAGGAACAGGATGCCCACGACCAGCGGCTTGTTCATCAGGGCGCTGTCGGCCCGGGCCGGATAGCCGGCGGCGGCGAGGGCCGAGCCGAGCCCCGCCTCCCATGCCGCCTTGCCCGAAATGTCGCCCGCCAGCCCCGGCACGACCGTCTCACCGATGCGGACCTCGGCGACCGCGCCGCGCGGCGCGGCCACCGTCTCGTAGCTCACCCCCGCCTTGGCCAGATATGACTTGGCCAGGTCGCAGGAACTGTCGAACACCGTCTTGCCGACCGGATCGAACTGGAAGGCGCAGTCCGCCGGGTCGGCGATCACCACGACCGGCGAGGCCGCAGTCGCCGCCGCCAGCCGCGGGTTGGCTGCTTCGGTCAGGGCGTGGAACAGCGGGAAATAGGTCAGGGCGGCCAGCAAGCAGCCCACGAGGATGATCGGCTTGCGGCCCACCTTGTCCGACAACCAGCCCCAGAAGACGAAGAAGGGCGTGGCCAGCGCCAGGGCCGTGGCGATCAGCACATTGGCCAGCGCCGGCTCCACCTTCAGCGTCTTTTCGAGGAAGAACAGGGCGTAGAACTGCCCGGTGTACCAGACCACCGCCTGTCCGGCGGCGAGGCCGAACAGGGCCAGCAGCACCAGTTTCAGGTTCGGCCATTTGCCGAAGCTGTCCTTCAACGGCGTCGACGACCCGCGACCCTCGGCCTTCATGCGCTGGAACGCCGGGCTCTCGGCCAGCTTCAGCCGGATCCACAGGGACACCCCGAGCAGCAGGATCGAGACCAGGAAGGGGATCCGCCAGCCCCAGGCCGTGAACGCCTCTTCTCCCAGAACGGTGCGCACGCCGAGGATGACGAGCAGGCTCAGCATCAGGCCGGCGGTGGCGGTGATCTGGATGAAGCTGGTGTAGAAGCCGCGCTTCCCGGGCGGGGCGTGTTCGGCGACATAGGTGGCCGCTCCGCCGTACTCGCCGCCGAGCGCCAGTCCCTGAACCAGCCGCATCAGGATGAGGACGGCCGGAGCCGCGACGCCGATCGCCGCGTACGACGGCAGCAGACCGACCACGAAGGTCGACAGGCCCATCAGCATCATGGTGACCAGGAAGGTGTTCTTGCGGCCCCACAGGTCGCCGAGCCGTCCGAAGAAGATCGCCCCGAAGGGCCGGACCGCGAAGCCGGCCGCGAACGCCATCAGCGCGAAGATGAAGCCGGTGGTCTCGTTCACGCCGGAAAAGAACTGGGCGGTGATGATCGCGGCCAGCGAGCCGTAGAGGTAGAAGTCGTACCACTCGATGACCGTCCCGACCGACGAGGCGAGGATCACCAGCCCGTCCCGGCGTCCGACCGTGGGCTGTTCGGCTGCGGCGTCGGTCATTGTCCCTCCCCAAGCATTGTGCGGCTAGCGTAAGCCGGATTCGCCCCCTCTGCGCCATATTGTGTTCCCCGGCGTCGAGGTCATGGCGCTTCCCCATTGCGGGAACCGCCGGTCGGCAAACTCTGCGCAGGATGGAAACCGGTGTCAATTTGAATCCGGCGCTGCCCCCTTGGTCAACGCAGGCCGGCCTTGACCAAGGGGAATGCACAAGTTCGGGTTTTGTCCTAAGGACAATGTTCGACCAGAGAGACTCACCCGCGTGAACGAGCCCAAACGGACCGGCAAGCCTGCGACCATCAACGACATCGCCCGCCTGGCCGAGGTGTCGAAGAAGACTGTTTCGCGGGTCATCAACAACTCCCCCTTCGTCAAGGAGGAAACCCGCAAGCGGGTCGAGGCGGTCATCGCCGAACACGGCTTCTCGCCCGATCCGCAGGCGCGCGGGCTGGCTTTCCGGCGATCCTTCCTCGTCGGGATGATTTACGACAACCCCAGCCCCAACTACGTGGTCAACATGCAGCAGGGCGTGCTGGACGCGGTGCGCGGCTCGGGTCTCGAACTGGTCGTCCACCCGTGCGATCGGGCCGCCGACAGCTTCCTGAGCGAGGTGCGCGCCTTCGTCGTGCGCCAGAAGCTGTTCGGCGTCGTCATGCCGCCGTCGGTATCCGAGGATGATCGGGTCGTCGCCATCCTGAAGGAGGCCGGCTGCCCCTATGTGCGGATCGCCTCCGTCTCGCTGGACGAGCCGGCCTGCATGGTGGTGACGCACGACAGCCGCGGCGCGGCGCAGGCGGCGCGGCATCTCGCGCAACTGGGGCACCGCCGGGTGGCCTTCATCTCCGGACCCGACAGCTTCCGCTCCTCGCATGAACGGGGGCGGGGATTCCGCGAAGGTCTGGCCGACCACGGCGTTTCCCTCAGTGACGCCTATATCCGGCAGGGCGCCTACACCTTCGAGTCCGGGGTCGAGGCGGCGCGCAGCCTGCTGGCCATGCCGGAGCCGCCCACCGCCATCTTCGCCGGCAACGATGAAATGGCCATCGGGGTCATGAAGGCGGCCCGCGACGCCGGTTTCGACGTGCCGCGCGACCTGTCCATTGTCGGGTTCGACGACCTGCCGATGGCCTCGCGCGTCTGGCCCAACCTGACCACGGTGCGCTTGCCGATCCGGGACATGGGCCGGATGGCCGCTGAGAAGCTGACCGCACCCAGCCGTGGTCTGGATCCGGCCACGCTGGCCCAGCCTGAAGTGGACCCTTCGCTGGTCGTGCGGGATTCGACGGCGGCGCCAAGGGGCTGATCCGAAAGGTGAGATAGCGCTAACAGGTGACACCGGGGCCATATGGAACCCGCATGGACGATGGCGGTTTGCCTCGACAAGATGTGTCGTGAACCCAACATATGACCCTTCTCCACACTGCCGAGGAATGCCGCCAGAAGGTGAGGGACCTGATCGCTGAAGCAGTGCGCGAGCCGGACCAGGTCCGTCGTGAGGGACTGCTCGGGCTGGCCGATCAGTGGATGGCCGCTTCGCGCCGTCGCCGGGCCAACCCGCCTTTCGGCGCCGCCCAGGCCCATTCAGCCAATCCTCAAGGCTCCTGAAGGATCAGGGCCGTGCTCAGCGGCCCGTGGCCAGAAGCTCCGTCAGATCGGCCCAGACGCTCTCGGCGGTCGGAACCCGGCCAGCGCCGCGCCCGGTCGCGGTGAAGACGCGGCCGTCGGCGGTGGTCACGCGCACGGCGTTGCCTTCGTCGGCCAGGCCCGCGAACAGCAGGTCCCCATCCACCGCCTCAAAACGCACCGCCGCCCGGCGTCCGGGCAGGTCCAGCCTGGCCATCTGGCGCACGCGCCCGGCCGGCAGAACACTCGTCCCGGACAGGGCTTCCCGGGTGACGCCGTCGACGGGCAAGCGCCAGTCGGCGGCTTCATGGGCGAGGATGGCCAGCTTGGCGGCGGCGTCGAGGCCGGTCAGGTCGGCGGACGGATCGGCTTCCGCAAATCCGGCGTCACGCGCGGCGGCGAGGGCGGGCTCAAACGCCCTCCCTTCCGCCAAACGGTTCAGGATGAAGTTGCAGGTGCCGTTCAGGACGGCCTCGATCCGCACCACGGGCGCATGGTCGCGGGCCCGGCGCACGGTCTCGATCACCGGCGTGCCGCCGCCGACGCCGGCGGAATAGAGCAGGCGCGCGCCGCCGCTTGCGGCCAGGGCCTTGAGGACGGGCAGGTCGGCGCCGATCGCCTGTTTGTTGGCGCTGACCACGTCGATCCCGCGGGACAGGGCGCGGCGGATCAGGGCCCGGCCGGTCGACCCGTCCGAGATGGCCTCGACCAGCACGTCCGGCTCGCGCGCCAGCAACGCCGTCGGATCGGCCAGCAGCAGTCCCTCCGGTATGGTGACGTCCCGGACCTTGCCGGGATCGCGAACCAGTACGCCGACCACCTCGAAGCGGGCGTCAGCCAGCAAACGGGGCAACAGGCCGCCGCCGACCACGCCACATCCCGCCAGCGCTACCCGGCGCGGCTCGGCCGGACCCTTCCCGGGGCTCGGCGGACCGGCGTCCGGACCGGCCACGAGGGTGACGCCGTCATGCAGCAGGGCTTCCCCGGCCGCAGGCGTCACGCTCGACACGCCAATGGCGTCGAGCGCCGCCGCCAGACGGTCGACCGCGCGATCGCCGCCCGCGACGACGGCCACCACCCGACGACCGCGCCGGACCTCGCCATACACGGCCGAGGCCGCGTCGGCCGGCTCGCCCGAGATCTGCAGAAGGGCGACCGGCTCGACGGCGGGCGCCGCGGACGGGTCGAGGGAGAGCCGGGCGGCGGGGAGGGCGGTCATGCCGGCGGTCCTTCAGGCGGCTTCGGCGGAGAGCGGAACCGGCACGGCCGCCAGCGCCGCCGACAGGTCGGCCAGCAGATCCTCGGGGTGTTCGAGCCCGATCGACAGGCGCAGCAGGCCGTCGGTGATCCCCGCGGTCCCCCGCGCCTCGGGCGTCATGGCCGCATGGGTCATCAGCGCCGGATGGGCGATCAGGCTTTCGACGCCGCCGAGGGATTCCGCCAGGGTGAAGACCTCAAGCCCGTCAACCAGCGTCCGCACCGCCGCGATGTCGGCCAGCTCGAAGCTCAGCATGGCGCCGAACCCGCGCTGTTGACGCGCCGCCACCGCATGGCCGGGATGGCTCTTCAGGCCCGGATAATGAACCGCCTTCACCGCAGGATGGGCGTCCAGCCACTCGGCGACCCGCCCGGCCGTGGCCTGCTGGCGCTCGATGCGGGCGAACAGGGTGCGGACGCCGCGCAGGGTCAGCCAGGCGTCGAACGGCGAACCGGTGACGCCGAGACAGTTGGCCCACCAGGTCAGCTGTTCGAGGTCGGCGGAATCCTTCGCGACCACGCAGCCGCCGACCACGTCGGAGTGGCCGTTGATGTATTTGGTGGTCGAGTGGATCACCAGGTCCGCGCCGAGAGCGATGGGCTGCTGCAGGGCCGGGGACAGGAAGGTGTTGTCGACCGCCGCCTTGCAGCCGACGGCGTGGGCCCGGGCGCAGATATCAGCCACGTCGACCACGCGCATCAGCGGATTGGACGGCGTCTCGATCAGGATCAGCTTCGGCTTGCGGGCGAAGGCGGCGTCGAGCGCCGCGCGGTCGTTCTGGTCGACGAAGGCCACGTCGAAATGGCCGCGCTTCACCCGTGCGCACAGCAGGCGGTGGGTGCCGCCATACAGGTCATGCGGGGCGATCAGCAGGTCGCCGGGCTCCAGCGAACACAGCGCCAGGTCGACCGCCGCCATGCCGGTCGCCGTCACCACCGCGCCGCAGCCGCCTTCGAGCCGGGCCAGCGCCTCGGCCAGCACGTCGCGCGTGGGATTGCCCGAACGCGTGTAGTCGTAGCGCCGCTTCCCATCCAGTCCGTCGAAACTGAAGTTCGACGACAGATAGAGCGGCGTCATCACCGCGCCGTGCGCCGGATCGCTGTTGACCCCATGGCGCGCGGCGATCGTACACGGGTGGTTTTCGGGGGAGGAGGTCATGCGGCGATCTCGCGGGCCAGAGGGCTTTGGGGGAGGGCGTAGAGGGGGCTGAGGGCGTCGTGCAGCGCGCGGCCGACCAGTTCGCGCTCCTTGAGGAAGGCGTCGTGGCCGAACATCGAGGGGGCCTCGACGAGGCGGCGCAGGTTCGGCGCGCGGGCGGCCAGCTCGCGGCTGTCCTCGATCGGCACCAGCCGGTCGGAGGTGAAGCCGACGACGGTCAGCGAGCAGCGGACCGCCTCCGGCGCCACGGCGTGGCGGTCCAGCGAATCCGACAGGGAAATCCAGCGGGCGGCCGAGGTGACCTCCGCATAGTCGGCGCCGCGCGCGATCAGATAGTCGCAGACCGGATAGGGCGCGCCCGCCTCGGCCGGCGGCGTTGAGGCGAAGCGCAGGGCGAACTCGTCGGGCGTGCGATAGGTCGCCATGGCCAGCTCGCGGGCCAGCGCCACTCCCTCGGCCTCACGGCCGGATTCGCGGGCGAAGGCCAGCAGGCGGCGCTGAACGCCGCGCCAGGCGGTGGCGGCGGGATGGGTCCTGTGCGCCGCCGAGATCGCCACCAGATGCCCGATCCGGTCCGGAAAGGCGGCGGCGAAGGCCAGGCCGATGCAGCCGCCGTAGGAGGCTCCGACGAACGCATCGACACGCGGTTCATCGAGCGCCTCGAGCAGCAGGGCCAGCAGGCGGGCCTGATCCGCGGTGGTGATGGTGACGCCCGGCTCGTCCTTGCCGGGGGGCAGGTCGAACGCCAGCACGCGGGCCCGGTTCAGGTCGATCGGACCGCCGGCCTTGACCGCCCATGGCCACCAGCGCGCCGCGAACCGGCCGCTGGAGATGCCGCCGACGACGACGATCAGCGGACCGCGGTCGGGCCCGTAGAGGCGGCCGGTCACCTCGGCCGCGGAGAGGCGTTCGCCCGACTCCAGCCGGAAATCCCGCGGCACGACGGCGCGGACGTCGCGCCCGGGGACCTCATCGAGGGGCCAGTCCTGGCCGGTCAGATCTGGGGACGCCACGGTCCGCTCCGCTCTCGCTCAGCGAAACCGGCGGGGCGAACCAATTCGTGCGGTGACAGACCCGTGGAGTCGGCCGGGCCCCGGACGCGAAGGGGCCGTCGCTCCACTCATCTCTCGCGGCTCCGAAGGAACCCCGCAGGAGTTGGCACCATCTCCAGGATCGGGTGGATCCTGGTAGGTTGCCCCGGCGTCAAAGGGCCTATCCCTCAGCCGGTCTTGATGAGTGCCCTTACGGTGGCGAACCGGACGGGAGGCGTCAACCCCCATTTTGCAGGTGCGAAGTCGTGTCGGTCAGCCTTCGCTCCAGCCGCCCGCCAGCGCCTTGAACAGGGCGATCTGGTAGGTGGTGACCAGCGCGTCCGAGGCGGCCAGCTGGGCGTCGGCTCCGGCCAGCGTCCGTTCGGCGTCCAGCACCGTCAGGAAGCTGTCGGCCCCGGCGTCGAAGCGCAGGCGCGACAGCCGGGCGGCGGTAGCCGCCTGGTCCCGCGCCGCCTGCAGCGCCGAGCGGCGGTCCAGTTCGTTGGCGTAGTTGGCCAGGGCCGTTTCCGTCTCCTGCAGCGCGACCAGCACCGTCTGGTCGAATGTCGCCAGCGCGGCGTCCGAACCGGCGCTGGCCTGTTCGATACGCGCCCGGGCGGCGAACACATTGGGGAACGACCAGCTGATCAGCGGTCCGACCGAGAAGCGGAAATTCTCGCTGTCGCCCAGACCGTCGGCCTCCAGCGCCGTGGCGCCGAGAGATCCGCCCAGGGTGATGCGCGGATACAGATCCGCCGTCGCCACGTTCACCCGCGCCGCCGCGGCGGCCAGGTTGCGCTCGGCCTGCCGCACGTCGGGACGCCGGGCCAGCAGGGCCGCGCCGTCGCCGACCGGGATCGGTTGGGTCAGCTGGGGTGGCCGCTGGCAGGCGCGGGCCGCTTCGCTGGCCTCGGCCGGCGTGCGTCCGGTCAGCGTCGACAGACGGAACAGGGCCCCGTCCCGCTGGGCCCGCAGGGGCGGCAGCGAGGCGCGGGTGGTTTCCAGCGCCGATCGGGAGCGGGCGGTGTCCAGACCGTTGCCCGATCCGGCGTCGAGCAGACGCTGGGTCAGATCGACGGTGTTCGATTGCAGCTCGATGGTCCGCTCCGCCACCGCGATCTGGGCGTTGGCCGAACAGGCGTCGGCATAGGCCCGGGCGGTCTCGGCGGCGACGGTGACGCGCACGATGTCCAGCGCCGCCTCGGCGGCCCCGGCGTCGGCCCGGGCGGCGCGGATGGTCGATTCCACCCGGCCGAACAGGTCGACCTCATACGAGACGTCCAGCCCGGCGTCATAGGTGTCGGTCTCGGGCGCTTCCGTTCCGGGCGGCAGGCCCGGCACGGTCGCAGCCGAGGGTCGGCCGGTGTTGAACGCCGCCGTGGTGGTCGTTCCGGGCAGGCGGCCGACGCGAGCCTCGCCCAGCGCGGCTCGGACGCGGCGCAGGTTGGCGGCCGCGGCCTCCAGCTCGTTGTTCTCGGTCAGGGCCTGGCCGATCAGGCCGTCCAGCACCGGGTCGTCGTACAGCCGCCACCAGTCGTCGCGCGCGGCCTGCGCCGTCACGGCGGGGGCCGCGGCCCCGATGAAGGCGCCCGACGCGGAGGGGGGAAGGGTCGCGTCAGGCGCCTTCGGCCCGACCGCGCACGAGGCCAGCAACAGGCTGGCGCCGGCGGTTGCGGTCAGGAACCGGAGAGAGGAACGGGTCGTCATCAGGCGTCTCCCAGCCGCGGCGTGGCCGGCGCGGGGTCGGCGTCATGCGGCGGCAGGCCGTGGGTGGTGGGGATGGTTTGCGGTTTCTCCGGCCGACTCGGCAGCTTCGAGGCCAGCCAGCGGCTGACGACGTAGAAGACGGGGGTGAAGATCAGGCCGAACAGGGTCACGCCCAGCATGCCGTAGAAGACGGCGGTGCCCAGCGACTGGCGCATTTCGGCGCCGGGGCCGGTCGCCAGCATCAGCGGCACGACGCCGAAGATGAAGGCGAAGGACGTCATCAGGATCGGGCGCAGGCGGGTGCGGGCGGCCTGCACGGCCGCGTCCCACCGGCTCAGCCCCTGTTCCTCCTCGGCCTGTTTGGCGAACTCCACGATCAGGATGGCGTTCTTCGCGGCCAGTGCGATCAGCACCACCAGTCCGATCTGGACCAGGATGTTGTTGTCCAGGCCCCGGAGGCCGATCCCGAGCATCGCCGCCAGCACGCACATCGGTACGATCAGCACGATGGCCAGCGGCAGGGTGAAGGCCTCGTACTGGGCCGCGAGGACCAGGAAGACGAACACCACGGCCATCAGGAAGACGAGGGTAGTGCCGCCGGACGAGATCTTCTCCTGCAGCGCCAGTTCGGTCCACTCGTAGGAGAAGCCCGGCGGCAAGGTCGCCGCGGCGAGTTGCTCCATGGTGTCGAGCGCCTGGCCCGACGACACGCCGGGCGCCGCCTGTCCCTGCAGCTCCGAGGCCGGGAACAGGTTGTAGCGGACCACGCGGGCCGGACCGGAATCGTCCCTCAGCGTCGCCACCGAGCCGATCGGCACCATCGCGCCGGAGGCCGAGCGGGTCTTCAGGTTGGCGATGTCGGCGACGTCGTCGCGATAGGCCGGCTCCGCCTGGGCCGTGACCCGGAAGGTGCGGCCCAGGAAGTTGAAGTCGTTGATGTAGGACGAACCCAGATAGATGCCGAGCGTATCGAACACGTCGTCGGGCTGGACGCCCATCATCAGCGCCCGGTCGCGGTCCACGTCGGCGGACACGCGCGGCGAGCCGGTGTTGTAGAGCGAGAACACCTGCTGCACCCGTTCCGGCTGCTGCGCGGCCGCGCCCATCATGGCGAAGGTGGCCCCTTCCAGGGCGCGATAGCCCTGGCCGCCGCGATCCTGCACCATCATCTTGAAGCCGTTGCCGTTGCCCAGACCCTGGACCGACGGCGGGGCGATGACGAAGATGTTGGCGTCCTCGATGCCGAAGGTCGCGCCGGTGATGGCCCCGGCCAGCGCCGCCGCGGCCGTTTCCCTCGTCTTGCGCTCCTCGAAATCGCTCAGGCGCACGAAGATCGTCGCGGCGTTGGAGCCGAACGAGAAGCTCGAGCCGTCGAGGCCGGCGAAGGCCACGGTGCCGTCCACGCCCTCGGTCTTCTCGATGATGGTCCGGGCCTGGGTCATCACCGCCTCGGTGCGTTCCAGCGAGGCGCCCGCGGGCAACTGGATGACGCCGATCAGATAGCCCTGGTCCTGGTCCGGGATGAAGCCGGTCGGGGTGTCGACCACGCGCCAGGCCGTCAGGGCCAGCAGGCCGACATAGATGGCCAGCACCAGGCCCACGGTCCGCACCAGCCGGGCGGTCAGCCGGCCGTACTTGTCGGACAGCCAGTCAAAGCCCTCGTTGAACCGGCGTCCGGCCCAGCCGCCATAGTAGGCGACCGTGCCGAGCGGGCCCGGCTTGCGGGTCGGCGCGTGGCTCAGGTCGTGGGGCTTCAGCAGCACCGCGGCCATGGCCGGCGACAGAGTGAGCGACACCAGCAGCGAGATCACCGAGGCCGAGGCGATGGTCACCGCGAACTGCTGGTAGAAGATGCCGGGAATGCCGGGCACGAAGGCCGTGGGCACGAACACCGCCACCAGCACCAGGCCGATCGCGATCAGCGCGCCGGACACCTCCTTCATCGACCGGTAGGCCGCCTCCTTGGGGGTCAGGCCCAGGCGGATGTAGCGTTCGACGTTCTCGACCACGACGATGGCGTCGTCGACCACGATGCCGATGGCCAGCACGAGGCCGAACAGCGACAGCGAGTTGATCGAATACCCCAGCCCCAGCAGCACCGCGAAGGTGCCGACCAGCGACACGGGGATCGCCACGATGGGGATGATGGCGGCGCGCCAGGTCTGCAGGAAGACGATGACCACCAGCACCACCAGGATCATCGCCTCGAACACGGTGTGCTGCACCGCCTCGACGGATTCGGCGACGAATTCGGTGGGGTTGTAGGGAACGGAGATCGCCATGCCCGGGGGCAGCTGGGCGCGTACGGCCTCGATCTCGGCCTGGACCAGCTCCGCGGTCTCCAGCGCGTTGGCGCCGGGCTGCTGCTGGATGGCGAGGGCGACGCCCGGCTGGCCATCGAAATAGCCGCGGATGCCGTAGTCCTGCGAGCCGAGTTCGACGCGCGCGACATCACGCACCCGGGTCGTTCGACCCTGGGCGTCGGTCTTGATGACGATATTGCCGAACTGGTCGGGATCGCTCAGGCGCGACTGCACCTGCACCGGCAGCTGGAAGGCCGCGGCGTTGGTGGGGAAGGGCGGCTGGCCGATGGCGCCGGCGGCGGCGGAACTGTTCTGTCCGCGCAGGGCGCCGACGATTTCCTGGGCCGTCAGGTTGCGCGCGGCCGCCTTGCTGGGGTCGATCCAGACCCGCATCGAATAGTTGCCGCCGCCGAACACCTGCACGGCGCCCACGCCGTCGAGGCGCAGGAAGCGGTCGCGCAGGGTCGAGTTGGCGTAGTTGCCGATATAATCGTTGGCCAGGCTGCGGTCGGGCGAGGTCAGGCCGACGATCAGCAGGAAGTCCTGCTGTTGCTTGTTCACCGTCACGCCGATCTGGCGCACGGGTTCAGGCAGTCGGGGCTCGGCCAGGGCGACGCGGTTCTGGACCAGCACCTGGGCGGCGTCGAGATCGGTGCCTGGCTCGAAGGTGACGGTGATGGTCGCCACCCCGTCCGAGGTCGAGGACGACGACAGATAGAGCATGCGCTCGACGCCGTTGACCTCCTGCTCGATCGGCGCGGCTACGGTCTCGGCCATGGTTTCGGCCGAGGCGCCCGGATAGACGGCCGTGACCGCGATCGTCGGCGGCGCGATCTCCGGATACTGCGACAGGGGCAGCAGCGGATAGGCGAACACGCCGAGCAGCGTGATGAACACCGAGATCACGGCCGCGAAGATCGGCCGGTCGATGAAGAAGCGTGAGATATTCATGGCCGGATCAGTCGCCCGAGGAGAGGCTGTTGGCGAAGGTCGCGGTCGAGGCCGGCGCGGACTGGGTGACCGGAACCTGCGTCTCGCGCGCGACAGGGCGGATCTGGCCGTTGCGGGCCTGAACCTTCATGCCCGGCTGCTGGATGCGCTGGACGCCGTTGATGATGACGCGGTCGGTCGGCAGCAGGCCGGAACGGATGACCCGCAGGCCGTCGACCAGCGGACCCAGCTGCACCGGCTTGGGCGCCACCGAACCGTCGGCGGCGACCACATAGACGATGCGCCGGGCCTGATCGGTGGCGATGGCGGCGTCGGGCACCAGCATGGCGTTGTAGGTCCCGGCGCCCGCGAGGCGCGCCTGACCGAACATGCCCGGCTTCAGGAAGCCGTCGGCGTTGGGGATCAGGGCGCGCAGGCGGATCACGCCCGACGACGTGTCCACCGCGTTGTCGGTGAAATCGAGCGTGCCCGAGCGGCTGAAACCGCTCTCGTCCTGCAGGCGGATCTGGATCGGGGCGGGGCCCCGGCGGACCTGTCGCTGGTATTTCAGCAGCACGGCCTCGGAGCCGTCGAACACGAAATGGATCGGCGCGCTGGAGACGACAGTCGTCAGCACGTCCGCGGCGGACGATCCCCCGGCGACGAGGTTGCCCGCGTCGACGCGGCGGTCCGACACCCGACCGGAGATCGGGGCCGTCACCCGCGTGAACTCGAGATCCAGCTGCCGCGCCCGGACGTTGGCGTTGGCGGCGGCGATGGCGGCTTCGGCCGTCTGCAGCGCGCCGCGGCGGGTGTCGACCTCGGCTTGCGACACGGCCTGGGATTCCAGCAGGGCCTCAGACCGGGCCAGTTCGCTCCGCGCCAGCGCCAGCTGGGCCTGCGCCTGGGCCAGCTGGGCCCGGGCCGAGGCCAGGGCGGCCTGGGCGGGGCGCGGGTCAAGCGTAAACAGCACCTGGCCGCGCCGGACATAGTCGCCGTCACGGAAATGGACGCCCGAGACATAGCCGCCGACGCGGGCGCGCACCTCGACCGACTGGGTCGCCTCGAAGCGCCCCGTGAACTCGTCCCAGTCCTGGACGGCCTGCACCAGCGGCACGGCGACGGTCACCGACGGCGCCGGCGGAGCCTGGGCCTCGCTCTTTGAGGAACAGCCATAGAGCGCGGCCGCCATCAAGGCGGACGCGGCCACGATCTTCACCGTGCGCATGAATGCAAGTCTCCGTAAGGGAGCAAATCCCTGTCTCAGTCGACCGCGGCGATCGGGGAGGAAGCCGGTAGTCAACGCCCGGTGACTTAATGGTGATTGCAACCGCGCTTGTCAACGGGCGTTGACAAAGCCATATAGGCCATGGGGCTTTGTCAGGAGCTATCCTGTTGTTTTGTCATGTCGCGCCTCGGCCAAGAAATGCCGAGGCGACCCGCGCCGCCATTCTGGAGGCCGCGCGCGAGCGGTTCGCGCGCGAAAGCTATGACGACGTCGGCATGCGGGACATCGCCCGGGACGTGGGCGTCGACGCCGCCCTGGTGTCCCGCTATTTCGGCTCGAAGGAAGATCTGTTCACCGCCGTGCTCGACAGCTGTGAGAACGGCGCGACGCTGATGGAAGGCGACCGGTCCACCTTCGGTCGTCGTATCGCGCACGAGGCCATCTTCGAAGGCAAGAGCGAGAGCAAGCTCAAGGGGCTGCTGGTCCTGCTGCGCTCGGTTGGATCGACCAAGGCCATGGAGCTTGTCCAGCGCACCGGCAACGAGCGCTTCTTCAATCCGTTCGCCGAGTGGGTCGGCGGGTCCGACGCGGCGGTCCGCGCCAGGTTGGCGGCCGCCTTCGTGATGGGCATGGCGGTCAGTCGTGAGATCACGGGCGGCTTCGGCCTGAAGTCCGAGGAATGTGAGAGGATGCGCGACAGAATGGCCACAATTCTGCAGGACATCATCGACGGCTGATGCGCGGAGCGCGGCGGTTTCGTTCCGCGTCCCCGCGCGTCTTGCATATTCGCGGTATGGCTGAGCCCGGTTGCTCCCGACCCGCGCAGCGTTTATCCGCTCGGGCGGATATCAGGAGGCGCGTATGCAGGTCACCGAGCTGGCAGTGGACGGCGGGGAACCTGTCGAGGCCGATCCGGTCTTCCCGCCTCCCTACGAGTACAGCTGGGACTTCACCTACGGCCTCGGTCCGTGGACGACCTGGCTGCCGCCGTCGGTGGTGACCGAACCCGGCGGCGAGTACGAGCAGTTCACCCGCCTGCAGGCCCCTGGCGGCCTGGACGCCAACCACATCGACGGCGTCGGAGCCATCTGGCTCGTGGCGCACCTGTCGACGCCGACCCAGGGCTCACCGGGCGTCCTCAACCTCCAGGACGCGGAATTCGAGATCACCGTGCGCGGCACGGACTTCCTCGCCAACGGGGGCAAGCTGGCGATCTGGCTGTGCCGCTACGTGCCCGAGACCGGCCTGCTGCAGAATTTCTATGTCGGCCTTCAGGTGACCAACTGGGCGAACACCGGCGGCGACATGATGGGCCAGGTCACCGACGACTGGACCACCATCACGCTGCGGATCAGCGACGACCCGGCCGACTGGACCTACGCCGGCAACTACGAGACCTTCGAGGGAGACTGGGCAGACCGCTATCAGCCCTTCGACCTCGCGCAGACCCTGTCGTATGTCGACGCCACCCTGCATCTCGTCGTGCTGAACGAGGACGCCGACAACGCGCCGACGGGTTTCCTCGACCTCGCCAACATCACCGTCCGGACCCAGACTCCGGCGACGCCCGTCGGAGCCAGCGGCCTCGATCCCGAGCTGCACTACGGGCTTGAGGATCAGGACGCGACCGGCGTCCTCGCCGGCGCCGCCGGTGTCGATATGGACAACGCCACCTTCAGCCTGGTCTCGGGCTCGGTGCGCAACGGAACGGTCACGATCGACCCGGACACGGGCGAGTTCGTATTCACGCCTCCGGCCAACCATTTCGGCCCGACCGACTACGTCGGCGCGTCGGTGTTCCAGTATACGGTGTCGGACGGGGTCAACACCTCGGCCCCGATCAGCGTCATCGTCTATATCGGCGGCATCGATGACGCGCCGCTGCTCACGACCCGCAATGAAACGGCCCAGATCGAGGCTGGCGAACCGTTCGAGTTCACCCTGTTCAAGGGCACGGACATCGACGGCGACGTCCTGACGTTCGAGCTCGTCGCCGGCTCTGTCGTCGGTGGCACGCTGGACCTCGATCCGGAGAGCGGTCACTACACCTTCACCCCGACCGCGGGTTTCACCGGCGAGGCCTCGTTCCGCTATCGCACCACCGACGGCCAGGTGGGCTCCGGTGAGAAGACCGTCGTCCTGACCGTCCATCCGTCGGGCCAGGCGCCCGCCCTCCCGTCGTTCGATACGGTGGTGAACCAGTATCTGCTCCAGGGCGATATGGAGAACTGGGTCTACTATACGGTCCGGCTCGCCTACGAGGGCGATCAGAACGCCGCCTACCATTACGCGACCTGGCTCAACGCCGGGGTCAACGGCGTGACCATGGACAAGGCGCTGGCGCGCGAGTTCCTCGAACTGGCGTCTCCCGTGGTGCCGGACGCCCGGCTGCTCCTCTCACGCCTCTACACCTCGGGCGAGGGCGGAGAGCGGGACTACGTCCAGGCCCGCGAACTGCTCGAGTCGCTACCGACCAACAAGGACGCCGTCTACCGGCTGGCCATCCTCGACCATCTCGGTCTCGGCGCGCCCCAGGACAAGGCTCTGGCCGTCGAGGGCTTCCTCAAGGCCGCCAACATGGGCCAGATGGAGGCCGCCTATGCGCTGGGCCGCCGGTATCTGGATGGCGAAGGCGTCGGCGCCTCCCCGTCGGACGCCTATTTCTGGCTCGGCGTGGCGCTGAAGTTCAACGCGCCGCCGCACAACGCCCAGTTCGACGATCTGCTGGAGCTCAACCAGGCCGAAGCCGCCCAAAGCCTGTCGCCGTCGGAGATCGCCGCGCTCGACGCCGCCATCGCCGGCTGGGATCCGGGCGAGGCCTCGCCGGTCAATGACGCGCCCTCGATCACGGGCGAGGACGCCGTCGGGGCCCAGGCCGCCCCCGGCCAGGCGGTGACCGGCACGCTGGGCGATGCGACCGACCCCGACGGCGACGCCCTGACCTACGCCCTGGTCGGCGGTTCGACCCGGAACGGGGTCGTGACCATCGATCCGGAGACCGGAGCGTTCACCTTCAATCCCACGCCCGGCTTCACGGGCGTCGCCTCGTTCAGCTACGTCGTCTCGGATGGCCTGACCTCCAGCGCGCCCCAAACGGTCGAGTTCGCGGTCGAGGCTGGAACCGCCGCCGCCGCGGATGCCGGGGGCACGGGGGAAACGCAGGCCCTGACGGTGGCTGCGCCCGCCGGCCTTCTTTCGAATGATTTCGCGGCGTCCGGCGGCACGATCAGCGTCACCGCCGTCGAGGGCCAGGCCGCCAATGTCGGCCAGCCGATCGCCGGCGACTGGGGCAGCCTCACGGTCCAGGCCGACGGTTCCTACGTCTTCACCCCCGCGGCCGTGGCCCGGACCCTGCTCGAGGGCCAGACCGGGACCGACACCTTCGCCTACACCATCACCGACTCGGCGGGCGTCAGTTCGACCGCCATCCTGACGATCACCGTCAACGGCCAGGACGGCACCGTCATCAACGGCTCCGGCGTCCTGATCGGCACCGCCTTCGCAGACGAGATCACCGGCGGCGCGGCTCACGACGTGCTGATCGGCCACGCCGGGAATGACCGCCTCGCCGGCGGCGCGGGACCGGCCAACGAGCTGTACGGCGGGGTCGGGAACGACACCTACGTTATCGAGGTCCTCGGCGACACCATCGTCGAATACGCCGGCGAAGGTTACGATACGGTCCAGACCGCGCTGTCGTCCTACACCTTGCGCGACCAGATCGAGGCGCTGACCTACACCGGTTCCGGCGCCTTCGTCGGGTCCGGCAACGGCAGCGCCAACGTGATCACCGGCAAGGCCGGCGCCGACGTCCTGCTCGGGCTCGACGGCAACGACACCCTGAACGGCTGGACCGGCGCGGCCAATGAACTGCATGGCGGCGCCGGAGACGACATCTATGTGGTGCAGGTCGCCGGCGACACGCTGATCGAGGCGGCCGGCGGTGGAACCGATACGGTCAAGACCACGCTCGGCGCCTATACGCTGACCGCCGCCAACGTCGAGAACCTGACCTACATCGGCGTCGGCGCCTTCATTGGCGTGGGCAATGCGGAGGCGAACATCCTGACGGGCGGCGCGGCGAACGACGTCCTGTCCGGCCGGGCCGGCTCGGATCAGCTGGTCGGCGGAGCGGGCCTCGACACCGCCAGCTACGCGGCGGCCGCGGCCGGGGTGAACGTCCGGCTCAATCTCGGTGTCACGCTCAACGACGGCGACGGCTCCACCGACACCCTCGTCAGCATCGAGCACGCGACCGGCTCGGCCTTCGACGACCTGCTGGTCGGCAATGCGGCCGCCAACACCCTGTCCGGCGGCGAGGGGCGCGACACACTGCTGGGTCTGGACGGCGCCGACGTTCTGATCGGCGGCACGGGCGTGGCCAACCAGATGCAGGGCGGCCTGGGCGACGATCTTTATGTGGTCTCGGCCGTCGGCGATTCCATCGTCGAACTGGCCGGCCAGGGAACGGACGGCGTCCAGACCAGTCTCGCGAAATTCAAGCTCGCCGCGGAGGTCGAGACCCTGACCTACACCGGCGCCGCCGCCTTCACGGGGCAGGGCAACGCCCTGGGCAACGTCATCACCGGCGGCGCGGCGCGCGACCTCCTGCTCGGCTACGCCGGAAACGACACGCTGGTCGGCGGGGCCGGCGTGGCCAATGAACTGTACGGAGGCCTTGGCGACGACACCTATGTGGTCTCGGTGGCGGGCGACACCATCGTCGAGGTCGCCGGCGAGGGCATTGACACGGTGCAGACGGCGCTGGCCGCCTACACCCTCAGGACCAACGTCGAGAACCTGGCCTACACCGGCGCCGGCGCCTTCACCGGTATCGGCAACGCCGCCGCCAACACGCTGACCGGCGGCGCCGGCGCCGACGTGCTGAAAGGGTTGAACGGCGACGACGTCCTGAATGGTGGCGGCGGAAGCGACATCGCGGTCATGCAGGGCCTGCAGGCCGACTATTCGGTCGTGGCCGTCGAAGGCGGCTGGCAGGTCACCGACCTGACGGCGGGACGCGACGGAGTCGATCTGCTTTACGGCGTCGAGTCGCTGCGCTTCTCCAATGGCGCCGTGGTGTCGCTGTCCTCGTTCGCGCCGTCGCCGCTCCTGTCGGACAAGGACGGCGACGTCCAGGTCCTGCCCGGGCTTGAGGATGTGCTGGTCGTCGAACCGGCTCCGCTGTTCTCCGACGGTCACGGAGGACGGATGGCGATCCTCGACGATCAGGGCCTGATCAGCGCCGATCCGTGGGATCCCTGGTTCGGAGTCTGATCAGCCGCGCGGCTGGAATTTCCGGATCACGCCCGAGAAGGTCATCAGCACCCGATCGCCGGCGTGGATCTGGCCGCGCACGAAGATCAGGCTCTTGCCGGCCCGGATGACCTCGCCGGTGGCCTCGACCAGTTCACCGACATAGGCGCCGTCGATGAAGGTGGAATCGAGCGACACGGTCACGCCCGAGGCGCCCTCCATCTCCTGGTAGGCGGTCTGGAACATGGCGATGTCGGCGAAGGTCATCAGGCAACCGCCATGCATGCGGTCGCCGGCGTTCATATGTTTTTGCTCGGCCCGGAAGGCGCAGCGCATCCGCCCGTCGGGGTCCGGCTTGAAGTAGAACGGCCCGACCACCTGATCGAAGGTGCCGTGCAGGTCGTACATCTGCCAGCCCGCGAACTCGCCCTCCGAAACCGTGACTTTCGCGACCATCTCGAACTCCGCCTTCTTTCTGTTCCCGCAATGCAGCATATAGGCGCGATGAGCGACCCCATTGAATCCGCCATCTTCGAAAAACTGGCGAAGGCCGACCCCAAGGGCGTCGGCGGCAAGAGCATCGAACCCGCCGACGTGGCCAAGGACCTGCAGCCCGAACAATGGCAGCGCATGCTGCCCAAGGTGCGCGCCTGCGCCCTGGGGCTGATGCGGCAGGGCCGCCTGACGATCACCAAGAAGGGCAAGGCGGTCGATCCGAACGCCTTCAAGGGCGTCATCCGCCTGCGCTTGCCGACCGAGGCGGAAACCGCCGCGGCGCTGGCGGCGCTGCCGCCGGCCGTCGAAAGCGATGACGACTAGGGTCTCCCCGATCCGCTCATCCCGGCGAAAGCCGGGACCCAGTGCTTTGGGTGACCGGTCGTTCCAACCGTGCTCGAACGCCAGTCCTGAAACGCCGGCGTCAAGCTGGACAGACCCGGGTCCCGGCTTTCGCCGGGATGAGCGGAGGGTGGGGCCATGAGCCTCGACGCCGTCCTCGCCGACATCCGCGCCTGCCGGGCCTGCCTCGGCCAGTTGCCGCATACGCCGCGCCCGGTCGTCCACGTCTTTCCCGAGACCCGGCTGCTGATCTGCGGCCAGGCTCCGGGTCGACGCGTGCACGAGAGCGGCCTGCCGTTCACCGATCCGTCCGGCGACCGCCTGCGCGACTGGCTCGGCGTCGACTATCAGACCTTCTATGCCGACCGCCGCATCGGCGTGGCCGCCCAGGCCTTCTGCTATCCGGGAACGGCCCCCAAAGGCGGCGACTATCCGCCGCCGCGCCGCTGCGCCGAGTTGTGGCGCCCAGGCCTGCTCGCCGAACTCCCGCGGGTCGAGCTGACGTTGGCGGTCGGCGGCTACGCCCAGGCGTGGGCCCTGGGCGAACGGGCGAGGCCGAACATGACCGAAACGGTGCGGGCGTGGCGCGACTACGCCCCGGACATCCTGCCCCTGCCGCATCCGTCGTGGCGCAACACCGCCTGGCTGCGGAAGAACCCGTGGTTCGAGGAAGAGGTGCTGCCCTGGCTGCGCGAGCGGGTGCGTGGCATCCTGACCTCATGATCCGCGCCATGGCCGCCCTGTCTGCTGTCCTGACCCTCGCGGCCTGCGCCACGCCCGCCATCCAGCCGCCCCTGACCCCGCCGCCCGGGTTCGCCGGCCCCGTGCTGGAGGCGCGGGCGCTGGTCATGGACGACGGCGCGCGCCTGCCGCTGGCCCGCTGGACGCCCGAGGGCGAACCCTGGGCGGTGGTCATCGGCCTGCACGGCATGAACGACAGCCGCGCTTCGTTCCGCCTCGCGGGACCCTGGTGGGCCGAGCGGGGGATCGAGACCTGGGCCTTCGACCAACGCGGCTTCGGCGGCGCGCCCGGTCGCGGCGTCTGGGCCGGCGAGGCGCGGATGGCGGACGATTTGCGCACGACGGTCGCCCTGGCGCGGGCGCTCCATCCTCGCGCGGTGATCGCGGTCGTCGGCGAAAGCATGGGCGGCGCGGTCGCCGTCGCCGCCTTCGGCTCGGACCGTCCGCCGGCGGCCGACCGCGTCGTCCTGCTGGCCCCCGCGGTCTGGGGCTGGTCGGCGCAGGGGCCGGTCAACTCGGCCGGCCTGTGGATCGCCGCCCGCGCCATGGGCGACCGCGCCGTCGGCGCCCCGGAATGGGCGGTCAAGGATCTGCCTGCTTCGGACAACCGGCTGGAGCTGATCCGCAACGGCCGCGACCCGAACAGCATCCTGCCGACGCGGTTCGACGCCCTGTACGGCCTCGTCGATCTGATGGAGCGCGCCTCGATCCGGCTGGGCGACATCCGCGCGCCGACCCTGCTGCTGTACGGCGGCCACGACAACGTCATCCGGAAGGACCCGATGCGCCGGGCGCTCGAGCGGGCGGGGGACCGGCCGGGTTTCCGCACCGCCTTCTATCCGGACGGCTGGCATATCCTGAACCGGGATCTGCAGGCGGAGACAGTCTATCGCGACGTCGAGGCCTGGCTCAGGGACGCGTCTGCGCCTCTACCATCGGGCGCAGCGGAGGTGTTGCCGATGCTGGCGAGGAAGGCCGATCACTGATCAGAAAGGGGGAGGGTACCGATAGAACATTTCGATCCGCTCGATCTGACCGTTGAAGCCCAGCACGACCTCGACGTCCCAAAGGAGATTGCCGACGCCATTGGGCGTCAGCGTCAAACGATACGGTCTCCAGCTGGGGTTGTCGGTAGGCTGACGCAACATGCTGGCGGGCTGGTCGAAACTGGCGTTCAGGAACGCGTCTCTCGGAGACATCGCTGTCATCGGATATGCGGCGGGCGCGCCCGACAGAAGCTGAAAATAGAGACGGGCGCCGCTTCGAAGGTCCGTCTGGGCTTCCTGGATTTTCGCAATCAGATCGGCCTTCTCTTCGGCCGTCAAAGCCAGAGGCTGGGTCGACGCGTATGTCACCGGTTGCGGGACTGTCTGGGCCGAGGCGGGCGAGCCTGACAGCGCCAGACCGATAACCGCGATCGAGAACATCTCTCGAAGCATGCACCGCACTCCGTTCGTGGAATGGCGCACTACGCCCGCAGAACCCAAGCATGTCCAGCGCGACGCCCACGCTGACGTGAAACCGCCATGCTTGCGGTGTTAAGCGCCGGGGCGTAAGCACCCGCGCAACAAAAAAACACCCCGGGAGACGCTCAGGTGAGCATGACGCTGTTTGATTCCCCGTCCTTCGCGAACCACGAAGGCGTTCACGCCGTCTTTGACGAAAAGACCGGCCTGCGCGCCATTATCGCCGTTCACTCGACCGCACGCGGCCCGGCCGTCGGCGGCACCCGGATGTGGAACTATGCGTCCAGCGCGGAAGCGCTTGAGGACGTGCTGCGTCTGTCGCGGGGCATGAGCTACAAGAACGCCGTCGCGGACCTCGAGATGGGGGGCGGCAAGTCGGTCATCATCGGCGACAGCCGCAGCCAGAAGACGCCGGAGCTGTTCCGCGCCTTCGGCCGCGCCGTCGATACGCTGGGCGGCCTCTACTATGCGGCGGAAGACGTCGGCGTGTCGGTCGCTGACATCGCCGAGGCCCGCAAGGTCACCCCCTATGTCCTCGGCCTGAACGACGGTCCCGAGGCCTCGGGCGATCCCAGCCCGGTCACGGCCGAGGGCGTGTTCCGCTCGACCCTGACCGTCGCCCGCCGCCTGTGGAAGCAGGACGACCTGACCGGCCTGACCGTCGCCCTGCAGGGCATCGGCCATGTCGGCGGCTATCTGGCCGACAAGCTGCACGCGGCCGGCGCGAAACTGGTGATGACCGACGTCAACACCGCCCTGCTGGCCGAGGTCGCCGCCCGCACCAATGCCGAGATCGTGGCCCCCGACGCCATCTATGACGTCAGGGCCGACATCTACGCCCCGTGCGCCCTCGGCGCGACGCTGAACCCGGAAACGCTGGGCCGCCTGACCGCGAAGGCCGTGGTCGGCGCCGCCAACAACCAGCTGGCCACGCCGGAGATCGGCCGGATCCTGTTCGAGCGCGGCGTGCTCTACGCCCCCGACTACGTCGTCAACGGCGGCGGCATCATCAACGTCGCTTCGGAACTGCTGGCCCGCCAGACCGGCGGCGCCTACGACCCGGCCTGGGTCGAGGGCAAGCTGTCCCGTCTGATGGAGACGCTGGAGGAGATCCTTGAGCGCTCCGCCGTCGAGAAGCGGCCGACCCACGAGATCGCCGACGCCATCGCCGAGGCCCGCATCAACGCGGCGCGGGACGCCAGGGCGGACCAGCGCAAGGCGGCCTGACCGACGGCGCAGCGCCGCAGATGATGTCACCTCCCCATCTTCGATGGGGAGGTGGCGCGGCGCGAATACGCGCCGTGACGGAGGGGCCCTTTCCGACGCACGACGGTTGCGCCGTTTCGCCCCTCCACCGCTTCGCGGTCCCCCACCTCATTCGCAAATGGCGTACGGGGAGGAGACGGAGGCCCATGACGCTCTGCTGCCTTTTCCGGAATCCATAGTCGGGTTGCGCGGAAAACTCGCCGCTTCTTCAACGGCATCCCCTTTTCTCGAGCCAATCTGTCCGCCTGGGAAAACGGCGGGCGCATAATGCCGCCTGTCCTGTCGCCCGTGTGGGGCCGGTCTTTGACAATCTCATCCCCCACCCGCACCGCCTGAGGCGCGCGGCGACCCGTGAGACCATTCAGACTGTTCAGACGATTCAGACTCTGTTTTTGGTTTCATTCGGGCAGAACCGGATCGTCCGGTCTCCGTCTTCCCGCCGCGGAGCTCCGGATTCGCTCCCGCGCTGCATACGGCCCACTATCACCGCGAACGCCCATCTGATTCGGGCCGAGGCGCCATGAACGCAACTTCCCGCAAAGCTTTCGATCCGCTGCTCATCGTGATGGCGGTCGGCTTTGTCGTGGCGGTCGGAGCCCTGGCCTATCCGGCGTTCCGGGCCGACCCGACGAGCGCCCCCGGCCTGATCCTGATCTTCACCGTCGGCGCCGTGGCCCTGATCGGCCTGTTCGCCTTCGCCCGGAGCGAGAGCCGCCGGCCGCTGGGCGACGTCACCATCGACCTGCTCGACGCCATGGCCGAGCCCGCCGCCCTTGTCTGGGCCTCGGGTCAGGTGCTCGCCTTCAACGCGGCCTGGGCCGAGAGCAACGGCGCCGTCACCACCCTGCCCAAGGGGCGCTCGGCCTCGGCGCTGTACATGGCCTTCGCCCAGGCCCGCGCCGGCGAGCAGGGCCGGGCCATCGTCGTGATTGGCGAACGCGAGCAGGAAGTCCTGATCGGCCAGGCCGGGGAAGGCCGTTTTCTGGTTCGGGCGGCGCCCGACGCGGCCCTTCCGGTCATGACCGGCGGCGCGCCCACGCCCAGTTCCAACGGCCCGGAGAGCCGGGCCATGGCCGCCGGCGCCCCGTTCGGCTCCGCCGTCATCGCGGCCGAGGATCTGTTCGGCGGCAAGGTCGAGAAGGCCAATGCGGCGCTCGCCCTGCTGACCGGCCCGGCCGCGGCCCGCGACGCCGCCTTCGGCCACCTGTTCGATCCCGCCTGCGTCGCCGAGGCGCGCGCCAAGCTGGCGGCCGGCTCCTCCGGACCGATCGAGCTCGTCGCCCGCGCCTTCCCCGACAAGATGTTGCATCTCTACGTCGCCCCGGAGGGCGACAAGCGGCGCATCTGGCTGTTCGACGTCACAGCCCAGAAATCGATGGAGCTGCAGCTCTCCCAGGCCCAGAAGATGCAGGCCGTCGGCCAGCTCGCCGGTGGCGTGGCCCACGACTTCAACAACCTGCTGACCGCCATCCAGCTGCAGCTCTCGGGCCTGCTGGAGCGCCACCCGGTCGGCGATCCCTCCTATGAGGGTCTGAACGAGATCCGCCAGACCGCCATCCGCGCCGCCGACCTGGTGCGCAAGCTGCTGGCCTTCTCGCGCAAATCCACCGTGCGGCGCGAGCGTCTCGACCTCGGCGAACTGGTCGGCGAGTTCGCGGTCCTGCTGCGCCGCCTGCTGCGCGAGGATGTGCGGCTGGAAACCGACTACGGCCGCGACCTGCCGGTGGTCCTGGCCGACAAGAGTCAGCTCGAAACGGCGGTGATGAACCTGGCCGTCAACGCCCGCGACGCCATGCGCGGCGTGGTCGAACCCGGCGCGGGCGTGGTCACCATCCGCACCCACCGCCTGACCCGTGACGAGGCGCGCGCCCTCGGTTGGGCCGCCGCCCCCACCGAGGCCGTCGCCCTGATCGAGGTGACCGACACCGGCCCCGGGGTGCCGCCCGAACTGCTCGACAAGATCTTCGAGCCCTTCTTCACCACCAAGGCGGTGAACGAGGGCACCGGCATGGGCCTGGCCACCGTCTACGGCATCGTCGAACAGGCGGGCGGCCACATCAACGTCTCCAACCCCGACGGGGCCGGGGCCGCCTTCCGCATCTTCCTGCCCGAGGCCGCCGAGGCCGATCTGGCCGAGACGCCGGTGGTCGAGAAGGTCGCCAAGGCGCCGCGCGACCTCTCCGGCGCGGGCCGCATCCTGTTCGTCGAGGACGAGGCCGCCGTGCGCGGCATCGCCGCCCGCCTGCTGCGCCAGCGCGGGTATGACGTGATCGAGGCCGCCGACGGCGAGGAGGCCCTGGCGCTGGCCGAGGAACACGCCGGGACGATCGACATGATGATCTCGGACGTCATCATGCCGGGGCTCGACGGTCCGTCCCTGCTGAAGAAGGCCCGGCCGTTCCTCGGCGACGCGCCGGTGATGTTCATCTCGGGCTACGCCGAGAGCGACTTCTCGGACCTGTTGCAGGACGAGGTCGGCGTGTCCTTCCTGCCCAAGCCGCTCGACATCAAGACGCTGGCCGAACGGGTCAAGCAGGAACTGCGCGCGGCCTGATCCTTTCCCCTCGCCGCCCATCGGGAGCCTTGCCGTCGACCCCGCGACTGTCATAGCTGTCCCGTCCCCCCACGGAGTGTCTGACCGATGATCGACCGCCGCCGCCTGATGTTGTCCTCCGCCGGCTTTGGTCTGCTGGCGGCCGTGCCCGCCGTCGCCCAGGTTTCGGCCCCGATCTCCGAGGCCGATGCGCGGCTCGACGCGATGTTGACCCGCTGGTTCGACGAGAATGTCGAACTGTCGCCCGAGTACGCCACCAACCTCGGTCTGGACCGCGACGCCCGGGCGCATCTGTCAGGAAAGCTGCGTCAGCAGGGGCTCGCCGACATCGAGGCGGATCGCGCCCGCGCGCGCGCCCGCTGGGCCGAGATACAGGCCGTTTCGGAAGATGGATTGTCGGATCAGGCCAGGGTGTCGCTGGCGGTCTATCGTTTCACGGCCGAGGGCGCGGCGCGCGCGGCGGACATCCCCTATGGCGGCGGCATCGGCCCCTATACGGTGACCCAGCGGTCAGGGGCCTACTTCTCCGTACCGGACTTCATGGCCAACCAGCACCGGGTCGAGACCCCGGCCGACGCCGAAGCCTTCCTGTCGCGCCTGTCGGCCTTCGCCACGGTGCTCGATCAGGAGAATGAGCGGATCGCCGCCGACGCCGCCCTGGGCGTCATGCTGCCGTCCTTCCTCATGGACAAGACCCTGACCCAGCTCAGGACGCTGCGCGACACCGCCCCCGCCGACATGGCCATGGTCCAGGCCCTGGTCCGCAAAACGGGCGAAAAGACCATCGCGGGCGACTGGGGCGCCCGCGCAGCCGCCATCATCGAGGCCGAGGTCAAGCCGGCGCTGGGCCGTCAGATCGCGGTGTTCGAGGCCCAGCGTCCCAACGCCACCGATGACGCTGGCGCCTGGAAACTGCCGCAGGGCGACACCACCTACGCCCTGGCGCTGCGCACCTACACGACCACCACCTACGACGCCCAGGCGATCCACGACATCGGCCTGGAACAGGTCGCCGCCATCCAGACGGAAATCGACACGATCCTCAAGGGCATGGGCATGGCCGAGGGCACGGTCGGCCAGCGCATCAAGACCCTCAGCGAAGACCCGCAGCACCTCTGGCCCAACACCGACGAGGCCAAGGTCGAACTGATCGGCTCCCTCAACCGGCAGATGGCCGAGCTGACGCCGCTGCTGCCCCGCGTCTTCAACACCCTGCCCAAGGCGGCGGTCGAGATTCGCCGTGTCCCGCCGTCGATCGAGCTCGGCGCGCCCGGCGGCTACTATCAGGCCGCCTCGCTGGATGGCTCGCGGCCGGGCGCCTACTACATCAACCTGTCGAACACCGCGAACTGGCCCAAATGGAGCCTGCCGACCCTGACCTATCACGAGGCCAGTCCCGGTCACCATTTCCAGATCACCGTGGCGCGCGAGGCCGGCTCCCTGCCCATCTATCGCCGTGTGGCCGGCAACTCGGCCTATAACGAGGGCTGGGCCCTCTACGCCGAACGCGTCGCGGCCGATGATCTGGATGTCTACGCCGGCAATCCGCTCGGCCGGGTCGGATATCTGCAGTCCTACCTGTTCCGCGCCGTCCGCCTGGTGGTTGACACCGGCCTGCACCACAAGCGCTGGAGCCGCGATCAGGCAATCCGCTACATGATCGACGAGTGCGGCGAGCCGCCCGAGTCGGCCGAGAAGGAGATCGACCGCTATTGCGTCTCCATCGGCCAGGCCTGTTCCTACAAGCTGGGGCAGACCGTGATCGCGCGCCTGCGCAGCGAGGCGGAGGCCCGCCCCGGCTTCGACCTGAAGACCTTCCATGACCGGGTGCTGCTGAACGGCTCGGTGCCGCTGGCCGTGCTGGAAGGCCTGATGCGCACCTGACCGATCGGTAACTTGTCAGCGGGCGTGAGGCGCCGTTCTGTGCCGGTCACCTTTCCGGAGCTTCGCCATGCTTGATCGCCGTCGTTTCCTGCTGTCCACCGCCGCCGGGGTGGGCATGGCCGCAGCCGGTCCGGTCGTGGCCGGCTCGCCGCAGACCGCCAGCGCCGGCGCCCGGGTCACGGCGCTGCTGGACCGGATGATGCAGGAGTTCCTGGCCCAGTCGCCGGAGTTCATGACCTCGCTTGGCCTCGACAGGGGATCCAATGCGGCGGTGCGCAGCCGCCTCGATGATCGCTCGCTGGCCTTCGTCGACCGGTCCTTCGCGGCCTTCCGCGGGTACGGCGCCGAACTGGACGCGATCGATCGCGCCGGCCTCTCGGGCATGGATGCGGTCAACTACGACACCACCCGCTTCATCATCGACGGCGCGGCGACGGCCGATCGCTTCGATTACGGCGTCCAGTCGCCGGTGGGCGGGGTCAGCCCCTATCTCGTCAGCCAGCTTACGGGCAGCTACAGCAGCATCCCGCAGTTCCTCGACACCCAGCATCAGGTCCGCACCGCCGAAGACGCGGAGACCTATCTGGCGCGCCTGTCGGCTTTCGCCGAAGTTCTGGACGTCGAAACCGACAGGGTGCGCGCGGACTTTGCGGCCGGCGCGACTCCGCCGGACTTCGTTCTGCGCCGGACCAGCGAGCAGTTCGCCGCTACCCTCGGCGTCGATCCGGCCCAATCCGGCCTGACCCGGTCGCTCGCGCGCCGCGCCGCGGAAGCCAATCTTGCGGGGGATTGGGCCGCGCGGGCGGAAGCCATCGTGCGCGATGCGGTCTATCCCGCCATGCAGCGCCAGGTCGACGTCCTCGCGGCGGCCCTGCCGGGAGCGACGTCCGACGCCGGCTGCTGGCGCCTGCCGGACGGCGAGGCCTACTACCGCCATGGCGTGCTCAGCTACACGACCACCGACATGGGCGGCGACGAAATCCACGAGATCGGCCTCGCCCAGGTGGCCGAGCTCAGCGCCCGCGCCGATGAGATTCTCCGGGCCGAGGGCCTGACCCAGGGCTCGGTCGGCGAGCGCATCGCCGCCGTCTCCAGGCACCCTGACCAGCTGTATCCGAACACCGACGCCGGCAAGGCCCGTTTGCTGGCCGATCTCAACGACCAGATGGCGAAGATGCAACAGCGCCTGCCCGAGATGTTCGGAAGGCTGCCGCGCGCGGGCGTCGAAATTCGTCGCGTTCCGGTCGAGATCGAGGCGGGCGCCCCGGGCGGCAGCTACCAGATGCCGGCGCTGGATGGCTCGCGTCCCGGCGCCTACTACATCAACCTGCGCGACACCGCCGAAACGTCGCGCTTCACCCTTCCGACCCTGACCTATCACGAGGCTACGCCGGGCCACCATTTCCAGATCGCCGTCGCGCTTGAGGCCGAGGGCATCCCGATGCTGCGCAAGATGCCGTTGTTCTCGGGCTACACCGAGGGCTGGGCGCTCTACGCCGAACAGCTGGCGGACGAGATGGGCGTCTACGAGGACGACCCGCTGGGACGTCTGGGCTACCTCCAGTCCTTCATGTTCCGCGCCACCCGCCTCGTCGCGGACTCGGGCCTGCACCACAAGCGCTGGAGCCGCGAACAGGCGGTCCGCTACATGGTCGAGACTCTCGGCGACGCGGAATCCACCATGATCACCGAGGTCGAGCGCTACTGCGTCTGGCCGGGTCAGGCCTGCAGCTACAAGCTGGGTCACACGGTGTGGGATCGCACCCGCAGCCGGGCGAAGGCGGTGCTGGGCGACCGCTTCGACCTCCGCGGCTTCCACGATACGGCGCTGGCGGCGGGCGCCATTCCGCTGGAGGTGCTCGAGCGCCTGATCGGCGACTGGACAGCGGGCGTCCAGGCGGCCTGACCCGTCGATGGACTGGCGCTGATCAGGTCGCCGCCACGGCCTCGCGGGCGGCCAGTACGTTTGGATCCGCGGCGGCGGCGGCCAGGATCCAGTCGCGGAAGCGGGCGATCTTGGGCGAACGCCGTCGGCCCTCCGGCCAGACCAGCCAGTAGGCGTAGTCCGGGACCAGCTTGACCGCGAGCGGGACCGGCTGGACCAGCAGGCCCGCCGCCAATTCCCGGGCGAACAGGATTGGCGAGGCCAGGGCCACGCCCTGGTCGCCGATCGCCGACGCCACCTCCAGCGCCTGATAGTCCGCCCGCAGACGGGACGGCGCCTGACCGTCGGCGGCGACGCCGGCGGCGGCGAACCACACGGCCCACTCCTTCTCGAGCCCGATCCGCGGCGCCTTCAGCAGGTCCTCGGCGGTCTGGAGCTGCAGCCGATCCCGCAGGCGGGGGCTGCACAGAGGCGTGTATACGCTCGGCATCACCTCGACACTTTCCAGCCCCGGCCAGTCGCCGGTGCCCGAGCGAATGCCGACATCGAAGCCCTCTCGCGACAGGTCGATGAGATGCGCCGCCGTGTCGAGCCGCACCGCCAGCTCGGGATGGGCCAGTTGGAACTCGCCAAGCCGAGGGGCCAGCCACTGCGTCGCCAAGGTCGCCAGGGTGGTGATCGACAGGATCGCCTGATCGGCTTCGGTCAGTTCGGAAAGCGCCCGGCGCAGCAGGCTCATGGCCTCCGTTGCGGCGCGCGACAGCCGTTCACCGGACTCGGTCGGAACGACCTCGCGCGGCAGGCGGCGGAACAGGCTCTGGCCCAGCCGGCCCTCGAGCGCCTTGATCTGCCAGCTGACCGCCGCCTGGGTCATGCCCAGTTCCTCGGCCGCGCGGGTGAAGCTGTTCAGGCGGGCGGCGGCCTCGAACACCCGAATGGAGGCGAGGGGAATTCCGGCGAGAGGATCGGCCATAAGTGTGCCTTATGTTGCGCTGCGCCAATCTGGTTTGCGGATCAACTCTGTCAAGCTCATTTTGACGTTGTCCTCACCACAGGATCGTCAGGAGGCCGAGATGGAAGAAGCGCATCACATACATAAGGAACCTGCATGGGGTTGGGTTTCCGTGCTCAACGACTGGCGGCGCAGCCGCACCCGGGCCCGCATCCGCAAGCCGCAGCGGATCGTGACGCCCTGGAGCCGATGATCCGCCCACGACCCGATCGCGGCGCAGGAGCCCAATCTCCGAACGCCGCCGCGATTGCGGCCCGGACCCGCGGGGAGCTTTCTGCTCTCGCGATTTCGGGTCGCTTGCGTAACGGCTAGCCGACCGTCCAGCCGTCCGCGTCGCGCAGGGCGTTGTGGATGGCCGTCGCCGCGATGGCGGCCTCGGCGCCCGCCACGGCAATCTGGTTCAGCCCGCGCACCACGTCTCCGGCCGCATACAGGCCCGGCACGCTGGTCGCCTGATGGGCGTCCACCACGAGACGGCCATCGCCCCCTGTCCGCGCGCCCAGCGCTCGCGCCAGTTCCGCGTTCGGCGATGTTCCCAGGGCCGAATAGACCAGGTCGAACACGCGGAACGTCCCGCCCCAGCTCAGCGCCGTGACCCGGTCGCCCTGCAGCTGGACATTGTCGATCGGCGCCCGGATCAGTTCGACGCCCATCCGCAGCAACTCGCCTTCCTCCGTCAGCGCCTCCGCCGGCCCGACGTGGATCAGCGTGATCCGGTCGGAGTAGGTGCGCAGAAAGGCCGCTTCGCGCACTCCCGTGTCGTCCCGGCCAATGATCGCCACCGCCTTGTCGATGGCCTCATAGCCGTCGCAGATCGGGCAGATCCGGACCAATGATCGCTCGATGGCTCCCTCGATCCCGGGCAGGTCGGGGTGATGGTCCATCACCCCGGTCGCCAGCAGCACCGCCCGCGCCCGGATGTCGCGCCCGTTCAGACGCACCAGGAACCCTTCGCCGTCCCGTACCAGATGCTCGACCCGCCCGGGTTCGATCACGGCGTCGAACTCCAGCGCCTGTTCGGTCATCCGCTTCAGGATCGCTTCGCCGGTGATGCCCCGCGGAAAGCCGGGCATGTTGTGGCTGAGCGGGATCCAGCAGGCCCGCGGCGCGCCGCCGTCGGCGACCAGCACCCGTCGCCGGAACCGCGCCAGATAGGTCGCGGCGGTCAGGCCAGCCGGCCCGGCGCCGATGACGAGCACCTCGGGATCGGCGTCGCTCAACGCGTCCGCCACGTCGTCGGCCAGTAGTCCGCCGGGACGCCCCAGCATTCCCGCATTTCCGACTCGCTGGTCAGCGTGAACTCGCGGCCGGTCCAGGTCCAGGTCGAGGCCGTGCCGCAATCGCCGACGCCCCGCCCCTTGGCGAAGGCGGTGATGGTGCGGGTCTCCGGCGAATAACCGCCGTTGATGGTGCCCGCTGTGGGTGCGTCGGAGGTCGAGGCCAGCCGCGCCGGCCGGGGGGCGCGGCCGCCGGGGCCGGTGATGTACCAGTCGTGGCCCATGTTGTAGGCGCCGGCGAAGCAGGGAACCGCCCAGAGCTCCGTGGTGGCGTTCAGGCGCGCCGACATGACTTCCTTTCCGATCCAGTGCTCGGAGGTTTCCGAGCGACATTCCGCCACCGCGGGCACGGTCTCCAACGCGGCCGGCAAGACCTGGTTCTGATCGCCGAAGCCCGCCTGCGAAACGGCCTGAGCCGGGGTGACGACGGGCAGGGGCGGGGCGCCGGGCACGCTGGATGCAGGGCGGGAACCCGGGCGGCGCAGGGCCGTCACCGTATTCACCCGACCCTGCCGCTCGTCGATCCAGAGCAGGGCGGCGGCCGCGCCTGACAGCGAAAGCTCGTGCTCGGGGCCGATCCGGGCTGTCCGGCCGTTGGCGAGCGCTCGCACCGCCTCGAGCGCGCGCGCCGCCGGCATCTCGGCGGCGACGGGTTCGTTGGCGGCGAGCGTCATCGGGTAGTTGGTCCCGTCGATGGTGAGGGCGAACGCGCGGGTCTTTTCCGCCTGGTCCGGCCAGTATCCCGCCGCGACCTCCGGCCGGGCGTCCGGCCCGGGCTCCACGGCGACCCGGATCCAGCCGAACCCCTCGCGTCCCGGTCCATAGGCGAAACAGGCGTTGCCGTTGTCGCACACGGCGATCCAGTCCCGGAAGGCTTCCGACTCCGATGCCATGGCCCCGGGACCGGCCGCCTGCGACCTCGAAGCCGTGGTGGGTGGCGCGGCCGGGGCGGCTTTTTCCCCCGAGGCGTCCGAGGGGCCACAGGCCGGGAGGATCATGAGGGAGCTCGCGCCGACGGCGGCGCGTCGCCAATGGTACATGCGTATGTCCCCGGGAGCAGCGTCGTCCCCCGGACACGATACACCCTGGGTCCCGATGAGTCGCCGCCGCCCTTTGCGCCCGCGCTCCGCCGCCGCTATACCGCCCGCCTCACTCCCCATTCTTCAGTCAGAGGCGCGAAACCCGCATGGCCAAGATCAAGGTCGCCCACCCCATCGTGGACATCGACGGCGACGAGATGACCCGCATCATCTGGCAGATGATCAAGGACAAGCTGGTCTTCCCCTTCCTCGACCTCGAGCTCGACTACTACGACCTGTCGATGGAGAACCGGGACGCCACCGACGACAAGGTCACGGTGGATGCGGCCCACGCGATCCAGAAGCACGGCGTCGGTGTGAAGTGCGCCACCATCACCCCCGACGAGGCGCGGGTGAAGGAGTTCGGCCTCAAGAAGATGTGGAAGTCGCCCAACGGCACCATCCGCAACATCCTCGGCGGCGTGGTCTTCCGCGAGCCGATCATCTGCTCGAACGTGCCCCGTCTGGTGCCGGGCTGGACCCAGCCCATCGTCGTCGGCCGCCACGCCTTCGGCGACCAGTACAAGGCCACCGACTTCCTGATCCCCGGCCCGGGCAAGCTGACCATCAAGTTCCAGGGCGCCGACGGCCAGGTCATCGAGCATGAGGTGTTCGACTTCCCGTCGTCGGGCGTCGCCATGGGCATGTACAACCTCGATGACTCGATCACCGAGTTCGCCCGCGCCAGCTTCGCCTTCGGCCTGCAGCGCAACTTCCCGGTCTATCTCTCCACCAAGAACACCATCCTCAAGGCCTATGACGGCCGCTTCAAGGACATCTTCCAGAAGGTGTTCGACGAGGAGTTCGCGGCCGAGTTCAAGGAAAAGGGCCTGACCTACGAACACCGGCTGATCGACGACATGGTGGCCGCGGCCATCAAGTGGTCGGGCGGCTTCGTCTGGGCCTGCAAGAACTATGACGGCGACGTGCAGTCCGACGTGGTGGCCCAGGGCTTCGGCTCGCTGGGCCTGATGACCTCGGTGCTGATGACCCCGGACGGCAAGGTGCTGGAGTCGGAAGCCGCCCACGGCACCGTCACCCGCCATTACCGCCAGCACCAGAAGGGCGAGGCGACCTCGACCAACTCCATCGCCTCGATCTTCGCCTGGACCCGCGGCTTCTCGCACCGTGCCAAGCTGGACGGCAACGACGAGCTGGCGACGTTCGCCGCGACGCTGGAGCGGGTCGTGGTCGAGACCGTCGAGGCCGGCCATATGACCAAGGATCTGGCGCTGCTGGTCGGCGACCAGCAGGGCTGGCTGACCACCGAGGGCTTCCTCGACAAGGTGGCCGAGAACCTGACCAAGGCGATGGCTTCCTAGAGGGACGCTATCGCTTGCGACGCGGTCGCTCGCTGCTTGAGCGTCCTGGCCGCGTCGTCCCGCAGGGCCGATGACCGCGGCCAGACAATATGGCCGCGTCGAGTCGAGAAGGCGGAGCCTTCTGACCGCAGCCAAACTTCCAGGGGCCCGCAGGATTCGCGTCCGGCGGGCCTTTCGTTTGAGCCAGACCCGCGTTCGTGCATTGATGCAACGAACCCGGGGGTCCCATGAAGAAGCTGTTTGGCAACCTGCTGCTGCTGGCCGTCGTCGTGGCGGTGGTCAGCTTCTTCGCCGCGCCGGCGGTGGCCTTCTTCGGCATCCGGTCGGCGGCGGACGCCAATGACGCGGCCGGCCTGTCGCGCCTGATCGATTTCGCCGCCGTACGCCAGTCGCTGCGGCCCCAGCTGTCGGGCGATCCCGCCGCCCTGGCCCCCGCCCCGACCTTCCTTGAAGACCCGATCGGCGCCGTCCGGCGTCAGTTCGAACGGGTCGACCCGGCGGCCGTCGCCGACGTGGACGCCTATCTCACGCCGGCCGCCCTGGCCGCCCTGACGCGGGGGGAGGGACGCTATGCGTCCGAACGGTCCCGGCTTTCGGCGCCCGTCGCGGCCGAGACCAATCCCATGCCCGCGCCGGTGTTCTGGGGCGTCAACAGGGCCCGCATGGCCGTGGTCGACGAAGGGGGCTCCGAAACCGTCTTCACCTTCGAGCGCAAGGGGCCGTTCGAATGGAAGCTGGTCCATATCGGCCTGCCCGAGGGCGTTGCGCCGGCCGCCGCCCCGCCTCCGACGGCCGCGCCGGCGCGGCTTCCGGTGGTCGGCAAGAGCGGCAAGACCGGCGGCTGACCGCGGTCTCGCTGGCCCAGGCCCCCGACTCGCGGCAACCGTAGCCGTGGGGAGGCGTTTCGACGCCAGAGGGTAACATGATCAAGAAATACATCGTCGGCGCCGCCGTCGTGACCATCGCCGTATTGGCCGCCGCCTGGGCCGCCGCGCCCGTCCTCGCCGCCCAGGCGCTGATCCGCGCGGCCAAGGCCGGGGACGCCCGGCGCATCGAGCAGCTGGTTGACTTCCCCGCCCTGCGCCAGAGCCTCAAGGACGAGCTGAACGCCGAACTGGCGGCCCAGATGCGCCGCGATCCCCGCATGGCCGAGAGCGGCCTCGGCGGCCTCGGCATGATCCTGGCGCCGATGCTGCTGTCCGGCGCCGTCGACGCCGCCGTGACCCCCGAGGTGGTCGCCCGGATGGTCACCACCGCCGAGGCGCCCGACCCGACCGTCCGCGACGACCCCGAACCGGGCGACACCGCCGATGAGGGAGACGACATCCATCAGGCCTGGGGCTACCGCGACCTCAACACCTTCGCCGTCACCCTGACCGACCGCGACCACCCCGACCAGCGACTGGCGCTAATCCTCGAACGCCGCGGGATGTTCGCATGGAAATTGGCGGCCGTGGATATCCAGAGCGGAGCGGCGGCCTGACCTAGCCCGCCAGCGCCGCCCGCACCGCCGCCAGACCATCCTCGGCCTTGCCGCCGTCGGGAGCGCCGCCCTGGGCGAAGTCGGGCTTGCCGCCGGCGCCCTGACCGCCCATGGCCAGCACCGCTGCGCGGGCGAGATCCGCGGCGTTGACCTTGCCGGTCATGTCCGAAGTCACGGCCACGGTGACCGCAGCCTTGCCGTCGGTGACGCCGATCAGGGCCACGACGCCCGAGCCGACCTGTTTGCGGAAATCCTCGGCCACGCCGCGCAGGCCCTTGCCGTCCACGCCGTCCAGGACGCGCGCGATCAGCTTGACGCCGTTGATCTCTTCCGGCGCGGCGCTGCCGGCCGAGCCCCCGCCAAGGGCGAGCTGCTTCTTCAGGTCGGCGACCTGTTTCTCCAGCGTCCGCACCGAACCGGACAGGGCCTCGACCCGGGCCGGTACGTCGGCGGGCTGGACCTTGAACGACTGAGCCAGCTTCCTCGCCACGCCGGCCTGGGCCAGCAGATACTGGCGCGCGGCCTCGCCGGTCAGGGCTTCAATGCGGCGCACGCCGGCGGCGATGCCGGTCTCGGATGTGATCTTGAACAGGGCGATGTCGCCGGTGCGGGCCACATGGGTGCCGCCGCACAGCTCGACGGAATAGGGGCCCTCGCCGGCCAGCGCGCGGCCCAGCGTCAGCACGCGGACCTCGTCGCCGTATTTCTCGCCGAACAGGGCCACGGCGCCGGCCTCGATGGCGGCCTGCGGGGCCATCATCTTCGTTTCGGCCGGGATGTTCTGACGGATGACGGCGTTCACCTCGTCCTCCATCCGGGCCAGTTCGTCCTCGGTGACCGGGGCGTTGTGGCTGAAGTCGAAACGCAGGCGTTCGGCGTCGACCAGCTGGCCCTTCTGGGCCACGTGGCCGCCCAGCACATTGGCCAGCGCCTTGTGCAGCAGGTGGGCGGCGGAGTGGTTGGCGCGGGTGGTCAGGCGGGCGGCGGCGTCGACGCGCAGCTGGACCCGGGCGCCGATGGCCAGCGTGCCCGAGCTGATCTCGATGCGATGGGCGTAGAGGTCGGAGGCCTGCTTCTGCACGTCCAGCACCACGCCCGAGCCTTGCTGGCCCGTGGCGTCGGTCCACTCGATCTCGCCCTTGTCGCCGGCCTGGCCGCCGCCCTCGCCATAGAAGGGGGTCTGGTCGAACAGAACCTCGGCGGTTTCGCCGGCGCCCAGTTCGTCGACCGAGGCGCCGTCGCGCACGATGGCCAGCACCTCGCCCGCGCCCTCGACGGCGTCATAACCGGTGAAGACGGTGGGGCCGAGGCGGTCGCGCAGGGCCAGCCATTCGCCGGTCGAGGCGGTCTGGCCCGAACCGGTCCAGTGCTCGCGCGAACGGCTGCGCTGCTCTTCCATGGCGGCGTCGAAGCCCTCGGTGTCGACGGTGAAGCCGCGCCGGCGCGCCTCGTCCTGGGTCAGGTCGAGCGGGAAGCCGTAGGTGTCGTACAGGGTGAAGGCGGTCTGGCCGGGCAGCACGCCGCCCTCGCCGAGGTCGCGCGAGGCGTCCTCGAGCAGACCCATGCCGCGGCCGAGCGTGGTGCGGAAGCGAATCTCCTCCTGCTTCAGCGTGTCCTCTATGAAGGCCTGGGCGCGGCGCAGCTCGGGATAGGCCTCGCCCATCTCCTGCACCAGCGTCGGCACCAGCCGGTGCATCAGCGGGTCGGCGGCGCCCAGCAGGTGGGCGTGGCGCATGGCCCGGCGCATGATCCGGCGCAGCACATAGCCGCGGCCCTCGTTCGAGGGCGTGACCCCGTCGGCGATCAGGAAGGACGACGAGCGCAGGTGGTCGGCGATGACCCGGTGGCTGGGAGCCTGCTCGCCCTCGGCCTTCGTCGAGGTGGCGTCTTCCGACGCCGCGATCAGGGTGCGGAACAGGTCGGTCTCATAGTTGGAGTGGACGCCCTGCAGCACTGCCGCGAGGCGCTCGAGACCGGCGCCCGTATCGATCGACGGTTTCGGCAGAAGCGTGCGGCTGCCGTCGGCGGCCTGGTCGAACTGCATGAAGACGTTGTTCCAGATCTCCACGAACCGGTCGCCGTCCTCGTCCGGAGACCCCGGAGGCCCCCCCGGAATGTGCTCGCCGTGGTCCCAGAAGATCTCGGTGCACGGGCCGCACGGGCCTGTGTCGCCCATTGACCAGAAATTGTCGGAGCCGGCGATGCGGACGATCTTCGATTCCGGCAGGCCCGCGATCTTCTTCCAGAGGTCGAAAGCCTCGTCATCGTCGATGTAAACGGTGACCATCAGCCGGTCGGCGTCGAGCCCGAATTCCTTCGTGACCAGCTTCCACGCCATCTCGATGGCGTGCTCCTTGAAATAGTCGCCGAACGAGAAGTTGCCGAGCATCTCGAAGAAGGTGTGGTGGCGGGCGGTGTAGCCGACGTTGTCCAGATCGTTGTGCTTGCCGCCGGCGCGAACGCATTTCTGCGAGCTGGTGGCGCGCCTGATCGCCCGGGTTTCCTGGCCGGTGAAGACGTTCTTGAACGGCACCATGCCGGCGTTGACAAACAGCAGGGTCGGGTCGTTCTGCGGCACCAGCGGCGCCGACTGCACCTTCTCATGCCCATCGGCCGCGAAGTAGTCGAGGAAGCTCGAGCGGATCTGGTTCAGGCTGGCCATGGTTCGTCGCGCACGCGTCTGGAGAGGTCAGGGGAGGCAGCGTGCATATAGGTCTTTCGCCCTGAACGCATCACCCATCGGCGTTCTGCGCGTCCGGCGCCGCCTCCATGTCGAGGGCCAGCTTGCGCAGCAGGTCCGCCAGGGCCGCGCGTTCGGCGTCGTCCAGCGCCGCCAGCAGGCCCGCCTCGATCGCCATGTCCTCCCGAAACGCCGCCTCGACCGCAGTCCGTCCCCTGTCCGTCAGCTGGACCAGCAGGCTGCGTCTGTCCCCGGGCGAGGGAGGCCGGGTGATCATGCCGGCCTTCGTCAGGCGGTTCAGCCGGTCGGTCAGGCCGCCCGACGAGATCATCAGCGACCGGTAGAGCTCGGTCGGCCGCAAGGCGTAGGGCTCACCCGATCGCCTCAGGGTCGACAGCACGTCGAATTCGCCGGCATCCAGCCCGTATCGCGCGAACACCGCCTCGATGGGGGGGCGGCTCTGCAACACGATCCGCCGCGCCCGGCCCAGCACCTCCATGCCGCGGGTGTCCAGATCAGGCAGCTCCCGCGCCCACTGGGCTCGCAGGCGGTCGATATGGTCGGCGGCTTGGGTCATCGAAAAGTATCTTGACGTCGAGATAGATGGAGATATCTTGGCATCAAGATAAACCTCGCCGGCCGACACACAAGGAGAAACGGACATGACCACGGCGCAACACGGAAGCGGTTTCACCGTCACCGGCATCGACCATGTGGTGCTGCGGGTGCGGGATCTCGACGCCTCGCTGGACTTTTACACCCGGGTGCTGGGCTGTCCGGTCGAGCGCCGCCGCGATGATCTGGGCCTGATCCAGCTCAGGGCCGGCGCCTCGCTGATCGATCTTGTGCCGGTGGACGGCGTGATCGGCAAACGGGGCGGCGACGCCCCGGGACCCGACGCCCACAATATGGATCACCTGTGCATCCGGATCGCGGCCTTCGACCCCGAACAGGCGCGCGACCACCTTCGCCGCAATGGCGTGGAGGTCGAGTCTGAAGGCGTCCGCTACGGCGCGAGCGGCAACGGAATGTCCTTCTCGATCACCGATCCGGACGGCAACGGCATCGAACTGCGCGCCTGAACCGGGCTGGATCAGCTCACGGTTCGACGCAGCATCCGGGCCGCCACGAAGGACAGGGCCAGGCCGAAGAAGGCGTGCGCCATCAGACCCAGGCCGATCATGTGGTCGGGCGGCGTCGGCCGCTCGGGGGACATCGACAGGGGCACGACGATCGCGTTCATGACGCCATAGACGACCACGCCGAACAGCAGGCCCGACAGCACCGGCCTGCGCAGCGCCACGGGCGCCTGGACGGCGGCGGCGACGAAGATGGCGGCGAAGATGATGGCGATCAGGAAGTGGGCGGCCAGGCCGAAGGCCGCCGCGCCGACGCCGCCGCTGAACGCTTCCGCGCCCAGCACGCCGCTGCCCACCGCCTGCAGGATCACCACGGGCGTGGCCGGGCGGTAGATGACGAAGGCGGTCAGAATGTCCGCCGCGCCGCCCGCCAGACCGGCCAGAACCGCGGCGCGCGCCAGGGCGCCGAGTCTCGATGTCATGATGTGAAGTCCTCCCGGGGCGAATAGTCACGCCTGGCCGGGAGGGCGGCAAGAAAAAAAGGCCGCCCGACCCGGGTGGGGATCGGGCGGCCGCTCCGTCCGGCCCGGCCCGGCGGGGTCGGTGGCGGGTCGGCGGACCCGGCCGGAGAAGTTCAATCGGTCGTGGCAAGGTGTCCGAAGGCCGCGAATTTCGCGGGACAGTTCCGGTCATCCGGCCGCCCCAAAATGTCCGATGAGTCCGAAATTTCGTGGGACAGTTGCGGACATTTCGGACACTTCCGGCGCGGATCGGCCCCTAGCCCTCGAGGTCCTGGCCCTCGTCGGGCTCGGGCGTGCCCAGCAGCTCCTCGGCGATCTTGTTGGTCGAGGCGCGCACGGCCTTCTCGATCGAGTCGGCGATGTCCGGGTTGGCCTTGAGGAAGGCGCGCACGTTCTCGCGGCCCTGACCGATGCGCTGGCTGTCGTACGAGAACCAGCTGCCCGACTTCTCGATCACCCCGGCCTTGACGCCCAGGTCGATGATCTCGCCCAGCTTGGAGATGCCCTCGCCGTACATGATGTCGAAGATGACCTCGCGGAACGGCGGGGCGACCTTGTTCTTGACCACCTTGACCCGGGTGGTGTTGCCGACCACCTCGTCGCGGTCCTTGATCGCGCCGGTGCGGCGGATGTCGAGGCGGACCGAGGCGTAGAATTTCAGCGCGTTTCCGCCCGTCGTCGTCTCCGGCGAGCCGTACATGACGCCGATCTTGTGGCGGATCTGGTTGATGAACAGCACGATGCACTGCGACTTGTTGATCGAGGCGGTCAGTTTGCGCAGCGCCTGGCTCATCAATCTGGCTTGAAGACCTGGCAGGCTGTCGCCCATCTCGCCCTCGATCTCGGCCCGCGGGGTCAGGGCGGCGACGGAGTCGACCACCACGATGTCCACGGCGCCCGAGCGCACCAGGGTGTCGACGATCTCCAGCGCCTGCTCGCCCGTGTCGGGCTGCGACACCAGCAGGTCGTCGAGGTTGACCCCCAGCTTCTGGGCGTAGCCCGGGTCGAGCGCATGCTCGGCGTCGACGAAGGCCGCCGTGCCGCCCGACTTCTGGATTTCCGCGACGGTGTGCAGGGCGAGGGTGGTCTTGCCGGAGCTTTCGGGGCCGAACACCTCGATGACCCGGCCGCGCGGCAGGCCGCCGATGCCGAGCGCCATGTCGAGGCCGAGCGAGCCGGTCGACACCGACGGAATGGCCTCCGTCACGCCGTTCTTGCCCAGTTTCATCACCGAGCCCTTGCCGAAGGCGCGGTCGATCTGGGCGATCGCCGCCTCCAGAGCCCGCTGCTTGTCGCCGTCGTCCCTGCTGACCAATTTCAAGTTCGCCTGTGCCGCCACCTTGCCACTCTCCCTTGCCATGATTCCCGTTCGGTACCCGGAGGAGAGGCCCGCCTTCGGTCCGATGACCGTGACCCGCTCCCTGTGAGAGGGGATATGTGCATGGTTTGTTCCGGTTGCCAATATGTTCTTTTTGGACCGAGGCGGGATACGTCCGATTTTGACGTATGGCCTCCGCAACTCGCGTTCCCGTCATCCTCGGGTTGACCCGAGGACCAGATCATCCGGTGCGCGGTGGCGGTGACGCCCCGGGACATGAGGGCCGTCACGGACGCACAGTCCCGGCCTGACCTCTGATCCTCGGGTCAAGCCCGAGGATGACGACGGAAATAGCGGGTGGGCGGCGTCACATCGGCCGCCGCCACGCGACGATGCCGAGGTGGGAGATCTGCACCGGTTCGCCGTTCTGGTTCCGGGTCTCGTTGCGGGTGCGGACGATGCCGCGTTCCGGGCGCGACTTCGAGGGAATGATCTCCAGAACCTCGACATGGACGGTCAGCACGTCGCCCGGACGGGTGGGGCGCGGCCAGGTCGTTTCGCCGCCGACGCCGATCAGGCCGCCGGCGAAGGGCAGGCCGTCGACCATCAGCCGCATGCTCAGCGCCGCCGTATGCCAGCCGCTGGCGGCCAGCCCGCCGAACAGGCTGTCCTGCGCCGCCGCCTCGTCGAGGTGGAAGGGCTGGGGGTCATACTCACGCGCGAAGGCCTTGATGGCTTCGGTCGTGACGGTGATCGAGGCGGTCGTGAACGTCTGACCGACGTGGAGATCGTCGAGATAGAGGTCTCGGTCGGGCACCTGGAGTCTCCGTTCGCGGCTTCGGGGCCCCTTTCGATAGGGCGATTTCGACCCGCGACGGAAGCCTCTAGAAGGTGACGCTGTCCATGGTCGCCTCGGCCGCGGCGCGGCTCTCGGCGAAATAGTGTTCCCCCGGGGCGATGTAGATCGCCACGTAAAGCTTCTCGTCCGCCTTCACCGCCTGGCCAAGACCCTTGATGACCAGACCTTCCTTGGTGGCGGCCTCGATGTCGAAGCGCACGCCGCGTTGGCCGTTGACCTGCACCGGCCGCACGCCCGAGGTGGCGACCCGCTCATAGCTCATGGCCGTGACGCTGTTGGCCACGAACTCGACCTGTTCGGTCACCGACATGGAGGCGTCATAGATCGGAGTGGTGGCCTCGCGGCGATTGGTCGGCTGGACGATATAGTCGCCCGTGACCAGCCCCTCGCTGAGGTAGAGACGGTTCAGCAGCGGACCGTCGATGCTGAGCATCCGCACCTTCTTCAGGCCCGAGATCGGGGTGAAATCGCTCCATGCCCGCGACAGGGTCGCGCCTGATCCCGCGCCGACGGCATAGGGACCCGCGGGTGCGAGGGTCACCGTCTCACAGGCGGAGAGGGCGAGGGCGGCGCCGAGAACGGCGAGCGATACGATCGACTTCTTCATGGCTTGGCTTCCAGTGCGGTCAGGCTGTCTTCGACGATCCAGCGGTCATCCGCCGCGGTCGCCCGTTCAAGGTAGGTCCGCCACGCGACGCGGGCGGCTTCCGGGTCGCCGAGCCGCGCCTGCAGGTCGCCCAGTTCGCGCCAGGCGGCGACGGGCGCGTCCTCGTATCCGGTCGCGGTCAGATAGGCGTCGCGGGCCAGTTCGAGATCGCCGTCGTCGCGGCGCTGGCGAAGGATCTGGCCCCGGTGGAATTCGAGCACGCCGAGGTCGAGGCCGTCGCGTTCGAGCCGCTCGGTCAGCGTCAGCGAAGCGTTGAAGTCCCGGCGCGACAGGTCATCGGCCAGCCAGGCGGCGAGATGCGGACGCATGGCGGCGCGATAGCGTTCGCGCTCCTCCCGCCCGCCAGGACGGTCCCTGGCCAGGGTGTCCAGCGCGGCGACGCGCTCGGCGGTCAGCGGATGGGTGCGGAAGACGCTGCCCATGGCCTCGCTCTGGCGCACGCTGCGGAAGGTCGAGGCCCGGGTCTCGGCCTGCTGCTGGCGCCAGACGGCGGCGGCGGCCGTCGGCTCCAGCCCGGCGGCGACCATGCGCTCGAAGCCGATGGCGTCCGCCTCTTCCTCCTGCGACCGCGAATAATTCATCACCGACGCCACGGCGGCCAGGTAGGCCAGATCGCCGATACCGCGCATGTCGACGCCGTAGTAAGCCCCGGCCACGCCGGCGCCGACCGAGACGACCATCGCCGCCGTCGCCCAGGCCTTGTTGTTGTTCCATCGTTCCAGCGAGTGGTTCTCGAGGAAATGACCCAGTTCGTGGCCGAGGACGAACGCCAGCTGGGCCTCGTTTTCGGCGCGCAGCAGCAGGCCGGACCAGACTTCCATATAGCCGTTTGGCGCCATCTGCGCGTTCAGGTAGGGCCGGTCCATGACGTAGACGCGGATCTCGCCGCAATATTCCACGGCGACACGGCAGGCGACGCCGCGGACATAGTCGTTCAGCGCCGGATCGGAATTCAGGTCGGCCGAGCGGCGCGCCTCCGCCTCGGTCCGCTCCATCGCGCCCCACAGACCGCCTTCGACGGAGGTGGGATCGGGAACCAGGCCCGGGGGCCGCTGCTGCGCCAGGACAGGGAGGCCCGATGTCGCCGTCAGCAGCAGGCCCGCCGCGAGGGCCGCGACGCCGCGGCTGGTCACAGGGGCGCGCCGGTCATCATTGAATCGACCAGCGACTGCGCGCCCTGCGGATTGCGCATGTCGGCCGACGGGCCGGCGATGCCGACGTTGAACCAGATCACCTGCCCGGTGCGCAGGTCGACCAGCGAGGTGAACACCTGCTGGCTGCCCAGCGGAATGCCGACGCCGAGGGCGCTCATCACCACGAAGGTCGCGACCCGCGCGCTGGACGCATAGTTGCCGCGCCCGAAGGTGAACAGGGCGTAGTCGGCGTCATATTGTTCGGCGAGGCTCTGCGCGCCGTCGCCCAGCGTCCAGTTGAACCCGCCGGCATGGGTCGGCAGCGGGAGCAAGCCGTATTCGAACACCAGAATGGAGTTGCCGACCGCCTCGTGCAGCCGCAGCAGCTGGCCGCTGCGCCCTTCCATGGCGCTGGAGGGATCGACCACCCGGATGGTGTGAGACGACGAGGCGACCGAGCGCTCCAGCGCATTTTCCACATTGGTCACCGCCTGCTCGGTCCAGTCGGCGCGCGGCTCGGACATGCCGGCGGCGGTCAGCAGCGACAGTTCGATGTCCGGCTTGACCAGGATGATGGTGGCGCCAGGCGACGGCGGCGTCACCGACAGGGCGGTCTTGGTGTTTGTCGTGGTGCAGGCCGCCGCCAGCAGGCAGGCGACGACGATCAGCAGACGCTTCATTGGACAGGATTCCCCCCGGATATCGGCGGGACCCTAGGAGAGCGCCGGCGGCCCCGGAAACCACTTTATCGGCCCACGAAGGCGAACAGGTCTCGCGTGTGGCGCAGCGAGCACACACGCTCCTGCTGAGTCGGACGTCAGGTCCCCGCGACAGCCGCGGGCGGCATGGGCTCCGCCAGGCGGGCGCTGAACGACAGGGCCCCGCCGAGCACCAGCGCCGCCAGCGCCGCCATCAGCCACGGCCGGACCGCGGCGCGCTCCGGCGACAGCGGCCGCACCAGCATCAGCACCAGCAGGCCCATCGCCACCAGCACGCCGGGCAGGTCCAGGCCGATGCCGAGGAAGACCGGATGCGACAGGCTGACCAGCCAGCCTCCGCCGATCGCCGCCGCCAGGGCCACCGGGGCCAGCGACCGGGTCCGGATCAGGCCGGGATCGAGCAGGGCCGCCAGCGCCGCGACGGCGGCGGCGAGCAGGCCCGGCCACAGGAACAGGAAGGCGGCCTGCGGCGCCACGGCCTGGGCGGCGGCGGCGAGGCCGAGGACGAGGGCGATCAGACCGGTCCAGGCCCCCCACGCCGTCCGCGCCGCCAGTCCCGGCGCCAGCGACAGGCCGATGGCGACTACGGCCATCACCGCCGCGCCGAGGACGATGGGATTGTCCAGCCCGCCCAGCGTCAGGGCCAGGGCGGCGGCGGCCGTGATGGCGATCGCGGTGACGCGCCGGTCCGGCCGGCCTCGCCCGCCGAGCACCGCCATGCCGAGGGCGAGGACGGCGAGCGCCGCGCCGGCCTCCATCCACGGCAACCGCGCCAGCAGGGCGTAGTAGACCCCGGCGCTGTCGGCCCGCGCCGTCATGGGCCCCGCCAGCGTTCGCACCGCCTGGGTCAGCACCAGGCCCGCGGTCAGGAACCAGACGCCGTCCACGGCGCCGCGGCCGAGGTCGGCGAAGGTCAGCCCGGCCCGGCTTCGCGCCCGCCACGCCGCCGCGCCCAGCAGCGCCAGGGCCAGGGCCAGCAGCCCCCATCCCGCCGCCGGCGGATGGCTCAGGATCACCCGGCCGAACAGGTCGGCGTAGACGGTGTCGGCGCCACGGACGGGCAGGGTCCCGGCGCGCAACAGGGCGTCGGCGTTCTCCAGCGCCTGCGATCCGATGTGCTGGACGGCGCCCTGGTCGAGCGCTGCGGGGGTGGAGGACGGGGCGTGATACTGTTCGGGCCGTCCGATGAAGGCGAGGTTCAGGCCCGGGACGCCGCGCGCCTTCGGAACGCTGAAGTCGGTGTCGTTCGGCATCCGCTCGTAGACGAACACCGCCAGCGAGTTGGAGGTGACGCCGCCGTCGGCCCTGACGCCGGCGCGGCCGAACAGGGCGATGGTCTCCGCATTGCCGCGCCCGGTCTCGAACATCATGGCCCGGCCGCCGCCGCCGCGCGCCTCAAGATTGATCACCGCCCCGATCCGGTCGCGCAGCGGATGTCCGCCCCAGAACACCCGCGCCCCGTCCAGCCCGATCTCCTCGGCGTCGGTCAGCAGGACCACCAGGGTGCGCTCAGCCGGTCCGCGCGCGCGGATCGCCCGCACGCTTTCCAGCACGGCCGCCACGCCGGTGGAATCGTCCGCCGCGCCGGGCGACCCCGGCACGGTGTCGTAATGGACCATCAGGGCCACGGCGGGCAGGGCGGGGTTCCGCCCGGGCAGCACGCCGATCAGGTTGGTCGCGGTGAAGTTCGCCGCCCCGGGATCCCCGCCCATCCGCCGCAGATAGCGCGCCGAACCGGGCGAGATCGGTCCCGTCTGGGTCGTGGTCTCGAGGCCGAGGTCGTTCATCCGGCGCAGCAGGAACGCCTGCACCCGGGCGTGATCGGCCGAGCCGACGGGATGCGGGCGCCGCGCGATCTCGCGCACGTCGGCCATGGCCCGTTCCGCCGAGAAGGCTGTCGCCGAAGCGTCGGCGTCGACCGGCGCCGGAACCTGCAGGGACACGACCCCGATCAGCAGCGCGAGCGCCAGCGATCCGACCAGCCAGACCAGCCGCATGAGACATCCTCCCCGATGACGGCCCGACCGTAGCCGGGTCGACCGTATCCGTCATCCTCAAGGACGCCGGCGGCGATCACCCCATCCAGTCGTCGCTGCGCAGGTCCGCGTCGCCGAGCAGCCGGCCCTGGTCGTCGATGAACGCAATCCAGCCGCCGGCGGGGGCGAGGCGGGCCTCGAGGGCGAGGAACAGGGGGGCCTCGTCGGTACCCGGCAGGACGA
>NZ_DASPMQ010000036.1:0-12147 GCF_035626975.1 Brevundimonas sp.
CGTGCGGAGCGCCGGGCCTGCGCCCGGAGTTCGTTTGGTTTTACCGTTTCGACGCAGACAGACGCTCCGCGCGGAGATTTTCCGGGAGCTTGCGTCGGGTGGCGCTCTTAACGCCTTACCGCAGCGCCTCCGGCGGGCGGGTCGGCCTTGCGCAGCCGATCCCCGGACCGGGCGAGTATCCCCCTCGCCCCTGACATCCGACATCCATCAGACCCCGGGCGTTGGCTGACGTGCTCCCGGATCAGGTCCGGGATGACGAAGTCAGCCGGGAACCGGGCCCCCGCTTCTCCACATCCCGCCGCCAGAGCACGCAAGGCCTCTGCGCCTCCCCATGCGACGGGACGGCAATATTGTATGGCGGGCCCCAACTGTGCGCAGGAAACGGCGTCGAGAAAAGGTCAGGGTGTTGAATGTAAGGGATATTATCCGCCGAACCCGACTATAGTTTTCCGGATTGTCAGCACAGCGTCATGGGGCGGCGGCGCCCCTCCACCACGCTTCGCGCGGTCCTCCAAGGCGTGGGGAGGTGAGGGTGGGCTTCCCCTTCCATCACTGCGCGACAGGAGCCAGCGGGCGCCCCGGCGCATCCCCGTTAACCTTTTTCTTCGCGTCAGGCGGGCGCGAGGTGGTCAGGGCGCGGCGATGGGGTAAAAGCGGAGCCGGGCGGATTCAGGTTCGGGGGGCGAGTTGCGGGCGGGCGTCAACGCATTGACAGTGACCTTCGGGGTCGGCGTGCTGGCAGGCTTGCTGCTGACGCCGGACGGGCGCGACTGGCTGCGCCATCCGACGGTCATGCTGGGCGATCGGGCCAATGCGTCGGCGCCGCCGAGCGCGCCGGCGCCGGTCGCGGTCCCCGCCGCGCCCCCGGCGGTCGCCGCCGTGACTCCGCTGCCGGCGCGGCTGGCGCGGGGGCCGCTGCGGATCGGGGTGTTCGGGGATTCGATGGCCGACGGCCTCTACGCCGGCCTGTACCGCGACCTGCGCGACGAGCCGAAGGTGACGGTGACCAAATTCTCGGAGGTCTCGACCGGCCTGTCGCGCTACGACTACGTCGACATCCAGTCCAGGACGCAGCGCCAGATCGAGGAGACGCCGATCGACGTGGCGGTGATCCTGTTCGGCACCAATGACGCGCAGGGCATCAGCCTGGACGGCGCGGTCCACGACTTCGGCACCGACGGCTGGAAGACCGCCTATGCGACCCGGATCGACAATCTGGTGGCGATGCTGCGCAGCCGCGACGTGGCGGTCTACTGGGTCGGCCTGCCGCGGATGAAGAGCAGCCGGTTCGACGGTCGGATGGCGCTGGTCAACGACGTCGTCGAGGCGCGGATGCGGGCGCTGGGCGTGCCGTATCTGGAGACCACCGGCCTGACCTCGAACGCCGAGGGCCGCTATGAGGCCTATCTGCCGAACCGGGACGGCCGCAAGGTGCTGATGCGGGCCAACGACGGCATCCACATGTCGATGGCCGGCTATCTGCGCATGAGCGGTCCGGTGGCGGAGCGGCTCAAGCGAGACGCGGGCCTGGATCGGCCCGCGCCCGCCCCCGTCCAGACGCCCGCCGCCTGAGCATGAAGCGGATCGCGGCGGTCCTGGCATGGGGGCTGTTGGCGGCGCCGGCGCTCGCCGCGGCCGGGCAGGAGACGCCGTATGCGCCATCCAGCCCGCCGACGCCCGGGGCCGCGGTCTGCCCCGGCGGCCTGTGTCAGCCGGAGGCTCTGACGAGTCTGTTCGAGGCGCTCGCCGCGACCGAGGCGGGGACGCGGGAGGAGCCGGTCCGCATCCTGCAGATCGGCGACAGCCACACCGCGGGCGACCGCATCACCGGCAAGCTGAGGGCGGATCTGCAGCAGCGGTTCGGCGCGGGAGGGCGGGGCGGTCTGCCCGCGGGCGCGCCGCACGACGGCTATGCGCCCTATCAGGTGCAGCTGGAGACCCGCGGCTGGGGTGTGGAGCGGGCTCCGCTGCGGCCGGTCGCAGGGGGACAGACCGGCCGGTTCGGGCCGGGCTCGGTCCGGGCGCTGGCGGGCCCCGGGGCGGAACTGACGCTGCGGCTCGACCCGGGCGCGGAGGCCGGCCGGGTCGGGCTCTGCGGATGGCCACGCGGACCGGGCGAGGGTGTGCTGATCGACGTCGGCGACGGCGAGCCGTGGCCGGTCGATCTGAACGGATCCGATGACGACGGCGCCGCCTGCTATCGCATCGACCTGCCGCGTCCCGCCTCCGTCGTCACCTTCCGGGGCGCGGGGCGGGGCGCAGTCCTCGACACCGTCTGGACCGAACGGCTCGGGAGGGGGGTGGTGGTGTCCAGCCTGGGGCTGACCGGGTCGACGCTCGCGGACCTGGCGGCGCGCGACGAGATGACGATGCAGATGGTCGTCGGCTTCCTGCCGCCGTCGCTGATCGTGCTGGCCTACGGCACCAATGAGGGGTTCGATCCGGCCCTCGACCCCGTGGCCTACGAGCAGCTGCTGCGGTCCCAGATCGAGCGGATGCGGGCCATGCCGCCGTTCGACGCCTCGATCCTGATCCTCGGCGCGCCGGACGCGCTGCGGAGCGGCACCGCCGAGGGCTGTTCGGCCGACGGACTGAGGGCGCCGCCGCCGTCGCTGGCGGTGGTCCGGGACGTGCAGCGCCGGGTCGCCGCCGATCTGGGTGTGGCGTTCTGGGACTGGCACGGACGGATGGGGGGAGACTGTTCGTCGGATCGTCTGGCGCTGGGGGCCGAGCCCCTGATGCGCGGCGATCGGGTCCATTTCACGAGCGCGGGGGCCGACTGGATCGGCGGCACCCTCGCGGGCGACCTGATGGCCGCCTACGAGGCGTGGAAGGCGGAACGAGGGGGCGCGGACTAGATGCTGTTCCCCACGCTGGCGTTCGGCGTCTTCTTCCTGGTCGTCTATTTCACCGCCTGGTCGCTGGATCGCGAGAACGGGCGGCGCAAGCTGTTCCTGCTGCTGGCCAGCTGGTTCTTCTACGCCCAGTGGGACTGGCGGTTCGTCGGCCTGCTGATCGGATCGGCGATCCTGAACTGGGGCGTGGCGGCGCTGATCGCGCGGAACCGCGAACGAGGCGCGGGCGCCGGCTGGCTGGTCGGGCTGGGCGTCGCGGCCAATCTGCTGATCCTCGGCTTCTTCAAATACTACGGCTTCTTCGTCGAGGAGGCCGGCGAGCTGCTGGCGCGGTTCGGCTGGGAGCGCGACCTGCCGCTGCTGCAGATCGTGCTGCCGGTCGGGATTTCGTTCTTCACCTTCCAGGGCATTTCGTACGTGGTCGACGTGCAGCGCGGGAAGACGCCGCCGGCGAAGAGCCTGCTCGACGTCATGCTGCTGATGAGCTTCTTCCCGCATCTGGTGGCGGGGCCGATCGTGCGCGCCTCGGACCTGCTGCCGCAGTTCGACCGGACGCCGCGGCTGACCCGGGCCATGGCCACGCATGGCCTGCTGCTGATCGTCTGGGGCCTGTTCAAGAAGACGGTGATCGCCTCGGAGCTGTCGGCCAACCTGGTCGATCCGGTGTTCTTCGATCCGACCGCGTTCGGGGCGGTGGACATCGCGGCGGCGGTCTACGGCTATGCGGTCCAGATCTATTGCGACTTCTCGGCCTATTCGGACATGGCCATCGGGCTGGCGGCGCTGCTGGGCTATTCCTTCCCGCGCAATTTCGACCAGCCGTACCGGGCCAGTTCGATGCAGAGCTTCTGGCGGCGCTGGCATATCAGCCTGTCCAGCTGGCTGAGGGACTATCTGTACGTGCCGCTCGGGGGCGGGCGGAAGGGGCTGTTCGCCAGCTGCATCAATGTGTTCATCACCATGGTGCTGGGCGGACTGTGGCACGGGGCGGCGCTGACCTTCCTGGCGTGGGGCGCGCTGCACGGGGGCGTGCAGGTGATCGAGCGGCTGTTCCGCGCCGCGCTGGGGGAGAAGAAGATCATCCCGACGGTGGTCGGGGTGCTGGTCACCTTCCACATCGTCTGCCTGGGGTGGATCCTGTTCCGGGCCGAGAGCTTCGACCTGGCCATGCAGATGCTGCAGGGTTTTGGAAGGACCGGGCCCGTGGTCATGCTGACCCCGCTGCTGCTGACGCTGATCGCCGGGGGGCTGGCCATGCACTGGCTGCCGCCGCGCGCCATCGAGGGCGTGGCGGAGCGGCTGAAGGCGGCGCCGTCGCTGACGCTGGGCCTGCTGATCGGGGCCGCCATACTGCTGGTCGAGGCGGTGCGGCCCGAGGGCGTGGCCCCCTTCATCTATTTCCAGTTCTAGGACGTTGGACCTCCGATGACCGACGAGCCCGAAGACCCGAACACCCCGCTGGAGCCGTTCCCGGCGCACCGGCCGGATTCGCCCTTCCCGCCGCTGGCGGAGAGCCTGGCGGCGGAAACGCCAGACCGGGCCGATCCGCCCAGCGACTGGATCGAGACGGCGAACGCGCACGACCTGCCGACGCGCGAGAACGCGCTGGTCGCCCTGGGCCGGTTCGCCTTTCCGCCGGCCCCGCCGCTGGACGACGAGGGGGTGGCGGCGCGCGACCGGCGCTGGACCAGCCGGACGGTGATGATCGCGGCGGCGTTCCTGCTGGTGTTCAACGCCGTGTCGCCGCTGAACTGGTCGCGGCAGCAGCCGCCGGGCTGGATCCCGGAGACGGTGCGGCAGCTGTCGGAGGTCTGGGTGGCCCAGCTGTCGGTGTTCGCCGTCGACCAGCCGCGGCAGGGCCTGCGCGAGGCGTGGGACGCGGTGCGGCGGGCGCGCTTCATCGGCCAGGCGCCGGCCGAAGGCTCGACAGCGACGGCGGAGTCGTGAAACGTCAGGGTTGAGGCCGGCGCTCGCGTCGGCCGGGGGAGCGGGGGCGACCACATGAGAGTGAACCGTCGGGCGGCGCTGGCCGGAGGGGCGGCGACGGCGATGCTCGGACCGGGCGCCGCCCGGGCGCAGACGCCGGTGCGGATCCGCAAGGGCGCGGGCGAGCTGACGGCGACCAGCGACGACGTCGTCGCCTTCGGTGAGGCGGTGCGCCTGATGAAGCGGCGCAATGACGGCCTGTCGTGGACGCGCCAGAGCCAGATCCATCACCGCGACTCCCAGCACAACAACGGCCTGTTCCTGCCGTGGCACCGGCAGCAGCTGGTCCATATGGAGCGGATCGTGGCGCGGCTGACCGGGCACGACGGGTTCGCCATGCCCTACTGGGACTGGCAGGAGCATCGCCTCCTGCCGTCGTGGATCTGCGACGGCGAGTCGCCGCTGTACGAGCGTAACCGGGCGCGGGGGGTGGAGACGCTGGATTTCGCGGCGGCGCGCTGGGCGGAGTCGCCCTATACGGCGAAGCTGGCGTCGGACGATTTCGCCACCTTCTGCGGCAAGCTGCCGGAGGGGGCGGGGATGGTCGAGGGCTATGGCCACAACCACATCCACCAGCTGATCGGCGGCTTCATGCGGCATCCGCGGACCTCGGCGCAGGACCCGATGTTCTGGCTGCACCACAGCAACGTCGACCGGGTGTGGGCGACCTGGCATCGCAACCGGGGCCGCGACCTGTATCCGGCGGACTGGACGGTCCGGACGGTGACTGGCTTCGTCGACGCCGAAGGACGGCCGACGGGCGAGCTGCCGGTGAGCGGGACGCTGGAGACGCGGCCGCTGGGCTACGACTACGACCGACTGTATCCCTTCCCCGTGTTCAATGTCGCCGAGGCGGGGCCGCCGGGGGCGACGCGTCGGGTTCCGGTCGAGGGCCAGAGCTGGACGCTGCGGGCCGAAGCGTCGCCGGGGGCGGGCCGGATGAGCCTGACCCTGCCGGCCGAGGCCGTGGCGCGGATGCGCGAGGCCGACGACACGCTGATGATCGCGGGCGAGGGGGCGGTGGCCTACCACCGGGAGGCGGCGCTGGAAGACCGGTCGCTGGAGATCCGCCTGGGCGCAGGCGGACGGGAGCGGTCGCTGGGCTCGTCGCCGACCTTCGTGCACCTGCCGGATCCGGGAGAGGGGCATGGGGGGCACCGCGGGCCGTATGTGCTGCCGTTCCGGTTCGGGGAGGAGGTGCTGAACCTGCTGGCCTCCGGCGACGGGCCGGCGGCGGTGACGGTGTTTGCGGAGGACCTGGACCCGGAGGCGGGGCGGCCCGGGGCGCGGGCGGAATGGATCGAGCTGACGCTGACGCTGACGGAGACGCGCTGGGCATGAAGGGCGGGGCCATGAAGGGTTGGGGCATGAACCGGTTGAGAATCGTTCTGTTGCTGACGCTGGCGGGACTCGCCGCCCCGCTGGCGGGCTGCGCGCTGTTCCAGCAGGAGCCGCCGCCGGTCTATGCGCCGCCGCCCCCGCCCCCGCCCCCTCCGCCTCCCCCGCCCCCGCCCCCGCCGCCGCCGCCTCCGCCTCCCCCGCCGCCGCCGATGGCCCCGCCGCCCGCCGAGGCCGACATGTGGCCGGGCGGGGTCGTGCCGATGTGCTTCCAGGCTCCAGCCGAGGCCGACGGCTGGGCGCGGGCGAAGGTGATGGACGCGGCCGCGGCGTGGGAGGCGGTGGCGAAGGTTGAGTTCGATATCCGGGCCGACTGCGCGAACGGCCCGACCTCCGGGCCGAACCGGCGCATCCCGATCCGGATCGCCCATGACCCCGAGCTGTTCGCGTCGGCCAGCCACCTGGGCGTCAATCTGGTGCGCGGCGGGACGATCACGCTGAACGCCGAATACCTGGTCACCCACCGCATCTGCGGGCGGCGCGGCAGCGTGGGGCGCGAGGGCTGTTTCTACGCCGACGCCCTGCACGAACTGGGGCACGCGCTGGGCTTCAGCCACGACCACGTCAGCCCGCGCGCCCCGGACTGCGTGGCCCGAATGAGCACGCCGGAGCCGGAGGTGGCGGAGGAGACCTATTACGACGCCGCCTCGATCATGAACTACTGCAACCCGGAGCGCTGGAGGGGTCAGCTGAGCCCCGCGGACATCTGCTCGATCCGGGCGGCCTATGGCGATCGGGAGGGCCGGCGGCCGACGCGGGCCAGCTGTTACGCGATGACGGGCGCGCGCGAGCGGGCATGACGAGGGGCCCGGCGGTCACCGCCGGGTCCTTGTCGCGCATGGAAGGCCCTCAGCGCTTGCGGGCGGCCTCTTCTCCGCCGCGGCCATCGCCGCCGTCGGTCACATCGCCGACGATGGGGTTCTCGGCCTGGACGCGCGGCCGGCTCTGGCGCCAGCTGTCGAAGTCGGCCGAGAATTTCTCGCGACGCTCCTTGCGCCAGTCGCTGTAGTCCCTGTCGAAGGCCGACAGCTGCTGCTCGCGCCAGTGCAGATAGTCCGGCTCGAAGTCGTGGTGCTGGTGGCTCTGGCCGCCCATGCCCTGGCCGGAGCCCTCCCAGATCTGGGAGCCGGGGGCGTAGGCGTGGCTGGGGTAGCTTTGGTGCATTCCAGCCTGATCGCCGTAGGTCTGGCCGCCATAGGTCTGGGCGCCGTAGTTCGGGCCGCCGTAGGCCTGGGAGCCGTAGCCCATCTGGCCATAGCCCTGACCATATTGCGGGCCGGACTGGTAGCCGCCGGGGCCGTAGGGGCCGCCGCGGTCGCCGGCATACGGGGTCGACATGCCCTGGCCGTACTGGCTCTGCGGGCCCTGGCCGTAGCCGGACGGCTCGCGCGGCCGGTCATGGCCCTGACCGCGGTAGGCGTCGGCGATGCGGCCGCCGTCGCCGCCGCCCCAGGTGCGATATTCCTCCGGCCGCCGGTCGCGGCCTTCCATGCGGTGCTCGTCGCGGTCGGGCCGCCCCGGCTGGTCTTGATGACGGAAAGGATTCTGCATGGTCCTGCACTCCGTTGGATACGAATGCAAAACAGGGCCTGAGGGGGGATGTTCCGGACCGGGCCGGGTTTCACGAAGGTGTCAGCGCCGTTCGCGGCGGTGCAACATTCCTGTTGCGCGCGCGTAGCGTATCGGGCCACGCTTGTGGTTCGTTGCAGCGGGAGCGGCATGGCCTTCGACGAGATGTCAGGAGACGCGGCCGCCTATGGGGCGGACGTCCGGGAGAGCTACCGGGGACTGGCGCGCTGGCTCGCCGAGGCGGCCGACGGCCTGCTGCAATCACGCTCGCGCCAGGCCGAGCTGTTCTTCCGCCGCATGGGCATCACCTTCGCCGTCTATGGCGACGCGGAATCGAGCGAGCGGCTGATCCCGTTCGACGTGGTGCCGCGCATCATCGGGGCGGCGGAATGGGCCGGGCTGGAGGCCGGGCTGGTCCAGCGGGTCAACGCCATCAACCTGTTCCTCGCCGACGTCTACGGGCCGCAGGAGTGTCTGAAGGCCGGGGTGCTGCCCGCCGAGCTGGTGCTGACCAATCCCCACTATGCGCCGGAGATGCAGGGGCGGCGGCCGCCGCGCGGGGTCTGGGTGCACATCGCCGGGATCGACCTGGTGCGGACCGGCGACGACGAGTTTTACGTGCTGGAGGACAATTGCCGCACGCCGTCCGGGGTCTCCTACATGCTGGAGAACCGCGAGATGATGATGCGGCTGTTTCCGGACCTGTTCGCGGACTATCCGGTGCGGCCGGTCGAGACCTATGCGGACATGCTGCTGGCCAGCTTGCGGGCCTGCGCGCCCGAGGCGGCGGGCGCGGACCCGACCATTGTCGTGCTGACGCCGGGGCCGTTCAACTCGGCCTACTATGAGCACAGCTTCCTGGCCGACAAGCTGGGGGTCGATCTGGTCGAGGGGCGCGACCTGTTCGTCGACGACGGCAAGGTGTTCATGCGCACGACCCAGGGCCGCCAGCAGGTCGACGTCGTCTACCGGCGCATCGACGACGACTTCCTCGATCCGCTGACGTTCCGGCCCGATTCGGCGCTGGGCGTGCCGGGGCTGATGACCGCCTACCAGGAGGGGACGGTGACCCTGGCCAATGCGGTCGGCACCGGCGTGGCCGACGACAAGGCGGTCTATACCTATATGCCCGAGATCATCCGCTTCTTCACCGGCGAGGAGCCGATCCTGAAGAATGTGCCGACGTGGCGCTGCCGCGAGCCGGAGGCGCTGAAGCATGTGCTGGCCAACCTCGGCGATCTGGTCGTCAAGGAGGTCGGCGGGTCGGGCGGCTACGGCATGCTGGTCGGGCCGGCGGCGTCGAAGGCGGAGATCGAGGCCTTCCGCAAGCGGCTGGTCAACGATCCCGACGACTTCATCGCCCAGCCGACGCTGGAGCTGTCGACCGCGCCGACGCTGGACAGGGGGGAACTGGCGCCGCGCCACGTCGATCTGCGGCCGTTCGTGCTGTCGAGCCCCGAGGGGGTGAAGGTGGCGCCGGGCGGGCTGACGCGGGTGGCGCTGAAGCCGGGCTCGCTGGTGGTCAACTCCAGCCAGGGCGGCGGGACCAAGGACACCTGGGTGCTGGATGTCTGAATGCTGAGCCGCACCGCAGACAGCCTGTACTGGACCGGCCGCTATATCGAGCGGGCGGACTTTCTCGCGCGCATTCTCGAGGCGACCATCCGGCTGGCGGCCATTCCGACGCGCGGCGACGGCGACGCCGGAACGGTGTGGGCCAGCGCCCTGGCCTGCGCCAGCGCGCCCAAGGCGCTGGGCCGCTCGCCGACCGAGAAGTCGGTGCGCGAGTATCTGGCCTTCGCGCCGGAGAACCCGTCGTCGATCGCGGCCTGCATCACCCGGGCGCGGACCAACGCCCGCTCGGTGCGCACCGCCCTGACGGTCGAGCTGTGGGAAGCGATCAACGGGGCCTGGAACGGGCTGGAGGAGCAGGGCCAGCCGACCCGGCGCGACGACTTCACCCGCTTTCTGGAATGGGTGAAGACGGTCACCCTGTCGGTCGAGGGCGCGACCTCGCGGACCATGCTGAGGAACGACGGCTACTATTTCCTGCGCCTGGGCGCGGCCATCGAGCGGGCCGACAACACGGCGCGGCTGCTGGACGTCAAATACCATCTGCTGCTGCCCGAGGGCGAACGGGTCGGCGGCCAGCTGGACTATTTCCAGTGGACCACCCTGCTGCGCGAGGTGTCGGCGCTGACGGCCTATCGCTGGGTCTATCGCGATTCGGTCAAGCCGTGGCTGGTGGCCGACCTGCTGGTGCTGAACCGCCAGATGCCGCGCTCGCTGGCCAGCTGCCAGGCCTCGATCGTGCGCTATCTGGAGCGGCTGGCCAATGACTACGGCCGGCGCGGGCCGGCCCAGCGACTGGCGGCGGAGCGGATGCGGTCGTTCGACAATTCGCGCATCGAGGCCATCTTCCAGTCGGGGCTGCACGAATACATCCAGGCCTTCCTCGCCGAGAACGGGCGGCTGGGGCAGGCCATCCATGACCAGTATCTGAGCTGACCCGTTGCGCATCCAGATCGACCACGCCACGACCTACGCCTACGACCGGGCCGCGCGCTTCATCATCCAGACCCTGCGTCTGACGCCAAGGTCCAGCGAGGCGCAGCAGGTGCGGCACTGGCGGGTCGAGACCGATGTCGACGCGCGGCTGCGCCGGTCCGAGGACGCCTTCGGCAATGTCGTGCACACCCTCTACACGGAGCAGCCGACGCAGAGCCTGACCGTGCGGGTGTCAGGCGAGGTGATGACCAGCGACACCGGCGGGGTGGTGCCGCCCGACCAGGAGACGCTGTCGCCGCTGGTGTTCCTGCGCGACACCGCCCTGACGAAGCGCGACAGGCTGATCTCGGTGTTCGCCTCGGAGTTTTCGGCCCATCCGCCGCTGGACCGGATGCACCGGCTGATGGCGGCGATCCACGGCTCGGTGGCCTTCGAGGTCGGGGTGACGACGCCGACCCACACCGCCGCCGAGGTGCTCGCGCTCGGGCGCGGCGTCTGCCAGGACCACGCCCATGTCTTCATCGCCTGCGCCCGGGAGACGGGCGTGCCGGCGCGCTATGTGTCCGGCCATCTGCTGCGCCGGGACGCGGACGAGCAGGAGGCGGGGCACGCCTGGACCGAGGCCTGGATCGAGGGCCTGGGCTGGGTCGGCTTCGACCCGGCCAACGGCGTCTGCCCGACCGACCGCTATGTGCGGGTGGCGACGGGGCTGGACTACCGGGGCGCGGCGCCGGTGCGGGGGACCAGCTACGGCGGGGGCGGCGAACGGCTGGCGGTCAGGCTGACCGTGCGTGATGCCGACATGCAACAGAGCCAGCAGCAGGCTTGAGGGCGGGGTCGACGGAGCAGGGAATCTGTTACCGTCGCGGGATGACGGACGTACGCCGGAGTCAGGCTATCAGTCGGGCCATCCCATGACCTACTGCGTGGGCATGCTGGTCGAGGAGGGGTTGGCGATGATCGCCGACACCCGGACCAACGCGGGCGTCGACAACATCTCGTCGTACCGCAAGCTGCACGTCGTCGACCGGCCGGGCGACCGGGTGCTGGGCGTCTGCACCGCCGGCAACCTGTCGGTGACCCAGACGGCCCTGGCCATGGTCAGGGAGGGCGTGCATCTCAACGTCGGCGAGCCGTCCGAGACGCTGGAAACGGCGCCCAGCCTGTTCCGCTGCGCCCAGCTTCTGGGCCACGCCCTGCGCAGCGTGCGGCTGTCGATCGCCCCGGCGCTGGAGGCCGACAGCCTGAGCACCTCGGCCTCCATGCTGCTGGGCGGCCAGATCGCCGGCGGCGAGATGGGGCTGTACCTGATCTACAGCCAGGGCAATTTCATCGAGTGCGGGCGGGACACGCCCTATCTGCAGATCGGCGAGCTGAAATACGGCAAGCCGATCCTCGAGAGCGGGCTGGCGTACGACACGCCGCTGGCCGAGGCGGTCAAGCTGGGGCTGATCTCGTTCTCGACCACGATGCGCTCGAACGTGGCGGTGGGAGCGCCGTTCGACATGCTGACCCTGCGGCGCGGCTTCCTGAGCGGGGACGTGCGGCGGATCGAGGAAGACGACGCCTATTTCAACGACCTGCACGACCAGTGGACCCGGGCGCAGACGGCGGCGCGGCGAGCCATGCCCGAGCCGCCGTGGATGATGGGCGGGCCGGGGCTGGCGGCCCGCCGGGGCTGAGGTTCACGCCATCCAGTCGTCGCTGCGCAGGTCCGCGTCGCCGAGCAGCCGGCCCTGGTCGTCGATGAACGCAATCCAGCCGCCGGCGGGGGCGAGGCGGGCCTCGAGGGCGAGGAACAGGGGGGCCTCGTCGGTACCCGGCAGGACGA
>NZ_DASPMQ010000037.1:0-128268 GCF_035626975.1 Brevundimonas sp.
GAGAAGAGTGGCAACGGCTATCGCCTCAACGGCACCAAATTCTGGATCACCAACGGTTCGGAGGCCGAGACGCTCGTCGTCTATGCCAAGACCGACCCCGAGGCAGGCAGCCGCGGCATCACCGCGTTCATCATCGAAAAGGACATGGACGGCTTCTCGGTCGGCCAGAAGGTCGACAAGCTCGGAATCCGCGGCTCGCCGACCGCCGAGCTGGTGTTCGAGGACTGCTTCGTCCCGCCCGAAAATGTCATGGGCGAGGAAAATGAGGGCGTCGCCGTCCTGATGAGCGGCCTCGACTACGAACGCACGATCCTCGCCGGGATGCAGGTCGGGATCATGCAGGCCTGCCTCGACGTCGTCCTGCCCTACGTCCGCGAGCGCAAGCAGTTCGGCAAGGCCATCGGCAGCTTCCAGCTGATGCAGGCCAAGGTCGCCGACATGTACGTGGCTCTGAACTCGGCCCGCGCCTACGTCTATGCCGTGGCCCGAGCCTGCGACCAGGGCAAGACCACCCGCTACGACGCGGCCGGCGCGATCCTGCTGGCGTCCGAAAACGCCGTGAAGGTCAGCCTGGAGGCCGTGCAGGCCCTGGGCGGGGCGGGCTACACCAAGGAATGGCCGGTGGAGCGTCTGGTGCGGGACGCCAAATTGTATGACATCGGCGCCGGGACCAACGAGATCCGACGGTTCCTGATCGGGCGGGAACTACTGGGGAGCTGACTCCGCCGGGCAGTCACCCAGTCGTTCGGCGGTCATGACCATGGTGATCTCGGCCATCGACGGGGTCGGAGGCGGCGTCACCGTGCTCTTCACCTCCATCGTATAGTTGCGGGTGAAGTCGCCGGACGCCCGGGTGTCGGTGACGGTGCGCACGCCGTCGGCCGAGGTGCAGACCATGTGGCCGACCACGGCGTCGCCCTCACGGCGAAACGACTGCTGTTCACACGACATGCCGGGAGACTGCGGCGTCGCACCCTGGGGCGCCTCGAACTTCGCCTCGCGGATACAGGTCTCGACCGTCGGCGCTTCCATACCGGCCGGCATGCCGGTCATCCGGGTGGTCACACGCCACAGTCCGGGGGTCGGTCCGGCCGGCAGGCCCGCCGCGGACCCGGCCGTCGTTGCCGCCGATTTCCCGTCGGTCGACGTGTCTTCGCCCTGGCCACAGGCGGCGAGCGTCAGGACCGCAAGGCCTGACACGAGAGTGATGATCCGCATATCGATCCTCCGCCCAAGCCTGTCTCCTAGCACATTCGCCTGTTCGGCAGAACCGCGTTCCGGCCGGCCCGGGAACTCGGGTGGACCGGCGCGGGTTCGTGGGAGATCAGAGGAGACACCGCCATGCCCGCCAAATCCGCCGCACAACAGAAGGCCGCCGGCGCCGCCCTCTCCGCCAAGCGCGGCGAGACCCCCAGGTCCGAGTTGAAGGGCGCCTCGAAGTCGATGCTGTCGATGAGCAAGAAGCAGCTGGAGGAGTTCGCCCACACCAAACGCAAGGGCAAACCCGAGCACGTCAAACATTAGACGCTGACGGGGGCAGGCTATCTCGCGACCGGCGGCCGATCGGCGGCTCGCGCGGGCGCATGGATGTTTGTTAAGTGGCGCGCCGCCACGGTCACGCCTAGATCGGAAAAACCCCGTCGCGTGAGTCCCGCAGCCGCCATGCCCGACTACGATTACCAGAGCGACACCCGGCCCTTCTCGCAGGTGCTGCAGGATATCGGGGCCAGGGACGATCCGAAGCTGTACCTCGGCGAACTGGTGAACGCCTTTGGCGAGCGCGGCTTCGGCGCGCTGATGCTGCTTTTCGGCCTGATGAACATCGCCATCGGCATCATTCCGGGAACGACGACGATCCTCGGCGCACCGCTGTTGCTGTTGGGCCTGCAGCTGGCGACCCGGCAGGACCAGCTGTGGCTGCCAAAATGGGCGTTGCGTCGCTGGATCGACCGGGAGGCCTACCGGAACGGTCTGGAGACGGTGCTGCCGCGGTTCAGGAAAATGGAGCGGTTATCCAGGCCTCGCCTGTCGGTCATGACCAGCCCCGTGTCGGAGGTGCTGATCGGGATCGCCACCTTCCTGCTCGCCTTCATCCTCGTCCTGCCGATCTGGGGCGGCAACCTGATCCCGGCCCTGATCATCTCGACCTTTGGTTTCGGCCTGCTGCAGCGGGACGGACTGGCTGTCCTGCTCGCCTGGAGCGCTGTCGCCCTGATCGGCCTCGCGGGACTCGTCATCTGGCTGGCCTGGCAATGGGTGTCGCCCTACCTGCTGCCTGTGTGGGACTGGCTTCACAGCTTCCCGGCGCATGCCTGGGCCTGGCTTGCGGGACTGTTCGGCGGCTGAACGCACGAGGCGCCGGAGGGCGAACCCCCCGGCGCCTGCGAGAACCGGATAACAATCAGCTGCGGAACAGCGACATCACCAGCTGCGGAGTCTGGTTGGCGATGCCCAGCGCCTGAATTCCGAGCTGCTGCTTCGTCTGCAGAGCCTGGAGCTTGGCGCTTTCCTTCGCCAGGTCGGCGTCGACCAGATTGCCCACTCCCGATTCCAGAGCGTCCGACAGCTTGCCGACGAACGTCAGGTGGGTCGAGAGCGCCTTCGACTTGGTGCCCAGCCGCGCGAGCGAAGCCGAAACCTTGTCGATGGAGTTGGAGACGGCCGTAAGTGAAGCCGTCGCCTTGGTCAGGGTGTCGATCGCCTGCGTGGTCGCGACCGACACGTTCGCGCCGCCCAGAGCCAGAACCTCGGCGCCAACCGTGAGGCTGGACGTGCCCTGCGCATTGGCCAGGGCCTGGAAACCCGTCGCGCCGGTCTTCAGCAGGTTGACCCCGTTGAATTCGGCGTTTCCGGTGACCGAGGCGATCTGGTCGCGCAGAGCCTTGAAATCCTCGTTCAGGGCCGCGCGGGCCGATGTTTTCAGCGACGCATCCGTCGCCGCCAGGGCCTTCTCCTTCATCTGGAGCAAGAGGTCGGAGACCGTCTCGCCCGCCGCCAGCGCCACATCGACCGAAGCGATGCCCCGGTCGAGAGACTGTTTCACCGCGCTCAGCGCCCCGATGTCGGCACGTTGGCCCTGGGCGATAGCCCAGATGGCCCCGTTGTCCTTGGCGTTCGCGACAGACTTGCCGGTGTTGATCCGGTTCTGCGTGATCGCCAGCTGGGCGTTGGTCGCGTTCAGGTTCTGGAGCGCCACTTGAGCGCCCACGTTCGTGTTGACCGACATAACCATCGGCTGTCCTTCCATTCTGGTCGGTTGGGGAACGGCCTTCTGGCCGTGGAACCGGTTCTGGTTCGCGTGCGGCCACGCAAGGATCGGGCCGGAGGCGGCCGTGTCTCAACACCTTGTTTTTCAGGTATATTGTCGAGACGTCGAAGCCTGAACCCGGCAGATTTGTCCGCAAGATTCGCCGCAGGGGCCGATCCGTTCCGGGCCCCGAGACCTTCCTGCCGGGCACATGATCGTTGTTAACCCGGCATGCCTTCGCTAACCCGTTGTCAGTCAGCACCGGAGCCGTCCATGACCCGCCAGAGCGACCGGTTCGAGGGCACCTCGAACTATATCGCCACCGACGACCTGAAGATCGCGGTCAACGCCGCGGTTGCCCTCGAGCGGCCGCTGCTGATCAAGGGTGAACCGGGCACCGGCAAGACCGTGCTGGCCTATGAGATCGCTCGCGCCCTGAACGCGCCGCTCATCACCTGGCACATCAAGTCGACGACCAAGGCGCACAACGGCCTGTACGAGTACGACGCCGTCTCGCGTCTGCGCGACAGCCAGCTGGGCGAGGAACGCGTCCACGAGGTGCGCAACTATCTGAAGCCCGGCAAGCTGTGGGAGGCCTTCACCTCCTCCGTCAGGCCCGTGCTGCTGATCGACGAGATCGACAAGGCCGACATCGAATTCCCCAACGACCTGCTGCAGGAACTCGATCGCATGGAGTTCTTCGTCCAGGAGACCGGTGAGACCGTCCGGGCCGAGGTCCGACCGATCGTGGTCATCACCTCGAACAACGAGAAGGAGTTGCCCGACGCTTTCCTGCGCCGTTGCTTCTTCCACTACATCCGCTTCCCCGACGACGAGACGATGAAGGCGATCGTCGAGGTGCATTTCCCGGGCATCAAGCCGCGGCTGGTCTCAGAGGCGCTCAAGACCTTCTATGAGATTCGCGACACCCCCGGCCTGAAGAAAAAACCGTCGACGTCGGAGTTGCTGGACTGGCTGAAGCTGCTGCTGGTCGACGATATCGACGCGGAGACCCTGCGCGAGAAGACCCCGAACAAACTGATCCCGCCCCTGCACGGGGCCCTGCTGAAGAACGAGCAGGACGTTCATCTGTTCGAGCGGCTGGCCTTCCTGAACCGGCGCGAGGGCGTCCGGCCCGGCGCCTGAACACACCGGCGGACAGGTTTCGTCACGCCGATTACCGCGATTTCACTGGATTCCCGAGGGTTGGAGCGCAGGATGAAGGCGACAAGGACCGATACCATGCCCATGCGTCGCCTGATGATTCCCGCCCTGTGCCTCGCGGCTCTGACCGCGGCGTGCGACGGCGATTCTGTGCGCATCTCGTCGACCCACACCGACAATCCGGACGCGAAGGGCGCCCTGAAGGTCGTCGAGACCCTCCAGTGCCCGCGGACCATGGGATCCCTGACCCGCAAGGGCTCGGCCTCGGCCGAGGGCACCATCTGCACCTACGCCGGCCCGCGCGGGGCCGAGGTCAGCCTGCATCTTGTCAAGCTGGACGGGGCCCCGGCGGCCGACGTCTTGAAGGCATTCGAAGACCGCCTGTCGACGAGTCTGCCGCAGGCGGTGGCCCAGCTCAGGGCCGCGGCCGACAAGGGCGCGGCGGATGCGGCGGCGGCAGCGGCGAAGGACGCCGCGACGACCGCCGACCGCGCCTCGGTCCGCGCGCCGGGCGTCGACATCCAGGCCGAGGGCGATGACGCCACGGTCCGCATGCCCGGCCTGCACATCGAATCCAGAGGCGACGAGGCCAGCGTCCGTATCGGCGGCTTCCACATCGACTCCAGCGACGGCGAGGGCTCAGCCAACATCGAGGTTTCGCAGGACGGCGACAACGTCAGCGTCCAGGCCCATCAGGACGCCGCCGAAATCCGCACCAGCGCCGGCCGCGGGGCCACCCGGGCCAGCTGGATTCTGACCGACAACCGGCCGTCGGAGGCCGGCTGGCGGCTGGTCGGCTATGAGGCGCGCGGCCCCGCCGGCGGCCCGATCGTCGTCGCCACGGTGCGTTCGCGCGACCGCGACCGCGGCAGCGTGTTCGAGGACGCCAAGGACCTGGTCGCCCTCAACGTCGGCGAATAAGCCGCCTCAGGCTTGATCGCGGCGGCGGGATGCGTCACCTGACCTGCCCAGCAAGCAGGATAGTCGATTGGCCGTCACGCCCCGTACTCCGTCGTCGAAAAACGCTCCGCGTGCGTGGCAGCGAATGCTCTCAGGCCGCCGGCTTGATCTGCTGGACCCGTCTCCGTTCGACATCGAGATCGAGGACATCGCCCACGGCCTGGCCCGCGTGGCCCGTTGGAACGGCCAGACCATAGGCGAGCACGCCTTCTCGGTGGCCCAGCACAGCTGCGTCGTCGAGGAGATCGCCGCCCACATCAAGCCCGGGCTGGAGCCGAAATGGCGGCTGGCGGCGCTGCTGCATGACGCCTCGGAATATGTCATCGGCGATATGATCTCGCCCTTCAAGGCGGCGCTCGGCGTCAGCTACAAGGATTTTGAAGCGCGGCTCGAACACGCCATCCATATCCGTTTCGGCCTGCCCGCCAAGACGCCCCTGGCGATCAAGAAGCTGATCAAGGAGGCGGACAAGGCCTGCGCCTATTTCGAGGCGACCCAGCTGGCCGGCTTCACCCGGGCCGAGGCGCTCGGTTTCTTCGGCAAGCCGCCGGCCGGTTATGACCTGATCATCGATCCCCTGCCCGCGCCCGTCGCCCAGCAGCGCTATCTGGAGCGCTACCGGGTCCTGGCCGAGGCGGTCGGCCTGGTCCCCGCCCCCGACGCCTGGCATACGGAATAGGCATGGCGCTTCCGGCGGAACAGGGCGTTCGGATCGGCCTGTCGGCGGTCGTCATCGCGCTCCGCGACCGCAAGGCCTGCGTTCTGACCACCCCCGGCGACGACGGCGAGCTGGCCCTGCCCTTCGGCCCGTTCGATCCCGCGCGCGACCGCACGTTCGAGCTGGCCCTGCGCACCTTCGTGACCGCGCAGACGGGCTTTCGCCTCGGCTTCGTCGAGCAGCTCTACACCTTCGGCGACCTTGGCCGCGCCAGTCCCCGCGCCACGCCGGGGCCGGAGCGCCATCGCGAGGTCTCGGTCGGTTATCTCGCGCTCACCGCCGACGCGGCCGAGGCGCCGCTGGCCGAGGCGCGCTGGACGCCGGTGCTGGACATCTTCCCCTGGGAGGACCGCCGCGACGGCGCCGCAGCCTGCCTCGGGCCCCTGCTCGACGGACTGACGGCCTGGGCCGCGGGCGACCCCCGACGGCAGGCGCGGGTCGACACCCTGTTCGCCCCCGTTCCGCCGCACCGCTGGAACGAAGGCCGGGTTCTGGAGCGGTATGAACTGCTCTATGAAGCCGGCCTCGTCGCCGAAGCCGCCCGCGACCGCGACCAGGGCATCCCGCCGGACGCGCCCGGTCGGGCCATGGCCTCGGACCACCGCCGCATCCTGGCGACCGGCCTCGGCCGGTTGCGCAGCAAGCTGAAATACCGTCCGGTGCTGTTCGACCTGATGCCGCCGACCTTTACCCTGTCCGAACTGCAGGCCGCCGCCGAAGCGGTCGCGGGACTGTCGCTGCACAAGCAGAATTTCCGCCGTGGCGTCGAGCGGACCGGGCTCGTGGAGCCCACCGGCCGACTGTCCGCCGCCACCGGCGGCCGTCCCGCCGAACTGTTTCGCACCATCGACGGCGACCTGTCCGCCGCCGATACGCTCGGTCTCCCCCTGCCGGCTCAACGCTGAAAAAACCACCGCCCTGTCCGGCGTCGAAATGAAGCGGCCAGGCGGGTCCGGAAGGGCTTGCGGCCCGGGCCGCGCCCCATTAGAGAAGCCGCTCGCTCGACCAAAGCGTCTATCGGCCCCGCGGAGAGGTGGCAGAGTGGTCGAATGTACCGCACTCGAAATGCGGCGTGCCTTTACGGGTACCGTGGGTTCGAATCCCACCCTCTCCGCCACCGATTTACCATAGGTAAATCAATAACTTAACGGCATGGCGGCGCCCCGCCAAACTCCACCTCTTGCGGGCCCGGAATGCTGCGATCGTGCGGTGCGGCCGGTCCCCTTCGAGCCTGACCATATGGGCTGGTCTGCTATCGACTCAGCTATGCTCCTGGCGCTTCTGACGCCCTTTGGCTGGCCGCTCCGGTTGCCAGACCGCCCCGCTCCTGAGCCGTGCTTCTCGGCCGGGTCGCGGCGGTCCGGCTGCCCGGCCTTACGCAGACGCCGCGTCTTCGGCGGCTGCAGGCCGTCTTCGCTGTTCATCGTCATGCCGCTCGGCGGCTGTAGTCGCCGCATGATGTAGGTGATCGATCAGCGCCCGAACCGGCGAGGATAGTCGCCGGTGATGCGCATGAACCAGGGAGAAGGGGCGGGACCGGCCTTCCAAATCAGGCAGTACCTCGACCAGCCGTCCTTGCCGCAGCGCGGCGGAGACGACGAAATCGTAGGTCTGACAGAGTCCGAGGCCGCGCTCGGCCAGGGAAACGACGCCCAGCACGTCGTCAGCAACGGTCAGAGAGCCCTGCGGCGTCCAGTCGATGTCGCGCCCGCCCTCGCGAAGCAGCCAGGTTCCGACCTTCCCGGTGCTGGGCATGAGGAAGCCGAGGCAGGCGTGATGGTTCAGATCGTCCAGCCTTTGCGGCGTTCCCGCTCGCGCCAGATAGTCCGGTGAAGCGACGAGGCGAACAGGCGCATCCTCCAGCTTGCGTGCGCGCAGATTGCTGTCGGGCAGGACGCCCAGCCGGATCGCGAGATCGAAGCCCTCAGAGACCAGGTCCACATTGCGGTTGGCGATGCTGACCTCGATCCGGACGCCGGGGTGGTGACGGACGAAGGGGGCAAGCAGATCCGGCAGACGGTAATGGCCGTAGGTGGTGCTGACGCTCAGGCGCACCTGGCCGCGCAGATCTCCCCCTTCGCCGTGAAGATCGCGTTCGGCGTCCTCGAGCAAGGCGAAGGCCGCTCGCGCCTGATCCAGATAGAGGCGGCCCGCGTCCGTGAGGCCGAGGCTGCGCGTCGTGCGGCGCAGAAGCTGAACGCCCAGCCGGCCTTCGAGCCGGGCGATTCCGCGGCTCACGACGGAGGGAGTGGTTCCCAGCTGGACGGCCGCTGCGGTCAGAGAGCCCCGCTCCACCGCGGCCAGAAGCAGTTCGACATCGTCCAGATGATCAAATCGTCGCGTCACTATTGCCCGTTTCGCAAAAGAGATGTGCCAGAAGTCGGATTTATTGCGTCGAGCGGACGTAATAAATGACCGGCTCATTGTCCAGCAAGGAGCCTTTCCCATGAGCGCACTGATCTTCGCTGCGGCCCTCGGCCTTTCCGCCGCGGCCTCCGGCCAGACCGGCCAACCGTCTTCGCCGACGCAGGTCAAGCCGGTCCTCATCGTCGTCACCAGTCATGGCGAGAAGGGCCCCGGGGGTGATCCGACCGGCTACTATCTGGGCGAGGTCACCCATCCGCTGGCGGTGTTCGAGGCGGCGGACATCCCCGTGGAGTTCGCGTCGATCCAGGGCGGAGAGCCTCCGGTGGACGGGCTGGAACTCGGGGATCCGGTGAACGCGCGCTACTGGAACGACGAGGGGTTCCGTCGATCCATGCGTACGACGATGAGGCTCGCCGATGTCGACGCCGGCCGCTACTCGGCGGTGTTCTTCGCTGGCGGCCACGGCGCGATGTGGGACTTCCCTGACAGCCCTGCGGTCCAGTCGGTGGCCCGGGAGGTCTACGAACAGGGCGGCGTGGTCGCGGCGGTTTGCCATGGGCCGGCGGCGCTGGTGAACGTGCGCCTGAGCACCGGCGCCTGGCTGGTCGCCGGCAAGCAGGTCAGCGCCTTCACCGACTCCGAAGAGCGCGCCGTCGGCCTGGATGAGACCGTGCCCTTCCTACTGGCCTCGACACTGACCGAACGGGGCGCGCTGCATCAGCCCGCCGCCGACTGGACGGCCAGGGTGGTCGTCGATGGCCGGCTGGTCACCGGCCAGAATCCCCAGTCCGCCAGCGGTGTTGGTGAGCAGGTTCGCGACCTGCTGCTCCAGACCGGGCGCTGACACCGACCGAACCGATCATCGCCCGCTGTGGGCGCGCACGACGACAGGGATGTAACGATGGATCTTCAAATTCAGGGAAAGACGGCGCTGGTGACGGGTTCGACCGCCGGCATCGGGCTGGCGATCGGCCGCAGACTCGCCGCCGAAGGCGCACACGTGGTGCTGACGGGGCGTGACCCCGACAAACTGCAGCAGGCGGTGGAAGACCTGCGGACGTCAACCGGATCCGAGATTTCCGGGGTCGTCGCCGACATGGCTACCGCAGAAGGCGCCGAGACCGTGCTGGCGCACGTCCCCGAGGTCGACATCCTGGTCAACAACCTGGGCATCTATGAAAGCAAGGCGTTCGAGGAGATCACGGACGCTGACTGGCTTCGCTACTTCGAGGTCAACGTGATGAGCGGTGTGCGTCTGGCGCGTGGCTATTTCCCGGCGATGCTGGCTTCGGGCTCCGGGCGCATCATCTTCATCTCCAGCGAGACCGGCCTGGCGGTGGATCCGGGCATGATCCACTACGCCATGACCAAGACCGCCCAGTTGTCGATCGCCCGAGGCATGGCCGTCCTGACGCGAGGAACCGGCGTGACTGTCAATTCGGTGCTGCCGGGGCCGACGCGGTCCGAGGGCATCGTCGACTATCTGCGCAGCATCGCCAGCAAGCCGGACGCTTCGGCGGAAGAGGCGGAAGCCGAGTTCTTTGCCGGAGCCCGGTCCGGTTCGCTCCTGCAGCGGATGATCGAGGCCGACGAGATCGCGAGTCTCGTCGCTTACCTGGTCAGCCCACTGGCTGCGGCGACCAATGGCGCGGCCGTGCGGGTCGAGGGCGGCCTCATCAACTCGCTGGCTTGACGATTCCGGATAGGGGGTACCCAGGTTCCACAATGGGTCGAGAGCGGACGGTCCGCTGTGGGCGCCCATTCGATACAATCAGAAGCCAACGATGATTTGTCCCGGCGACACTGCGACGCTCTTTTGAAGCCATGAGCATCTTCTCTGGTCTTTCAGCCTTCCCCATCACGCCAATGACCCCAGCTGGCGAGGTCATCGCTCGGGATGTGGCGGGTCTTGTACGTCGGATTGAGGACGGAGGAGCCGACAGCGTCGGTCTGTTGGGCAGCACGGGCACTTACATGTTCCTCACCCGCGCGGAGCGACGGCGAGCCGTCGCTGCTGCGGTCGCCAGCGTCACCTCGATCCCGGTTATCGTCGGCGTTGGCGCGATGCGGACTGATGATGCGTGCGACCTTGCGCAAGACGCAGCCTCGGAGGGCGCAGCCGGTCTGCTCCTCGCTCCGGTTGGCTACACCCCCCTCAAGGAGGACGAGGTGTATGCGCATTTCGAAGCGGTGGCGTCAGCTACCAACCTCCCGTTGTGCATCTATAGCAATCCGGACACCACAAGGTTCACGTTCAGGCCTGCGTTCGTGGGTCGACTCGCCGAGATACAAACGGTTGCGGCCATCAAGCTACCGCTTCCCGCTGGCGACCTGAAAACTGACCTTGCCTCCTTCAGGGCTGCGGCCCCCGCCCTCTCGGTAGGCTACAGCGGGGATTGGGGTTGCAAGGACGCCCTTCTGGCAGGGTGCGACTGCTGGTTCAGCGTCGCAGGCGGCTTGTTTCCCGAGGCTGCGTCAGCACTGACCAGAGCCGCGATGGCTGGTAATCGGGACGAGGCGGAAAAACTGGATGCAGCCTTCGCTCCTCTTTGGGATCTGTTCCGGGCACACGGAAGCCTGCGGATCGTCCACGAAGCCGCCAGACTGATGGGCCTGACCACGGCCGAACTTCCCCGGCCTTTGCTGCGGATAGACGATAACTTGCGGACACGGGTGGCATCGGCATTGCCGTAAGGACGTCCGCGATGGGTGAAAACGGACCTTCGGCCTGGTCGCCTCGAACGTCCGCTTCCCGGCCGACGGCAATGTCCGCTCCCGGCGCGGAGTCGCCCTTCCCTACCCCGCCCGTTCCCGTCCCATTCGCGAAAGCCACGCCCGACATGACCCGAGACGGTCCTGGCAAGCACTGCTCATCGAGAAGAGTGGGCGCGGATTTCTCCTGATTGACGAATTCCGCCGTATCGGACTTTTCCGCGAAACCTGTGAAAAGGCCGCGTCATACGCCTCGGAAGAGTAATTCGCCCTGAACGCGAATAATCCGGGTCAGCCGGTTTTTGCGAATTCGTCGTCACATTCCCCACCCGAAGGCCGGACTCATGACGGCTTTTGCGGACTCTTTGAGCGGCCACGCCAATCGCGCCCGCCATCTTGGCCATACCGTCCTGTCGTCGCGGCTGCACAAGATCAGCCGCTCCAGCCGGCCGGCAATCGGACCGGACGCGCCAGCAGAGAGGACCAGCGATGGCATTCCCGACCGCCGTTAACGACCAGATCACCGACTCCGTAACCCAGGCCAATGTGAAGGTTCTGGGCGACGCGCCCGCGATCGCCATGGGCAACCTGTACCAGGCCACCGCCCAGGCGCTTTCCAACGCCGCGCACAACGCCACAAACGCCCAGCAGCAGAGCTATGTCACAGCGCAGGCCGCCACCACGATGGGCGTGGCCACGCTGTATTCGCTCGACACGGCGTCCACCGGCATCGCGACGATGGATATTCTGAAGTCCAAGGTCAAAGGCCTGGGCTGACGCCCCTCCGGACGATCCGATCGCCGTCCGCAACGGGCGGCGACTTCCCGAATAACCCCACATCATCGAGGACCGCGACATGGCATTCCCGACCGCCGTCAACAGCCAGATCACTGACTCCGTCACCCAAGCCAACGTGAAGGTCCTGGGCGACGCTCCGGCGATCGCCATGGGCAATTTCTACCAGGCCACCGCCCAGGCGCTTTCGAACGCCGCGCACAACGCCACCAACGCCCAACAGCAGAGCTTCGTCACCAGCCAGGCCGCGACGACCATGGGAGTTGCGACCCTGTACGCGCTCGACACGGCGGCGACCGGCGTGGCGACCGCTGACATCCTGAGCAGCTGACGTCCGGACGGCCCAGGCGGAGACGCCCGGGCCCTACAGCCCCACTCGTCCTAACGCCCAGGAGCAGCGTCCATGGCCTATCCGACCTCTGTGAACGACCAGATCACCGACTCCGTCACCCAGCCGAATGTCCAGGTTCTGGGCACGGCGCCGGCGATCGCCATGGGCAACCTGTACCAGGCCACCGCTCAGGCCTTGGCGAACGCGGCGCACAACGCCACCAACGCCCAGCAGCAGATGTTCGTGATGTCCCAGGCCGCCACCAACATGGGGGTCGCCCTGCTCTACTCGCTGGACTCGGCCTCGTCCGGTCTCGCGACCAAGAAGATCCTGGGCGGCTGATCCCGCCCTTCACCCCGCCGCCCGTCCGCGGACGGCGACCTGACAACCTCCATCCACAAGGAGCAAGACAATGGCATTTCCTACCGCCCTCAACAGCCAGATCACCGACTCCATCACCCAAGCCAACACCAAGGTCCTGGGCGACGCGCCGGCCATGGCGATGGGCAATCTGTTCATCACCACCAGCCAGGCGCTGGGCAACGCCGCCCACAACGCCACCAACAACCAGCAGCAGTCCTACGTGACCATGCAGGCGGCGACGTCCCAGGGCGTCTGCACCCTGCTGTCGGTGGACACCGGGTCGGCGGGCGTCGCCACCTCGGACATCTACCGCGCCTACTGACGACCTTGCCGGGGACGGTGCGCCGTTCGCGCGCCGTCCCCGGCATCCGCCCACCCGCCGACCGGAGTTCAGACACAGGAGCAGGTGAGTGGCGGATACAGGCGTCGCCAATGTGATCGGGTCCGTCGGATCCGGTTCGGCGCTCTCGGTGGGGTTGGCCCCGTCGGTCGCCATGGCGATGACCTACGTGACCATGGCCGACAGCATCGGCCTGGCGATGGAGAATGCGGTCGCCAACCAGCAGCGCGGCCAGGTCATCACTAACGCCGCACTCGTGCAGGTGCTGGCGATGATCCTAACCAAGGGAGCTTGAGGCCCATGAACGACGTCACACAGGACGGCACAGTCAACAGCCGGATCGTGGATTCCGTGGCCAGCGTAGTGACGCTGAACACCGGCGAAGCGCCTTCCCAGGCCTTCGGCATGCTCGACGCCGTCATGGTGGAGAGCCTCGGGATGGCCATGCACAACGCCGTCATGCGCCAGCAGGGCTCCAGCATGGTCGGCACGGCGGCGGTGACCGCCGCCTGCGCCAAGATGCTCCAGCGCCAGACCTACTACATGCCGCCGCTCGCGCCGGACCCGCCGCCGGAAGTCGACCCGCTTCCAGGCCCCACCCCGCCTCCGACCCCGGTCGACATCGCCTACAGCGACGGAGAGGCGGCGATCAATGAACTGCGCGCCCAGGCGGCGAGCTCTGAATCCTACGCCGCCCAGGCCCGTGAGGACCTGGTGCTTCTGGCCGCCGACGCCGTGGCCCCCCTGTCCCCGCCACCGCCGCCGCCCGACCCGTTCGCGTCCGAGCTGAACGCCGGCGAGGCCGCGATCGCCGTCCTGAAAGCCGCGGTCGCCGCTGGCGGACCCAACGCCGCCCAGGCCCAGGCCGATCTGGCCCAGCTGGCCAAGGACGCCGCGGCTCCTGCCCCTCCGCCGCCGGACCCGTTCGCCGGCCCCCTCAGCGCCGGCGAGGCGGCCATCGCGACGCTGCGGGCCGCGATCGCCGCCGGCGGGCCCAACGCCGCCCAGGCCCAGGCGGATCTGGCCCAGCTGGCCAAGGACGCTGGACCGGCGGCGCCGGTGACCACGCAAGTCCTGCGCGCGCGCAAGGCCACCGCACCGCGGAAGCCATCCGCCAACCAACCCAAGGCCGGGACTACCCGTACCCGTCCGTCCCGTTCGTAAGGAGTCTCCATGCCCACGAACCCCGCTCACGTGAATCCGCAGATTATCGACGTCATCAACCACACGCACCGCGCGACGATGGCGCCGCAGATCGTCCTGACCAGCGGCGCAGGCAAGGCCTACCAGTCGGTCGCCCAATCCAGCGCCATCGCGGTGCAAGACGCCGCGGACGCGTTGCGCAACGTCTCGACCATCGCGACGACGGCGGCGGGCGTGGCCATGGCGCAGTACCTGGCCACCGGCCTGCCCAAGTACAAGGACGTGATCCAGGAGGCCCAGACCATGGTCACCGGGGCCACCCAGGACTTCAAGGCCATCGGTGAGGCCGCCGCATCGGTCCTCAAGAGCTTCCCGTCGGGCTGAGGAGCACACCATGACCATCACCGTCGCCAACCGTCCCCTCCAGGACCAGGGAGGTCTCTCCGAACGCTGCCGTCTCGTGCTTCGATTCATCGACGGGGGCGTCGAATGGCTCAACTGGGCCGTCCTCGAACCCGGCGTCGCCTACGCCTTCCCCGACGAGAGCGAGATGCTGGCCGAGATCCAGGCCGGCCTGCACGCCAACCGCTTCACGCTCCTGCGTGAGCTGAAGGTGATGATCGGGCCGGCCAAGCTGATGACGATGAACGAGGCCGAGCTTCGCATTCTCGCCCGGGCCGAGTTGAAGGAGAAGGATGTCAAGTCGACGTTCCATACCCACCGCCTGTTGCAGGCCCAGGGCATCCTCACGCAGTCGGATTTCGACAAGGGGACGGCTTATCTGAACGAGCTGGGCGTCGCGACCGACCCGATGTTCCAGTTCATGACCTACGAGGACCTGAAGACCGCCTACGAGTTGTTCAGCGACTTCGTCCGGCAGGATGACGAGGACCTGGCGATCGAGAAGGAGGCCGCGGCCTTCGGCGTCGAACAGGGCCGCACCCCGCGCGAATTCGCCGACTATTTCCGCGTCTACATCGGGCTGACCAACAAGACCGGCCTCGCCAAGACAAGCGACCGGCGCCGGCAGGCCGAGATCGCGGTGCAGGCTCTCGCGCCAAACCTGTTCGGCCAGCTGAACTGTCCGGAGGTGGATGGTCTGGTGCATCCGAAGGAAGTGGCCGAGGCGATCGAGATCTGGCTGGGCTGGGGCAATTCGGTCGGTTTCGCCCGACTATCAGCCGGGGTGCGCGAGATCGTCCTGAACACCGCCTACGCCGGCGAGACGGGTCACGCGGCTCGAGGTTTCGTCGACCACTATGTGTCGGGGTCCCAGCGCCTGCTGTCGGCGGCCCATGTGCACCGGGGCCTGATGGCCCAGGACGGCGCCACCTGCACCTTCCCGATCGAGCACCACAGCCATGAGGCCGAGGTCCAGCTCGATCCCCTGGGGATCATCAGCCTGAGCTCGTTCAAGGCCCGGCCCGACCAGGCCCCTCGCGCTCCCGGGCGCGCCAACAAGAAGGAGGACGCATCATGAGTTTCCGCAAACCCCGCAAATCTCGCCGGAGCCATACGATCATCAACCCCGGGGACCAGAACCTTGAGGACCGCGCGATGCGGGAAGCCACCCGCGCCGAGGAGCACGCCTCACGCGTCGTCCATGATGCGGAGGCCTCGATCGGGGGATCGGGACGCCGCCATCGCCCTGACAACGCCACGGACGCCATGGCGGCGGCCGAGCGCATCGTCCACCAGGCTGAGCGCACCGTGGAAGACGCGATCGCTGATGGCATGCGCCATCAGGAGCGGACGATGCATCAGGCCGAAGAGGCCATGAGGCGGGCCATCGACGAGGCGCAGCGACAAGCCACGCGCGCGGTGAAGGTCGCCGAGTACGCGGTCTCCCGGGATCAGTGACTTTTCGACGCCGCGGGCGTGAGGGCGACGGTAGGATTCTCAGATGGTGATGAAGACGCAACTCCCCGGCCAGGGGGTCAAGCACGTTGTCGTGCTGATGCTCGAGAACCGTGGGTTCGACCACATCATGGGCTGGCTGTACGACGACAAGGTCAAGCCGGCCCAGATCCTGGGCCGGGAGGGGGACGAGCGCCCGTTCCTGGGACTGTCCAGCCTCGACAAGCAGACACTGGCCGACCTGGCGAACCCCACCCCGTCGGGCGGAACACTGCCGATCAACCAGGGCGCCCGTTCGCCGAAGACCCCCGCCTACAACACCGGCGAAAGCTTCGAGCACATCATGAACCAGATGTGGACCAAGGGCCTGAAACCCGAGGCCTGGTTCAACCGGGAAGCCCGCGAGGCGCTGATCCAGAAAATGATCCAGGAAGGCCAGCCGACGATGCGCGGCTATGTCCTGGACTATAACCTCGACGTCCAGCAGCACATGAAGATCAGCCTGGGCAAGGACGATCTCAGCGAGGTGCTGGACACCTACATGCCCGAACAGCTGCCCGTGCTGAGCGGCCTGGCGCGCTACTATGCGGTGTCGGACGAATGGTACTGTTCGGTGCCCAGCCAGACCAACACCAACCGGGCTTTCTCGCTGTCCGGCACCTCGCGCGGGATGGTCAACAACAGCTTCTACGACCCCGACACCTGGAACCCCGGGGTGAAGGTCATGCGCTGGTGGGAGGGCAAGAGCCACTCCGACGAACTGCCCGTCTCGACCCGCTGCCTGTTCGAGGTGCTGGAGCAGCACAACTACGACTGGAAGGTTTATTGGCAGGACACCTGGCCGCCGAAAGTCCTGACACTGGGCATGGAGTGGCAGCACACCCGGACCATGTTCCCTCTGCTGCAGAACAAGAAATTCGACAAGAACTTCAAACAGTTCGATGCGTCGAAACCCAACAACGAGTTCTTCGAGGACTGCCGCAACGGCCGGCTGCCGGCCGTGAGCTGGATCGAGCCGAAATGGGGCGGCGGGGTCGCCTGGAACTCAAAGATGCGGGGCGTCGGCAACGACTACCACCCGGTCTCGGACACGACCGTCGGCGAAGACTTCGTCATGAACGTCTACAACGCCCTGTCCTCCCACGAGAACTGGAAGGACACCCTGTTGATCATCACCTTCGACGAGAACGGCGGTACGTACGACCATATGTTCCCGCCCCTGGCGCATCCCTCCCAAACGGACGCCTGTCCCCTGCCCGAGCCCCCCATCGTCCGCGGCGACATGGACGACGAGACCCGCACCCAGTTCGGCTTCGGCTTCGCCCAGTTCGGCGTGCGGGTGCCGACCCTTTTGATCTCGCCGCGGGTCCCGCGCGGAACGGTCTTCCGGTCCAGGGAGGACATCCCCTTCGACCATACGTCGATGATCGCCACCGTGCTGAAGATGGCCCAGATTCCGGACGACCAGTGGATGATGGGCGACCGGGTGGCGCACGCCCCGACGTTCGAGCACCTGCTCATGCCCGGGCCCGTGCCCGCCATTCCGGATCCCACGGACGCGCTGAAGGTCAGCGGGGTCCGGACTCCGGGCGACGCCCTGAACTACAACACCCAGTACATCTTCGAATACGTCGGCGATATCTGGCACGCCCAGCCGGGCCCGGTGTATCTGGCCAAATCCGCCTACGGGCGCATGTACGCCTACTCGTACCCGACCTTCACCGCGGACCCGGAGGCGGCGATCACGTTCTCGATCGCGCCGGTCGGCGGGGGCGATGTCGTCACCCCGATCCTCAACATGTCGACGGTGCGCATCAAGACCAGCGAGCGCTCGCCGCTCGGCAACAGCCTGCTGACCGTGCGCGCGGAACTGGCCGGCGTCTTCTACGATCATGATGCGACCGATCCTGGCGCGCAGTGGCAGATGCGCCTGTTGTCCAGCCGTGACCGCCGTGACGAGATCCGTGTCGACGACCTCGTCTTCTTCGTCAGCCAGCTGCAGCCGGCCATCTGGCAGAAGCTGTCGGAACAGACTCATCCCGACCCGATGCAACGCCTCCTGCCCTGGCCCAAGGACCCGACCTATGCCACGACGCGTGCCGGGGAATGGGGCCTGTGGCGGATCCGGCCCAAACCGCCGACCTGACGCCAGATCATTCCGCCGCCCGGACCAATGCGTGCTGGCGGCGGAACTCCCTGGGGTTCTGGCCCACCACCCGCTTGAAAGACTTCTCGAAGTGACTGAGGTCGGCAAAGCCGACGCTCAGCGCCACTTCGGTGATGTGGAGCCGGCTTTCACTGGCGAGAATTTCCTTGGCCTTGTGAATACGGATGCGGCCCAGAACGCCCTTGAACGGCATGTCCAGGGCGGTTCGGAACAGAAAGCTGATATGGGATTCGCTGACGTGGGCGTGCCGCGCCAGCTGGGTCAGGGTGATCGGCTCGGCGTAGTGGTCTCCGAGATACAGCAGCGCGCGGGCCAGCCCTTCATGCAGGCGGCCCAGTTCCGCCTCGTCACGATGCACCGCGCAGCGAATCCATCGTTCGCTCTCGCTCTCCGGCCGCCCCAGCCTGGCCGAGGATGGGCGGTAGATCGCGGCCAGGTCCGCATCTTCCATGATCCACGGACAGTGCAGCAGGATGTCCTCGCGCAGGATTTTGCGCCCGCCGGTCATGACCGCCAGCCGCGTGACCACCCGCTCCAACTCGTAGAGGTTCTCAGGCCAGGAATAGGTTCGGCAGACCGCGACCAGCGCCTCGGTCAGTTTGTCCTCGGTGCGAAACCCCCGGCGCTCCAGCGAGGCGCCGATCAGGGCCTCGATATCCTCGCGTCGCTCACGCAGCGGCGGCGCCGCTATCGAGAGAATGTCCAGTTCGGCAAGCAGCCCGCGGGAGAAGCTGCGGTCCGTGACCCGCTCGCGCAGATCCAGCGTCGTGGCCGCGACAATCCGTGCGTCGTTGACGGACCGCCCCACGGACCATTGATCAAGATGCGAGTGCATATGCAACGGCAACTGCCTTTGCAGGGAGCCCGGCAGCTCATCGATGCCGTTGAGAAACAGGGTGCCGCCCGCCGCCTGCTCGAACCAGTCGCCCGGCGTCCCCAAGGGTTCCGCGCAATTGATTTGTACGAAGGGACCGTCCCGGCGTCTGCCGCCGCAATGGATGATCGCCGCCAACGGCAGCTTTTCAGTGCCGAACTCTCCGGACAGCAGCACCGGCAGATCGCTGCGGGCCGCATGCTCCAGCAGGCCCTCGAGATGGCGCATGACCCGGCTCATGCCAACGAGGAGCAGCGGATGCCCCAGCCGGCGCTCGCTCCAGTCGCGCACGATGTAGCGATTGATCAGAAAACTGCAGTGGCGGGCGAAGGCCGCGAGCCAGGGCGGGGAGTTACGCCGGCGCTCCCCCTCGTTTTTCCAGGCCAGCCGCAGGTCTCCCATAGGACGGTCACCGAAGGCGAGCGGCAACCACAGCACGGCGGCGTCCAGCTCCGGCCCGGGCGCCTCAAGTTCCAGAGTCTCGAATCGATCTGCCGCATGCACCGCATCATCGATTGAGCGGATGTGCGGCCGACGGTCCGACGGGTGAACACGCCCGCCGCCGGGTTTCCAGTCGGATGTCAGCGCCCGACCGGAACGGCGGACCGTCAGAGTCTGTTGCCCGGCGACACTCAGCTCCGCCCAGACCAGATCCAACCGGCGCACCAGATCCGATATCAACGTCTCGACGAGGTCCGGCAAGGCCCCAAACGGTCGATTCAAGCGGTGGAAGAGTTCATCCACCGACACGCTCGATGTCGACCGATTTGCCGATCAGGCGCCTGACGGGGACGCTCCGGATATCTGCGCTCATGCCCCACCCCCGGCGAATGCAGGCTCGGCGACGGGTCGGACCTTTCGCGAAGAGCGTTCACCGCGATCAGATTGCCCGCCCCGAGCAGCCCCTGACATAACTAAGGATTGTGCAATAACATTAATGCCCCCTTTACGTAGGTGGCTCGTGAGGATGGTTCCCACGAGCGCTGGAGCTACTTCCGGAGACGAGTCGTCGAGTCAACGACGGCGCCGACAACGACTTTTCCAATGTAACTCAGTAATTTAACTGCGCCTTCGCAATCGGGGCGTCGAGGACGGCGTGGGCTCGCTTTTGCGCGGCGGACGCCGACCCGTCTGTACGAACGCCACGCGCCGGCGGACTCACTGACCGCAAACGACAGAAGGCCGGCGAGCTTTCGCCCGCCGGCCCCCGTCTCTTGCCGCTACGCCGTCAGAAGGTGTAGCGCAGGCCGAAGCGAACGCTCCGCGGCGCCTGGTAGCTGCGATCCATGCCGTAGAACGGAGCGCGGGCGTCCATGCGGTTGGCCCCGGTTCGGATCAGACCCTGTTCGACCACGCGGGTGGCCGTGTCGCCGTCGAAGACGTTGAACACGTCGAGCGACGCGGACAGTTTGCCCCGATCAGGGGTGTCGAGCAGCACAAGGTTGAAGTTCAGATCCAGCTGGTAGACCCAGTCGGTCTTGCCTTGCGAACCGCGCGGGGTCGGGATCGTCGAGTTCCCGGCGCCCAGCGGGCAGTACCAGCCCGACGGCGTGCCGGAGGTCGGCGCGAACGGGTCCACCGACAACGGCACCCGTCCGATACAGCCGTAATAGCGGCCGGACTGGGCGGTGAAGTTGGCGCCGATCCCGAGACGATCGGTCGGAGCCCAGGAACCGAACGCCTTGAAGGTGTGCCGGTGATGGTTTGGCAGATAGCCATGGCCGCCGAGCTGATTGGCCGCATGGTCATAGTCCTGCGTGATGGACGTATCCAGCTGGCCGATGTCCGACTTCACCGCCCCTTCGTAGTTCCCCTTGGAGTCGGCCAGGGTGTACGATCCCTGCAGCCCCCAGGTGCCGTCGAACGGGCGTTCGAAGGTGAACTCCAGCGCCTCGTAGGTGCGATCGACCTCCTGCAGGTTCATGTCCGCGGCGGTGAAGTTGATCAGCTGCGGATTGTAGGCCGGGTTGGGCGAGCCGTTCGCCAGGGTCCGGGGATCGGCCTGAAGATCCACCAGCACCGTGGCGCCGTCGCCCGGATTGATCAGGACGTAGTTGAAGTAGCTCGCGAAGTCCGTTCCATCGGCCGGCGTGTAGGTGTCGGCGCCGTCCGTGACCACGCAGGTCGCGAGATTGTTGCGGATGCAGTAGCGGGCGACGGCGTCGCCGATCTGAGTGTCCTCGATGGCGCTTTCCAGATTCCGGTTCACGTACCGCACGCCGGCGCTCCAGTCCGCGAACATGCCGTCCTCGAAGCGATGCTCATAGCCGAGGATGAGCTCGCGCTCGTACATCGGCTTCAGATCCCGCTCGGCGACCTGTTCCCTGGCGGGCGTACCGGGCGGGCTCAGGTAGTTGATGGCGTAGCGGGGGCCGAGCTGCGGCAGGCTGCCGTTCATGGCCAGGTTGCCGGCCCCGTCCCGGACCGCCTGGAAATATTCGAAGGTGTAGATCTCTCCGGATGAGGCGCGGATGGAGGTGTTGGTGGCGATAGGCAGATAGTAGTCTCCCATCGATCCATAAATCCGGTCGACGCCCTGTCCGGTTGGATCCCAGTTGAAGCCCAGGCGCGGGGCCCACTGGTCATCGATGGCCACATAACTCTGGCCGGCGCCGTTCAGGTAGTCGTACTTGTCGTTCCGCACGCCGAGCTGGACCGAGAGGTCCGGCGTGATGTCCCAGGAGTCCTGGATATACAGCGCGGTCTGCTCCGCGGTGAACGTGCCCCTGTTCGCGAATGTCTGTACGATAATACAACCGGCGGCCCCGGCCCCCGAGGCACAGGAACCGGCGGCGGCGGCGTTGTAGAACGCCCCGCCCGAATAGGCGTTGTTCGCGACGGACGTCAGCTCTTCCTTGTCCCAGCCGACGCGAACGTGGTGATCGCCCAACAGGCTGAAATAGAGGTCCGCGTCCACCCGCGTCGTCTCCCGGACGTCTCCGCCCGACAGGTTGTACAGGGCGGGCCGGCCGGCGGTCAGATAACGGGGACCGCCCGGAGCCAGATCGTCGAACACGCCGGCGAGGGATGTCGGCAGGCCGGAGTCGACGTAGGAATTTTCCTGTTTTCCATACAGGGCCGACAGGGTGAACCAGTCCGCGAACACGCCCGTGTACTTGTAGATCGACGTGAGCCCGCCCGCTTCGGAGAACACCGGATCGGCGGTCGAGGTCAGGGCGCCTGTCGCCGCCGAGAAGGTACGAACCTGCGAGGTCGTCACCGTCGTGTCGTCGATGAAGGTCGCCTCGAGCCGGTGATCCGGATTGATGACAGCGTCCAGCTTCACCGCCCAACGGGGATCGTCATAGGAAGTGACGGTTTGCGACATGGTCGCGCCGGGGGTGATGACGCCCGTTCCCGCATTGTAGGAATGGTTTCGCGTGCGTGCGCCTTCCTGCTGGACGTCACGGATGTTGTAGACGCCGAAGAAGAACAGGTGGTCGCGCCACAGCGGGCCGCCGGCGTGGATCGTGTAGTCCTTTGTCTCCGACGAGGAGAACTGGTTGAAGTTCTCGACGCCCGCGACGTTGTTGCCGCCCGGCGAATAGGACGTGTAGCGGTTGGACCGCAGGCTGTCCGGGCTGAAGAAGGCGCTGACGCCGCCAGTCCATTCGTTGCCGCCCGAGCGGGTCACGATGTTGACCACGCCCCCGGTCGCACGGCCGTATTCGGCCTGGTAGCCGCCCGTCTTGGTGTCAATCGTCTGAATGAAGTCGAACGGCAACTCACCATAGCCCAGGAAGGAACGCTGGTCCGTGACGTTCATGCCGTTGATATAATAGACGCTTTCTGCGGCTGACGTGCCGGAGAGCGACACCAGGGACTGGTTGCGGCGCGACCCCGCATTGATCGAGGCGTCGGGCGCGCTCGCGCCTGGGGAGAACAGCGTCACCGCGTTGATCGACCGGCCAGTGGGCACCCGCTCGGCGAACTCCTGGACATCGACGCTCAGTCCGGTGTCGGTCGCGTTGAAGTCGCGGATACGCTGGGCGGTCACCACGATCTCTCCCAGATCGGCGCCGTCCGGGGAGCCCACGGTGAAGTCATAGGTCGCGCCGCCCGGCGACACGGAGATCTGGTCCGAGGCGCTGCCGGCGGATGAAGTGATGTGAACCGTGTAGGCCCCCACGGCGAGCGCGGGCACGCGGAACGAGCCATCGGCGGCCGTCACCGTTTCGCGGGTCGAGCCCTGGGCCGAGGTCACCGAGACTTCCGCGCCGGCGATCGGCGCCCCGGCGCTGTCGCGCACATAGCCGGACAGAATGCCGCTGGTGTAGTCCTGCGCGCTGGCCAGCGTGGGGCTGAACAGCGTGACAGCGACAGGCGCCGCCGCCGCCATGACTCCGGCCAGCATCGTTGAAGTGATCAGCCGAACCCGGCTGTTGCGATGTCTCATATCTTCCTCCTGGCGAACCGCCCTTGCGGACGGCGTCGGTCGCGCCGCACTGCGCGGCAATGGAGGTTTCGCAGAGCTTGACCATCAATCAACTGCCTTGATTATGTAACGACAAGATCGTTTTTCTATATATCCTTTGGATCACACAATATATTATTACATGCTTGCAAGTATTTACTTTAGTGCGCGCCTCACGGATTGTGAAATGTCAGTGCCCGGGCGGACCGGCCGGATCTGAACGCTCGAACGCTTCAGCACACATCGGCGTCGCCACTCCAGACCACGAGCCCGGCCCCACCAGCCGCACGCGCGAAGAATCCGCGATCATGGCGTCGAAGACCTGACACAGGGCCCGGCCCCGGGGGGTCAGGAACACATACCGGGACCGGTTGTCGTTCGGCGCCCGGGCCAGCGTCAGCAGTCCGCGGGCGGGCGGCAACGCCCCGGGCAGGTCCCCCGGCGCAAGCTTTCGAATGGTCCGCGACGCCGTCGCTTCCGTGAAGCGACAGACCCGGGCGACGCTCGAGACGGACAGGCCCTCATGCTCGCAGACCGCCAGCATGGTCGCCAACTCGGTGAAGGTGAAGTCGCCGAACGCCTCGTCCAGCAAGCTGACGATCGCCGCGAGCGCGTTCCTTGAGGAGCGAGGCCGACTACCCGGCATGGCGGGCGCGCACGATCTCGAATTCCGATCCCAGCCTGGGGGGCGGGCCGGCCCGCGGACCCAGTCTCGGCCGCCGCGCCGTGATGCTCATTCGGGCGGCGCCGTGCCGGGCCTGCAACTCGGCGAGGACGATCTTGAGCTCACGACGGTGCGCCTCGATGACATAGGCGTCGGCCGCGTCGATCTCGATGGTCAGTACCGCCTTGATCTTGAAAGGCTTGGCTTTCAACGACTGATCTCCGTCCCGTCCGCGCGCGCCGCAACGCGTGTGGCGATTGCACAACCATCGTCGGGCGGCCGATTGGGACAGCCGCCCGACGATACCTTCCAGGACTTCGTCCCCCTATGACACGCGGAGACGAAGCCCTTCGCCCGGAGGGGGGAACCCGGGGGGCGACGGCGCCCGCAGAAGAGCACCGGCGCCCGCCGCACCAAGTCAATTTCGATCAAAAGGTACGCGCGGTCGACAAGCCCGGGACGCTGCGACGAAGCCGGATCAGACGGCGACAAACGCGGAAGACGATACAGCGCGCGCAGCCCGATCGTCGCCCTCCTGATCGGTGCTACGCCGGGCCCCGCAGCTGTTCCGGCGGCCCCGCCGTCAGGGGCGCCCGCGGGCGTTCAGCGCGTCCAGCACACGCCGGGAATAGTTGGGTCCGACCGTCACTGCCTGCCCATCCGAGAGCACCACGGCGATCTGACCCTTGCCGAGCCGTTGGATGCCCGTCACCGCGGCTGGATTGACAAAGGCCGAGCGGTGCACGCGGAGCGCCAGCGCCGGGTCGAGCCGCTCCTGCATCCGTCCCATGGTCTCCCGGAGAATGAGGCTGCGTGCGGCGGTATGCAGGATGACATAGTCGCGCGCGGCCTCGATCCACACAATCGAGGCCGTCGCCACCCTCACGACGCCATGCAGGCTTGGGACCCACAGCTCGCTTTCATACGGCGCGGGGTCGTCCACGACCCGGGTGTCCGCGCGCAGGGCGTCGACCACGCTTTCCAGTTCCTCGATGCGCGCGCCGGCGTCGCGCGCCGCCCGACGCCGGCGCGCCCGTTCGACAGCGACACGCAGCCGTTCGAAGCGGATTGGTTTCAGCAGATAGTCGGCGGCCTCGATCTCGAATGCGCTCGGCGCGAACTGTTCGTAGGCCGTGACGAACACGACTTCCGGCGCATCGTCTCCATCCAGTGTTCGCGCGACTTCCAGACCGTCACGCAACGGCATCTTGACGTCGAGGATGACCACGTCCGGACGAAGCGACCCGATCTGCGCGATCGCTTCCTCACCGTTCCGGGCAAACCCGACGATCCGGGCGTCGGCTATTTCGCGGAAGCCGACCTCCAGCCGCGCCAGGGCCAAGGGCTCATCGTCGACCAGCAGGACACGCAACGAAGTCATCGGGCTCCCGCTCCCGCGCGATCCAGCGGCAGACGGGCTGTCGCGGTAAATCCGCTGACGTCCGACGTTCCCTCGATCTCGGCCCGACCGTCATACACCGCCGCCAGGCGACTCCGCACCGCCGCGAGATCCAGCGGCGGCGGCGGCATCGACGACGGGCTCCCGTCCGCCGCTCGCGCCTGTATTGCGACGGCCAGCGTGTCCCCGGCGTCGCGCGATGCCCAAAGCCGGATGGTCACGGCCCGCCGGGGCGGGCTGACAGCATGAGCGACGGCCTGTTCCGCCAGTGGCTGGAGCAGGAAGGTGGGCACCATCGCCTCGTGCAGGCTCTCGTCGCTCACGACCTCCGTGTCCAGCTGGCCATCGTAGCGCATGCTCTCGATGTCCAGATACGCGCTCACGGCCGAAAGTTCCGAAGCCAGGGACACCCGTTCGGCCTCGCCCGGCCCAAGCGACGCGCGCAGGAAATCCGACAGGCGGGTCAACATCCGCTCGGCGTCGGCGTTGCGGCCGGTCAGGATCAAACTGGAGATCGCGTTCAGGGTGTTGAACATGAAGTGGGGGCTGAGCTGCAGGCGGAGAGTCGCCAGCTTCGCGTGATTGGCGGCCGCTCTGGCCTCGGCCGTTGCGACCTCCTGACGGCGCGCCCTCATGTTGAAGCGGCTCAGTACCCCCAGGGCCGTCACCCCCGCATGCACCCACAGGAGCGTGATGAAATTCATCAGCACGTAATAATGAAGAGGGGCCGGCGTCACCTGCCCCTCGTCGTTGACGAACATGGTGCCCCTCGCATTCGGATGGAACCATGACAACAGCAGGTCATGCACCGCCGTATCGATCACCGAATGGATCAGGGCGACCAGGGCCACGGCCCCCACGATCACAACGAGGCGGAGCGCTCGCCCGGCCCATCGATCGGCGGCCCGGACGACCCACAGGAGGACGGGCGTGAGGAGAACGCCCATCAGCGAGACCAGGCCCGTGGCCATCCAGACCCACGCGGGCGCGGGCTCGGGCGCCGCGAGCGTCGGCGCCATGAAGACGGGCACGGAGGCCGCCCAGACGCCGGCCGCTATGATCAGCGCCTGACGGATCTCCGGCTCATGGAAAGCCTTCGGTGTTCGCATGGCCGTCGCGTCTCGCCCCATGAAAGCGTCTTTTTTAGACGTGGATTGCCCTGATGCGATCCCTCCTGTCGCACCGGGGGCGGGGTTCGTCGCATCGGCCGCGGCTGTCAGCCGGGCGCCACAGGCGTCTCCAGGACGTATCCGACGCCGTGGACGGTGCGGATAAGCTCGTGGCCGGATCCGATCTGGAGCCGACGACGCAGCCGATAGACGCGAACCGCCACGTTTCTGGGGTTCAACCATTGCTCGCCCTTGCAGGCGATCCGGATGTCGGCCGGCGTCAGCAGACGCGCCGGATTGCTCAGAAACAGATGGAGCAGGTCATACTCTGAGCGGGACAGAGGCACGCGCTGCCCGTTCAGGCGTCGCAGATCGCGCTTGACCCGATCGAGGCGGAAGTCGGAAAAGCGCAACACATGGGCGTCGTTCGTGCGGGGTTTTGGCGAGCCATGCCGACGGACAAGCGCGCGCATGCGCGCCATCAGTTCCCGGTCGCTGCAGCGGGGAGAGACACAGTCGTCGGCGCCCAGCTCGAGCGCCAGCACCCGGTCGACCTCGTCGTCGGAGCACGTAATCACGAGTATGGCGCCCGCGCGCAGGGACGCCAGACGTTGACAGGCGCTGAAATCGATCTGGCTCCTCGGCCCGCTGTCGAGCACGATCAGATCCGCCGATCGATGAGACAGCGCGGCCTCGGCCGATGCCGCGTCCGCCACGCGGACGACCGCGAAACCGCCCCGGCGGGCGACGTCTTCGGCGCCGGCCGGGGCGGATGGCCCGACGAAAACCGCGAGGGACTGAACGCGGCCCGCAACCGCCGTCGTCGTCACCTCTGCCGTTGGCCAGGCGGGCGATGAAGAGGCAGGGACCAGGTTGTCCAACATGTTCCGAAATCCTGGCGACCGGGAGCCCGCCCCGAAGCGGAGGTCGGGTGAATCCGCATCCGCCGACGAAGAGGTCACTAGAGCAGCGGCGTCCTGTGGATCACCGATGGTGCGATGTGGGTGGACAGGGCTGCGATGGAATCGGCCACGGCGCGTCGAACCCCGTCGTGGCTGCGACGAGCATGGCAGCGCGCGGGCGGTGATCGGTTGAGTTCGCCCGTCTCATAAGGAAAGCTTGACGCTTCCCGGACGACGTCGTCCGCCTGGCGAATCCACTCGATGTCTCTCGCACGCGCCCGCCTCCCCACGCGGGCCTCGACCATACTTCTCGCCCCCCGATGGAGCCCCGTCATCCTGGCCGCGATGCTATGGGGGCTGGCGCTGGTCGGCCATCTGTTGTTCACCCTGTCGCTGAACACCGATCCGCTGCTTCTGCTGTTCCCCTTTGTCTGGACGGCGCACGGACTGCTTCTGACCTGGCCCCTGCACGAGGTCGTGCGTCGCACGGAAGGACTGACGGGCTGGGGGCCATGGCTGCTGGCGGGGCTGGCGGTCGTCCTGCTGGCCGGCCTCCAGGCGCTGCTGGACGCCTGGATTTCCGGCTGGATCGTGCGGCATCTGATGCCGCCGGGCGTAGGAGCAGCCCTCCTGGTCCGTACACCGCACGGGGTCGTCGACGCCGGGCTGCGGATCAGCCTGATGATCTATTTCTGGGTGTTCGGCTGTTACGCCATGGCCGACAGCCTGCTGCTGTCGCAGCGCCGGTTGATCGAGGCCCAGGGCGCCGCGCAGCGGGCCGAACTGGCGGCCTTGCGGTTGCAGTTGCACCCGCACTTCCTGTTCAACGCGCTGAACTCGGTTTCGGCGCTGATCGTCACCGGACGGCTCAAGGAGGCGGATGCGATGGCCATGAGTCTCGCGGCCTTCCTCCGCGCCTCCCTCCTCGCCGATCAGGCCACCCCGATAACCCTGGCCGACGAAGCGGAAGCGCTCGAGGCCTATCTGGACGTGGAACGTGTCCGCTTCGGAGACCGGCTCGTGGTGGAGACCGACATTCCGGAGGACCTTTATGACGTGCGGATGCCCGCCTTTCTGCTGCAGCCGCTCATCGAGAACGCCATCAAGCATGCGGTCGCTCCGACGGCCCGGCGGGTGAATATCGCCGTTGTCGTGCGCCGGTCAGGCGAACGGCTGAGCCTTTCCGTGAGCGACGACGGCCGGGGTGATCCCTCGCTCGCGGCGGGCACCGGCACCGGGTTGCGCAACATACGCGAACGTCTGGCGGCGACGTACGGCCCGGCAGGCTCGCTGGCGACCCGGGCTGGCCCGGAAGGATTCACGGCGACCGTCACCTTGCCGATAGAACCCTGAGCCTCGTCGGCTGTCCGGGCGGGTCAAGGGCGAGTGACCCGTCGGGCACGACCGAGCCGGGCTCGAGCAGGTCGGTCGGGTCGTAGACCCCTACCGCCCCGCCCAGGTCGACTCCCCCGGCCCTGACGCGGACCTCCTCGCAGCGTTACAGATCGATGCGGTCGCCGAACATCTGGACGCCGGTGGCCCGGCCCCACGGACTGCAGCCCATGCGCCGGGCGAATCCGGGCGTGATGGTGGTTATGCCGCCGGGTGTCGGGCAGGAAGGTCTCGGCGTCCCGTTCAACTCCACCTCGACCGTCCGCAATCGCTCGCGCAAGCGGAAGCACAAGTCTGAATCAAGCCGGGGCCAGGCGGTACAGGCCTGAACCATGGGCCGGCAGTAATCGCGCGAATTCACGATGCGCCGGCCCCAGATTCTCACCCGTCCAGAGATCCCGGACGACCGCATCCTCGCCGAACCCCAGATCGGCGAGGCTGACGCCGACCTGCGCTTCCACCGGGCCCGTATTGAACAGGGAGACATAGGCGTCCGGTCCGGACTCCGGCCGGGCCGTCCACACCCGTGTGTGCGCGGGCGACGGCAGCGGGCGATTGTCGCGGGAGGCCTGGTTGACGGCCAACACCTCCGGATTGGTCAACAGGGCCAGAGTCGCGTCATCCAGATGCCGGAGATCGCCGCCCATGATCAGGGGTGACCGGGCGATCGACCAGAGGGTCATCAGGGTTTGCTGCTCGACCGGCGTGAAGTTCGTGTCCCTTTCGCCGAGCGCCAGCCGGCCGAGCGGCAGCATGTCCGCATCGGGCCAGGCTCCGGGCCGGCGATGGGGGGTCCAGTTCGCGAGGCGGTCGAACTGGGCCTCGAGCAGCTCCCAGGTATCCCAGAAGTCGTCGCTGATCCGCCACATCTGGGCATGGCGCCCGACGTGTTCGGCCTGGTCGAGCGGCGTCTCGCCCGGCGACAGGCTGAGGATGATCGGCCGGCCCGTCCTGGCGATCGCATGATGCGCGGCCTCGATCTCGAGGCGCTGAACTGCATCATAGGGACGGCTCATGTCGTCCATCTTGATGAAGTCGACACCCCAGGACGCATACAGCGCGAAGACGCTGTCGTAATAGGCCTGCGCGCCCGGCCGCCGCATGTCGACGCCATACATGTCCGGATTCCAGGGACAGGTGCTGTTGACGTCGGCGATGTCGCGGGCGCGCCACTCCGTGCCGAGCACCGGCAGGTTCCTCTCCACCGCGAGACGCGGGATCCCGCGCATCAGATGGATGCCGAACTTCATTCCCATGGCGTGCACATCGGCGGCCAGGGGGGCGAAGCCGGCGCCGCCCCGGCTGGACGGGAATCTGTTCGGCGCGGGCAGCAGACGCCCGAAGCCGTCCATCTCCGGCACGGGGTTGCTGTTATAGGTGTAGCTGGTCGCGTCCGGTTCGTACCACTGGATGTCGATGGTGAAGACGTCGTAGCCGGACGGAAGGAGCCGATCGCGCATGATCTGCGCGATTTCGCGCGCCTGCGCCTCGTTGATGGTCGTCGCGAAACTGTTCCAGCTGTTCCAGCCCATGGGCGGGCGCGGCGCCAGCGGTCCGGCCGTCGATCGGGCGCGGCTCGCTGCGTCGACCGCAGTCGCGGCCATCCCGGCTCCAGACGCCAACGTCCCCGCGATCCCCATCGCCAAGGCCCCGCGCCGGGTCATCGGTTTGCCCTTCATGCTCGACGCGCCAGGTCGGCCGTCTCCGCCGACGGGACCTCCACGCTGGCGGGTCGGCTTCCCCGGATGGCGTAGAAGAGGACATAGAGTTCGCAGGCGGCGGTGAGCAGGAAGGACAGTTGCAGTCCGACGGTGTCGGCCAGCCATCCCTGGACGATGACCAGGGCCCCGCCGGCGATCGCCATGATCAGGAGGCCGGAGCCTTCCTCGGTGAGGGGTCCCAGGCCGCGGATGGCCAGGGTGAAGATCGTCGGGAACATGATGGAGTGGAAGAAGCCGACGGCGACCAGGGCCCACATGGCGGCCGGTCCGGTGGCGAAGCTGGCCACCAGCATGACCACGAAGGCCCCGACGGCGAAGGCGGCCAGCACGTGTTCGGCGCGCACGCGCCGCATCAGGAAGCTTCCGGCGAAGCGCCCGACCATCATCCCGCCCCAGAGAATGGCGAGATAGCGCGACGCCTCCTCATGGGTGATGGCGGCGATGTGGGGCTGGGACACGAAGTTGATGAACAGATTGGCCACCCCGATCTCGGCGATCAGATAGATGAAGATGGCCGGGACGCCCCAGACGAGGTTGGGGTGCCGCCACAGCGACAGCCCCTTGCGCGCTTCGCGGGAGGCGCGGTGGGTCGAGGCGCCGATCGCCGGCAGGGGGAAGCGGGCGATCACGACCGCCAGCACGACCAGGACGGCGGCGACGATCAGATAGGGCAGGATCACCGACTGGGCGTCGGCGTAGCGTTCGGCGGTGGTCAGGACCACGTCCGCTTCGGAGGTTCCGCCCTTGGACCGGCCGAGGATGAGATAGCCGGCGAACAGCGGCGCCAGGGTGGTGCCCAGCGAGTTGAAGGCCTGGACCAGGTTGAGGCGCGAGGAGCTGGTCTCCGGCGGGCCGATCACCGCGACATAGGGGTTGGCCGCCACCTGCAGCAGGGTGATGCCGCTGGCGATGACGAACAGGGCGCCCAGCACCAGGCCGTAGGAGGCGAAGCGGGCCGCCGGAACCATGAGCAGGGCGCCGGCCGCCATGGCGGCCAGGCCGATGACGATGGCGCGCTGGTAGCCGACCCGTTCGATCAGCTTGGCCGAGGGGATGGAGGCGACGAAATAGGCGATGAACCAGACGGACTCGATCAGCGTGGTGCGGGTGTAGTCGAGCACGAACACGCTGCGCAGATGCGGCAGCAGGGTGTTGTTGATGACGGTGATGAAGCCCCACATGAAGAAGAGGCTGGCCAGCAGGATCAGGGCCGGGCGATAGACCGGACCGGAGCCCGGCCGGAGCGACGGCGCCGGCGCTGGCGTCGGAATAGAAGCGGTCATAAGGTTCCCTCTCGACGCCCCGTGCCGTTGCCCGGCATCGGTTGCTCACCGGCTTTTTGTCAGAGTATAGTCGAGCCAAAGGCGGGTCAACGACGCTCGCTGCGGATGGGGAAGCCAAGTGATGAAGCTCAGCGGACTGGTGGTTTTGGCATGGGTCGCGGCGCTGGCCGCCTCTCCCGTCCTGGCGTCGGAAGCGCGGCGGGAGAGCGCCGGGTCGCTCAGGGACGGACGGCCGGTCGAGGCGATCGTGCTGTCCAACTCCACCGGGGTGTCGGCGCGCATCCTCACCTATGGCGCGACGCTGCAATCGTTGATCGCGCCCGACCGGAACGGCGTTCCCGGCGACATCGTACTCGGCTATGACGACGTCGCCGACTATGAGGCCCGACCCAACTTCTTCGGAGTCACGGTCGGACGCTACGCCAACCGTATCGCCGGCGGCCGCTTCACGCTGGACGGACAGACCTACCAGCTTCCCCTGAACAACGGCCCCAACTCGCTCCACGGCGGCGGCGAGGGATTCGACACGCGGCTGTGGCGGGTCGTGTCAATCGAGGACGGAGAGGAAGCGCGGGTGACGCTGGCGCTGACCAGCCCCGACGGCGAGTCCGGCTACCCCGGCCGTTTCGAGACGACCGTGACCTACTCGCTTGGCGAGGACGGCGCGCTGGAGATCGCCTTCGAGGGCCGGACCGACCGCCCGACGATGATCAACATGACCAATCACGCCATCTTCAACCTGGCGGGCGAGGGCTCGCCTGAGGGCGCCATGACGCATCTCCTGAGCGTGCCGGCCGAGACGTACACCCCGGTTGACGAGACGTTGATCCCGACGGGCGAACGCCGCGCCGTCGAGGGCACGGTTTTCGACTTCCGCACGCCGCGCCTCATCGCCACCGGACTGCGTGACGGACGCGACGAGCAGATCCGGATCGGTCGCGGTTACGATCACAATTTCGCCCTCGACAAGGGTCTGACACAGGATCCCGGCCTGGCCGCGCGGCTTGAGGATCCGGGCTCGGGCCGGGTGTTGGAGGTGTTCACGACGGAGCCGGGCCTACAGGTCTACACGGGCAACTTCCTCGACGGGACCCTGACCGGGAAGGGCGGACACGTCTACCGGATGGGTGACGGCATCGCCCTCGAGCCGCAGAAATTCCCGAACGCGCCCAACGAGCCCGGTTTCGTCTCGGCCCGCGTCGATCCGGGTCACCCCTATCGCCACGTGATGATCTATCGCGTGTCCGTCGCCCGCTAATGGGGCTCACGTAATCGAGGTTCCGGGCGCTCAGTCCGTGTTGGGGCGGGCCAGGGCGGCTTCGACCTCCATCGCCTGCTGGGTGTCTTCCAGCGCGAGGACGACGAGTTCCCGCATCGCGGCCTCCGCCGCGTCCAGGTCCTGGGCGACGATGGCGTCGTAGACGCGCGCATGGTCCGGGACGGGATTGCGGGGCAGGGCGCGGGTGCGCTGTTTGAACTGGGTGGTCCAGGCGACGGCGGCGCCGATGCTGGCGCTCAGGGTCACCAGGGCGTCGTTCCGGGTGGCCTGCAGGATGGCGTCGTGGAAATCGCGGTCCGCCGCCCGGCCCGCCTCGGTGGCCAGGGTGTGGCGGCGCATGCCGCTCAGCGCCTCCCTCATCGCCTTGAGGTCCGCCCTGTCCCGTCGCTCGGCCGCCATGCGGGCGGCGGCGGGTTCGATCACCGCGCGCAGCTCGAACAGGCTGCGGATCAGGCGCAGGTCCGGCTGGCCCGAAAACGCCCAGCCCAGAACCACCGGGTCGAGCAGGTTCCAGCGATGCCTCGGCAGGACCTTGGTGCCGGTCTTGGGCCGGCTTTCCACCAGACCCTTGGCCGCCAGGACCTGGATCGCCTCGCGGTAGGCGTTGCGCGACACATCAAGGGCTTCGGAGAAGGCGACCTCGCCCGACAGGGTGTCGCCCGGCGCATGCTCGCCGGCGAGAATGGCCGAGCCCAGCATGTTCGCGATCGCCCCGTGCAGCCGGCGTCCGGGCTCCCGGGCGCTGCGGCCGGGTTTGAGCGGGGTGGGAGACGCCTTGCCCTCTTTGGCGTCCGATGGTCCGGCCATGAAACGTTGTTCCTGCGCCGCCAACGGCGGCGAAACGGGATCACCTGGTCAGCCGCGATCTGTCATATTAATGCGGACTGGCGCCGAGTCTGTCCAGCGATGGCAGGTGGATGCGCCCCACAAGCCCCTCATGCGCCAGGGCGAGCGTCACCGATGGCGCGCGGGGCGGCGCGGCCGAATATTACTCTGACATATAGCCGCTGGCCCCGCGAAGACGCCCCCGGCGCCCTCCGAGAGGTCGCATCGGCGATCACCGATGATGGTAGCGCTAACAGGAAATGCTTTTCAACTCATACAATTCATGCATCGTACGCGCGCCGACGCCTTTCGCGGGGTTGCTGAAGCGCCGCCGGCCAACATCACGAAACAAGTGATGGCTCCGGCAATCGGGAGGGGAAACGTATGCTCCGGGCCAGTCGAACGCGCCGTGACGCCTCCCCGCGCCGTAGCAAGGACATGACCATGAAACGGACCCTGGAGAAGACGATGAGACTGTTCACCTCGTGGGCCGTTCTGGCCTGTTCGGCCTTCCTCGTCGCGGTCGCGGGCGTCGCCGACGCCGCGGCGATCCAGCAGGGCGATACCCGCTCCATCGTGGTCCGCGTCGATGGCCCGACCACGCCGCGCAACCGGATGGCGGAGTTTTCGGTCGGCTCGGACTATCCCGGCACCCTGATCCGCGAGGACAGTCTGGCGCAACTGCAGACGGTGAGCGAGGAGCTCGGTTTCCGCTACATCCGTTTCCACGACATCTTCCACGACGACATGGGCGTCTACCGCGAGGTGGACGGACGCCCCGTGTATGACTTCAGCCGCATCGACTATCTGTACGACCGGCTGCTGGGCATGGGGATCCGGCCGTTCATCGAACTGGGATGGACGCCGTCGGCGATGCGGACGTCCGACCAGACCCTCTTCTACTGGAAGGGCAACACCTCCCATCCGCAGCCGGAGAAGTGGAGCGCACTGGTCGACGCCTTCGTGCGCCATCTGATCGACCGCTACGGCGCCGAAGAGGTGCGCAGCTGGTATTTCGAGTTCTGGAACGAGCCGAACCTGGCCGACTTCTGGGAGCGGGCGGACCAGGCGGCCTATTTCGACTACTACGGACGCACCGTCCGGGCGATCAAGGCGGTCGATCCCGCGCTTCGCGTCGGCGGCCCCTCCACCGCCGGCGCCGACTGGGTGCCCGAGTTCCTGGCCTACGCCGATCAGCACGACCTGCCGGTCGACTTCGTCACCACCCACACCTACGGCGTCGACAGCGGCTTCCTCGACGAGATGGGCGAGAACGACATCAAGCTGTCCCGCAACCCCGACGCCGTGGTCGGGGACGTCCGCAAGGTCCGGGCGGAGATCGAGGCGTCGACCCGGCCCGGCCTGCCGCTGTTCTTCACCGAATGGAGTTCCAGCTACAATCCGCGCGATCCGGTACACGACGACTATTTCGGCGCGGCCTATGTCCTGTCCAAGCTGCGCCAGACCGAGCCGCTGGCCCAGGGGATGAGCTACTGGGCCTATACCGATCTGTTCGAGGAGCCCGGGCCCCAGACCCGACCCTTCGACGGCGGGTTCGGCCTGATGACCCCGGACGGCGTCCGCAAGACGACCTGGTTCGCCTTCAAATATCTGAACAGCCTCGGCGACCGGGAGCTTGCAACCGGCGACGCCCAGAGCATCGCGGCCCTGAAGGGCGACACCGTGCAGGTGCTGGCCTGGAGGGACGTCCTGCCCGAGCAGCCGGTCAGCAACCGGCCCTTCTTCCGCCAGGTGCGGCCGGCGGCCGACGGCCCTCCCCTCGCCCTGACTCTCGAGGGTCTGGCGCCCGGACGCTACGAGGCGCGCATTCGCCGGACCGGCTTTCGGCAGAATGACGCCTACACCGCCTATCTGGAGATGGGCCGGCCGACCGAGCTGACCGCTGATCAGCTGGCGCAGTTGCAGGCGCTCACCACGGACGCGCCAGTTCGCCAGACCGTCGAGGTCGGCGCCGACGGCCGGGCCTCGCTGATCCTGCCGATGCGGGACCACGACGTGGTGATGATCGAACTGGACCGCCCGTGACCCTGCCCCGCCGCGATTTGTTCAAGGGGGTGCTGGCGGGCGCCTTGGCGCCCGCCCTCGCCGCCCCATCCAGCGCGGTGGCCGGCCAGTCAGCGCCGCAGCCGGCGCTGCGATGGGGCGTCGGCGCCGAGGGCCAGCGCAAGGCCGATCTCGGAAACGGCTTCTTCCAGAACCCCATCGTCGCCGGAGATCACCCGGATCCGACCATCCTCAAGGATGGCGACGACTACTACATGACCTTCTCGTCCTTCCTGTCGTACCCGGGGCTGGTCATCTGGCATTCGACGGATCTGGTGAACTGGACGCCGGTGGGCCCCGCCCTGCACACCTATCTCGGCGTGATCTGGGCGGTGGATCTGATCAGGCACGAGGGCCGGTACTTCATCTACATCCCCGCCGACCCGAAGAAGGAAGGCTGGTCGATCTTCGCCATCTGGGCCGATGACATCCGGGGACCCTGGAGCGAGCCGGTCGATCTTGGAATCCGCGACTGCATCGACCCGGGCCATGTCGTGGGCGAGGACGGCCGCCGCTACCTGTTCACCAACGGCATCCGCAAGATCCGCCTCACCGACGACGGACTGGCCACCGACGGTGAGCTCGAACCCGCCTACGCGCCATGGGTCTATCCCGACGACTGGGTCGTCGAGGGCTTCGCGCCGGAGGGCCCCAAGCTGCTGAAGAAGGACGGCTGGTTCTACCTGGTGACGGCCGTCGGCGGCACGGCCGGCCCGCCGACCGGTCACATGGTCATCGCCGCGCGCTCGCGCTCCGTTCACGGGCCGTGGGAACACTGCCCGCACAATCCGCTGGTGCGGACAACGGACGCGGCCGAACCCTGGTGGTCGCGCGGCCACGCCACACTCGTCGAAGGTCCCGGCGGAGACTGGTGGCTGGTCTACCACGGCTATGAAAACGGGTACCGGACCCTCGGCCGCCAGACCCTGCTGGACCCCGTGGAATGGACGGCTGACGGCTGGTTTCACGCCCGGGGCGGCGACCTCTCCCGGCCATTGCCGAGCCCCCGTGGGGGTCGCGAGGGCGCCTCGGCGCCGGGCCTGTCCGACGACTTCTCGTCGAACCGGATGGGTGTCCAGTGGGCCTTCCATACCGAGGACCCGAACAGCGCCCGCCGGGCCAGCTACGAAGGATCTGGCCTCGCCCTGCGGGGGGCGGGAACCTCGCCGGCCGACTCGGCCCCGTTGACCTGCCTGGTCGGGGATCGCCGCTACGAGGCGGAAATCACCCTCGATCTCGAGGGCGACGCCGAGGCGGGCCTCCTGCTGTTCTACAATCCCAAGGCCTTCGTCGGCATCGGTTTCAGCCCGACCACGCTGAAGACCTTCCAGTTCTCCGAGGAGCTGACGTGGATGCGGGCGGCCCATCAGACGCGCAGGCTCCGCCTGAAGGTCACGAACATCGACAATGTGGTGACCTGGCACACCTCGTCCGACGACGGCGCGACCTGGGTGCGCAACGGCATGCGCATGGAGGTCTCGGGCCTGCACCACAATGTCTTCGGCGGCTTCCTCAGCCTCAGGCTCGGCGTGTACGCCGCCGGCCCCGGGCGGGTGATGCTCAGCGACTTCCGGTACCGCGCCCTTCCCGGAACGGCTTGAGTCCCGCCGGGCGTCGATCGTCCAGAACGACTTCCGCGGTCAGCCGGCCGGGATCCACCGCCGGCTTTCCAGCAGGGCGACGATCCGGTCGGCGGCCGTCTCGGGGTCGAGCGCAAGCGTATCGAGAACCAGGTCCGGATCGGACGGCGGTTCGTAGGACGACCCGACGCCGGTCAGGTCCGCGATGACGCCCGCGTCCGCCCGGGCGTACAGGCCCTTGGGGTCCCGCGCGCGGCAAGCGTCCAGGGGCGCGTCGACGAAGACTTCCAGAAAGCCGTTCGCGGGCAGGCGCTCACGAACGGCCTGACGCGCGGCGACGCTGGGCGAAACGAAGGCGCAGAGGCTGATCACCCCGCCCTCGACGAACAGGCGCGCCACCTCGCCGGCGCGGCGGACGTTCTCGGCCCGGTCCTCGGGCGAGAAGCCGAGGTCCCGGTTCAGGCCATGCCGCAGATTGTCGCCGTCCAGCAGAACCGTCCGAATGTCCCGCGCGTGCAGCTTGCGCTCCAGGGCCGTGGCGATGGTGGACTTGCCCGAGCCGGGCAGTCCCGTAAGCCAGATCGCGCCGCCTTCATGGCCGTTCAGGCGAGACCGGTCGCGCCGCGACACGGCTTCGGCGGTCGGATAGATGTGCCCGGCCTGGCCGAGGGCCTTCCGGGCGACCCCAGCCGCGGCGACGGCGCCGGTTTCCCGGTCGATCAGGACGAAGCCGCCCATGGCGGGGTCGTCCGCAAACGGATCGAAGGCGATCGGCGACGGCAAGGTCAGGTCGGCGGCCGCGATCTCGTTCAGGCCCAGTCCGGCGGCGGCGCCGGCTTCAGCCTCGGCCAGCACGACCTTGACCGGCGAGGTCCGGCCTCCGATGCGAATTCTGTAGGCGCGGTCGGGGGTGAAGGGCCGGTCGTCCATCCACAGCAGGCTGGCCGAAAAGCGTTCGACCGACGCCGGCCGGGCGTGAGGCAGGGCCAGAACGTCGCCGCGCGCCACGTCGACCTCCTCCTTCAACACCAGCGTCACCGCATCGCCGGCCTCGGCCGAGGTCCGGTCACCCTCCCAGGTCACGATGCGCGAGACGGTCGCCGCCTTGCCCGAGGGGCTGACCACGATCTGGTCGCCGGCGCGGACGCGCCCGGAGGCCACCGTTCCGGCATAGCCGCGGAATGAATGGTCCGGGCGGTTGACGTACTGCACGAGGAAGCGGAACGGCCGCGACAGGCGGTTGTCCTCAACGGGCAGGTTCTCGAGCGCGTCGATCAGCGTCGGCCCCTCGAACCACGACAGCCGCGGCGCGCGCCGGACCACGTTGTCGCCTTCGCGCGCGCTGATGGGGACGGCGGTGACGGACCGGAAGGCCAGGCCCGCCGCGAAGGCGGCGTAGTCGGACGCGATGGTCTCGAAAACCTGGCGATCGTAGCCGACCAGATCGATCTTGTTCACGGCCAGGATGACGTGCCGGATGCCGAACAGCGAGACGATGCGGCTGTGGCGCTCGGTCTGGGCGGTGACGCCCCGGGTCGCATCGACCAGGATGACGGCTGCGTCGCACCCGGACGCTCCGGTCGCCATGTTCCGTGTGTACTGCTCATGGCCGGGCGTATCGGCGACGATGAAGTTGCGGCGCCCCGTCGAGAAATAGCGGTGGGCGACGTCGATGGTGATGCCCTGTTCGCGCTCGGCCTCGAGACCGTCCAGCAGCAGGGCGAAATCCAGCTGGTCTCCGGCCGTGCCGAAACGGCGGCTGTCGCGTTCGAGCGTGGCGAGCTGGTCGTCCGCGACCTGCCCGGTGTCGTGCAGCAGGCGGCCGATCAGGGTCGACTTGCCGTCATCGACCGAACCGCAGGTCAGGAACCGCAGATGATCACGCGCCGCAGGATCGGGGACGAGCCGGGACAGGGCTACGACTTCACCATCCATCAGAAATAGCCCTCGCGCTTCTTGCGCTCCATCGAAGCGGTCTCGTCCGCATCGATCAGCCGGCCCTGACGCTCCGAGGCGCGGCTGGACCGAAGTTCTGCGATGACGGAGTCGATATCGTCGGCGTCCGACTCGACGGCCGCCGAGAGGGGGTAGCAGCCGAGCGAGCGGAAGCGCACGCGGCGCAGATGCGGGACTTCGCCGGGCCGCAGCGGCAGGCGGTCGTCGTCTCGAACGATCAGCGCGCCGTCGCGCTCAACGACCGGCCGGGGAGCGGAGAAGTAGAGCGGGACCACGGGGATGGCCTCAAGCCGCGTGTATTCCCAGACGTCGAGCTCGGTCCAGTTCGACAGGGGAAAGACCCGCAGCGATTCGCCGGGCTGAAGCGCCGAATTCCACAGCTTCCAGAGCTCGGGTTTCTGGCGGCGGGGATCCCAGGTGTGGCCGGGACCGCGCACCGAGAAAATCCGTTCCTTGGCCCGGCTCTTCTCCTCGTCGCGCCGGGCTCCCCCGAAGGCCACGTCGAAGCCGTGCGCGTCCAGCGCCTGTTTGAGCGCGTCGGTCTTCATGACCTGGGTGTGCAGCGACGAGCCCGAGGCGACGGGACTGACGCCGCGCTTCAGGCCATCCTGGTTGACGTGGACCAGCAGACGGACGCCGTAGGTTTCGGCGACCGTATCCCGATGCCGGATCATGTCGCGGAACTTCCAGGTCGTATCGACGTGGAGCAGCGGGAACGGCGGCGGAGCCGGATAGAAGGCCTTGGCGGCGAGGTGCAGCAACACCCCCGAGTCCTTGCCGATCGAATACAGCATCACCGGGTTGCGCGCCGTGGCGGCGACCTCCCGGAAGATCTCGATCGCCTCGGCCTCGAGACGCCGCAGATGAGGCGACAGCCGTCCGATCGGCGCCAGGGGCGCGGGCGGGGTGTCGATCGGGCGGGCGAGCGGTGCGGCAAGAGTCATGGGAGCCTCGTGGATGCCTCCACTCAAACCTCACCGACGCAGCCGAGGTCGAACGATTTGATCTGGGCGGCAGCGATAGTTTTTCTGATGGGTCAGCCGACGAAGGCCCGCTCGAGGACATAGTCGCCGGGGGCTGCGTTCGAGCCCTCGGTGAAACCCGCCCGCTCCAGCAGGGCCGCCACGTCCCGGATCATGGCGGTCGATCCGCACAGCATGGCGCGATCGGTGGCGGGATCGAAACCCGGGCCGAGGTCCAGGTCAGAGAACAGCGACCCGTCGTCGATGCGGCTGGTGATCCGCCCCGGCCGCTCGAAGGGCTCACGCGTGACAGTCGGATAGTAGGACAGCCGGCCGAGCGCCAGGTCGCCGATCAGCGGGTCGTCGAAGACGTCGCGCGTCAGAAACTCCCGGTAGGCCAGATCCCGCACCTCCCGAACGGTGTGGGTCACGACGATCTGGTCGAACCGCTCCCAGGTGTCCGGATCGCGCAGCACGCTCAGCCAGGGTGCCAGACCGGTTCCGCTGGCGATCAGAAACAGTCGCCGGCCGGGGGTCAGGGCGTCCAGCACCAGCGTGCCCGTCGGCTTGCGGCCCAGCAGAATCCGGTCTCCCGCGGCCAGCCGTCCAAGCCGCGAAGTCAGGGGACCGTCGGGAACCTGGATGGAAAAGAACTCCAGTTCATCCGCCCAGCCCGGGCTGGCGATCGAATAGGCCCGAAGGGTGGGCTTGCCTGCCCCGTCTTCGGCCGGCAGACCGAGCATGATGAATTCGCCGGAGCGAAACCGGAAACTCTCGGGCCGTTCGACAGCGAAGCTGAACAGCCGGTCGGTCCAGCGCCGGGTCCACAGGATGCGCGGTTCGTGCCAGGCGGAGGCCGCGGCGGCGGGACGGACGGGCGCAAGGGTTTCGGTCATGGCGATCCTCGGGACGGGACCCCGCCAATAGGAGACGGAGCCGCCGGAGCGCGAACGACTTCTTCTGCCGCCGCCAGTCAGAAAAACTGCGAACGGCGGGCTCTAGAGCTGATCCAGCCCCGTCTCGTGGAAGGCCGCCTGCCGTCTCAGCCAGTCGGTGAACGCCCTGGCGCTGGGGGACAGCGGCCGGTCCTTCGGATGCACCACGTGATAGGCGAAAGCGACCACCGCGCCGCCGTCGTGGAAGGGCGCGATCAGGCGCCCGGCCGCCAGGTCCGCCTGGGCCAGGGTGCGCTTGGCCAGGGCGACGCCGCGACCGGCCACCGCCGCTTCGATCAGCATGGCGGACTGGTTGAAGCGTGAGCCTCGCCGTGGATCCGGATGGCGGACCCCGCGCGCCATCAGCCACATCGGCCAGTCGGGCCGGCCGGGATCGGCATCGCCTGACATGTCGTGCAGCAGCACGTGATGAACCAGGTCCGCCGGCGCCCGGATCGGGTTCGGCCCCTGCATCAACGCCGGCGCGCAGACCGGAAGGACGCTCTCGATCAGCAGCCGTTCGGACACATGACCGGGGTAGTGTCCCGGACCATAGCGGATCGCCAGGTCGATCTGGCCCTGGTCGAAGGCGACGGGAGCCATGTCGGCCGACACCCAGACCTCGATCTCGGGATGATGGGCATGGAAGTCGTCCATGCGGGGCATCAGCCATTTGGACGCGAACGACGGCGCGACGCTGATCGAGACCTGGCGCCGGCGCGGCGGCTCGCGCATCAGGGCCGAGGCGTCTCGCAACCGGTCAAGGCCCTCGGCCACCAGGGGCGCGGCCGAGCGGCCCAGATCGCTCAGCTGCAGCCCCTTGGCTTCGCGCTTGAACAGCGGCGCGCGAATGATCTCCTCGAGCTGCCGGATCTGTTGGCTGACCGCCCCCGGGGTGACCGCCAGTTCGTCGGCCGCCCGCGAAAAGCTCAGATGGCGGGCGGCGCTTTCGAAGACGCGCAAGGCGTTCAGAGGCAACAGGGTTCGGGCCATGCCTGATAGAAAACCTAATAGGGCGACAAAGACAATCTCGTTTGTTGGCCGCCGCCGCCGAACGTAGTGCTGAAAACGGAAGCCCGGCCGTCAGAGAGCCGGAAAGTGATCCGATGCCCGCCTTTCCCGCCGCCATCCCCTCGCCGTCCGCCTCGACCGGGGCGAGCGCGATGCTGCGCCTGCTGAACCGACCCGAACCGGGCGTCGTGTCTCTGGTCGGCGCGGGCCCGGGCGATCCCGAACTGCTGACGCTCAAGGCGCTGCGGGCCCTGCAGGAGGCCGATGTCGTCATCCATGACCGGCTGGCCCCGACCGCCGTTCTGGACCGCGCCCGCGCCGAAGCCCGCCGGATCTACGTCGGCAAGCGGAGAGGCGAGCACTCCGTCCCGCAGGAGGAGATCGCGGCGCTGATGGTCGCCGAGGCCCGGGCCGGGCGCCGGGTGGTGCGCCTGAAGGGCGGCGATCCGTTCGTGTTCGGCCGGGGCGGCGAGGAACTGGAGGCCGTGCGGGCCGCCGGGATCGAGGTCGACGTGGTTCCCGGCATCACCGCGGCGCTGGGCTGCGCGGCGGCCGCGGGCATTCCGCTGACCCATCGCGACCAGGCCCAGGCTGTCACCTTCGTCACCGCCGAGACCCGGGCCGGCGGCACGGGTCCCGACTGGGCATCGCTCTCGGCCGCCAACCACACGCTGGCCATCTACATGGGCGTGGCCGGAGCGGCCGCGGTGCAGGCCGGTCTGCTCGAGGGCGGCCGGGCGGCCGACACTCCGGTCGCCGTAATCGAGAACGGCTCCCGTCCCGACCAGCGTATCGTGACCGGACGGCTGGACGGCCTGGCCCGTCTGATCGCCCGCGAGAAGGTCGTCAGCCCGGCGCTGCTGATCGTCGGCGAAGTCGCGGCATGGGCGCAGTCGCAGGCGGTGGTTCAGGAGGCTGCGGCGTGAAGATCGTCACCGCAAACCGCCTCTCCGACGGCCGGGTGATCTACGCCGGCCCGTCAGGAGAGCCCGTCGAGGCCCTCGATCGGGCCGGCCGTTTCGACGGCGAGGCCGCCGACGCCGCCCTGTCGCGGGCGGCCCGGGACCCCGCCATCTTCGTCAACCCGTACCTCGTCGAGGTCGACGGCGATCGTCCCTCGGGCCGCGACCGGTTCAAGGAGCTGATCCGCTCCAGGGGCCCCACCGTCGGCCACAGCCTGGGGCATCCCTGATGTACCGGTACGACGAATTCGACACGGCCGTGGTCCGCGAGCGGATCGAGGAATTCCGGGACCAGGTCTCACGCCGGGTATCGGGAGGCCTGACCGAGGACGAGTTCAAGCCGCTGCGGCTGATGAACGGCGTCTATCTGCAACTGCACGCCTACATGCTGCGCGTCGCGGTGCCCTACGGGACCATGAACAGCCGGCAGCTGCGCCGCCTCGCCCACATCGCGCGCGTCTACGACAAGGGCTACGGCCATTTCACGACCCGCACCAACATCCAGTACAACTGGCCGGCGCTCAGCGACGTCCCGGCCATCCTGGAGGAGCTGGCCGAAGTCGAGATGCACGCCATCCAGACTTCGGGCAACTGCATCCGCAATGTGACCACCGACGTCTTCGCCGGTTGCGCGGACGACGAGATCGAGGATCCCCGGCCGTGGTGCGAAATCCTGCGCCAGTGGTCGACCATCCATCCCGAATTCTCCTTCCTGCCGCGCAAGTTCAAGATCGCGGTGATCGCGGCTCCGAAGGACCGGGCCGCCATGCGCACGCACGACGTCGGCCTGCAGCTGATCCGGGGCGAGGATGGAGAGGCGGCCTTCCGGGTCTTCGTCGGCGGCGGTCAGGGACGGATTCCCCATATCGCGCAGGAGATCGCGCCGGCGGTGCCGGGGCGGGATCTGCTGGCCTATCTCACCGCCATCCTGCGCGCCTGGAACCTGCTGGGCCGCCGCGACAACATCCACAAGGCGCGGATCAAGATCCTCGTGGCCTCGCTCGGCATCGACGCCTTCCGCGAGGAAGTCGACCGCCACTTCGCCACCCTGCGGCGCGAGGACCTGCGGGTTCCGGACGACGAGGTCGCCCGCATCCGCGCCTATTTCGCGCCGCCGGCCTTCGCGGACTTGCCGAGGACCAGCGGGGCCTTCGACCGGGCGTCCCTGGCGGATCCGGACTTCGCCCGTTTCGCGCGCAACAACGTCCGGCGCCATCGCCAGCCGGGCTATGCGACCGTCATCGTCTCGCTGAAGCCGGTCGGAGGCGTTCCGGGCGACATTACGGCCGCCCAGATGGACCTGGTCGCGGACCTCGCCGAGCGCTTTTCCTTCGACGAGGTCAGGGCGTCCTATGAGCAGAACCTGGTTCTGCCCCACGTCCGGCTCGACGACACGCCGGAGATCTGGCGGCGGCTGGCCGAAGCCGGTCTGGCCACCCCGAACGCGGATCTGGTCACCGACATCATCGCCTGCCCCGGACTGGACTACTGCAGCCTGGCCAACGCCCGGTCGATCCCGGTGGCCCAGGCCCTGTCCGAGCGGCTGGCCGACCTCGACTATCAGGAACGGCTGGGCCCGATCCGGGTCAATATGAGCGGCTGCATCAACGCCTGCGGTCACCACCATGTCGGCCACATCGGCGTGCTGGGCGTCGACCGGAAGGGCGAGGAATACTACCAGATCACTGTCGGCGGTTCGGCCGATGAGACGGCCGCCCTTGGCGAGATCGTCGGCCGGAGCCTGGCCGCTGACGAAGTCGCGCCGGCGGTCGGACGGGCTCTGGATCGGTATCTGGAGGTCCGGCGCGACGGCGAAACCTTCCTGGATGCCGTCCGCCGCCTCGGCGCCGATCCGTTCCGGGACGCCATCTATGGGGCAGTCGATGCAGTGGCTTGAGAGGGCTCCCGAGGGCGTGCGGCTGCCCGTGACCACCCCGCTGGACGAGGTCGAGACAGCCGCACGCGACGCCGGGGTGCTGATTCTGGAATTCGACGCCTTTCGCGATGGACGGGGGTTCTCCCTCGCGGCGGTTCTGCGCGAGCGCGGCTATCGCGGTCGGCTGATCGCGGATGGACGCGTCATTCCCGATCAGGCCCGTCACCTGCGCCGCTCCGGCTTCGACGGCGTGGTCCTGGGCGCCGGGGCTGATGTCAACGCCTGGAGGCGGATGGATGCGGCGTTCAGCGCGACCTACCAACCCGTCGAGGACCGCGCGGCGCCGATCTGGCGGCGGCGTGAATTGGCGCGGAAACCCGAGGCGATCGTCGATCGGCTGAACCGCGAAACGCGCGGCGGCGACGCCGAGGATATTCTGCGGGCGGCGCTGGACCCCGCGCTCGGGTTGAAGCCGGCGGTCTTGTCGTCGTTCGGCGCGGAGGCGGCGGTGTTGCTGTCGCTGGTCGCGCGGATCGACCCGTCCACCCCGGTGGTCTTCCTCGACACCGGCATGCATTTTCTGCAGACCCTGGCCTACCGCAAGGCGCTGTCCGAGCGGCTGGGCCTGACCGACGTCCGGCTGGTGACGCCCGATGCGGGTGAGCGCGCCGACCTCGACCCACGCGACGACCTGTGGCGGGCCGACCCCGACGCCTGCTGCGACCTTCGCAAGGTGCGGCCGCTCGAGCGGGCGCTGGCCGGCATCGACGCGGTGATCACCGGCCGCAAGGAACATCAGACCCCGGACCGGCTGGGCCTGCGTCCGTTCGAGCTCTTCGAGGGCCGCATCCGGGTCAATCCGCTGCATGACTGGTCGGAAGAGCGGCTCCAGGCCTGGTTCGACGCCGAGGACCTGCCGAGGCATCCCCTCACCGCCCAGGGCTATCGGTCGATCGGTTGCTGGCCCTGTACCGAGGCCGTGGAGGTGGGCGAAGATGCCCGTCTCGGCCGTTGGTCGGGCGCCGCCAAGACCGAATGCGGTATACATCTGGGTCGCCGCGCGCTTGCTGTCGGCTGACTTTTTCCAGTTCTCGTTTCCCGGATACATCACCTTGGCGTTCCGTCGTTCCATTATCGACCTGATCGGTCAGACCCCGCTTCTGCGGTTGAACCGCCTGTCGGACGCGACCGGGTGTGAGATTCTCGGCAAGGCGGAGTTCCTGAACCCCGGCCAATCGATCAAGGACCGGGCCGCCCTGTCCATCGTTCAGCGGGCCCGGGCCTCCGGCGAACTGCGCCCGGGCGGGACTATCGTCGAGGGCACCGCCGGCAACACCGGGATAGGACTGAGTCTGGTCGGCGCCGCGCTGGGTCACCCGGCCGTTATCGTCATGCCGCGCACCCAGTCGGAGGAAAAGAAGCTGGCCTTGCGGGCGCTGGGCGCCCGGCTGGTCGAGGTGGATGCGGCGCCCTTCTCCAGCCCCAGCCATTTCGTCCATCACTCGGCCCGTCTGGCGCGCGAACTCGACGCCGAACTCCCCAACGGCGCCTTCTGGGCCAATCAGTTCGACAACATCTCCAACCGCCTTTCCCACTACGAAGGGACCGGCCCGGAGATATGGGAGCAGACGGACGGCCGTATCGACGGTTTCGTCAGCGTCGTTGGATCCGGCGGCACCCTGGCGGGGGTCGGGAGTTTCCTCAAGGAACGCAATCCCGGAATACAGGTCGCCCTCGCCGACCCGGCCGGCGCCTCGCTCCATAGCTGGTTCACCCGCGGCGAGATGAAGTCCGAAGGGTCCTCGATCACCGAGGGTATCGGGGTGGCCCGGATCACCGGGAACCTCGAAGGCTTCACGCCCGACCACGCCTACCGGATCGAGGACGCGGAGTTCCTGCCGGTTCTCTTCGACCTGATCCGGGAGGAAGGTCTGTCCCTCGGCGGATCGAGCGGCGTCAACCTCGTCGGCGCCGCGCGGCTCGCCCGCGAACTCGGCCCCGGCAAGACCATCGTCACCCTGCTGTGCGATCCGGGCATCCGCTACGCCTCGCGGTTGTTCAATGTGGAGTATCTGTCGGCGCGCGGCCTGCCGACGCCGGACTGGTTGACGCCCGGTCGGGCGATCGCCTGAATGCAGGATTTCCTGTTGTTCGCCGCCGTCGGTTTCGCCGCCCAGATCGTCGACGGGGCGCTGGGCATGGCTTTCGGCGTAATCTCCTCGACCCTGCTGCTCAGCCTCGGCACGCCGCCGGCCGTGGCCTCGGCCAGCGTCCATGCCGCCAAGGTGTTCACCGGAACGGCGTCAGGCCTGTCCCATCTCGCCCAGGGCAATGTCCGCTGGTCGCTGTTCTGGCCGCTGGCTGTCGGCGGCGTCATCGGCGGGGTGATCGGCGGCGTCTTCCTGACATCGGTGGACGGCGACCAGATCAAGCCCTGGGTGCTGGGGTGGCTCGCGCTGATGGGGCTGATCATCCTCGTGCGGTCCACCCGGGAAATCCGGCTTCGACACGTTCCCATCAGAGGCGCCGCCCCCCTCGGCCTGGTCGGCGGCTTTCTCGACGCCCTGGGCGGCGGCGGCTGGGGCCCGACGGTGACGACCACCCTGGTCAGCGTGGGCGAGCCGCCACGCCAGGCCGTGGGATCCGGCAACGCCGCCGAGGCCGTCGTCGCGGCCGCGGTCTCGACCACCTTCATCGTCGCCCTTGTGACCGGCCATTGGCGGGACCTCGATGACCTGAGGCAATACGGGACCTCGGTGGCGGGCCTGATCGCCGGGGGCGTCGTCGCCGCGCCGCTGGCCGCCCATATCGCCCGGGCCCTCCCGGTACAGCCCTTCGCATGGCTGATCGGCGTACTGATCCTGCTGTTGGCGGCCATCCAGTTGGTGGGCCCCCTGCTCGGCCTCTAGGGCTGCAAGGCCCACTCCAGCTGGACCCAGGTCTTGCGGACATCGACCTGGAAACCGTCGGCGTCATAGTCGGCGTATTTGACCGTGACCGTGAACGGGCCCGGCTTGAAGCTGACCAGGGCGTCCCATTCCCGGCCATAGCCGCGGTCGCCGCCGGAACTGTCGAAGTCGTGGAAGGCCAGGCTTGTCGCCAGCCCGGGCAAGGCTTTCACGCCCGGAAGCGGCCGGGCGAGGGTCAATGACAGGTCGCGCAGGCCCTCGGGCGGTGTGGTCAGGAACACATCGGCCCAGCCGTTGAACTTGTGCAGGGTCGCCAGTGGCGTCTGCAGACCGCGCCCCTGATCCGACCCCAGATCTTCAAGGCCGGCGGTGAGCCTGAACCCGGCCACGGTGGTCGCCGCTTCGAGCAGGACATAGTCCGCCGCATAGTCCGAAGGGTTTGTCCCGGCGTCGGTCTGGCGCGCATAGCTGGCTGTCAGGGAGACGGGCTCCAGGCCGGGCACGGGAACGGCGCCGTTGACGCGGACACCCCAGGTGTCGCTCGAGTTCATCGCCTGCAGCGGGTCGTCGAAGTCGAGCAGATAGGCGAAGCCCTTGATGGTGACGGGTCCCGCGGTTCCGCCGGCGCCGAGAAGGACGAAGTCGCCGGACCAGGCGCGCCGGGGTCCCGCATCCGAGCCGAGGATGGTGCGTTGCGAAGAGCTGTAGGCCAGATCGAGCTTCAGGCCCCCGAGGCGGCCCTCGGCCCGGACCGCGTCGAACGTCTGTTCGTTCTGGCGCCAGCCCGACGCGCCGACGAAGCGCTGATCGTCGAGGATTATCTTCTGGCGCCCGACCGTCACGGTCAGGGGCGCGGTGGCATAGCGAACCTGCAGCCGGTTCAGCTCGAAGGTCTCGGGATCGGCCACATTGGCGAAGGGCTCGACGCCGTTGGTCGGGATGGTGTCATTGTAGTCGTCGCGCAGGGCGACCGTCGCCTCCCCTTCCGCAAGCACCGACCAGGACCGCCTTGATATCTCGACGCCGGGGCGGACGCGCAGGGTCGCGGCCCGGGCGTCGGTGAGCGGCGCGTCGCGGTCAACGGCCTCGTATCGCAGCCGGGTGTCGAGCAGCGGCTTGAAGACGACGCCCTCGGACGCCGCCGCCGGAGCCGTCTGGGCGAGGACCGGGCTTGTCAGGGCGGCCAGACAGGTCGCGGCGGCGACCGTCGGCCAGAGGGCGCGCTCGCGGCCCGGAAGACGGCCCGCCGGCCGATTGGTGACTTCTGCGGAACCGTCCATCGCGTCGCTCCAGAAACGAAAAAGGCCGCCATGCGGACGCTGGTTTCCCAGCGCCTGCATGGCGGCCTTGCCAATCATCGATCACCCCGAAAGGTGCGATGGCCCGACCTCCCGACAGCGGGCGACCGGACGATATTTGCGCGGGCGACCTTGCCCGACCCCCGAACGGTGCCTCGTTCCCGGCGGATCGGCAAGCCTAAATATTGCACTGCAACAAAAAACCCCTTCCCGTCGTCCGGATTTTGCGCCCATCATCGCGCGCCCGCTTTTTTCGCGCCCTCCCAGGAGCCCGCCGCCCATGCGTGTCTTCCTCGCCGCCCTGCCGATGGACCCCGCCCGGGTGGTGGTCGTCGGCGTCGGCGAGCCCGCCCTGGCCAAGCTGCGCCTGTTCCTGACCACGCGGGCGACGCTGGTCTGGTTCGCCCCGGGCGAGGCGCCGGCGGCCGAAGCCGTGCCCCGCTCCGCCCCCGCGCCCGAGCGCCGCACGCCCGGTCCGGCCGACTTCGCCGGGGCCCGCCTGGTGTTCATCGCCGTGGAGGACGAGGCCGAGGCCGCGCGCCTCGCCAGCGAGGCGCGGAGCGCGGGAGCCTTGGTCAATGTCGTCGACCGGCCGGCGCTGAGCGACTTCCACACCCCTGCCCTGATCGACCGCGACCAGGTGGTGGTCGGCATCGCCACCGGCGGCGCCGCCCCGATCCTCGCCCGCGACCTCCGCGCCCGGATCGAGGCCGTCGTGCCCGCCTCCGTGGGCGTTCTGGCGAGTCTGGCCGGCGAGTTGCGCGACACGGTCAAGGCCTCGATCCCCGACTTCCTCGCCCGCCGCCGGTTCTGGGAACGGGCGTTTCGCGGCGCCGCGGCGGATCTGACCGCGGCCGGGCGTCTCGACGAGGCTCGCCGCGAAATCCTGCGCGAACTCGCGGCGTCGGAGCCCGGCGCCGGGTCGGTGGCCATCGTCGGCGCCGGCCCCGGCGACCCGGAGCTGCTGACCCTCAAGGCCCTCGCCATCCTGCAGGACGCGGACCTGCTGATCCATGACAACGCCGTCGGCGAGGCGATTCTGGCCCGGGCGCGGCGCGATGCGTCGCGGGTTTCGCTCGGCCCCGCCGGCGCGACCTCCGAGGTCGAGGCCGCGGCCCTGATGATCCGCGAGGCGGCCTCCGGATGCCGGGTGGTCCGCCTGCACGCCGGCGATCCGGGCGAGGCAGGACGACGCCAGAAGGCCGTCCTTGAAGCCGCGGGGGTCGTCGTCATCGTCGTCCCTGGCCTGGCCGACGGCTGACATGCGTATCGCGATCGTCGATGACAGTGGACTGCGCGCCAGCATCCTGAAGGATGGACTGGTCGAGGCGGGCTATGACGATATCGAGGTCGTCGCGCCGCACGGCGCCTTCGTCGCCCGGCTCGAGCGCATGGCTCCCGACATCGTGCTGATGGATCTCGGCGATCCGAGCCGCGACGCGCTTGAGGAGATGCTGGCCGTCAGCCGCGCCCTCGCCCGCCCCATCGCCATGTTCGTCGATCGGTCCGACGAGGCGATGATCGGGGCGGCCATCGACGCCGGCGTCTCGGCCTATGTCGTGGACGGCCTGCGCAAGGAGCGGGTCAAGCCGATCCTCGAGCTCGCCATCCGGCGGTTCAACGCCTTCTCGGCGATCCGGGCCGAACGCGACGAGGCCCGGTCCGCCCTGGCCGACCGCAAGATCATCGACCGGGCCAAGGCCATCCTGATGCAGGGACGCGGCCTGTCGGAACCCGACGCCTATGCGCTGTTGAGGTCGACGGCGATGAACCAGGGGCGCAAGCTGGTGGAGGTCGCCGAAGCCCTGATCACCGCCCACGCAATGCTCGACCCGCCCCAAGGAGGCGCCCGGTGATCCCGCTTTCCGTCGCCTTCCTGCCTCTCACCGACAGCGCCATCCTGGTGGCGGCGAAGATGGGCGGCTTCGCCGAGGACGAGGGCCTCGACCTGACCCTTGTGCGCGACACCTCCTGGGCGACAGTGCGCGACCGGCTGGTCTACGGTCAGGTGCAGGCGGCCCACATGCTGGCCCCGCTCGCCGTCGCCGTGACCCTCGGCCTCAGCCAGCAGCCGGCGCGGATCCTGGCGCCCTTCCGGCTGGGCGCGAACGGCAACGCCCTGACCCTGGCCCCCGATTTCGCCGCGGCGCTGGATCCCGCGCCCCGCAATCGCGTCGAGGATCCGGTCGCCACGGCGCATGATTTCGCCTCGGCCATCGGCCTGCACCGGCGCAAGCCGGTCATCGGCGTGGTTCACCGCTTTTCGAGCCACGCCCTGATGCTGCGCTACTGGCTGGCGACGGCGGGGGTCGATCCGGACCGCGACATGACCCTGCGGGTCCTGCCTCCGTCGCTGATGGTCGAGGCGCTGCGGGCCGGAGAAGTCGACGGCTTCATGGCCGGCGAGCCCTGGGGCAGCCTGGCTGTCGCCGAAGGCCTGGGCGAGATCGCCGCCCTTGGGGTCAATCTCTGGCGCCGTGGCGTCGAAAAGGTCCTTGCCGTTCGCGCCGACTGGGCCGAGGCCCATCCGGAGACCCAGGACCGCCTGATCCGGGCGCTCGACCGCGCCGCCGTCTGGTGCGACGACCCGGCCAATCACGCGGTCCTCGCCCGGATGCTGGCCCATCCCGACCACCTCGGCCTGGCGCCGGAGCGCATCCTGCCGGCGCTGGAAGGCCGCCTGATCCTCCAGCGCGGAACCCCGGCGGTCGAGGCGCCGGACTTCCTGATCCTGCATCGCGCGGGCGCCAACGCTCCGTCCCCCGAGCACGGGCTGTGGATCTACGCCCAGCTGGTCCGCTGGGGCATGGTTCCGGCGGGCCCTGAGGCCCAGGCGGCGGCCGCCGGCCTGTTCCGCCCGGACCTGTACCAGCGGGCGCTGGGCGTCGGCCCGGCCGCCTCGCCGGCGTTCGACTTCTTCGACGGACGACGGTTCGATCCGGCTGACGTCGACGGCTATATCGCCAGCTTCGGAGTGGCGGAAAAATAGTGCGTGATTTCGGGGCGATGGGCCAAACCATGCATTTTTTCACCAAACCCATTGTGCGACGCGTCAAACGATGTTTCTATGGGCTTCTCCCCAAGAGGCTCCCAGTGACCGCCAACACCCGTTCCTTCCCGCGCACGAGCGCCGCTTCCGCGGCGGCCTTCGCGCGGCCGGACGTCGGCCTGACGATCAACAGCATTGCGATTCTTGCGGTACTTCTCGTCCTCCTTACCGGAGCGGCGTGGACGCTAGTGACCTGACCTAATCTCACCTCAGGATCGCCCGCAGCCACCCGCTCCCAACAGGAAGCGGGTTTTTTGTTGCGCGCGGTCCGGATCTTTCCGGAACCGACACTTCGCAATGACGCAAAATTTCACCCCGAAAGACAGGCCCGCGCCGAACGCGCGCAGCCGCGCCGTGACGGCCGGTCCCAGCCGCGCCGCCGCGCGCAGCTATCTGCGCGCGGCCGGCATGCAGGACGCCGATTTCGACAAGCCGATGATCGCGGTGGTCAACACCTGGTCCTCGGTCACCCCGTGCAACATGCATCTCGACCGGCTGGCCCGGGACGTGCGCGCCGGGATCGTCGCGGCGGGAGGATATCCGGTCGATTTCAACACCATCGTGGTCACCGACGGCATCTCGATGGGCACGCCGGGCATGAAGGCCTCGCTGATCAGCCGCGAGGTCGTCGCCGACTCGATCGAACTGGCCGTTGAGGGCCACCAGCTGGACGGCGTCGTCTGCATCGTCGGCTGCGACAAGACCATCCCGGCCGCCGCCATGGCGCTGGCGCGCATGGATATCCCGGGCCTGGTCTATTACGGCGGCACCATCCTGCCGGGGACCATCGGCAGCCGCGACGTCTCGGTGCAGGACATCTTCGAGGCCATCGGCGCCCACGCCGCCGGGGCGCTGGACGACGCCGGCCTGAAGGCGGTCGAGAGCGCCGTCTGTCCCGGCGCCGGCGCCTGCGGGGGCCAGTTCACCGCCAACACCATGGCGATGGCCCTGACGGTGATGGGCCTGTCGCCGATGGGCGCCAACGACGTGCCCGCCGTCGACCCCGCCAAGGCCGCCGAGGGCGAGCGTTGCGGCCGTCTGATCGTCGAGCGCGTCCACGCCGGCGACACGGCGCGCAAATACATCACCCGGGCCAGCCTGAAGAACGCCGCCGTCGCCGTCTCGGCCTCGGGCGGATCGACCAATGCGGTGATGCACCTGACCGCAATCGCGGTCGAGGCCGGCGTCCCCTTCGGGGTCGAGGACTGCCATCAGGCCTGCGTCGAGGCGCCGGTCATCTGCGACCTGAAGCCGGGCGGGCGCTTCCTGGCCAGCCACCTGTACGCCGCCGGCGGCACGCGCCTGGTCACAAAACGCATGGCCGAGGCCGGCAAGATCGTGAACACCCCGACGGTGTCGGGCGAGACCCTGTTCGCCGAGGCCGGCAAGGCCGAGGAAACCCCCGGCCAGCAGGTCGTCACTGACTTCGACACCCCGATCATGGACCGCGGCAGCTATGCGGTCATCTACGGCGACGTGGCTCCCGACGGGGCCGTGATCAAGCTGACCGGCCACGCGGTCGACCGGTTCGAGGGACCGGCCTGCGTCTTCGACAGCGAGGAAGACGCCTTCCAGGCCGTACAGGACGGCTCGGTCGGCGAAGGCGACGTCATCGTCATCCGCTACGAAGGCCCCCGGGGCGGCCCCGGCATGCGCGAGATGCTGCAGGTCACTGCTGCCCTGAAGGGTCGCGGCGTCCACAACGTGGCCCTGATCACCGACGGTCGCTTTTCCGGCGCGAGCTACGGCTTCGTCGCCGGACATGTGTCGCCCGAAGCGGCGGCCGGCGGGCCGATCGCCCTCATTCGCGATGGCGACCGTATCGCCATCGACGTCACCAACCGCCGGATCGACGTTGACGCCGATCTGGCGAAGCGCCGGGCGGAGTTCACGCCCCAACGCCTCCGCCCGGCGCACGGAGTCTTCGCCAAATACCGCGCGTCCGTGGCCTCGGCCGCGCAGGGCGCCGTGACCATCCCGAACCCGCCCCCGGTCCAGCGTCCCGCCGGAACCGCCGCCCAAACCGCCCGAGAGAACGCCTGATGCCCATCACCATCTACACCAACGACGACATCCGGCCCGGCGCCATCGCCGGTCAGCGCATCGCCGTCATCGGCTACGGCTCGCAGGGCCGGGCCCATGCCCAGAACCTGAAGGACTCCGGCTTCGACGTGGTCGTCGGAGTCCGCGAGGGCGGCAAGGGCTGGAGGAACGCCACCACCGACGGGGTCCCGACGGCCGAACCGGCCGACGCGGTCCGGGGCGCCGACATCATCGCCGTCCTGACCCCGGACATGGCCCAGGCCGACGTGTACCGTGACATCATCGCGCCGAACGCAAAGGCCGGCTCGGCCATCCTGTTCGCCCACGGCTTCTCGATCATCTATGGCCGGGTCCAGCCCCGCGAGGACATGGACGTCATCCTGGTCGCGCCCAAAGGGCCGGGCGATCTGGTCCGCCGCGAATACGCCCGGGGTCGCGGGGTACCCGCCCTGTTCGCCGTCGAGCGCGACGCCACCGGCAAGGCCCGTGACCGCGCCATGGGCTACGCCCGGGGCATCGGCGGCGCCACCGGCGGCCTGCTGGAGACCACCTTCCGCGAGGAGACGGAGACCGACCTGTTCGGCGAACAGGCCGTCCTGTGCGGCGGCGCCAAGGAGCTGGTCATGTCCGGGTTCAACACCCTGGTCGAAGCCGGCTACCAGCCCGAAATCGCCTACTTCGAGTGCATGCACGAGCTGAAGCTGATCGTGGACCTGTTCTACGAGGGCGGCGTCACCAGGATGAACGAGTTCATCTCGGAGACGGCCAAGTGGGGCTCGGTGAAGTCCGGCCCGCGGGTCATCAACGACGAAACCCGCGCCCGGATGAAGACCATCCTGGACGAGATCCAGTCAGGCCAGTTCGCCCGCGAATGGATCGCCGAGAACGAGGCGGGCAAGCCCCGCTACGACGCCTGGGTCAAGGCCGACAGCGAGCAGCCGATCGAGACCGTCGGCGTCCGCCTGCGCGAGCGGATGGCCTGGCTGAACGCGACCAAACCGGAAGCAGCCTGAGCCATGAACGCCGCCGCCGCCCTGAAACCCACGCCGGTCACCGCGCCTCGCAGCGGCGCCCGCCTGCTCGTCTCCACTCTGGAACGGCTGGGGGTGGAGGTTGTGTTCGGCTATCCGGGCGGCGCCATCATGCCGGTCTACGACGCGCTGGCCGGATCTTCGCTGCGCCACATCCTGGTGCGGCACGAACAGGCCGCCGCCTTCGCCGCTGACGCCTATGCGCGGCGAAGCGGGCGGGTCGGCGTGTGCATGGCCACCTCGGGACCGGGGGCGACCAATCTGATCACCGGCATCGCCAATGCGATGATGGATTCGGTGCCGATCGTCTGCATCACCGGCAACGTCGCCCAGGGAGTCATGGGCACGGACGCCTTCCAGGAGATCGACATCCTGGGCGTCACCCTGCCGATCGTGAAGCACTCGATCCTGGTCCGGCACCCCGCCGACATCCCGGCCGCGGTCGAGGAGGCCTTCCACATCGCCGCCTCGGGCCGTCCGGGACCGGTGCTGATCGACCTGCCCAAGGACGTGCAGGTCGGCCAGACCAGCGACGACTTCGGCTTCCACTATCCGAACGCGGTCCAGACGGTCGATCACGACGCGATCGCCGCCGCCGCGCGGGCTATCCGCGCCGCCGAGCGGCCGCTGATCTACATCGGCGGCGGGGTGAAGATCGGGCGCGCGACCGCGCAGGTCCGCGCCTTCGCCGAAGCGACCGGCATCCCCTCGATCTCGACGCTGAACGCGCTGGGTACGATTCCCACGGGGGCCCCGGGCTTCCAGGGCATGCTGGGCATGCACGGCACGCGCGCCGCCAACGAGGCGGTGCAGGAGGCCGACCTGCTGATCGTCTTCGGCGCCCGGTTCGACGACCGCGCCACCGGCAAGCTGGCCGAGTTCGCCCCGCATGCCCGGGTCGTGCATTTCGACGTCGACGCCTCGGAGGTCGGCAAGCTGCGCGACGCCAATGTGGCCGTCGTCGGCGAACTGGCTCCGGGGGTCGAGGCGCTGACGGCGCTCCTGGCCGGCGCTCGCCTGACCATCGATCCGTGGATAATCCAGTGCGCCAGCCGGGTCGCGGGCACGGCCTTCCGCTATGACGCCCCGGGCGAAGGCGTCTATGCCCCCGCCCTGCTGAAGGCGATATCGGAGGCCGCGGGCGACGCCTTCGTCGCGGCTTGCGATGTCGGCCAGCACCAGATGTGGGCGGCGCAGCACTGCAGTTTCTCGCGTCCCGAGGCCCACCTGTCGTCGGGCGGGCTGGGGGCGATGGGCTTCGGCCTGCCCGCCGGCATCGGCGCCAAGCTGGCCGATCCCGACGCGACGGTGGTCGTCATCGCCGGCGACGGCGGCTTCATGATGAACGTGCAGGAACTGGCGACCCTGCGGCGCTACGGCGTCGCGGTGAAGGTGCTGCTGCTGGACAACAGCTCGCTGGGCCTCGTGCGCCAGTGGCAGGAGCTGTTCTTCGACGGCAACTATTCCGAGGTCGACCTGTCCGACAATCCGGACTTCGTGAAGGTCGCCGAGGCGTTCGGCGTCGAGGCCTTCCGAATTAGCCGGCGCGAGGAGGTCGAGGCGGGAATCGCCCGACTGCTGGCCGCCGACGGCCCCTGCCTCGCGCACGTGATCATCGATCCCCGGGAGAATGTGTGGCCGCTGGTCCCGCCCGGAAAAAACAACGCCGAAATGATGGAAGGCGCCTGACCATGACCGCTGACACCCTGCACCTGCATATCGACCGCGCCGACGGCTCGCTCCAGCGGCTGATCGGACTCATTGAGCGCCGGGGGTTCCACATCGACGGCATGACCCTGAGCGACGAGGGCCACGGCCGCCGTGTCCAGATGGCCGTGCGCGGACGCGACGAGGGTCGCAGCATCGAGACGCTGGGCTGCCAGATCGACCGCCTGTTCGGCGTCACCCGCCTGTCCTCGCCGGCCGCCTTCCATCGCGAGGTAGCGGCATGACCCGGGTCCAGCAGACGATCGCGGCGGATCCGGACCGGGTAATCGTCTTCGACACCACCCTGCGGGACGGAGAGCAGGCGCCGGGGTTCTCGATGGGGCCCGCGGACAAGGTGCGGATGGCCGGGGTGCTGGCCGCGCTGAAGGTCGACGTCATCGAGGCCGGCTTCGCGGCCGCCTCGCCCGGGGACGAGGAATGCGTGCGCCGCGTCGTTGGTGAAGTTGAAGGCCCTGTCTTCTGTTCGCTGGCCCGGGCCAACGAGGCCGACATCGACGCGGCGTGGCGCTCCCTGCGGGGTACGGACGAGCGCCGCGTGCACATCTTCCTCGGGACCAGCCCGATCCACCGGACAGCCAAGCTGAGAATGAGCAAGGCCGAGGTGCTGGCCGCCGCCGAACGCTCCGTGGCCTACGCCCGCACCCGCTTCGAGGATGTCGAGTTCAGCCCCGAGGACGCCATCCGCACCGAGCCGGAGTTCCTGGCCGAGGTGTGCGAGGCCGCCGCCGCCGCGGGCGCCACGACGCTGAACATCCCGGACACGGTCGGCTACGCCACGCCGGGCGAGGTCGGCGACATTTTCCGCACCCTGATCACCCGGGTCCGGGCGCGGTTCCCGCACGTGGTCTTCTCAGCCCACTGCCACGATGACCTCGGCATGGCGGTGGCCAATTCGCTGGCGGCGGTCGAGGCCGGCGCCCGCCAGATCGAAGGCGCGATCAACGGCATCGGCGAGCGCGCCGGCAACGCCTCGCTTGAGGAAATGGTCATGGCCCTGCGCACCCGCGCGGATCGCTTCGGCCTGCACACTGCCGTCGACACCACCCAGCTGGTGCGCGCCAGTCGGCTGCTGAGCGAGATCACCCACACGCCAGTGGTGCGCAACAAGGCCATCGTGGGCATCAACGCCTTCGCCCACGAAGCCGGCATCCATCAGCACGGCATGCTGGCGGACGCCTCGACTTACGAAATCATGCGGCCCCAGGACGTCGGTTTCGAAGGGTCCTTCTTCGTACTCGGCAAGCACTCGGGCCGTCACGCGGTGGCCAAACGCGCCGAGGCCCTGGGCCGTCCCGTCAGCGGCCAGCATCTGAGCGACGCCTTCGCCGGATTCAAGCGCCGCGCCGACGAGATCGGCGAGATCAACGATCACGAACTGCTGGCGATCATCGAGGCCTCGCGTCCGGCCGCCACCGTCCAACAGGAGTACGCCTATGCGGCCGCTGGCTGAGCACATCTGGGTCAATGGCGCACTGACGCCCTGGGCCGACGCGAAGATCCATGTGATGAGCCACGCGCTCCACTACGGCACCTCGGTGTTCGAGGGCATCCGCGTCTATGACACGCCGAAGGGGCCGTGCGGCTTCCGCCTGACCGACCATGTGCGCCGCCTGTTCGACAGTGCCCGCATGTATCACTTCGTTCTTCCGTACACGGAAGACGAGCTGGTCGAGGCCTGCCGGGAGGTGGTGCGCTCGACCGGCCTGAAGTCGGCCTACATCCGCCCGATCGCCTTCCTGGGCCAGTGCGGCATGGGAGTGACGCCGGCGCCGGAGAACATGAACGTGGACGTGGCCATCGCCGCCTTCCCGTGGGGCGCCTACCTCGGCGAGGAAGCGCTGGAGAAGGGCGTCGACGCCTGCGTCGCCAGCTGGTCGCGGATCGCGCCGAACACCGTACCCTCGGGCGCCAAGGCGGGCGGCAACTATCTGTCGAGCTATCTGATCGGCCGCGAGGCCCGGGTCGGCGGCTTCGGCGAAGGCATCGCCCTGGGCACCGACGGCCGGCTGTCGGAAGGCGCGGGCGAGAACCTGTTCGTCGTCAAGGACCGCGCGATCATCACGCCGCCGGCCGCGGCCTCGATCCTGATGGGCATCACCCGCGACAGTGTGCTGAAGCTGGCGCGCGGACTTGGCTACGAGACCCGCGAGCAGATCCTGCCGCGCGAGGCGCTGTACGTCGCAGACGAAATCTTCATGACGGGCACCGCGGCCGAAATCACCCCGGTGCGCTCGGTCGACGGCATCCCGACCCGCGCCGCCGGTCCGGGACCGGTGACGAAGGCGGTCAACGCCGCCTTCCGGGGCCTGTTCGACGGGAGCACGCCCGATCGCTACGGCTGGCTGGAACCGATCGCGGCCGCCGCGCCAACCTCCGCCCGCGCGGAGCCGGAATATGCCTGAGACCCTGTTCGACAAGGTCTGGAGCCGCCACGTGGTGGCGGCGGAGACGCCGGACACTCCGGCGGTCCTCTACGTCGACCTGCATCTGGTGCATGAGGTCACCAGCCCGCAGGCCTTCGCGGAGATCGAGAGCCGCGGGCTCAAGGTCCGTCGGCCGGACCGGACCTTCGCCACCCTCGATCACTCCACCCCGACCCTGCCCGCCGATGCCAGCGGCGAGCGCCCCTACCATACCTCCGCCTCGAAGGCGCAGGTCGAGGCGCTGGAGGCGAACTGCCGGCGCCACGGCGTGTCGCTGGCCGGCTGGGACAGCGAGGACCGGGGCGTGGTGCACGTCATGGGTCCCGAGCTGGGCCTGACCCAACCCGGCATGACCATCGTCTGCGGCGACAGCCACACGGCCACGCACGGGGCCTTCGGCGCCCTCGCCTTCGGCATCGGCACCAGCGAGGTTGGCCATGTGCTGGCGACGCAGTGCCTGCTCCAGCGCAAACCCAGGACGATGCGGGTCACGGTCTCCGGACAGCTGCAGCCCGGCGTCTCGGGCAAGGACGTGGCCCTGGTCATCATCGCCCGGCTGGGCTTCGGCGGGGGCACCGGTTTCGTCATCGAATATGCCGGCGAGGCCATCCGGTCGCTGGACATGGAAGGACGGATGACCGTCTGCAACATGTCGATCGAGGCCGGCGCCCGGGCCGGCCTGATCGCGCCCGACGCCAGCACCGTCGCCTGGCTCAAGGGCCGCAAGCATGCGCCGCGGGGCGAGGCGTTCGACCGCGCCGCCGCGGATTGGCTGTCCCTGCGCTCGGACGACGGCGCGGTGTTCGACGCCGAGGTGGAGATCGACGGCTCGGCCATCCGACCGATGGCCACGTGGGGCACCACGCCGGACGCCGCCTCGGCCATCGGCGACCCCGTTCCCGCGCCGCGCGACGCGTCGGGCGAGAAGGCGCTCGCCTACATGGGCTTCGCGCCCGGCGATGCGACCACCGGCCACCCGGTCGACGTGGTCTTCATCGGCAGTTGCACCAATGGCCGCCTGCCCGACCTGCGCTCGGCCGCCGAGGTCCTGCGCGGCCGCAAGGTCAAGCCGGGGCTGCGCATGCTGGTCGTCCCCGGCTCGGAGGCCGTGCGCCGCGACGCCGAGGCGGAAGGGCTGGACCGGGTGTTCATCGAGGCGGGGGCCGAGTGGCGGATTCCCGGCTGCTCGATGTGCCTGGCCATGAACGGCGACATGGTCGCGCCGGGACAGCTGGCCGTCTCCACGTCCAACCGCAATTTCGAAGGCCGGCAAGGTCCGGGCTCGCGGACCATCCTGGCCAGCCCGGCGACGGCGGCGGCGACGGCGGTCATGGGGGTTCTGACCGACCCCCGCGCCTTCCTCGAGGAGGCGGCCGCCCTCAGGCAGACGGGCGCCGCGCGCGAACCTGCGGGAGTCCACAATGCCTGAGCCGCTCCGCACCCTGACTTCGAAGGCCGTGGTCCTGTCGCAGTCCAATATCGACACCGACCAGATCATTCCCGGCCGTTTCCTGTCCACCACGACGCGTGAGGGACTGGGCGCCCACGCCTTCCACGACTGGCGCTATGAAGCCGACGGATCGCCGAAACCCGAGGCCGTGCTGAACCGGATCGATCCGGCCGAGAGGCGCATCCTGCTGGCGGGCTCCAACTTCGCCTGCGGTTCGTCCCGGGAACATGCTCCGTGGGCTCTGCTGGACTACGGCTTCCGGGCCGTCGTCTCGACCGGGATCGCCGACATCTTCACCTCCAACGCGCTGAAGAACGGCCTTCTGCCGGTCGTGGTCGACCAGGCGACCTGGGACGATCTCGCCGCCCACGCCGACCAGCCCGTCACCATCGATCTGGAGGCCTCGACCATCCAGCGGGGCAACGCCGCGCCCGTCGCCTTCGTGGTCGAGCGCTTCGCGCGCCAGTGCCTGCTGGACGGGGTCGACACCCTCGGCTGGCTCCAGAACCGCCTGCCCGCCATCGAAGCCTTTGAACGCCAGAAAGAAGCTCTGTGATGCCCGCATCCAAGACCTATGACATCGTTGTCCTGCCCGGCGACGGCGTCGGCCCGGAAGTCACCCACGCGGCCCAGGCTGTCCTGACCGTCATCGGCGACTTCTTCGGCCAGCGCTTCCGCTTCCACGAACACCTGATCGGCGGCGCGGCCATCGACGCGACCGGCGATCCCCTGCCCCCGGAGACGGTCAGCGCCTGCCTGGGCGCCGACGCGGTGCTGCTGGGCGCCGTCGGCGGACCGAAGTGGGACGGCGGCAAACGCCGGCCCGAAGAAGGTCTGCTCGGCCTGCGCAAGGCCATGGGCCTGTACGCCAACCTGCGCCCGCTGCAGGTCTCGCCGGTGCTGGCTCACCGTTCGCCGCTGAAGAAGGAGATCGTCGAAGGCGTCGACCTGATCGTGTTCCGCGAACTGACCGGCGGCATCTATTTCGGGGAAAAGACCCGCACCGCCGACCGCGCCACCGACCTGTGCGTCTACACCACGCCGGAGATCGAACGCATCGCCCGCGCCGCCTTCAAGACCGCCCAGCAACGGCGCGGCAAGGTGACCTCCGTCGACAAGGCCAACGTCATGGAAACCAGCCGCCTGTGGCGCGAGGTGGTGACCCGCGTCCACGCCGAGGAGTTCCCTCGTATCGAACTGGAGCACGCCCTGGTCGACTCCATGGCCATGCATCTGATCCGCAAGCCCCGCGAATACGACGTCATCCTGACCGAGAACATGTTCGGCGACATCCTGTCGGACGAAATCTCGGTGCTGGGCGGTTCGATCGGTCTGCTGCCCTCGGCCTCGCTGGGCTCGGGCGGACCCGGCCTGTTCGAACCGATCCACGGCTCGGCCCCGGACATCGCCGGCCAGGACAAGGCCAACCCCGTCGGGACCATCCTGTCGGCCGCCCTGCTGCTGCGCCACAGCCTGGGGCTCGAGGACGAGGCTGGCTCGATCGAGGCCGCCGTCGCGGCGGTCCTGTCGGCCGGCGCCACCACCGCCGACCTCGGCGGAACCCTGGGCACCCGCGCCGCAACCAACGCGGTCATCGACGGCGTCCGGGCGATCCACTGGGCCGCCGCCCACCGCGTCCAGATGCACTGGGCCTGAGAGGTGAAACCGTGCTCCGAAAGACGCATGCGCCGCCGCATCCGCAATTTTCAACCTTATGGGTTGACGGAGCGACGTCTTTTCCGTCAGCCTTGATCCGAACCGAACTGAGCAGGTCTCCCGTGAACCGTCTCGACGCCCGCATCGCCTCCGCCTCGACCGCCTCGCGCGGCGGCGCGGCCCTGCGCGCCATCATCGGTACCGGTATGACCACCACCACGCCTCCGGCGGGGACAGGTTAGCGCGCACCGAAGCTCAGGAACGCACAGACCCAACCCCGCCTGGAAAGCTCCAGGCGGGGTTTTTCTTTTCTCCCTCCCCCTCTCCGAAAGTCCCCTCCCATGTCCGCCAGTCTCGCCCTCCTCGACCGCCCCCTCCAGAAACCGTCGCCCGCCGCCGCCTCGCCGGTCGTGGTGATGAAGTTCGGCAGCTCCGTGCTGGTCGATCCCGCCGACGCGCCCAAGGTCGCCTCCGACATCTACGCCGAGGTCCGCAAGGGCCGCCGGGTCGTCGCCGTCGTCTCCGCCCTCGCCGGCGAAACCGACCGGTTGCTGGGAGAGGCCCGCGCCCTCGGCCTCGCCCACGACAACGCCCTTCTGCCCGCCTATGTGGTGCAGGGTGAGGAGCGCGCCGCCGCCCTGGTGGCGCTGGCCTGCGACCGCGTCGGCCTGAACGCCTCCACCCTGTCGGTGCGCGACCTCGGCCTCGTCGCGGAAGGCCCGTGCGAGCACGCCCGCCCGGTGGCCCTTGACCGCGCCGCTCTCGAAGGCGCGCTGCTGAAGCACGAGGTGGTCGTGGTGCCCGGCTTCGGCGCCCTGTCGCCGGAGGGCCTGGTCGTGCTGCTGGGCCGCGGCGGTTCGGACCTCAGCGCCCTGTTCCTCGCCGCCGAACTGGGGCTCGACAGCGTCCAGCTGGTGAAAGATGTCGACGGCCTCTACGACCGCGACCCCAACGCCTTTCCCGACGCCCGCCGTTACGACCACGCCAGCTGGGCCGAGGCCAAGGCGCTTGGCGGCGGCCTGGTGCAGCCGGATGCGCTGGACCTCGCCGAGGCCCGCGGCCTGAAGGTCGAGGTGCGCAACTATCTGGACGGCCACCGCACCGTTGTCGGCCCGCTCAGCGCGCCGCCGCGCGCCGCCCTGCCGCGCCGCCGGCTACGGGTAGCCGTCGCCGGCTGCGGGGTTGTGGGTGGCGGGGCCCTGGCCCGGCTGCTCGTCGATCCGCGGGTCGAGGTCGTCGGCGTGCTGGTCCGCGATGTGGCCAGAAGCCGCGACGTGCCCGGCGCGGCGCCCGGCCGTCTGGACCCGCTGCTGGTCACGGATGCCGGGGCCTTGCTCGATCGTCGTCCCGATATCGTGCTGGAGGCCCTGTCCGAGGCCGGCGCGGGCCACGCCGTGATCCGGGCCGCGCTTGAGCGGGGAGCCGACGTGGCCACCGCCAACAAACAGGCGGTCAGCCTCGACCCGGCCGGCCTTCTGGCGCTGGCCCACGCCCATGGCGCACGGCTCCTGTGGTCAGCCTCGGTCGGGGGTGGCGCGCCCATGGTCGAAGCCGTTCGCGAGGTCCGCGCCCAAGGCCCGGTCGCGGCCTTCGAGGCGGTTCTGAACGGCACCGTCAACTTCATGCTGGATCGTCTCGGCGACGGGACTCCCTTCGACCAGGCGCTCACGGAAGCCCGCGCCGCCGGCTTCGCCGAGGAGGACCCTTCAGCGGACCTTGAGGGCCTCGACGCCCTCGCCAAGGTGCGGCTGCTGGCCTTCGAGGCGTTCGGCGAGATGCCCGACGAGGCCGACATCCCGCGCGATGTTCTACACCCCGCGTCGCTCCCGCCCGCCGGATCGCGTCAGGTCTGTCGCTGCGAATGGAAAGACGGCAAGCTGTTCGCCTCGGTCCGTCTGACGGCGGGGCCGCTGGACCCCCTGTTCGGGGACCTGAAGGGAGAGGGCAACGCCTTGAAAGTGGTTTCCCGGGATGGGTCGGTGGTGCGTTGTCGGGGACGCGGCGCGGGGCGCTGGGCCACGGCCGAGAGCCTGCTGGCGGACCTGTCGGACATCGCGGCGCGCCGCCTCGCCCTCGAATCGGCCTGAACATGGCCGTCTTCACCCCTGTCGAGGAGGCCGAGGCCGAACCCTTCATTAGCCGCTACGGCCTGGGGGCCCTGCGGGCGCTCACGCCGATCGCGGAAGGGGTGGAGAACACCAACTACCGGCTCGACACCGAAGGCGGGCGGTTCGTCCTGACCCTGTTCGAAGGCCGGACCGACGCCGCCGCCCTGCCCTTCTGCCTGGGCCTGACCGCCCACGCCGCCGCCCGGGGCCTGCCCTGCGCCCGTCCGTTGAAGGACGTCGCCGGCCATACCATCGGGACCCTGAACGGCCGCCCCGCCGCCATCCTGGAATGGCTGCCCGGAGCCTGGAAAGGCGATCCCTCGACCGCCGATCTGACCCGAGCGGGCGAATTGCTGGCCCGTTTTCATCTGGTCTCGGCTGATTTCCGGAGCGAGCGCGCCGACCCGGTCGGTCCCTCCACGCGTCGGGCGCTGTTCGACCGCTGCCTGACCCGCGCGGACGCAGCGGACCTCGCCCTGCTCGAGCGGATGGTTCCGTGGGTGGCGCCGGAAGCCCCGGACCCCGCCGCGGGTCTGCCGCGGGGCCCGATCCACGCCGACTACTTCCCCGACAATCTCCTGTTCGAGGGCGACGCGCCGAGCGGGCTCATCGACTTCTATTTCGCCTGCACGGGCGCCCTGGCCTACGACCTCGCCATCGCCCTGTCGGCCTGGGGGTTCGACGCCGCCGGCGAACCGCGGCCGGGCGCGCTGCGGGCGTTCCGGACGGGCTATGAGTCCGTGCGTCCGCTCAGCCCGGCCGAGGCCGCCGCCCTGCCGGCGCTCGGCGCCGTCGCGGCCGTGCGCTTCACCCTGACGCGGCTGCACGACCGGCTGTTCCACGATCCGACCCGACTGGTCACGCCCAAGGATCCGGCCCCGTTCCTCCGGCGTCTCGACTGGTGGACCGATCAGGCGCTGGCGGCCTAGGCCACCGCCGCCAGCACCGCCTCGAGCGTCGGATCGACCATCTCGAAGCGCTCGGTCCGTCCTTCAAGGCCTTCGAGTTGCGGCGGGCGCTCAGGCGCGAAGCCCAGCGCCGCTTCCACGCTTTCCGGAAACTTGGCCGGATGGGCGGTCGACAGGGCCACTACCGGCCCCGCCGTACGGTCGGCGCGCCGCGCCGCATGCAAGGCCACGGCGGTGTGAGGACAGATCACCCGGCCGTTGTCGGCCCAGCTCCGCCGCATCTCTTCCACCGTTTCCGCCTCGCTGACCGACACGGCCGTGACCTCCCGCCGCAAGGCCGCCAACAGGTCGTCCGGCAGCGTCATCCGGCCGTCCCGCGCGAAGTCCGCGAACAGGCCGCGGGTCAGATCGGCGTCCCGGCCCGACGCCTCGAACACCAGCCGCTCGAAATTCGAAGGCGCCTGTACGTCCATGCTGACGCTGGCCGTCGGCCGGGCCTGGCTGCGCTCATAGACGCCGGTGTCGAGCGCCCGGACGAGGGCGTCGTTGCGGTTGGTCGCCGCCACGATCCCGCCGACCGGCAGGCCGCACCGGCGCGCCGCCCAGCCGGCGAAGGCATCGCCGAAATTGCCCGTCGGCACGACATAGGTCGCCGGCCGGCCGAGGGTCGCGGCGGCGGCGGCGTAATAGGGCATCTGACCCGCCAGCCTGGCCCAGTTGATCGAATTGACCGAGCTGACGTGCCGCGACGCCTTGAGCCCCGGCTCGGCCAGCAGCGCCTTGACCAGCCGCTGGCAGTCGTCGAAGTCGCCGCGGACGGCCAGGTTGAGCAGGTTGGAGGCGCCGGAGGTGGTCATCTGCAGCCGCTGGACCGGCGACACCCTGTCGAGCGGATGCAGGACGACGAGGTCGACCCTGTCGGCGCCGGCGAAGGCGTTCACGGCCGCCGCGCCGGTGTCGCCGCTGGTGGCGGTGAACAGCAGCAACCGCTCCCCGCTCTGCGCCAGCGCCGCCTCGGAGAGGCCGGCGACCAGTTGCATGGCCAGGTCCTTGAACGCCGCCGTGGGCCCGTGGAAGAGTTCGAGCACAAACAGGTCCGGAGCGATCTCCACCAGGGGGACGGTCCGCGGATGCGCGACCCTGTCCTGCACGCGCCGGGTCGCCGCGGCCAGGGCTCCTTCGGGCAGGGATGCGCCGACGAAAGGCGTCAGCAGGCGTTCGGCCAGTCCGGCGTAGCCGGCCGCCCCCTGCCCCGGTGCGACGAGGTCGAGGCGCGGCCACTGGGCCGGCGCGAACAGACCACCGTCCGACGCGATTCCGTCGATGACCGTTCCAGCGAAGTCGCAGGGCGGCGCCAGGCCGCGCGTGCTCACGTATTTCAGCATCATGGAGTCCCCGGAGCGCCGGCTCCGTGTGTTCGTCGCTCCACCCTAGTTGTGAAGGATCGATACGGCCACACAGGATCGCGAGCGCTGTCAGGTCAGACAGCGCGGCGATTCAACGCATGATGCTCCTCGGCGGGTCCTGATCTGAAGCGTGTCCCCGGCGCCCGCACCGGCGCCGAGGACATCATGTCTCAGCTCCAGAAATCGAAGTCCGTCCGCTGGCCCGCGGCGGAATCGTCAGGGATGACCGCGGACACGTCCGTATGGTGCGACAGGAACATCTCCCCGAAGCCCACCAGATCCATGGAGGCCATTTCCGTCACCTCGAGATCGGCCAGCAGATCTCCGAGGAGCACCAGCGGCTCCATGTCGTTGGCGGCCGGCATCACGAAGGCGTCGTCGTCGGACAGGACCGCGATCTGCGGCGCATCCTTGGACGACATGGCCAGCGACGCCGCCTGGGGCGCGACCGCCCCCGGAGCCGGGTCGATGGTCACCGTGATGCTCTGCGGCGCTGTGCTGGCCGAGGACCCGGTCTCGTCGATGTAGGTCGTGCCCACCACGGTGAGGGTGAACGAGCCCGAATAGTCGTCGGGCGTGTTGATCAGCAGGTTGCCGCCAAGATCGCTGGCCGGCACCCGCCACCCACCGCTCGCGTCCAGCTCCCCGAAGTTGAAGGTGGAGCCGGCGGGGAAGCCGGTGATGACGACGTAGGTATCTTCCGACGCCTCGCCCGCGCCGAGGGTCATCGACACCGGCACCGTCACCTCGTCGCCCTGCTGGCCGGCGGCCTCGGCGATTCTCGCCAGACGTCCCGGGACCAGGCCGAGGAAGCTCTCGATGGCCGAAGCGGACTGGTACGAGGAGTCGAGCCAGGCCATCTGGCCGCCGTGGGTGGGCGAGACGCCATCGTGGCCGCTCTGAACGCCGACGCTGCCCAGGGTGGTCCAGCCCGAGAAGCCGGACTCGAAGCTCGACACCGTGACGCCGTTGATCTGCAGATTGTCGACCAGCAGATGCGAATTCAGCGAACTGTCATTCACGTTCGAGACGCCGACGCCGAAGCTGTAGTCGCCGGCCTCGGTGGCGGTGAAGGTGAAGGTCTTCCACCCCGTGGTGCCGTAGTCGCCGACCACCTGGACCGAGCCCAGCATATAGGCCGCGCCGTTCACCGAGGCGAAGGCGAAGTCGTTGTAGGGCATGTAGTCGTGGGCCACGAAGTCCCAGCTGAACGACACGACGTCGCCCGCCTCGAGGTGCACGGTCGTCTTGATGGCCGAACCGACCGTGGGATTCAGCACCGTCGAGGAGCCGACCGCGAGCACCGGAGCATCCGCTATGCCCGCCACGTTGATGGTGGCCGAGGCGCTGGCCACGCCGCCGAAGCCGTCCGCCACCGTATAGGTGAAGTCGACCGGACCGCTGGCGTTGGCCGCCGGGGTGTAGGTGAGGCTTCCGTTGGCGTTCAGTTTCAGGAAGCCGCCGTCCGCAAGCCCCACCGTGCCGCCGGCCGCGACGGCCTGGCCGTTGATGTGGGTCACGGTCAGGCTGTCGCCGTCGACGTCGCTGTCGTTGGACCGCACGTCGAAGGTGACCGGCTGGTCTTCCACCGCCGCGACGGCGTCGTTGCCCGCGGCCGGGCCGTCGTTCTGGCCCTGAACCGTAACGCTCAGCGTCGTGCTGGACGATCCGCCGTCGTCGGTCACCGTGTAGGTCACGGAAGTGGTGGCCGATTCTCCGACGCCGAGGTGATCGAAGTCGCCGTCCGAGCCGAAGGTATAGCTGCCGTCCGACTGCAGGATGAACTCCCCGCCGTTCGAGCCTTCGACCTCCTGGCCCACGAGCGCCGCATCGCCGTCGACGGCGGTGACGAAGACATCGGCGTCGGCCGCGATGCGCAGGTTGTCGATCAGCCCGCCAACATTGTCGTTGGCCCCCGCCGGCTCACGGAAGGTGATGACGTCCGAGCCGCTGCCGATGAAGGTCACGGTAAAGGTGGAGAAGGTGGTCGAGGGCGGCGTGAAGACGCCCAGCGACACGCCGTTGACGAAGAACTCGACCTGGTTGCTGGCGGACGAGGTGCCGTTGCGCTGCGCCAGGTCGAAGGCGAGCGTGTATTCGCGGCCCACATCGGTCGTCAGGTTGCTGCTGTAGGCGTCCTGGCCGCCGCCGTTGTCCAGTTCCAGGAAGGCCGTGCCGTCGCTGGCGGTGTTGCCGAGGAAGCCGGTGCCCCAGACCTCGAACGAGCCCTGCACCGAGGTCCAGCCCGGCAGGCTGGCCGCATAGCCGATACCGCCCGGCCCCACGCCGTGCCCGTCCTCGAAGCTGCCGTTGACCAGCACATTGCCGCTGTTGTCCGTCGAACCGGTGACGACGTCGTTGGCGATCACGTCGCCCGAGGTCGAGCCTCCCTCCGACACGACGACCGTGTCGGGATTGGCGACCGGGGCCTCAAGACGGCCCTCGACCGTGATGGTCACCGTGGCGGTCGACGTCGCACCATGGGCGTCGGTGACCGTGTAGGTGAAGGAGTCGGTCGTCTGCTGCCCCCGGCTCAGCCCCTGCAGGCTGCTCGAAGTCGACGGGTCGTAGACCACGTCGCCTGCCGCGTTGATCGAGACGGAGGCTCCTTTGGCCGAGACGCCCGAGACCGAGGTCAGGGTCGGCGCGCCGCCGTCGACATCGCTGTCGTTGGCCAGCAGGCTGGCGGCGGTCAGGACGATGGCGGTGTCCTCGTTGGCGCTCGCGACATCACCCACGGCGACCGGACCGTCATTGGTTCCCGTGATCGTCACCTCAACCAGCTGGTCGACCGTGCCGCCGAGGCCGTCGGAAACGGTGACGGTGTAGCTCTGGGTCAGCGTCTGGCCTGCGGCGAGGTGCTGGATGGCGGCGTTGTCGACCGCGAACTGCCAGCTTACCGAACCGGCGCCGTCGCCGGATCCGTTGTCGGTGACGTGGGCGTTGAAGGCGCCCACATTGCCGGAGCCCTGCGCGGCGCTGGAGACGGAGTGACCGTCGGCAAGGTCGACGTCAGCGAACTGGACCGTCCCGGACGCGGCGACGACGCCATCTTCCTGGACCGCGCCCGACGAAACGGCCGCGGTGATCGTCGGCGCATCATTGGTTCCGACGATGGTGACGCTGACCATCTGCTCGATCGAGCCGCCGGCGCCGTCGTCGATGGTGACGAGGTAGCTCTGGGTGATCGTCTGACCGGCGGCCAGATGTTGAAGCTCGCCGTCATTGGCCGCGAAGGTCCAGTTGACCGTGTTGGTCGCCTGGTCGACGCCGTCGATGGTCAGGCCGCCGACATAGGCCGAACCCTGGGCCGCGACCGTAGCCGTATGGGTGTCGCTCAGATCGACATCGAAGAAGGCGGTGGTCCCGCTCGCGCTCAACATCGTCGAGCCCTCGCCGGCGTCGCCGTCGGCCAGTTCGGTCAGCTGGACCGTCGTTTCAGTCGAGCCGATTACGATCTCGTCGAGGAAGATGTAGTCGTTGTAGGGGGCGTCGAAGCGCACCTCGTCCACATTGCCGAACGCGGGGTCCAGGGTGACGACCTGATGCTGATAGTCGACGTTGAAGGTCTGGGTCGCGACCAGAACGCCGTCCAGGTAGCCGTAGATGGTCGCCGTCGAGCTAGACTGGAAATTGGCCACCGAGAAGCTGCGGATGCTGAAGTTGGCGCCGTCCTCCCGGCTGATCGTGCCGTCCGACCCGCCGACGGACCAGTTGGCGGATCCGTAGGTGTAGGTCATGCCCCCGTCGGCGCCGTAGCCGTACGGATAGTCGTAGAAGCCGTCGAAATCGAAGCCGTTCTCATGGAACGACCAGTTCGTCCCATCGTAGACGCTCGAGTCGTTGGAGTCGCTGAAGCTGAACACATGACTCGCGCTGGTGGTCACGGTCGGCACGTCGTTGGAGCCGGTGATCGTCACCTCGACCAGCTGGTCGACGGTGCCGCCGCGGCCGTCGGAAACGGTGACGGTATAGCTCTGGGTCAGCGTCTCGCCGGCGGCGAGGTGCTGGATAGCGGCGTTATCGATATCGAACTGCCAGCTGACCGAACCCGCGCCGTCGCCGAAGCCGTTATCGGTGACGCTGGCGGTGAAGACGCCGAGGTAGTCGGCGCCGTTGCCGACGCTGGATACGGAGTGGCTGTCGCGCAGATCGACATCCGCGAACTGGATCGCGCCTGAGGCGGTGACGACGCCGTCTTCCTGGACCGAGCCGGACGAAACCGCTCCGGTGATGGTCGGCGTGTCGTTGGTCCCGACGATGGTGACGTTGACCAGCTGCTGGGTCGTGCCGCCCTCGCCATCGTCGATAGTGACGAGATAGCGCTGCAGCAGCGTCTGTCCTTGCGAGAGATAGGCCAGTTCAGCGTCGGTGGCGGAGAAGGCCCAGGTGATCTCGCCGGCGCCGTTTCCGGTGGCGCTGTCGTTGATCACCGCGGTGAAGGTCCCGACGTAGCCCGCCGCCTCTGCTTCGGCGCTGACCGAATGGCCGTCGATGAGGTCGATGTCATCGAAGGTGATGACGCCGGAGACGCTTTCCACGCCGCCCTCGACCACTTCCCCGAGAGAGAAGGCCGAGGAGATGACCGGGCCGTCGTTCTCGCCGGTGACCGTGATGATCACATCCTGTGTGGCGACGCCGCCCTCTCCGTCATCGACGCTGACCGTATAGACCTGGGTACGGGTCTCGCCCGCGCCGAGGAACTGCACCGCCGCATTGGCGACCGAGAAATTCCACTCGACGGACCCGGCGCCATCGCCGGTCGAGGCGTCGGAGACCGAGGCGGTCAGGGCGCCGAGATAGTCACCCCCATAGGCGGCGACGCTGACCGAATGGCTATCCACCAGATCCACGTCCGCGAAGCTGATCACGCCGGTGTCGGTCAGTTGCAGGTTCTGGCTGTCGACGCTGACCTGGAGCGTGTACGGCCCCGCCGAGCGCGCGCCGTCGCCGTCCCAGTTCTTGACCACGACATAGTAGACGCCGTCCGCCGACGGCGAGAACTGCAGGTAGGAATCCTGGGACGCAGACGAGCCGGCGCCGCCGACCGTACGGGGCGCGTCATCGTTGAAGTTGAGCAGGTTGCCGGCCGAGTCATAGATGAAGACGAAGGAGTCGAGGCCGAAGTTCGCCGGATAGCCGGGGAAGGAACCCGAGCCGTAGCCCGCCGCGAAATCGATATCCAGCGTCAGCAGTTCACCCGCGGACAGATCGATCCGGTAGACGTCCTGCGCGCCGGGCGCCGACACGCCGCCGTTGATCGACAACGACGCATCCGACGGATCGCCGAGGTTGGCGTTCGGGGCGATGCGCAGCAGACTGCGGTCGATGACCTGGGCCGCGTCGAAGGTGTCGTTGCCCTCGACCTCCGACACCACCGGAGTCGACGCCGCGCCGGGCGCGGTGACCGGATTGGTTTCCGACACGCCGCCGGTCGCGTCCGCCGCGGTGATGACCGGCGTGTCGTTCGTGCCGGTGATGGTGACGGTCACCGGCTGACTGACCATGCCGCCATGGCCGTCGGAAACGGAGACGGTGTAGGTCTGGGTCAGGGTCTCGCCAGCGGCCAGATACTGGATGGCGGCGTCGTCGATGGAAAAGGTCCACTCGACCGAACCCGCGCCGTCGCCCGTGCTGTCGTCCGTGACGACCGCCGAGAAGACGCCCAGGTAGCCGTCGCCGTTCGCTTCGCTGGTGACGGAATGGCTGTCCAGAAGATCGACGTCCGCGAAGGCGATCACGCCGGTCGCGCCGGCGCCGGCGTCCTCGACCACGGCGCCTTCCGACACGACCGCGCCGAGGGTGGGCGCATCGTTCGAACCGGTGATGGTCACGGTCACGGTGGCCGTGCGCACGTCGCCGTCCGAGTCGGTGACGGTGTAGGTGAAGGTGTCGGTCGCCGTCTCGCCCTCGGCGAGATGCTGCCAGTGGGCGGCGTCCGGCGTATAGACGAAGCTGGCGGTGTCGGGCGAGGCCGGCGCGCCGGAGGTCCGGGTCAGGACGACCGAGCCGTGCGCGGGCTGGGTGTTGGTCAGGTTGGCGATCAGGTCAGGCACGCTGTCGTTGGCGAGCACGTCGACCGAGATCGAACCGGTCTCCTCGCCGGCGCTCATCGCGTCGTCGACCAGCGCCACGGCCTCGTCGCGGGGGTCGAAGGCGACGCCATCCACGATGACGGTCAGGCTCTCGAACTTCGAGACGGTCAGGCCGGAGGAGAAGGTGAAGTTGCGGTTGTTGGCCTGGCCGTTCACCGGGTTGGTGACCTCGGCCAGGAAGGCGAGATAGCGCGCGATGTCGGCCTGGACCGCCGGGCTCTGCCATTCGGCGCGGGTCATCGTCAGCTGAAGGGTGTCACGGCCGGAACCGCCGTCATAGGTGTCGGTCGAACCGGCGTTCTCGCCCATGCCGTAGACCAGCAGGTCGTCGCCGGCGTCGCCGCTGACGATGTCGTTGCCCGCGCCGCCGTCCAGGACGTCATTGCCCGAACCGCCGTTGATCCGGTCGTTCCCGCCCAGGCCCTGGATGTCGTCGGCGCCAGCGCCGCCGTTCAGGTGATCGGCGCCAGCGGTGCCGGAGATGGTGTTGCCACCGGATTTCGATTGAGCAGCCATGTGTACGCCCCTTGCTGTTGTGTCGTGCGGCATCGAACGGCGGCGGCGGCCACACGGCCGCAAGCGCACGGCCGCCGGTCATCCGGCGACGCAAAAGCGCCGACACTGCTTGTTTCCTGCCCCTCCCCGCCGCGCCCGTTCCGGCCGCGACCGTGCGGCGCCGCCGTTCAACTTTCCGGTGAACGGGCCGACGCACCGCTGACGAAGTAAACGAAGTCTGAACGTCGGAATATGCCTGTCCGTCTCAAAAACAGCGGCCACCCCCCTGAGAAAAGGCCAATTTCTCCTGACGCGGGAATGACTTGGCGTTAACACTATGGTTCATGGAACTTCGCTCGCGGAATGTCGCGGCGGGCCCCATCCGTTCCGGGCACAGATCAATCTCGCTTAACCTGTAGGGGCCTGAGGCCAGACATGAGCAGTGGCACGGCCGCCAGCGCCCGACCCGGAATCGCGAGATGGAGTATCTCCGCCGCGAACGATTCGACCGCGCTCGACCGCTATCGTGAAGGCCTGGGCGACTGGTACGCCGCCTCGGACTTCGACGAAGCCGCCCTGCCCCGTTTCTTCACTGACAATCTGGTCTGCCGGTTCGGCGATTATGTTGTCGGCCGGGGCCGATCGATCGGGCAGACGCTGGTAAGGGGCGTCCGCGAGATCAGGCGTTCCGAGTTGAACGGCATCATCCTGCTGCTGGATCTCGCCGGCATGAAGGGCGAAATCGACGGCGTCAGCTTCAGTGGCTGTCCCGGAACCGTCCACCTGCGGGACATGAGCCGGCCATCGGCCGGTCGGGTCTCCGCCGTCGACGCGATCACGATCGCCATGCCGCGGGAAGCGGCGCCGACCTGGCTGCTGGAGCCGCGGTTCCACGGCGCCCGGATCGACGGCGCGCAGGCCGTGGGGCGCGCCCTCATCCACCATTTGACGGCGCTCGCGGGCGCCGCCCCCAGGATGGGTGTCGAGGACGGCGTCGCTTCAGTCCAGGCCGCATTCACGCTCGCCGAGAGAGCCTTCACGAGTTCCGGCCAACTCGCGCCCGATCAAACGAGGGCGCTGTATGCCGGACTACGGGCCTCCGCCGGCGCCCTGATCGATCGGAACCTGAATGATCGCAACCTCAGCGTTGCGAGCCTGACCGGCGCGCTGGGCGTGTCACGGGCGACATTGTTCAGGGCCTTCGCGGCGGAAGGCGGGATCAACGTCCAGATCAGACAGCGACGGCTGCAAAGTGCGCACGCGGCTCTGCTGGATCGGGTCGACCGACGGCCGACGGTCGCCGAGGTCGCCCATATGCACGGCTTCGTCAGTGAATCGCATTTCAGTCGCGTGTTCCGGGAAGCCTATGGAGAGGCTCCCGGAGCCGTCCATTCCCGCCCGACGGGCCCCGCGGTCTCCGATCAATTCGAAGGCGATATGCGCTACGACGTGGTCCTCGGCTGGATCAAGGGCGGTCAGGACTGACGCGCTCCCGGGCCACGCAGCCCAGGGCTATGGCCCCCAGCGGGCCCGCCATGGCGCCCAGGCCGGGCGGCGCGACGAAGTCGTCGATGGTCGCCGCGATCCGGGCGGCGGTCGCGTAGCCGGCCAGACTTCGCAACAACGCCTCGCGCAGACGCGGAAACAGGTGCTCCTGCCCCGTGAATATTCCGCCGCCGATCAGGATGCGCTCCGGCGCGGTCGTCAGCACGAGATTGTGCAGCAGACCGCCCAGAGCCTGCACCACCATCTCCCATGCGGGGTCGTCGGCGGCGATGAACTCGCCGCGCCGGCCGGTCCGCGCCTCCAGCGCCGGTCCGGCGGCCAGGCCCTCGACACAATCACCATGATAGGGACAACTGCCTGGCCAGGCGTCACCGGCGATGCGGCCGACGCGCATATGTCCCGCCTCGGAATGGCCGAGGCCGCGCACGGTCTGTCCGTTGACGATCGAGCCCACGCCTATCCCGGTGCCCACGGTGACATAGGCGAACGACCGCAGGTCCTTCGCCGCGCCCCAGCGCCCCTCGGCGAGGGCCGCCCCGTTGACGTCGGTGTCGATCTCGACCGGCCCGTCGAACCCGTCGGCGAGGCGGGTCAGATCGGTGTCGCTCCAGCCCGGCTTGGGCGTCGCGACGATGGAGCCGAAGTCAGGCCTGCGCCGATCCAGTTCCAGGGGTCCGAAGCTGGCGACGCCGAGAGCCGAGACCCCACCGCCCTCGCGCCAGCGGGACAGCACGCGCCGGATCTGGCCGAGCGTTTCGTCGGGCGTCGTGGTGGCGATGCGGACTTCGTCGCGGATATCGCCGGGGCCCGAGGCGAGCAGGCAGACGCATTTGGTCCCGCCCAGCTCGACGCCGGCGATCAATGGCGCATCGCCTCCAGACATCGGCTTCCCCTGATCCACCGCGATCCCCCCGGCGCCTGCCAACCGCCGCAGCCTCCGTCAACGGACGAAGGAAGAAGGTGACGATCGGGCAAGACCGCATCATCCTGCCCCGATTCCGGCGCGTGGGTCCGACGCGCCGCGGAACTTTCGACAGAGGAATGGCGATGCGGCGTTTCGGTCTGGCGGCGGCGGTGTTGGCGATATGCATGGCCGGGGCGTCCCATGCCCAGACGGGGCCTTCGGCCTTCGATGCCGTCGACCCCTTCATCGGGACCCTGGGGAAGGGGCACACCTTCCCGGGCGCCGTCGCGCCCTTCGGCATGGTCCAGCTCAGCCCGGACACCGACTACCGGCCCTTTCGCCAGTCCTATGACTGGGCCTCCGGCTACCGCTCGGACGACCCGACCATCATGGGGTTCTCGCACACCCATTTCTCCGGCACCGGCCATTCCGATCTGGGCGACGTCCTCATCACGCCCCTGTCCGGCGAGGTGAGATGGGACGTCGGCGACCCGGTGCAGCCTGGATCGGGCTATCGTTCGCGCTATGACAAGAGCTCCGAGCACGCCGAGCCCGGCTACTATTCGGTGGCCCTGACCGACAATCGCGTCCGGGCCGAGCTGACCGCCGGCGTGCGCACCGGCCTGCACCGCTACAGCTTCGCCGCCGGCGAGCCGGCCCGCGTCCTGCTGGATCTGCGCCATTCCATCTACGACTATCCGGGCAAGGTGCTGTGGTCGCGCATCCGCGTGCATCCGGACGGGACGGTCACCGGCTTCCGCGAGACCCGGGGCTGGGCGCCCGGCCGCCAGCTCTATTTCGCCATGCGGTTCTCCCGGCCCGTGGTCGGCTACGAGTTGCGGAACCGCGAGGAGAACATTCCCTACAACGGCTTCCGCCAGCCCGGCCGGGCCATGGACGACCGCGCCCAGATCCAGGGCCGTGCGCTGCAGGCCGCCTTCGACTTCGGCGAACTGTCGTCGCCCTTGCTGGTCAAGGTCGCCATCTCCTCGGTGGACGAGGCCGGAGCGATCCGGAACCTTGAGTCGGACGGCGAGGGCTTCGATTTCGACGGCCTGCGCGCCGCCACGCGCGCCTCATGGGAAGAGGCGCTGAACGTCGTCGAGATCGACGCCGAGCCGGAGATGCGGACCAGCCTCTACACCGCCCTGTATCACGCCCTGATCGCCCCGGCCGTCCACGGTGACGCCGACGGGCGCTGGCGCGGGCCGGACAATGCGGTGCACCAGGCCGACTTCACCGTCCACTCCACCTTTTCCCTGTGGGACACCTTCCGGGCCGAGCACCCGTTGCTGACCCTGGTCGCCCCGCCCGGGCGCAACGCCGACATGGTCAACTCCCTGATCGCGGCCCAGCGGGTCAGCCCCTATGGAATCCTGCCGGTGTGGTCGTTCCACGGCCAGGAGACCTGGACCATGATCGGCTACCACGCCGTCCCGGTCATCGCCGATGCGTATCTGAAGGGCGTCCCCGGCATCGACGGAACGGCGGCGCTCGAGGCCATGGTCGCCAGCGCCACCTATCGCCCCTACGGCGGCCTCGGCGACTATATGGACCTCGGCTACGTCCCCATCGACCGCGAGCCCGAGGCCGCGTCCAAGACGGTCGAATACGCCTATGACGACTGGACCATCGCCCGCATGGCCGAGCGGATGGGCCGCGCCGATGTGGCCGCGGAGTTCGACCGCCGCGCCGGCTTCTGGAAGAACACCTTCGATCCACAGACCGGCTTCGTGCGCGCCCGCCTCGCCGACGGTTCGTTCCGCGAGCCCTTCGACCCGACCGCCATCAACTACGGATCTGACTATACCGAGGGCAACGCCTGGCAGTATTCCTGGTTCGTGCCGCAGGACATGGCCGCGCTGGTCACGGCCATGGGCGGCGACGCGGCGACGGTCACGAAGCTCGACGCCATGTTCGACTTCGACAACACCGGGCTCGACTACTCCCACGCCGAGGACATCGCCGGCCTGATCGGCCAGTACATCCACGGCAACGAGCCCAGCCACCATTCGGCCTACGCCTATGTCTACGCCGGCGCCCCGTGGCGAACGCAGGCGCGGCTGAAGCAGATCATGGACAGCCAGTACCGCGCCGCGCCTGACGGCCTCAGCGGCAACGACGACGTCGGCCAGATGTCGGCCTGGCTGATGTTCAGCGCCATCGGCTTCTACCCGGTCACGCCGGGGTCAGGGCAGTACGTCATCGGCCGCCCGTTCACCGATCGCACGGTGCTCAACCTGCCGGGCGGCAGGCGTTTCACGATCGCGACGGGGGGGCTGTCGGACGACCACCCCTACGTCCAGTCGGTGACCCTGAACGGCCGCCCGCTGGAGCGGACCTGGATCGGCCATGACGAGATCATGGCCGGCGGCGAGTTGCGCTTCGTGATGGGGGCGGAGCCGAACACGGCCTGGGGCGCGGCGCCGGCGGCCCGGCCCTACTCGATGACTGGATATTCGCAGTAAGGCCGGCCGTTCACCACGGCGCGCCGGCGGCGGACAGCGACGCCAGCGCCAGCGCCGCGACCGTTGGATAGAAGGTCAGGCCGAAGCCGAAGGCCCGGGCCGCCGCCCCTCTGCCCCAGCCGGTCCAGAACAGCAGACGGCCCAGTGAGAACAGTCCCCCCAGCGCGATCAGCAGGCTCGCGGGCCGGTCCATGAACAGCGCGACCCCCAACCAGACCGGCCAGGCCAGCACCGCCTGCTCCAGCGTGTTCCGTAGCACCGACTGCGGGCCAGTAAGCGCCGGGTCGTCTCCGCCCCCGATCCCATCCGGTGACAGGAGCCGACGGCGCGCCACATCGGCGATCGTCGCCGTCAGCCAGAAGGCCGGGATGAACCCCGCGGCCCCCGCCATCGACAGCCGCTCGTCCGTATCCGGCGCGACGTCGCCCCATCCAGCGTACAGCGCGGCGGCCATAGCGGCGAGGGTCGCGGCGAGGGCCAACCCCATCCGGATGATGACCCCGCGCTGTTGCGGCCGAAAGCCCCGGTCCCCGTCCATTCCGTCCTCCCGCTAGTCCCGGACGAACCCCCTCAGCACATTCGCCTCTGTGCTCAGCACCAGCCGGCTCAGGTCCACCCGCTTCGGTGCGGCGAACATCAGGAAGTAGTATTTCATCTGCTCCGACCACCAGTAGCCGGGGCAGTTGTCGCCCTGGGTCATCGGCCGCGTGGTGATGTCGGCCAGCGAGGTGTAGCCGTAGGTCGCCTTCGACGTCGCTTTCATGTTGCGATAGTGGACAGCCGTCAGCGCCCGGTAGCGCTCGTCCCGATCGTGCTGCCACAGATTCAGGCACGCATCGGCGAACTCCGGCCGGAGCCCGGTGCGCTTGCCGCGGGGCGTCGCCGTCGTCACCTCGATCGACTCCGGGATGATCGTGTAGCGCTCCTGCATGGCTGAGTAGCTGGCGAGGAAGTCGTCGCCCTCGGCCTTCATCCCCGCCTGCCCCAGCAGCCCGGCCAGATAGCCGCCCAGCACCGTCTGCGACGTGCCGGTCACGGCCCCGGTCTCATAATCCACCATCGGGAACCACAGCCGCCCGTCGTAGCGCTTGCCCTGATGGGCGACCATGGCGCCCAGGCATTCCCCGGCCCAGCGCTTCATGTCCGCGTCGCCGAACAGCTCCCAGCTGTCCCACAGGTATTCGTAGAAGCTGTCGGCATAGACGTCGATCGAGGCGTTGCGGCTGGTGAACAGCCCCGTCTCCGCATGGAGGTTCGCCGCCATCAGGCCGAGGTCGGACCGCATGTCCAGCGCATGCTTCATCGCCCGCTTCGCCGCCGCGTAGTAGCGGTCGTCGCCGGTCAGCTGGCCCAGCACCCCGAACTCGGTCGCATAGGTGCCGATTTCGGCCAGGTTTGTCTCCGGGTCGCGCACCGCGCCGGTCTTCAGGTTCACGTAGCGGTACGGCAGGCCGTGCGGCGAGGCGTCGAACGCTTTCATTAACCGGTCGGCGAGATCGCGCGCCTTGTCCAGCAACGCCGGATCGCCACAGGCCAGATGCGCCGACAGCAGGCCGCCGACCAGCCGGATGTTGGTCTCGAACACCTGGGCGTAGCCATCGACATCGAAGTCCAGGTTCGCCTTCACCCAGTCGACGCCGGCCTGGAACTCCTCGTCCAGTTCCATGATCCACAGCGTATCCAGCGCCTCGACCAGCGACAGGCCGAGGTCGTGGCCCTCGATGAAGAAGGACCGCGACGTTCCGCTGACCGGGTTGATCTCGTCCCTGCCCCACGCCCGCTCGACGTAATGCCGCCAGGCCCACTGGAACTCGGACTTCACGTCCTCGCCCAGAGCGGCCCAATCCTCTGACCGGGCCTCGGCGGGCAAGCCGGCGAGGCCGGCCACCGCGCCGCCGGCCAGCAGCGACAGGGTGGAACGGCGGTTGAAGGACAGTGCGTTCGTCATCGAATCCCCCCGGACGGCACAGATGATCGCCTGCCTAGCATACGCCGGCGCCGCGTCCGATCGAACGGTTCCGACTGCGCGCGAACGTCCGCTATCGACCCTGAGGAATGGGGTGGACCTTCCCCGCCGTTAAATGGGGGAAGACGCTAGAACCAGGGGGCGTCTCCGGAGGCCGTCGCCAGGCCGTAGGCCATGACGCCTCCGAGGATCATGATCCCGGCGACCACGAGATAGTCGAGCGTGCGTTCCAGTCTCCAGAATTTCTGGCTGGCCGGCGTGTGGTGGTGTTCCGCCTCACCCGTCGCGGCGTGCTTCCGCAGACCGAGGTGGGGCATATGAAGTTGACGTGGCATCACATACCTCGATGCACCGGCGCCGAAGAGCGGCGTCACACAGGTCAAACGTGCCCCGGGGCGGGCGAGTTCCTGGGGAATCGCAGGCTCCCGGGGCAGGCGAAAGGTCGCGCCCCGCTTGCCTTCGCCTGACGTGCCGGGCCCCAAGGACGCTAGGTCCAGCCATCGCCGCCGCGATGATCCAGCTCGGCGAAGGTCAGCGCCCAGTTTCCAGCGAAGGGGACGTGGGCCTCAAGGTTGAGAAACAGCGGCGCGGTCTCTTCGGCGCCGGACAGCACCGGCGGTTCGTCGGCGAGCTGGAACGCCTCGCTCCCGGGCAGAATCAGCGGCTCGCCGTCGGGCAGCGCCGGCAGCACGAAAGCGTCGTCGCTTTTGGCCACCGGTTCAAGGGGCGCCGGCGGCGGCGGCGGATAGGTCAGCGCGGTCGTGGTGTTGTCGGCATAGCGCAGCGCCTCGACCGAGGTGACGAAGGTCGAGCCGTCGCGGCCCGCCACGCTATCGACGATGCGCCAGCCGGCGCCCTCGGCGGTGATCGTGTAGTTGGCCGCCACGCCGCGCAGCTGCACCTCGTCGTTCCCGAGGCCGCCGTGGATGGTGTCGTTGCCGCCCTTGCCGCGCAGGATATCGTTGAGGTTTCCGCCGGTGATGACGTTGTCGAGGGCGTTGCCGTTGCCAACGAACTTGCCCGGCCCGGTGTAGAGCAGGTTCTCGATGTGGTTGCCCAGGGTATAGGTCCCGACCCGCGCCTCGACCGTGTCGAAGCCCTCGCCGGCGAACTCCACGCAGGTATCGAAGGCGTCGAGGACGTAATAGTCGTCGCCCTGGCCGCCCTGCATCTGGTTATTGCCGCCGCCCGAGCCGCCTATCAGGGTGTCGTCTCCGGCGAAGCCCAGCAGTGTGTCGGTGCCGATGCCGCCCATCAGGACGTTGGCGTTCCCGTCCCCGATCAGGGTGTCGTTGAAGTTGGACCCGATCAGGTTCTCGATCGAGGTGTAGGTGTCGGTCGCCCCGTCGCCGTCATTGGTGGCCTTCTGCTGGTCGATGCGGGCCGTCACCCCGGCCGCGGCCAGGGTGTAGTCGGCGGTGTCGAAGCCGCCGCCACCGTGCATCACGTCCACGCCGCCGCGGCCGCGCAGGGTGTCATTGCCGTCGCCGCCTGTGATGATGTTGGCCAGGGCGTTGCCGGTGCCGGCGAAATTCCCGGGCCCGCCGAAGGTCAGGTTCTCGACATTGTTGGCCAGCACATAGGTGTTGATCCGCGCGTCGACCGTGTCGGTCCCTTCGCCGACGCTCTCGACGATGCTGTCGGCGGCTTCCAGCACATACAGGTCGTCGCCGAGCCCGCCCTGAAGCGTGTTGAGCGCCCCGGCACCGCCCCACAGCACATCATTGCCGACCAGACCGAGCAGGGTGTCGGCCCCGGTTCCGCCGCGCAGAACGTTGGCCAGGCCGTCGCCGATCAGCACATCGTTGAAGGCCGAACCGGTCAGGTTCTCTATGCCCGAGAAGGTGTCGGTCCCGCCATCGCCGTCGTTGGTAGAGGCGTTGGTGTTCAGCTGGGCCCGCATCCCCGCCGCGGCGCCGGAGTAGTCGGCGGTGTCGACGCCGAGGCCGCCGGTCAGCCCATCCGCGCCGGCGCCGCCCCGCAGCACATCGTCGCCATCGTCGCCGAACAGGCTGTCGTTCTGGGCGCCGCCGATCAGCAGGTCGTGGCCATCGCCGCCGAACAGGGTGTCGGCCCCGCCGCCGCCCTCGACCTGTTCATTGTCGATCGTTCCGTGGAAGGTGTCGCCATGACCGGTGAGGACAAAGGCTTCCACCTCGATGAATGTATCGCCGGCGGCGTCGCCGGCGTGGGCGCCAAGCACAAGGTCGATAATCACCGCCGCCGCCGCCCCGGCGTAGCTGACCGTGTCGAAGTCCGCGTCGCCCTGCAGGATGTCCGCGCCCGCGCCGCCGTTGAGAACGTCGTCGCCGGCGCCGCCTGACAGGAAATCGTCGCCGCCGGCCCCGAACAGGGCGTCCTCTCCGTACTCACCCCAGACGGTGGCCGCGGCGGCGCCGGCGGTGAAGGTGTCGTCGAAGGAGCTCAGCACGTAGACTTCGATGCTGAAGTGCTGGTCGCCCAGCGCCTCGCCGGCATGCACGCCCGTCGCCAGATTCACGCTCACGCCGGCCGCTGCGTCGACGTAGGAGGCCCGGTCGAAACCGTCCCCTCCATCGAGTTGGTCCGCACCCGCGCCGCCCACGAGTATGTCGTTGTCGATCCCGCCGATCAGGATGTCGTTCCCCGCGCCGCCGCTGAGCGTGTCATAGTCGGCTCCGCCATCGAGGGTATCGGCGCCGCCGAGACCGATCAGGACATCGTTGCCCGCGTTGCCGGCCATGCTGTCCCGCAGGCCGTCGCCGAAGATTGTGTCGCCCGCGGCGTCGCTGAAGGAGGTGCGCACGAAATCGGCCATGAGCCCCCGGACGGCCGTGCCGCTGCCGTCCCCGCTGGCGGCCTCCCATCCCACGATCAGACCACTGGCCGTTCCGGCCAGGTCCATCTGCAGGACGCCACCGATCAGGGCGATGTAGCCGACGGCCACACCGACCTCGGTGAAGGCGGCGAAGCGGCCGTCGTTGGTTGTCCCGGTCGCCCAGCCGACGGCCCAGAAGCCATTCGGCAGCAGGGCGAGGGTCGGCTCGGTCTGGTTCAGCTCGGTCTCACCGGCGTTGGCCAGTATGTAACCCGACACCGGCGTCCCGTTGGCGGCGTAGACTCGAGCGGTGATTTCGGTGCTTCCCAGACCCCAGCCGTTGTCGGCATAGGCCACCACGAAGCCGCCGCCCGGAAGCGCCAGGATCTTGGGGTCCCGATTGATCCCGCCGAAGGAGTCCAGCACGACGGACGGGCCGACCGGATCGCCGCCCGGATCAAAAATGCGCAGCCGGATCACCGAATTGGCGGGATCGGCGCCCTCGTCCTGGTAGACGACGGCGAAGGCGCCGCCGGCAAGGCCGGTGACCGACGACCGGGAGGCGCCGCCGTCGGTGTCCAGGTCCAGAACGCCGGACGCCGGCGTGCCATCGGGATTGAAGATCCGCCCGCGGATGGCCCCGTCAGCCACCGTTGTCCAGGTGATGATGAACCCCCCGTCCTCCAGGGCCGCGACCGACGGATCGGCTTCCGCGCCGCCGGAATTGTGGGCGAACGCGAAGGGCGGGAGTGGGGCGTCGTTGTAGAGGCGGCGGAACCGTATGTCCCCGTTTCCACTGTCGTGGTCCACGTAGGCCACCACCATGCCGCCGCCGGCGAGGGTGGCTGAATCGATCTGGTCCATGGTGGTTGGCGCGGGAGAGTTGGTGTCGATCCCGTTCTCGTTGGGGAGCAGGGGAATGCCGTTGGCGCTCATCATGCGCCCGGTGATGTGATCGAAGTTGTCCCAGAATCCCCACCATTCGCCGTCGCCGAACCGCGCGACCGAGACATCGACCTGGTCGCCCCCTGTATTGGTGTTGAGCACGGTGTTTGGCGAGGCCTGCAACCAGATGTAGCTCGTCGTGACGGTCATCGGGGAGCTCCAGGAGCCGATCGCCCGGCCGGGCGCTTTGGGAGCAGACTGTCACGGGGGCCGGACCGTCGTCTCGGCGCAGGCGGAACAGAAACCGGGCGCCCACGGAAGTGAACGCCGATCAGGAACGGCGCGGGATGTCGCTTCCGCTTGACCTTGACCGAACGCAGGTCTTTCATTCGCCGCGCCTCGCGGGGCCGTCGTGGTCGCTCGCGGACCGGGGAACAGCCGTGAGAATCGTCCACGACACCGCCGCTTTCCCCGCGCATCAGCAGTTCGACTTCTATCGCGAAGTCCTGTGCTCGGATTTCATGCAGTTGCGGGCCGAACGGGACGCCGAGGGGCCCTACCGGGCGCGGATCGTCTATGAGACCTTCGGCCGGGTGGTGGCCATCCGCACCAGCCTGCCGCGCCACCGCGTGGTGCGCGACAGCCGCGAGATGGCGCGGACGAGCCAGGAGCACCTGTTCGTGCACATGCTCCGCCGCGGCGGCATCGAACACGATCACCGCGGCGTTCCAGACCGGGCGATGGCGGGGCAGATGGTGCTGTCGGATTCGACGCGCAGCCTGCACGCAATAATTCCGGACCGGCTCGAAACGGTGACACTGGCCCTGCCTCGCGCCGATCTGCTGGCGCGGGCGCCGGGGTTTCAGGACAGGATCGGCGTCGCCCTTGATCTCAGCCGCGGGCCCGCCGCCTTGTTGCGGGCCTTCGTCCGGGCTGTGTCCAGGCATTCGGGTGAACTGGACGGTCCTGCCCGGAACCGGGTCGGGGACCAGTTCTGCGATCTGCTGGCCGCCGCCTATGGCGCGGCTGGCGACAACGGTCCCCACGCTCTCCCGGAGTCGCGCCGCCAGGCCATCCTGGCGCACATAGACGCCCACCTGTTTGATCCGGGCCTCGGCGCCGCGTCGGTGGCCGCGCGGTTCGGCCTTTCGACCCGCTATGTCGGCAAGCTGTTCGAGGCGGGCGGCGTCACCTTGGGCGAAACGGTGGCCGCCAAACGCATCGGCGCCGCCGCCGCGATCCTCAGCAACCCCGCGGCCCGCGGGCGCACCATCGCGGAGGTGGCCTACGCCTGCGGATTTTCCGACCTGACCACCTTCAACCGCCGCTTCCGCCAGACGTTCGGCGCGACACCCCGCGAGTTCCGCGCGGCGACCAACACTCCTGCCGCCCCCAACGGCTGAACCGGTCCTTGGGGCATCGCCTCACCCGCGGCGTCGCGCCGCCGCGAGCACCAGGGAGGCCGCAAGAGCCGCGGCCGCGGCGGCCATGAAGACGGCGGAGAGCGGCAGGCCTGAGGCCAGCAGAACGGCGGCGCAGGCGGGCGCGAGGCTCTGGGGCACGGCAATGGCGATGTTCATCACCCCAAGGTCGCGGCCGGCGCGCGTCGGATCGGGCAGGCTCTCGGCGGTCATGGCCGCGACCGTGGTGGCGTGGACGCCGTGGCTGAGGCCGAACAGCAGCTGGGCCGCCAGCAGGCCCGGCCACGCCGACCAGCCCACCATCAGGCCCAGCGCCAAGGCCATCCCGGCGCTGCCGGCGATCACGAAGCCACGTCGCCCGCGCAGCCGGTCGGACAGGGCCCCGCCCGCGAAGCCGCCGAAGGTCGCCGCCAGGGTTGAGACGACAAGCAGCGAGGCGAACACATCCGCCACCGACCAGCCCGCCGGGGTGGCGCCGCCGGGCAGGCCGAGGAGCCAGTACAGCAGGTAGAGGGTGTTGATGGCCACGGCGCTCTCGGCCAGCAGCCGGGAGACGAACAGGGCGCGGAAGCGGCCGTCGCGCAGCGCCGTGAGCGACAGGCGAAACGACGCCTGGCGCGGCGCCGCCGGCGGCTCGCGCAGTCGGACCGCGAACGGCACGATCAGCACGGCGACCGCGACTCCCACGACGGCGAACTGGGCTCCGGTCCATCCCGCCAGCCGGCTGACCACCAGGGCTGTGAACAGGTTGGCGACCGGCAAGGCCGCGCCGGCCCAGGCCGAGATCAGCCCCTTCTGCGCGTGCGGAACCATGTCGGGGACCAGGGCGGTGAGGGGCGCGTACAGGACGTTGACGGCGATCTGGAAGACGATGACCCCGAGCACCAGCTGGACCGGGCTGCGGGCGAGGGCGAGCAGGGTCAGACTGATCGCCACGGCGGCGACGCCGCACAGGATCCAGGGGCGCCGCCGGCCGAAACGGCTGTGGGTCCGGTCGCTGAGAGCCCCGAACATGACGTTGGCCGCCGCCGCCGTCAGGCCGCCCAGCATGGCGGCGAGGCTGAGCAGCAGGGCCTTGTCGGCGCCGCCGATCACCCCCGCCTTCTCGGGCAGCAGCAACGTCAGCAACGGGATGAAGGAGATGAAGGCGCCGGTCTGGGCGGCGCCGTAACCGAGCACGAACCATCTCGAGCGGTGGGACGGTGGCGGCGGAGCCCCGGCGGCGGCGTCGGTCATCGGGCCATATGACGTCGCCGCGCCGCCGCCGTCGAGGCCTCGCGCGCATCAAGGTCCGGGCACTATTGAAAGGCGGCCCGGGTCGGCCCATCGTCGCCATGATCGCGAGGGGAGCGGAGTTTGACGGCCAGAAAACCGACTATCGATGATGTCGCCCTCCATTCGGGCGTCGGCCGGACCACGGTCTCGCGCGTGCTGAACGGCGGCCCGAACGTCCGCGCCGAAGTGCGCGACCGCGTGTTGGCGTCGGTGGCGGCGTTGAACTATCGCGTCAATCCGCAGGCGCGCTCGCTGGCCGGTGGCGGCAGCCGGATGCTCGCCCTGATCCTGGCGTCCGACCTCGAGGCCGAGCCCAACTCCTTCTACGCCTCGGCGCTGGAGCTCGGCGCCCTGCGCGAGTGCCTGGCGCTCGGCTACCAGCTGATGACCCGCCACGTCGCGCAGCAGAGCCCCGACCGGCGTGAGCAGGTGCTCGAACTGATGACCACCCAGCGCTGCCAGGGCCTGATCCTGACGCCGCCTTTCGCCGATGATCCGACGCTGATCGAGGAGATCCGGCGCCAGGGTTGCCAGGTCGCGACCATCTCGCCTGGCGGCCCCGGTCGCTCGGTCGCCGATGGCGTCGGGATCGACGACGAGGCGGGCGGCTACGATATCGCGCGGTATCTGCTCGATCTCGGCCACCGCCGGTTCGCCTTCATCAGCGGGATCGCGGGTCACCTGTCGGCCGAACAGCGTCTCGACGGCCTGAAAAGGGCCCTGCGCGAGCGCCGCCTCGATCCCGATGCGGTGACGGTGCTCCAGGGGGATTTCACCTTCCGGTCCGGCAGCGTTCTGGCCGCCCGCCTGTTCGACCAGCCGGACCCGCCCACCGCCCTCGTCTGCGCCAACGACGACATGGCGGCCGGGGCCCTCTCCGCCGCGCACGGACGCGGCCTCGACGTGCCGGGGCATCTGTCGATCACCGGCTTCGACGACACCCCGGTGTCGGAGATCGTCTGGCCGCCGCTCACCACCGTCCATCAGCCGCTGAAGGATATGGGCGGCGAGGCGGTCCGCATCATCGCCGAACGGCTCGCCGGCACGCGACGGGACACCGACTGGCGCTTCACCACCCTGCCCCACGCCGTGGTCGCCCGGGCCTCGGCCGGACGGGCCGCCTCGAGACTCGCCACCGTCAGCGCTTGACGCGCGCGCGGTAGGCCTTCCTATTGGAAGCGCTTCCAAATGAAGCGCCAACGAACGCCGCCCGCAAACCTGGACGTTCGGTCAACCGGAGGAGGGACGCCATGACACGGCCTATCGCAACGCTCGCGCGCAGAGCGCTGATCATCGGCGCCAGCCTTGCGACGCTGGGCGCCGCCGCCTGCGCCGGCGCCCCGGCGGATCCTTCGGCGCGCGTCTGGATGACGTCCGGCGACCGCACCCGGCTGCTGTCGGAGCAGGCCCCGCTCCGCTTCGAGGTCGATCCCGCCCCGGCCGGTCCGGGCATCGCCGTCGACGCGGACCAGCGATACCAGGAGATGGTCGGCTTCGGCGCGGCGATCACCGACGCCTCCGCCTTCCTGATCCAGACAAAGCTGGCCGACGACCAGCGGGCCGCGCTGTTGCGCGACCTGTTCGGCCGCCACGACGGCGGGCTCGGTTTCAGCTTCACCCGGGTGACCATCGGGGCGTCGGACTTCTCGCTCGATCATTACAGCCTCGCCGACAGGCCGGATCCGACGCTGGCGAGCTTCTCGACCGCCCGGATGGAGGCCCAGGTCTTCCCGACCGTCCGCCAGGCCCTGGCCATCAATCCCGACCTCAAGGTCATGGCCTCGCCGTGGAGCGCGCCCGGCTGGATGAAGACCACCGGCTCGATGATCCAGGGCCAGCTGAAGCCGGAGTTCTACCCGACCTACGCCGACTACTTCCGGCGCTACATCGAGTCGGCGGCGGCGCACGGCGTGCCGACCGACTATCTGAGCATCCAGAACGAGCCCGACTTCGAGCCGGACAGCTATCCCGGCATGCGCTGGGGTCCCGCTGACCGGGCGACCTTCGTCGGCGGACATCTCGGTCCCCTGCTCCGCGACGCCGGCATTTCCACGAAGATCCTCGACTGGGATCACAATTGGGACCTGCCGCAACAGCCGCTGACCGTGCTGGCGGACGAGCGGGCGCGTCCCTTCATCGCCGGGGTGGCCTGGCATTGCTACGGCGGCGACGTCTCGGCCCAGAGCCAGGTCCGTGCGGTCTGGCCCGACAAGGATGTGTTCTTCACGGAATGCTCGGGCGGCGAATGGACCCCGGGCTTCGCCGACAGCTTCACCTGGACGATGAAGAATCTGATCATCGGCTCCACCGAACACTGGGCGCGCGGCGTCCTGATGTGGAACCTGGCGCTCGACGAGAACTACGGCCCCCACGCAGGCGGCTGCGGGAACTGCCGCGGCGTGGTGAAGATCGACAGCCGCACCGGCGCGATCGAGCGGAACCAGGAATATTACGCCTTCGGCCACGCCAGCCGCTTCGTGCGTCCGGGCGCGCGGCGCGTGTCCTCGGTCGAACCGGAAGGATTGCAGGCAGTCGCCTTCGTCAATCCCGGCGGCGAGCGGGTGCTGATCGTCCTCAATGAGGGGACGGCCCCGGTCGCCTTCAACATCCGCGAGGGCGGGCGAAGCGCCGCCGCCCAACTGCCGCAGCAAACGGCCGCGACCTATGTCTGGGGGCCATCCGACTGAGGCTGGCGCGGGCGTGATCCACAGACATCTCCGGCTCGGGTCGCGAGGGTGATCCGCGCCGCCGGAAAACCGGATTGCGCCGGGACTTCAATTCGGATACCCATTGGAAGCGCTTCCAATCCATCCACGCAAATGGAGCGGCGGCGAATAAAAAGGACGTGCGGCCCAGAGGGCCCGCGCCGGGGAAACAACAGGGGGTATTCATGCGCAACCAGTTCGCAGGCGTTCGCAAGTTCGGCGCGGTCTCGCCGTCACAACTTTGCCTGACCGTGTCAGCGCTCGCGCTGGCCGTGGCCACGCCAGGCGTCGCCATGGCGCAGGATCCCGGGTCCGCGCAGGACGAGGAGGCGGTCGAGGTCGAGGAGGTCGTCGTCACCGGCCTGCGGCGCGGCCTGGCGGACTCGATCAGCATCAAGCGCAACGAGACCTCGATCGTCGAGGCGGTTTCCGCTGAGGACATCGGCAAGCTGCCGGATGTATCCATCGCCGAATCCATCGCCCGCCTGCCCGGGCTGGCCGCCCAGCGCGTCAACGGCCGCGCCCAGTCGATCTCGATCCGTGGTCTGGCCCCTGACTTCACCACCACCCTGCTCAATGGGCGCCAGCAAGCCAGCTCCGGCGACAACCGCGCCGTCGAGTTCGACCAGTATCCGTCCGAGCTTCTCTCCGGCGTCGTCATCTACAAGACCCCGGACGCCGAAATCTCCGGCATGGGCCTGTCCGGCACTGCCGACCTGCGCACCGTCCGTCCGCTGGAGTTCGGCCGCCGGGCCGTCGCGGTGAACCTGCGCGGCGAAATGGTCGAGGGCGATAGCCTGAACGACGACGTCAACAACTTCGGCGGTCGCTTCTCACTGAGCTACATCGACCAGTTCGCCGATGACACGATCGGCGTCGCCCTGGGCTACGCCCACCTGGATTCGCCGTCGCAGAACCGCCACTACAAGGCCTACGGCTACGAGTCGTTCGGCTTCGCGGTCACGCCCGACAGCGCCGACGACGCCCTGATCCTCAACGGTCAGGAGATTTTCGCGACCTCGCGCCTGAACCAGCGGGATGCGGTCATCGGCATCGTCGAATGGAGGCCGAACGATCGCCTCCACTCGACGCTCGACCTCTACTATTCGAAGTTCGACCAGGAAGAGACGACGCGCGGTGCCCAGTGGTTCTCGAACGGTTGGGCCGACGGCGCGACCTTCACCGACGTTCAGACTGAAACGCGCGGCGGATCGCTCTTCGCCACCAGCGGTACGTTGAACGGCGGCGTTCCGATCATCCGCAACGACTTCAACACCCGCCAGGACGAGCTGTTCTCGGTCGGGCTGAACACGGAGTACGAGATCGACGAGCGCACGCGCGTCGAGGCCGACCTGTCCTATTCGACCAACGAGCGGCGTGAGCAGATTCTCGAGACCTACGCCGGCTTCGGCCGCGGCGTCGGCGGCGTCACTCCGGCCACCCCGGACGTCGGTCGTACGCTCGACACCATCACTTTCGAGGTCAACGACGACGGTTATCCGACCTATTCCGAGGGCCTGAACTACGCCGACGCCTCCCAGGTGTCGCTGGGCGACCGCGCGCCCTGGGGCGGCTGGGGTCACGACGGGGCCATCCGCTTCCCTGACGTCGAGGAGCGCATCTACGCCGCCGACCTGAAGTTCGAGCGGGACCTGGACGGCATCATCCATACCGTCAGCGCCGGTGTGAACCTGGCCAACCGCAGCAAGACCAAGCGCGTCGACGACTTCGACCTTTTCCTGAAGAACGGCCGCCAGCAGGTCTATGTCGACCCGCAGTACCTGGTGGAGCCGACCTCGCTGGACTTCGCCGGCTTCGGTGACGTGCTCAGCGTCGACCTGAGCCGGGCCCTGGATGTCTACTACGACCGCGCCCCCATCCTGGACGCCAACTATTTCGACAAGAACTGGGATATCGAGGAAGAGGTCGTCACCTGGTTCGCCCGGGCGGAATTCGAGAAGGGACAGGTCCGTGGCAACTTCGGCGTACAGGTCGTCCAGCAATCGCAGGAATCGACCGGCGTCGTCATCAACGGCCTTGAGCCCGGCCAGCCGATCACGCCGATATCGATCACCGAGGGTGCGGACTACACCGACGTCCTGCCCAGTCTGAACATGATTTACGACTTCGGCGGCGGACATCGCATCCGCTTCGCGGCGTCCAAGACCATGGCCCGTCCGCGCATGGACGAGATGCGCGCCAACGTAACGCCCGGCTTCAACGCCCTGGTCTGCACCGGCCAGCCCTGCCTGCCGGGCACGACGGTCAATCCGTGGTCGGCCTCGGGCGGCAATCCGCATCTGGAGCCGTGGCGGGCCACCGCGTTCGACCTGGCCTACGAATGGTACGTGAACCCCACGACCTATCTGTCGATCGCGGGCTTCTACAAGGACCTCGATACCTACATCTATCAGCAGACCACCGAGTTTGATTTCTCGGGCATTCCGCTGCCCAGCACCGCGTCCTCCATCCCGGCCGGCGTGACGATCAGCCCGATCGGCCAGATCACCTTGCCGGTCAACGGCAAGGGCGGCGTGGTCGAAGGCATCGAGATCAGCGGCGCCCTGGACTTCGGCGTCCTCTGGGAGCCGCTGGAAGGTCTCGGCGTGCTGGGCAGCGTCTCGTTCACCGAGTCCGACCTGAACCCCAGCGCTTCCGGCGCGCCGACCCGCATCCCGGGCCTGTCGGGCATGGTCTACAACATGACCGCCTACTACGAGCGCGGCGGCTTCCAGGCGCGCATCAGCAAGCGTTTCCGCGAGGCCTTCAAGGGCGAGGTGGTGCAGTTGTTCGCGACCCGGGGCCAGACCGAGATCATGGATGACGAGCAGATCGACGCACAGATCGGCTACACCTTCGAGAGCGGACCCATGGAAGGCCTCGGCCTGCTGTTCCAGGTGAACAACCTGACCAACTCGCCGTACCGGACCCGCCTCGGAATCGACAGCGGCGGCACCACGACTGCGGACGGAGGCTACCTGCCCGAGACCTACGAAGAGTACGGCCGCCAGTACCTGTTCGGCATCAACTACCGCTTCTGACCACTGGCGCGGCCCAACGCGCCGGTTTCGGAAACGCCGGGATCGAGGCGGCCTCCCCGCCCCGGTCCCGGCGACCGCCCTTCCCTGTGAGTCGTCGAGTACACGTATGAAGCGCCCCGCCCTGAAGCTCTCGCTGTCCCTCCTGCTGCTGGCGGGCTGCGCGCCGGTACAGACCCTGCCCGCGCGGACGCTCGAGGCGCCGGCGACGGCCGTCTCGGCCCCCGCGCTCGACGCGGCCATGGAACGTCGCATCGCCGGCATCGTGGCGGGCATGACGCTTGAGCAGAAGGTCGGGCAGATCACCCAGCCGGACGTCCGCTTCATCACCCCGGACGAGGTGCGCCAGTACTATATCGGCACGGTGTTGAACGGCGGCGGGGCCTGGCCGGACATGGACAAGCGCTCGACCGTGGCCGAATGGGCCGCCTGGGCCGACTCCTACGCCGACGCCGCCATGGCCACCGACATGGCCGTGAAAATCCCGCTGCTCTGGGGCACGGACGCCGTGCACGGACACAACAACGTCTCGGGCGCGACCATCTTCCCCCACAATATCGGCCTCGGTGCGGCCAACGATCCTGCGCTGATCGAGCGGATCGGCCGGGCCACGGCGCAACAGGTCCGCGCCACCGGCATCACCTGGGCCTTCGCCCCGACCCTGGCCGTCGGCGAGAACCGGCGCTGGGGCCGCACCTACGAGAGCTGGTCGAGCGATCCCGCCCTGGTCCGTCGCTACGGCGAGGCCATGGTGCGCGGCCTGCAGGGCGGCCTTACCGGCGACGGCGACGTGCTGGCCAGCGCCAAACACTATCTGGGCGACGGCGGCACCTTCAACGGCGTCGACCAGGGCCAGACCCGCGCCACCCGCGAGGCATTGCTGGGGACCCACGGAGCCGGCTACCTCGGCGCGCTCGACGCCGGCGTGCAGACGGTGATGATCTCGTACAGCAGCTGGTACGACACCGGGACCGGCCAGGATCACGGCAAGATGCACGGCAACCGTGACCTGATCGCCGGCGTGCTCAAGGGCGAGCTCGGCTTCGACGGCCTGGTCGTCTCCGACTGGAACGGCATCGAACAGGTGCCGGGCTGCGCCAAGGATCACTGTCCGCAGGCCGTCAACGCCGGCATCGACGTGTTCATGGTGCCCGAGGACTGGCGCGCCTTCATCGCCAACACCATCGCCGATGTCCGCGAGGGGCGTATTGCCGAAGCGCGCATCGACGACGCCGTGACCCGCGTTCTGCGCGTCAAGATGCGCTCGGGCCTGTTTGACCGTCCGGCCTCGGCCAGCGTCCTGACTGGCCGCGCCGATGTTCTGGACGCCAGCGCCCTCGCCCGCGAGGCCGTGCGCAAGTCCGTGGTCCTGCTCAAGAACGACAACGGCGCCCTGCCGCTGCAACGCGGCCGCAGGGTCCTCGTCGTCGGGGCCAGCGCCGACAGCCTGTCGAACCAGACCGGCGGCTGGTCGCTGACCTGGCAGGGGACCGAGAACACCAACGCCGACTTCGCCACCGGCCAGACCCTGCTGACCGCCCTGCGCGACGCCCTTGGGACGGACAATGTGACCTGGTCGGCCGATGGCGTCGGGGTGGACGTCTCGCGGTTTGACGCCGTCGTGGCCGTGCTCGGCGAGACGCCCTACGCCGAATACAACGGCGACGTCCGCTATCCGTCCCCGGTTCAGCACAGCCTGCAGAATCCCGCCGACCTGGCCGTCCTGAAGGCGGTGTCGGGGAAGGGCGTTCCGGTGATCTCGGTGCTCTACTCGGGCCGCCCCGCCTACGCCAACGACCTGATCAACCTGTCCGACGCCTTCGTCGCCGCCTTCCTGCCGGGCACGGAAGGCGGTGGGCTGGCTGACGTTCTGGTCGGCGGCGTGCACGACTTCACCGGCCGGCTGTCCTTCGCCTGGCCCGGCTCGGCGTGCAGCACCGGCGAGGGCGCGGGACAGGTCGTCCAGTTCGCCCGCGGCTACGGCCTGAACTACGCCCGTCCGTCCTCTGTCGGGCCCCTGCCCTTGCCGTCCACGCCCGCCACCTGCGAAAGCTAGGCTCACGGGAGCGGACGGGACCGACATGCGGCAGCTCAAGAAGATCCTGATCGTCGGCGGCGGCACCGCCGGCTGGATGACGGCGGCGCTGCTCTCGAAGCTGTTCAAGGACCTCTACGAGATCACCCTGATCGAGTCCGAGGCCATCGGCATCATCGGGGTCGGTGAGGCGACCATCCCCGCCATCAAGAAGTACAACGAGCTGCTCGGTCTCGACGAGACCGATTTCATGCGCAAGACCCAGGGCAGCTTCAAACTGGGCATCCAGTTCGTCGACTGGTGGAAGCAGGGGCACAGCTACATCCACGGCTTCGGCCTGATCGGCCGCGACATGGAATGGCTGCGCTGCCACCAGTACTGGCTGAAGATGAACAGCCTGGGCCGGGCCTCGGACTTCGCCAATTTCTCGATCAACACGGCCGCCGCCCTCGAGAACAAGTTTATGCGGGCCGACCCCAAGATGGTCGACTCGCCGATCGGTCAGATCGCCCACGCCTTCCAGTTCGACGCCGGCCTCTACGGCCGCTATCTGCGCGGCCTGGCGGAGGCCAAGGGCGTACGGCGGCGCGAGGGCAAGGTCGCCGACGTCACGCTTCGGCCCGAGGACGGCTTCGTCCAGTCCGTGACCATGGACGACGGCGAGGTCATCGAGGCAGACCTGTTCATCGACTGCTCCGGTTTCCGCGGGCTGATCATCGAACAGGCCCTGAAGACCGGCTACGAGAGCTGGACCCACTGGCTGCCGTGCGATCGCGCCATGGCCGTGCCGTGCGCCCGCATCGAGCCGTTCACGCCCTACACCCGCTCGACCGCGCGACCCGCCGGCTGGCAGTGGCGCATTCCGCTGCAGCACCGCACCGGCAACGGCCATGTCTATGCCAGCCAGTACATGGACGACGCCGAGGCCGAGGCCATACTGCTGGCCAACCTCGACGGGGAGCAACTGGCGGAACCGAACCGGCTCCGCTTCGTCACCGGAAAGCGCAAACAGACCTGGAACCGGAACTGCGTCGCCATTGGCTTGGCCAGCGGTTTTCTCGAACCCCTGGAGTCGACCAGTATCCACCTGATCCAGTCGGCGATCATCCGCATGGTGCGCCTGCTGCCCGACGCCGGCTTTGACCCGGCCACCATCGCCGAATTCAACCGCCAGACCGATTTCGAATACGAGCGGATCCGCGACTTCATCATCCTGCACTACAAGGCGACCGAGCGGGACGACACGCCGTTCTGGCGCTACTGCCGTGACATGGAGGTGCCCGACACCCTCCAGCGCAAGATCGACCTGTTCGCCGCCAACGGCCGCATCTTCCGCGAGGACGAGGAGCTGTTCGCCGAGGAAAGCTGGATCCAGGTCTTCCTCGGCCAGGGCGTCGTTCCGCGTGGCTACGACCCGCTTGTGGACATCAAGAGCGACGCCGAGATCGAGGCCTTCCTGGGCAATGTCGAGGGCGTCATCCGCAAATGCGTCGCGGTCATGCCGGACCACGCCGCCTACGTCGCCCGGACCGCCCCGGCCGAACCCGTCTGATATAAGGGCGGCGCGGGCTGCCCGCTCTGGCTGGACTTCGACCGACAATTATTTTAAACCTAAAACATGTCGCCGCGATCCGCCGTCAGAAGCATCGCCGTTGTCGGGGCCGGGCCCGGCGGTCTCTATCTCGCCATCTCGCTGAAACTGCGCGATCCCTCGCTCGAGGTGGTCGTCCACGAGCGCAACCGGCCGGACGACACCTTCGGCTGGGGCGTGGTCTTTTCCGACCAGACCCTCGCCAACCTGAAGGCCAATGACCCCGGGACGGCGGCCATCATCGAGGCGGCCTTCGTCCACTGGGACGACATCGACGTCCACATCCAGGGCCATACCATCCGTTCCGGCGGGCACGGCTTCGCGGGCATCGGCCGGCGGCGGCTGTTGAACATCCTTCAGGACCGCGCCCGGTCGCTCGGCGTCGATCTGAGCTTCGAAAGCGAGGTCGCCGACATCCGCGCGCTGGACGCCGACGTCATGGTGGCGGCTGACGGGCTCAACAGCCGGGTGCGCAACGAAAACCCCGAGGTGTTCGGCGTCGACATCGACGTGCGGACCAACAAATACATCTGGCTGGGGACGACCCAGGCGTTCGACGCCTTCACCTTCGCCTTCGTCCCGACCCCGCACGGGTGGATCTGGGCCCACGCCTATCAATTCGAGTCGGGCGCCTCGACCTTCATCGTCGAGTGTTCGGAGGCGACCTGGCGCGGCCTCGGCTTCGACGCCATGGACCAGGATCAGACCTGCCGCGCGGCCGAAGCCCTGTTCGCCGACTGGCTGGACGGCCATTCGCTGATGAGCAACGCCCGCCACCTGCGCGGCTCGGCCTGGCTCAACTTTCCGCGCGTAGCCTGTTCGAACTGGCGCGACGGCAAGGTGGTGCTGCTGGGCGACGCCGCCCACACCGCCCATTTCTCCATCGGCTCGGGCACCAAACTGGCCTTCGAGGACGCCATCCGCCTGGCCCAGGCCCTGACCGAAGGCGGCGATCTGGACGCCGCCCTCGCCGCCTATGAGGCCGAGCGCCGGGTCGAGGTGCTGAAGCTTCAGAGCGCCGCCCGCAACTCCACCGAATGGTTCGAGACCCTGGACCGCTACGTCGGCCTCGACCCGCTGCAATTCGCCTACAGCCTGCTGACCCGCAGCCAGCGCGTCAGCCACGAGAACCTGCGCCTGCGCGACCGCGCCTTCCTGTCGGGCGTCGAGCGCTGGTTCGCGGACACGGCCGGCGCGCTCCCCTCGGACACTCCCCCGCCGCCGATGTTCGCGCCGCTGCGCCTGCGCGGCCTGACCCTGCCCAACCGGATCGTGGTCTCGCCCATGTGCATGTATTCGGCGGAGGACGGCACGGTCGGCGACTTCCATCTGGTCCACCTCGGCGGCCGGGCGCTCGGCGGGGCGGGGCTGGTCTTCACCGAGATGACCGATGTCTCGGCCGACGCCCGGATCACCCACGGCTGCGCCGGCATGTACAGGCCCGAACACCGCGACGCCTGGAAGCGGATCGTCGACTTCGTCCATGCCCAGGGCTCGCGCATCGCCCTGCAGCTGGCCCACGCCGGCCGCAAGGGCTCGGTCGAACGGCCGTGGGGCCCGCGCGCCGACGAGCCCCTGGTAGAGGACGGCTGGGAGCTGATCGCCCCCTCCCCCATCCCGTGGTCGGATGGCGACCAGGTCCCGCGCGAGATGACCCGGGCCGACATGGACCGGGTCAAGGCCGACTTCGTCCGCGCCGTCGGCTGGGCGGTCGAGGCCGGCTTCGACATGGTCGAGCTGCACTGCGCCCACGGCTATCTGCTGTCGTCCTTCCTGACCCCGGTCTCGAACCGCCGCACCGACGAATACGGCGGCTCGCTGGAGAACCGGCTGCGCTTCCCGCTCGAAGTCTTCAGCGCCATGCGCGCCGTCTGGCCGGACGAGAAGCCGATGTCCGTGCGCCTGTCCGCAACCGACTGGTGCGAGGACGGCATCACGCCGGAGGAGTCCGTGGCCATCGCCAGGGCCTTCGCCGAGGCCGGCTGCGACCTGATCGACGTCTCGGCCGGCCAGACCACGCCCGACGGCAAGCCGGTTTACGGCCGGATGTTCCAGACCCCTCTCAGCGACCGCATCCGCAACGAGGCGGGCGTGGCCACCATGGCCGTCGGCAACATCTACGAGCCGGACCACGTCAACAGCATCCTCGCCGCTGGCCGCGCCGACCTGTGCGCCCTCGCCCGGCCGCATCTGGCCGATCCGTCGTGGAGCCTGCGCGCCGCGGCCGAACTCGGCTGGCGCGGCATCCAGCCGCCGGTGCAGTACCGGCAGGGCTTCGCCCAGCTGGCGCGCAACCTCGAACGGCAGCAGCAGGCCGGTCCGGTATGAACCTTTCCGGACATCATGCCGTGGTCACCGGCGCCGGCTCCGGCATCGGGCGAGCCACGGCCGAGCGGCTGGCCGAAGCGGGCTGCGAGGTCACCCTGATCGGCCGCCACATCGGCCGGCTGTCCGAAACCGCCGACCGCATAGGCGACCTGGCCTTCGCCGCTCCGGCCGACGTCACCGACCCGGACATGCTGGCCGCCGCCATCGAGGCGGGCCGGGACCGGTTCGGGCCGATCGACATCCTCGTCAACAACGCCGGCGCCGCCGCCTCCGCGCCCTTCCTCAAGACGACCGCCGACGACCTGCGCGCCATGCTGGCTCTCAACCTCGAAGCGCCCGCCGAGGCCGCGCGGCTGGTGCTGCCGGGCATGCTCACCCGCCGCTGGGGCCGGATCGTCAATGTCGCCTCGACCGCCGGACTGAAGGGCTACGCCTATGTCTCCGCCTATGTCGCGGCCAAGCACGGCCTTGTCGGCCTGACCCGCGCCCTGGCCCTTGAGGTCGCCAGCAAGGGCGTCACCGTCAACGCCGTCTGTCCGGGTTTCACCGACACCGATCTGGTCGCCCGCTCTATAGACGCCATCGTCGACAAGACCGGCCGCAGCGAGGACGAGGCCCGCGCGGCGCTGGCCGCCTCCAATCCGCAGGGCCGGCTGATCACCCCCGACGAAGTGGCCCGGACCATCGTCTGGCTGTGCGGCGACGGCGCCTCGGGGATCAACGGCGCCGCCGTGCCCGTGGCCGGAGGCGAGCTGTGAGCCCGCCAGCGCTCCCCGACCGTCTCGGCGGGGCCCCCGACAGCAAGCGCTCGCTGCGTCTCTGGCTGCGCCTTCTGACCTGCACCACCACCATCGAACAGACCATCTCCCAGCGCCTGCGCGACGACTTCGGCTCCACCCTGCCCCGCTTCGACATGCTGTCGGCGCTCGACCGGGCCGGCGAGGGCGGCCTGACCATGGGCGAGGTCTCGCGCATGCTGATGGTCTCCAACGGCAACGTCACCGGCCTGGCCCAGCGGCTCAAGGCCGACGGCCTGATCGAACACCTGCCCGGCGCCGACCGCCGGGTGCAGCGCGTCCGCCTGACCGCCACGGGCCGGGGCCGCTTCGCCGCCATGGCCGCCGCTCACGAACACTGGATCGAGACCCTGCTGGCCGACCTGACCGGGCCGGAGGCCGACGACCTGATCCGCCTGCTGGAGCAGACCAAGCGGTCGCTCCGGTCCGCCATCCACGAGGAGCCGAACCGATGAAGGCGCGCGACTACAAGGCCGGACATTTCCTGTGGTCGGTCGACGACGACGGGGTGGCGACGCTGACCCTCAACCGGCCCGAGCGGAAGAACCCGCTGACCTTTCAGTCCTATGCCGAGATGCGCGACCTGTTCCGCGCCCTCGTCCATGCGGACGACTGCAAGGTGGTGATCCTCACCGGGGCCGGCGGCAACTTCTCCTCGGGCGGCGACGTGCACGAGATCATCGGCCCGCTGACCGAAATGGACATGCCGGCCTTGCTGGCCTTCACCCGCATGACCGGCGATCTGGTCAAGGCCATGCGCGGCTGTCCCCAGCCGATCATCGCCGCGCTGGACGGCGTCTGCGTTGGAGCCGGCGCCATCATGGCCATGGCCTCCGACCTGCGCCTCGCCACGCCGCGGACGAAGACCGCCTTCCTGTTCACCCGCGTCGGCCTGGCCGGTTGCGACATGGGCGCCTGCGCCATCCTGCCCCGTCAGATCGGCCAGGGGCGGGCCTCCGAGCTACTGTTCACCGGCCGGGTCATGACCGCCGACGAGGGCGAGCGCTGGGGCTTCCACAATCGCCTCGTCGAACCCGACGCCCTGCTGGACGCCGCCGGCGAACTGGCCCTGTCCCTCGCAAAGGGCCCGACCTTCGCCCACGGGATCACCAAGAACCAGCTCAACGTCGAATGGGACATGAGCCTGGACGCGGCCATCGAGTCCGAGGCCCAGGCCCAGGCCATCTGCATGCAGACGAGGGACTTCCGTCGCGCCTACGAGGCCTTCGCCGCGAAACGCGAGCCGGTGTTCGAGGGGAACTGAACCATGGCCGCCAATCGCTTTCGTGACACGACCTTCCTCGACTGGCCCTTCTTCGACGACCGCCACCGCGCCTTCGCCGCCGATCTGGAAGCCTGGGCGGACAGGACGGGCGCCGTCGGCCTCCACGGCGACCATGACCTCGACGGCGACTGCCGCACCATCCTGAAGGCGCTCGCCGAGGGCGGCTGGCTCCGCAACGCCGTGCCCGACGCCAACGGCAAGCTCGACGTCCGCACCCTGTGCCTGACGCGCGAGACCCTGGCGCGACGTTCCGGCCTCGCCGACTTCGTCTTCGCCATGCAGGGCCTCGGCTCCGGCCCGATCAGCCTGTTCGGGACCGACGACCAGAAGGCCCGCTGGCTGCCGGGCGTCGCCGCCGGCGAGACCATCGCCGCCTTCGCCCTGTCCGAGCCCGAGGCCGGATCGGACGTCGCCGCCCTCTCCACCACCGCCCGCCGCGACGGCGACGGCTGGGTGCTGGACGGCGCCAAGACCTTCATCTCCAACGGCGGTCTCGCCGACCGCTACACGGTCTTCGCCCGCACCGGCGAGGGCGGCGCCAAGGGCCTCGGCGCCTTCGTCGTCGATGCGGACACGCCCGGCTTCGAGGTGGTCGAGCGCATCCCCCTGATGGCCCCCCACCCGCTGGCGACGATCCGTTTCACCGGTTGCCGCATCGACGGCGACCGCATCCTCGACCAGCCCGGCGAGGGCTTCCGCATCGCCATGGCCACCCTCGACGTGTTCCGCTCGACCGTCGCCGCCGCCGCCCTCGGGTTCTCCCGCCGCGCCTTCGGCGAGGCCGCCGCCCGCGCCGCATCCCGCACCCTGTTCGGCGCACCGATGAGCGACCTGCAACTGGTCCAGGCCTCGCTGGCCGAGATGGCGCTCAAGATCGACGCCTCGGCCCTGCTGATCTACCGCGCCGCCTGGCTCAAGGATCAGGGCGCCCCGCGCGTCACCCGCGAGGCCGCCATGGCCAAGCTCTACGCCACCGACGAGGCCCAGGCGGTGATCGACGCCGCAGTCCAGCTGTTCGGCGGCCTCGGCGTCGTCTCGGGGCATCCCGTCGAACGGCTCTACCGCGAGATCCGCGCCCTGCGCATCTACGAGGGCGCGTCCGAGGTGCAGAAGATCGTCATCGCCCGGCAGGCGCTGGCGGCCATGACGGGAGGGGTTCATGGCTGAGACGGCCCACATCGACCGCTTCGTCCTCGACCACCTGCCGCCGCCGACGCAGCAGCCGGAGCTGATCTTCAGCCTGCCGGAACTCGCCTACCCCCAACGGCTCAACGCCGCCGCCGAACTGCTGCGCCGCGCCATCGCCGCAGCCGGACCCGACGCCCGCGCCCTGATCGACTTCGACCACGAGTTCACCTGGAGCCGGGTCGACGCCATCTCCGGCCGTATGGCGCGGGTGCTGGTCGAAACCATGGGCCTGGTCCCCGGCAATCGCGTGCTGCTGCACGGCCCGAACTCGGCCTGGACCGCGATGGCGTGGTTCGCCATCCTCAAGGCCGGCGGCGTCGTGGTGGCCACCATGCCGATGCTCCGCGCCGCCGAACTGGCGACCGTCATCGACAAGGCGCGGGTCAGCCATGCCCTCGTCTACGCCTCCCTCGCCGAGGCGGTGACCGAGGCGCAGACGGCGGCTCCGTCATTGAAACACGTCATGGACTCCGCGACGCTCCAGGCCGCCGCCCAGGCCCAGCCGCCGGGAGCCCGCTTCGATCCGGTCGACACGGCCGCCGACGACCCGGCCCTGATCGCCTTCACCTCGGGCACCACCGGCAAGCCCAAGGGCTGCGTCCACGGTCATCGGGACATCCTCGCCATGGCCGACACCTTCGCCAGGCACACACTTGATCTCGCCCCGGGAGACATCGTCGTCGGCACCCCGCCGATCGCCTTCACCTTCGGCCTCGGCGGGCTGGTGGTGTTCCCCGCCGCCGCCGGCGCCGCGACCGCCTTCGCCTCCCGGCCCGGCTTCGACGCCCTCGCCGAGACCATCGAACAACACAAGGCGACCGCCCTCTTCACCGCCCCGACCGGCTACCGCGCCCTGCTCAAACTGGCCGGCGCGCATGACCTGTCGTCCCTGCGCACCTGCGTCTCAGCCGGCGAGACCCTGCCCGCCGCCACCTCCGACGCCTGGCATCAGGCCACCGGTCTCCGCATCATCGACGGCATCGGATCGACCGAGATGATCCACATCTTCATCTCCGCCTCGGGCGACGGAATCCGGCCCGGGGCGACCGGCAAGCCCGTGCCCGGCTACGAGGCCCGCATCATCGATGCAGAGGGCCGTCCCTTGCCTCCGGGCGAAACGGGGCGGCTGGCCGTGCGCGGCCCGACCGGCTGCCGCTACCTCGATGATCCCCGGCAGGCGGCCTACGTCCAGGGCGGCTGGAACCTGACCGGCGACGTCTACCGGCTCGATGAGGACGGCTATTTCTGGTTCGTGGCCCGGGCCGACGACATGATCATCTCGTCCGGCTACAACATCGGCGCGCCCGAGGTGGAGAACGCCCTGCTGCGCCATCCCGCCGTGGCCGAGGCCGCCGTCATCGGCGCGCCCGACGAGGAACGGGGCCAGATCGTCAAGGCCTTCGTGGTCCTCAACCCAGGTCACGACGCCTCCGACGCCCTGAAGGCCGAGTTGCAGACGCATGTGAAGGGCGTCATCGCCCCCTACAAATACCCCCGCGCGCTCGAGTTCGTGGACGCCCTGCCCAAGACCCAGACCGGCAAGCTTCAGCGCTTCCGGCTGAAGGCGGACGCATGAGCCAGATGACTCCCCGGGTCTTCACCACCACCCGCCGCGTGCGCTTCGCCGACTGCGACGCCGCCGGCATCGTCTTCTTCCCGCGCTATTTCGAGATGCTGAACGGCGTGGTCGAGGACTGGTTCGCCGGCCCGCTCGGCGCTTCGTTCCGCGAACTGCACATGGAGCGCGGCGCCAGCGTCCCGACCGCCGCCGTCGAGGCCCGCTTCATCGCCCCGTCGAGGCTGGAGGACGATCTGACCTTCTCCCTCGTCGTGACCAGACTGGGCGGCGCCTCCTGCGGCCTGCGCCACACCATCGAGTCCGGCGGTCAGCGCCGCTTCGAGGCCACACAGACGATCGTGTTCGTCGGCCGCTCGATGAAGCCCGAGCCCTGGCCCCGGCCCCTGCGCGCCCGCATCCAGCCCTTCCTGGAGGTCCAGCAATGAACCGCGTCCTGCTGCCCGAGGGTTGGCCCCGTCCCAAAGGCTATTCGAACGGAATCGCCGCCGAGGGTCGCCTCGTCTTCGTCGCCGGCCAGATCGGCTGGGACCTGGCCGGCGCCTTCCCCGCCAGCTTCGCCGCCCAGTTCCGTCAGACGCTCGACAACACCCTCGCCGTCCTCGCCGAGGCCGGAGCCGGGCCGGAACACATCGTGCGCATGACCTGGTACGTTGTCGACAAGACCGAATATCTCGCCGCGCTCAGGGAGATCGGCATGATCTGGCGCGATTTGATCGGCCCTCACTACCCCGCCATGGCCGTGGTCGAGGTCAAGGGACTGATCGAGGACGCCGCCCGGGTCGAGATCGAGACCACGGCGGTGATCTAGGCCGGAGTCACGAGGACTTCGGCCCCGGGCGAACCCGGGGCCGATCCTTCAGAACGTCATCCGCAGGTTGAGGCCGGCGGTCCGATTGTCGGCCTTGTCGCCGAACTCCGCCTCATAGGTGAAGCGCAGCTCCACCCCCGCCCGCGTGGCTACCCGCAGGTCCGCCCCCAGGCGCCAGGCCTCGCTGTCCAGACCCGTGCCGATCAGCGCCGGGATGGCGTCGGGATTCGAGCCCCGCAGCCGGTACGGCATCCGGATCTCGTCCTCCGAACGGAACACGCCCCCGGCGGTGAACAGCAGGGTGGCCTGGGCCGCTTCGGTGTCGCTCAGCACCGCGCCGAGGCCCAGTTCCGGATTGAGGGTCCCGAACACCTGGGTTTCCTCCAGCGCCTCCACTCCGAGGCCGTCCAACCCCTCCTCCGAGAAGTTGGCCTGGGTCAGGGCGGTCGCTGACACGTTCAGCGCCGGCCGGACGAACAGGGACCCGCTGCGGCCCACATAGGCGAGGTGGGCGCTGGCCTGGACGTAGGCGCTATCCGACTCCGAGGTGCCGATCAGCGGCTGGAAGACGTCGACGGCGCGGGCCGTCTCCATCCACTGCATGCCCCCGGACAGCGCGGTCCCGAACTGCAGACCGTCGAAGCCGGTCCGCTGCAGCCCGACGCTGCCGTGGATGCCCTTGCCGTCCGCGCGGGCGCGGCCGCCGACGTCCATTTCGTTGACGCGGTCGAAGCCGATGGCTCCCGCGAACGACCAGGTCTCGGCCACGGGCCGCTCGAAGCCGGCGCGCAGGCGGGTTTCCTGGGCGTCCATGCGGAAGTGCTCGAAGTCGCCCTCGCGCTCGTAGGAGGAGCCCTCGATCCGCGCCCAGACGCACCGCTCGCGGGCCTTGAAGGCCGGCGAGGCACAGCTGAACAGCTGGTCCGAGAAGTCTTCGGCGGCGGCCAGCTGGGTGACCAGCGGGGCCATCAGCGGCTCGGGATTCAGCTCCTCGAAGATCTGCGCATAGGCGTCCTCCTCGCCCACCTGAAGGTTGCCGATCAGGGCCATCAGCTGGCCGATGCCGCCCGAGTCCCCGGCCCGGATGGCGAAGTCCATGTGGCTGCCCAACTGCCGGCCGTTGCGGTTCAGGAACGGCTGGCCGAAGTCGCTGACGAACGACAGGTGCACCCCGTCCGCGTCGCCGCGGACGCTGTAGTCCATGGCCAGGGTGTCGGTGATCTCCAGCCCGTTATCGACGCCGACCCCGCCGGTGGCGAAGAGGGTGACCTCCTCGTCGTTTTCCAGCCAGGTCAGGACGATGTCCCCGGTCCCGTCGACAAAGGCGTCGCCGGTGACGTTCACCCGATCCGAGGCGTAGGGCCCGAAGGCGATGTCGAAGTCGAGGTGGCCGGCGGCCGTCTGGACGAAGTCGCCGTCCAGCGCGACCGTGTTGATGACCCGCGCCCCGTACATCAGGTTGGTGGTCGGATCGCCCAGGGCGTCGAGGTTTCCGAAGGTCTCGCCGGCCGCCAGGTCGATCGGCGTGCGCGAGGCGCTCAGCCCCATGTCGAAATCGCCGGCGTTGGTGAAGACCCCCGAAGCGCCCGACCAGTCGCGCAGGTCGATGGTGTTGAAGGCGACGAAGGTCGATCCGAGCCGATTGTTGAAGGCGTTGTCGCCATTGCCGAGGTCGATGTTGCCGACGACCAGGGCCTCGTTGTCGACCGTGTCGTTGCCGGAGGTCGTGTCGATCGCCAGGCCCGAGACGGCCGAAACCGATCCGGCCGTTATGTGCAGGCGGTTGTCCGCCGGCCCGTCCATGCGCACGCCGGCGCCGGATCCCGAGCCGCCACGGACGAGATTGTCCGTGGTGATCGAAATGCCGCCGCTGACGAAGCTGGCGTCGCTCTGGGCGAAGATCGCCGTCGAGTCGACCCCGGCCGCGAACACCGCGCCCGACAGGTTCAGATCAATCGTACCGCTCAGTCCGATACCGCCGGCCGTGCCGGCGAAGACGCCGTCGACCCAGCCGCCGCCGCCGCCCAGGCTCTGGGCGATGACGCCGTAGGACCCGGCCCCGAAGGTGAGGATGTCGCCGCTCTGGGTGAAGGTGATGTTCCCGCCGCTGCCCATGTTGACGCCGCTGAGCGTGACATTGGCGGCGAAGTCGCCGAACACCGCGCCGCCGCCGCCGCCGATCGACTGCAGCAGGACGCCATGCGAGCGGTCGCCCTGGGTGACGATCAGGCCGTTGTTCTCCAGCTCGATCGAGCCGCCGTCGCCGTTCGCGCCGGCCGCGCCGCCGAGCGTCACGTCGGCGCTCGAGACGCCGGACAGGCGCAGCTCGCCCCCGCCGCCGCCGATCGACTGGGCCATCAGGCCGACGGCATGGTCGCCGTAGGTCCGGATGTCACCGCTGAACTCACCGACGATCGCGCCGCCGTGCAGGTTGGAGCCGCCGTCGGAGCCAAGCGTGGCGTCAAGAGCGGCGTTGGCCGCCCCGCCGCCGGTCAGGACCACGCTGACCGAGCCGCCGCCGCCGCCGATGCTCTGCAGCACGACCGCGTGGGACAGGTCGCCGCCGGTGGTGACGTCGCCGGTGTTGACGCGCGACACCGGCCCGCCCGCCTCATCCGTACCATTGACGCCGCCGAGGGTGGCGGACAGCGCCCCGATCAGGGCGCCGTCGGGGATGGTCAGGTCGAGCAAGCCGAGGCCGCCGCCGCCGCCCACCGACTGCAGCACCACGGCCGGCGAATTCAGGCCGGTGGTCAGGATCGAGCCGGTGTGCTGGCTGTCGATGACGCCGCCGTTGTTGCCGACGCCGTTCGTGCCGCCCAGGGCGATGGCAAACGGGATGGCTATCGGATCGCCCGGCGCCGCGGCCGGGCCTTCGCCCGGGGCCGCCATCGGCGACACCTCGGGGCCGTCGGCGGCCTTGTCCGCGGCCAGGGCCGGGATCACGGCCGGAGCCGGAGCCGGCGGCGGGGCCAGCGGCGAGATCGTGGCCTTCATGATCACCGAGCCGCCGCCGCCGCCGATCGCCTGGGTCAGGTTGCCGACGCCGTTGCGGCCGCCGACCTGGAAGGTGCCGGTCGAGGTGACGGTCACGTCGCCCGACGACATATTGACCGCGTTCTCGGCGCCGGCGCGGGCCAGCACCATCGGGTCCGGCGTCACGGTGTTCCCATGGATGTCGACGAACGGGGCGCCGGGCAGGCCGACGATGCCGCTGAAGTCGAAGGTCAGCGAACCGCCGCCGCCGTTGATGCTCTGGGCGATGATCGCCTGCGAGCCTTCGCCCAGCACGGTGATGTCGCCCGAGTGGTTGACCGTCACCGGCCCGCCGACGCCACCCGAGCCGCCGCCGAAGTTGCCGACGAGGGCCGACACGGCGTGGGACAGGATCATCGAGCCGACGTCGGAGGTCAGGCCGAAGCCCATCTGGGCGTTGCCGCCGCCGCCGCCGATCGACTGCGCCAGGATGCCGTGGGCGTTGGCCCCGCGGGTCACGATGGCGCCGGTGTTGGTGACGGTCACCGCCCCGGCATCGCCGCCGTCGCCGCCGAAGCCGCCGACCGTGACCAGCGGCGCATGGGTCAGGATCTGGGTCGTCGGGGCGATCATGACGTTGGCCGCGAAGGCGGCCCCGCCGTTGCCGCCGCCGCCGCCGATCGACTGGGCCAGGATGCCGTGCGCGCCCGCCCCGGTGGTGTCGATCAGGCCGGCGTTGAGCACGTCGACCGTGCCGCCGGTGTTCCCGGTTCCACCCGAACCGCCGATGTTCAGGCCGAAGATGAAGCTGTCGCGGCCGGTGATCATGCCGGTCAGAGACAGGACGCTCGAACCGTTGCCGCCGCCGCCGCCGAGGCTCTGGGCGAAGATGCCGTAGGCGCCCTCGCCGCGGGTGACGATCTCGCCGGTGTGGTCATCGCCGGCGATGGGCCGGTTGATCACCGACACTGCGCCGCCGACGCCGCCGTCGCCGCCCGAGCCGCCGATGTTGGCGACGAAGCGGTGGGTCTGGGCGTCCGTGCCGGCGTAGCCCAGCTGGACGTCGAGGACGAGGCCGGCGTCGCCGCCGCCGCCGCCGATGCTGTTGGCGCTGATGCCGGTGGCGAAGCGGCCCTCGGTGAAGATCAGGCCCTCGTTGAGCACGCTGACCGAGCCGCCGGCGCCGCCGGTCCCGCCCGCCCCGCCGATGTTCAGGTCGATGTCGTCGCTGCCGCGGTACTGCAGGGCCGCATTGAGGACCATGCCCCCCACCCCGCCGCCGCCGCCGATCGACTGGGCGCGGATGCCGTGGGAGTACTCGCCCCCGGTGGCGATGACGCCGAAGTTCGAGACGTCGACCGCGCCGCCGACCGCGCCGGCGCCGCCGGAGCCGCCGACGCTGACCGACAGGGTCCGCGTGGTCGTCGTCGGGGGCGGGCCGCCGACCTGGAAGGCCAGCGTGCGGGCCACGCCGCCCATGCCGCCGCCGCCGCCGATCGCCTGGGCCAGGATGCCGTCGGCGCGGTGGCCGGTGGTGACGATGGTGGCGTCGCTCGACACGCTGACGTCGCCCGAAACCGCACCCGTGCCGCCCGTGCCGCCGACGGCGACCGTGGCCGCCCCGGCGCTGCGGACGATTGTGTTCGCCGCCGAGCCCCCGCGGCCGCCGCCGCCGCCGATCGACTGGGCGAAGACGCCGCGCGCCTCGTAGCCCGCCGTGCGGATCGAGCCGCTGACGTCGACGTCGACGTCGCCGGCGAACGCCCCGACGCCGCCGTCCAGGCCGACCGAGACGCCGACGCTGTAGGACTCGGCCTGCGGGGTGTTCGCCCCGCTGGTGCCGGTGACGCCCACGGTCGTGGCGCTGCTCGCCCCGCCGCCGCCGCCGATCGACTGCGCCAGCACGCCGTCGGCATTCTCGCCCGAGGTCTGGATGGTCCCGTCGGCGACGACCGTGACGTCGCCGGCCGAGCCGCCCGTCCCACCCTGGCGGCCGATAGTGATGTCCAGCGAGTTGTTGGCGAGGATGCCCATCGCCAGGTCCAGGACGGTGTCGCCGCCGCCGCCGCCGACCGACTGGGCGTGGATGCCGGAGGAGTCCCGGCCGGCGGTGACGATCACGCCCTCGTGCCGCACCGTGACGTTCCCGCCCGTGCCGCCCGCGCCTGTCGCCCCGCCAACGGCGAGGTTGAGCGCCGTGGCGTTGCGCAGCACGCCGAAGCCGATGTTGTAGTTGGCGTCGCCGCCGCCGCCGCCGACCGACTGGGCGAAGATGCCATCGGAATCCGTGCCGGCGGTCTGGATGTCGCCGAGGTGGCGGACCGAGACGTCGTCGCCGCTGCCCGCGCCCGCGCCGGACCCCCCGACCGCGATCATGGCCGCGATCGGATTGTTGCCCGGCGAGTGGGTGGTCAGGCCGAAGACGGCGTTGACCCCCGCGCGGCCGCCGCCGCCGCCGACCGACTGGGCCACCAGACCGTCGGAGTGGTCGCCAAAGGTGCGGATGAGGCCTGCGGCCTCGGTTTCGCCCGCGCCGCTGCCGGCGTAGCCGCGCACGACGCTGACCGTCCCGGCGTTGCCGCCCGAACCGCCCGAACCGCCGACGCCGATCGCCGCCGGCTGGCCAAACGGGGCCACCACGCCGGTGACGTTGACGCCGCCGACGCCGCCGCCGCCGCCGACCGACTGGGCCAGGACGCCCGGGGCGTCGGCCGCGAAGTCGATCGCCTCGAAGGCGTCTCCGCCAGGGGGCGGCGAGGCCACCGGTCGCGCGTTCATGAAGATGTTGCCGACGCTGCGCAGCGAAACCTCGCCCGCGTCCGCGCCGTCGCCGCCGGTCCCGCCGATGCCCACGCCGATGGCCACGCCCTGCGTGCGGGCGCTCGAGCCGCCTTCGCCCAGGTGGATGTCGGCCGTGACGTTCAGGCCGCCCGAGCCGCCGCCGCCGGCGACGCTCTGGACCAGGACGCCGATGGCGCCGGCGCCCTCGACCACGACCTGGCCGCTCTGGTTGGCGGTCACGTCGCCGCTGCGGTTGCCGGCGCCGCCGAAGCCGCCGAGGCCGAAGGTCAGCGAGGGCTCGGTGCCGGCCGGGTCGGCGCTGAGGCCGCCCGAGATGTTGATCGCCCCGGCGCCGCCGCCGCCGCCGATCGACTGGACCATCAGGCCGCGCGACAGGCTGCCCGCCGCGAACAGGTCGGCGTCGACGTTGGCCACCACGTCGCGGCCCAGGCCGCCGCCGCCGCCGAACCCGCCGATGCCGGCGGTCAGCACGCCGTCCATGGCGACGCCGCCCGAGACGTTGATGCCGCCTGCGCCGCCGCCGCCGCCGACCGACTGGACGATCACCGCCGAGCGGTTGTCGCCGATGGCGCTGATCTGGACCTGCGAGGCGTCCGGCGAACCGAGGTTCAGCGTGACGTTGCCGGCGTCGCCGCCGGCGCCGCCGAAGCCGCCGACGCCCAGCGTCACCGAGCGCGCCGCCTGGGTCCCCGGGGGCGTCAGGGAGATCTGGCCCGAGACGTTCAGGCCGCCGTTGCCGCCGCCGCCGCCGATCGACTGCACGACCACCCCGTTCGAGCCGTCCTCGCGGATGCGGTGCGGCGGGATATAGGTATCGTCCCACGTCCCCGGCAGGCCGCCGATCGTGGTTTCGGCCGGGATCACCTCGTCGTTGCCGAGGCCGCGGGCCCGGACGTTGCCGGTCACCGTGGCGCTGACGTCGGCGGCGTCGCCGCCGCCGCCGCCGAAGCCGCCGAGGCCGAAGCTCAGCCCGCCCGCCGTGCCGCTGGTGCTGGCCGCGATGCCGCCGGTGACGTTGATCGCCCCGTTGCCGCCGCCGCCCGCCAGACTCTGCACGATGAGGCCGTCGGAGTTGGCTCCGTCGGTGTCGATATCGCCGGTGTAGGCGAAGGTCACCGCGCCCGAATCGCCGCCCGCCCCGCCGAAGCCGCCGATCCCGATGCCGACCGTGCCGGCCGTGCCCGAGCTCAACGCGACGTTGCCGGTGACGTTCAGCCCGCCGTTGCCGCCGCCGCCGCCCAGGCTCTGGGCCACCACGCCGTCGGCGTTGGCGCCGCGGGTGATGTAGTCGCCGACCACGGCGCCGTTCACGGCGCCGGCGTCGCCCCCGCCGCCGCCGAAGCCCCCGATGCCGATGCCGACGGCGACCGCCGGATTGCTGTTCACCGACAGCGAAAGGGCGCCGGTGACGTTGAAGCCGCCGTTGCCGCCGGCCCCGCCGAGGCTCTGCAGCATGGTTCCGAATGAGCCGTCGCCCAGGGTCTGCACGTCGCCGGTCAGGAAGCCGGTGACGTCGCCGGCGTCGCCGCCGCCGCCGCCGAAGCCGCCCAGGCCGAAGCCGAGCGTGCCGGACATGCTGGTCGAGGCGCTGAGGCCGCCGGTGATGTTGAAGCCGCCGGCGCCGCCGCCGCCGCCCACGCTCTGCAGCAGGGCCCCCCAGGCGTCCGAGCCGCCCGTCGAGATGTCGCCGGTGACCGTGGCGTTGACGGTCGAGGCGTCGCCGCCATCGCCGCCAAAGCCGCCGACCCCCACACCGATGTTGCCGGCCCCGCCGCCGCTCGCGGCCAGGGCGACGCCGCCCGTGATATTGAAGGCGCCGTTGCCGCCCCCGCCGCCAAGGCTTTGATAACTCACGCCGAACGAGCGATTGCCCACGGTCGCGACGTCGCCCGTCAGCGTCCCGCTGACCGGGCCGGCGTCGCCGCCCGCGCCGCCGAAGCCGCCGACGCCGACCATCAGGTTGCCGGCCGCGCTCTGCGAGCCGGTGATCCCGCCCGAGATGTTGAAGCCGCCGTTGCCGCCGCCGCCGCCGACCGACTGGATCAGAACGGCCGAAGAGTCGGCTCCGCTGGTGCCGACGTCGCCGTTGATGTTGCCGATCACGGCCGCGGCGTTCCCGCCGCCGCCGCCGCCGCCGCCGACGCCGAAGCCGACGTTGCCGGCCGCCGACTGCGCGCCCGACAGGCCGCCGGTGATGGTGAAGCCGCCGTTGCCGCCACCGCCGCCGACCGACTGGGCCAGGACGCCGCGGGCGTTGGCGCCCGTCGTCACCGCCGCGACAAGGGTGTCGCCCGGATCGGCCACGCCGGTGTTGAGGTTCAGTGTCACCGCGGCGCCGTCGCCGCCGCCGCCGCCCATGCCGCCGACGCCGACCCCGAGGGTGCCGGCCCCGCTCTGGGCGAAGGCCATGTTGCCGGTGACGTTGAAGCCGCCATTGCCGCCGCCGCCGCCCACGCTCTGGGCGATGACCGCGTCGCTGTAGGCGCCCGTGGTCTGGGCCCTTCCGGTCATGGTCAGGCCGACCGCCCCGGCCGAGCCGCCGCCGCCGCCCGAGCCGCCGACCCCCGCCGCCAGCGATGCCGCGCCGGTCTGGGCGCCGGTGATGCTGCCCGAGACGTTGAAGCCCCCGTTGCCGCCGCCGCCGCCCACGCTCTGGGCCGTGACCGCGTCGGACTCGCCGCCGCGGGTCGTGACGTCGCCCGTGATCGTGGCCTGGACCGCGCCGCCGGCGCCGCCGGTCCCGCCCGAGCCGCCGACGCCGACCGACAGGCCTACCCCGGCGGTCTGGCCGCCGCCGATGCTGCCGGCGACGTTGAAGCCGCCGTTGCCGCCGCCGCCGCCCACGCTCTGGGCCAGGAAGCCGGCCGACTGCTCGCCCCAGGTCAGGACCGAGACGGACGAGCCGATCACCGAGCCGCCGTCGCCGCCGCCGCCGCCCGCGCCGCCGACGCCGACCGACAGGGCCGCACCGACCGTGCCGCCGCCGCCGATGCCGCCGGCCACGTTGAAGGCGCCCGAGCCGCCGCCGCCCCCGACGCTCTGGATGGTCACACCCGCGGACTGGTCCCCGCGCGTCTCGACCGCGCCCTGGGCCGCGCCGGTGACCGCGCCGCCCGCGCCGCCCGAGCCGCCGGCCCCGCCGACGCCCACGGACAGGGCCCCGCCGACCGTGCCGGCGCCGCCGATGCTGCCCGAGACGTTGAAGCCGCCCGAGCCCCCGCCGCCGCCGACGCTCTGCACCAGCAGGCCGCCGGATTGGTTGCCGAGGGTCAGGATCGTGCCGCCGCTGGTCCCGTTGGCCGAGCCGCCGGCCCCGCCGCCGCCGCCCGAGCCGCCCACGCCGACCGCCAGGCCGGCCCCGACCGTGCCGCCGCCGCCGATGCTGCCGGCGACATTGAAGCCGCCGGAGCCGCCGCCGCCGCCGATGCTCTGCACCGTGACGGCCGTCGAACGGTCGCCTTCGGTCTGCACCGCGCCGCCCACGCTGCCGGTGACATCGCCGCCAGCCCCGCCGCCGCCGCCGAAGCCGCCCACGCCGACCGAGGCGCCCGCCCCGACCGTGCCGGACACCGACACCGCCCCGGAGACGCTGAAGCCGCCGTTGCCCCCGCCGCCGCCGACCGACTGGATCAGCGCCGCGCGCGCGTCGTCGCCGGTGGTCAGGATCGTGCCGTCGAAGTGGCCGTCGACCTGGCCGCCAATTCCGCCCGAGCCGCCCGAGCCGCCGACGCTGGCCGCCACCGAGGCCGAGGCCACGCCGGCGCCCGAGCCGGCGAAGGCCACCGAGAAGCCGCCGTTGCCGCCGCCGCCGCCGACCGACTGGGTCAGGAAACCGGTCGAGAAATCGCCGGAGGTCTGGATGGCGCCGCCCGAATGGACCGACACCAGCCCGCCGGCGCCGCCCGAGCCGCCCGAGCCGCCGACCCCGACGCCGAAGGCCGCCGCCGCGGTCTCGCCCGCCGCGAACGAGAAGGACATGGCGAAGCCGCCATTGCCGCCGCCGCCGCCGACCGACTGCGCGAACAGGCCCTCGGCGTAGTCGCCCGAGGTGAAGATGGTCGCGTCGCCGTCGAGCTGGACCTCGCCGCCGACGCCGCCGAGACCGCCGGAGCCGCCGATGGCCACGCTCGCGCTGACGCCGTAGCCGGCCGAGACCTGGGCCGCGAAGCCGCCGTTGCCGCCGCCGCCGCCGACCGACTGCGCGAAGACGCCGCGCGAGCGGTCGCCGGTCGTGACAATCAGGGGCGTGAAGGTCTGGGGGACGCCGCCGACGACCTGGGTGCGGTCGGACAGATTGACGTCCACCGTGCCGCCGGCCCCGCCGCTGCCGCCCGAGCCGCCCACCGCCGCGCCGGCGAAGGCGCTGACCGAGACGGTCGAGCCGCCGTTGCCGCCGCCGCCGCCCACGGATTGGGCGAAGATGCCGTGCGAGTCGTTGCCGCCGGTCGTCAGGTCGCCGGAGTTGTTGACCGTCACCACGCCGGAGCCGCCGCCGCCGCCGCCGGCCCCGCCGATGGTCAGGAACACGCCGCCGCTGGAGCCGCCGTCGCCGCCGCCGCCGCCGATGGACTGGACCTGCAGGGCGCTGGCGATGTCGCCGGCCGTGCTCACCGCGCCGCGGTTGGTGACCGTCACCGCGCCGCCGGTGCTCAGGCCCGACCCGTTGCCGCCGAGAGTGACCAGGCCGCCGCTGTCGCCGCCGGTCCCGCCGCCGCCGCCCACCGACTGGGCGAAGACGCCGCGGGCGAAGTCGCCCTGGGTGGTCACCGTGCCGCTGTTGTCGACGGTGACCGTGTTTCCGTTGCCGCCCGCGCCGCCGCCGCCGCCCAGGGCGACCACGCCGCCGCTGGCCGAGCCCGAGCCGCCGCCGCCGCCGACCGACTGGGCGAAGATGCCGTCGGCGCCGAGGCCGAGGGTCGAAATGGCGCTGGCTCCGCTGGTGGTGACCTGCACCTCGCCGGCCGTGCCGGCCCCGCCGCCCGAACCGCCGAGGCTGACCAGGCCGCCCGAGCCGAGGGCGTTGCCGCCGCCGCCGCCGATCGACTGGGCGAACAGGCCGCGCGAGCCGGCGCCGGTGGTCTGGATCGTCGAGCCGGAGTTGACCACGACCTGACCGCCGGTCCCGCCGCTGCTCCCGCGCGAGCCGATCGCCACTACGCCGCCGCTGACGCCGCCGTTGCCGCCGCCGCCGCCGATCGACTGGGCGAACAGCCCGTGCGAGGACACCCCGCTGGTCGACACGAAGGTTCCGTCCAGCGCCTCTATCTCGGCCCGGCCGCCGTTGCCGCCGGTGCCGCCGCCGGAGCCCAGCGAGGCCAGGCCGAGGCTCAAGCCGCCATTGCCGCCGCCGCCGCCGATCGACTGGGCGAACAGGCCGTGCGCGGCCGCGCCGCTGGTGTAGACCTCCGAACCCGCGCGCGCGCGCACCACCGCCGTGCCGCCGTTGCCGCCCGGGGCGCCGTCGTCCGAGAAGGTGACCAGGCCGACCGCGGTCCCGGCGTCGCCGCCGATGCCGCCCAGGCTCTGGGCGCTGACGCCGAACGACCCGTTCCCCAGCGTCGTCACCGTCGCGTAGTTGATCGCCTCGGCATGGCCGCCGTGGCCGCCGCGGTTGCCGGCGCCGCCGTCGCCGAACAGGCCGTAGCTGCCGCCGCCGCTGCCGGCCCCGCCGCCCAGGCTCTGGGCGAAGACGCCGTGGGCGCTGGCCCCCCGCGTGGTGATGGTGCTGTGGTTGATCGCCGTGGCCGTGCCGCCGGTGCTGCCCGAGCCGCCCGAACCCCCGCTCGAGAAGACGAAGCCCGAACCGCCTTCGCCGCCGATGCCGGCCCGGCTCTGGGCCACGACGCCGTGCGAGCCGACGCCATTGGTCGAGATGGTGCCGAAGTTGGAGGTGACGGTGACGTTGCCGCCCGCGCCGCCCGAACCGCCCGAGGCCCCTGAGGCGCCGAGGTAGCCGTCGCCGCCATTGCCCCCATTGCCGCCGATGCTGACGCCCATGACGCCGGCGACGTTGTCGCTGACCGTGGTGACGGCCTGGTTCGAGGCGCCGGCCGTCACATCGAAGTTCGGGCCGGCTTGGCCCGCCCCGCCGGAACCGGCCGAGACGAACAGGGCCCCGTCGCTGCCGCCGCCGCCGCCGTCGCCCCGGCGGATGTCGTGCTGGTAGCCGATGTCGCCGGCCGCCGCCGGCAGCACGATGCTGCCGCCGGGCGGCGCGCTCGGCGCCGTGGTGATGGCGGAAACGCGGGTCAGGCTCGACGAAACGTTCGAGGCGTCCTTGACCGTGATGCTGACCACGTGGCCGTCGCCGTCCGTGGTCACCGCCGTCACCGTCCAGTTGCCGCCGGCCGGGTTGGGGAAGATGTCGCCGACCGTCTGGGCCAGGAGGATGACGTTGTTCAGGTTGGTGCGCACCGCCGCCGGGCCGAGCACCTCGACGACCGTCTCGTTGGCGTTGGTCACGGGGTTCAGGATGGTCCCGCCGACCGGGACCGGCACGATCACGGCCTGCGGGCCGGTCGGCAGGCCGGCCGCCGCCGACGGCGAGACCGGGTCGGGCGCGCCCGCCGCGGCCGCCATCGGCGCGGCGAGGGCGGCGCCGGCGGTCAGCAGCAGGGCGATGCGGCGCAGATTGCGGCCCAGGCGACGGCCGGCGGCGGCGTCGACGCGGCGCTCGCGCCCGCGCTTCCCGACCTCGGCCAGGGAGTGGCGCAGGGTCAGCAGGGCATCGGCCAGCACGCGGGCGTCGCCGTCGCCGCGCCGCGCGTCGAGCACGGCGACCATCTCGTCGATCTGGGCAATCAGGGCGTCGGCCTGGGCCTTCTTCAGGCGGCTGGCCTCGACGGTGGCGGACAGCTGCTCCACCAGCCCCGCGACCCGCACAAATTTCGACACACCGCGCGAATAGCTCGACATCGTTCAGCCCCCTCGCCCGCGAGACAAGGGACTGCGCCCCTCTCCGGCAAGCCATTTCGCCCATAAGCGGAATTTCCGGTTGCCCGCCCCCGAATTCGCTCCACCTGACGTTGATCGCCCAAAACGGGACGGTCAAGGCAAAGCTTGCGCCTTCCAGGGTCGGGCCTTGCAATATGCGAGCCCTGTGGCGCCGGCGCTTGATTGCGCGGCCCGCCTCGGCCACGGTCGCCGCGCCTGCAATCGGACCGCTTCCTTGCCCCTGCCCCCGCCGGACGCCCCCTACCTCGACCAGCTCGAGGCGGAATCCATCCAGATCATGCGCGAGGTGGTCGCCCAGTGCGCCCGGCCCGTCATGCTGTTCTCGGCCGGCAAGGACTCGGCTGTCATGCTGCATCTGGCGCGAAAGGCCTTCTTCCCGGCCTCGCCGCCCTTCCCGCTTCTGCACGTCGATACGGCGTGGAAGTTCCGCGAGATGTACGACTTTCGGGACCGCGCCGCGGCCGCGGCGGACATGCGACTGCTGGTCCACCGTAACCCCGCCGCCGCGGCGCAGGGGATCAATCCCTTCGACCACGGCCCGACGGTCCACACCGACCTCTGGAAAACCCAGGGGCTGAAACAGGCGCTCGACCTCCACGGCTTCGACGCGGCCTTCGGCGGGGCCCGCCGCGACGAGGAGAAGAGCCGCGCCAAGGAGCGCATCTTCTCGTTCCGCAGCCGCACCCACCAGTGGGACCCCAAGGCCCAGCGCCCCGAGCTGTGGCGGCTCTATAACGCCCGGGTGCACAAGGGCGAGTCGGTCCGGGTCTTCCCCCTGTCCAACTGGACCGAGATGGACGTCTGGCGCTACGTCGCCCGCGAGCGGATCGAGGTGGTATCCCTCTATTTCGCCGCCGAACGGCCGGTGGTCGAGCGCGACGGCGCCCTGATCATGATCGACGACGAACGCATGATCCTGCGCCCGGGCGAGACGGTGCAGACCCGCCGCGTGCGCTTCCGCACCCTCGGCTGCTACCCGCTGACCGGCGCCGTCGAAAGCGATGCCGCCGACCTTGCCGCCGTCATCGCGGAGATGGCCGCCTCCAGCGCCTCGGAACGTCAGGGCCGCACCATCGACCAGGACCCGGCCGCCTCGATGGAGATCAAGAAACGCGAGGGCTATTTCTGATGGCCCGCGACCTCGTTCGCCTGATCACCTGCGGTTCCGTCGACGACGGCAAGTCGACCCTGATCGGCCGCCTCCTGCACGACGCCGGCGCCGTGCCCGACGATCAGCTGGCGGCCATCCGCACGCCCTCCGGCGAGCCCGATTTCTCGCGCCTGTTCGACGGCCTCGACGCCGAGCGCGAGCAGGGCATCACCATCGACGTGGCCTACCGTCATTTCGAGACCGCCGGCCGCCGCTTCATCCTCGCCGACACCCCTGGCCACCCCCAGTACACCCGCAACATGGTCACCGCCGCCTCGACCGCCGATGTCGCCGTGGTGCTGGTCGACGCCCGCAAGGGCCTGCTGTCCCAGACCCGGCGGCATTCGTATCTCGTCAGCCTGATGGGCGTGCGGCGCGTGCTGCTGGCCGTCAACAAGATGGATCTGGTCGGCTGGTCCCGCGAGGTGTTTGACGCGATCGCCGCCGACTACCGCGCCCTCGCCGCCGACCTGGGCTTGGCGGAGGTCACCGCCGTCCCGGTGTCCGGTCTTGGCGGCGACAATGTCGTCCGCCGCTCCGCCAACCTGCCCTGGTACGACGGTCCGACCCTGCTCGAATGGCTCGAGACGAGCGATCTGGCCGAGGCGGCGCCCGGCCCGTTCCGTATGCCCGTGCAGTGGGTCAACCGGCCCGACGCCGACTTCCGGGGCTACGCCGGGCGCATTACGGGCGGGATCGTGCGCCCCGGCGACGCCGTCAAGGTGCTGCCCTCCGGCCGCGCCGCCACGATCGGCCGCATCGTCACCATGAACGGCGACCTGGCCGAGGCGGGGCCGGGCCAGTCGATCACCCTGACCCTGACCGATCCTCTCGACGTCTCGCGCGGCGACGTGCTCGCCGCCGCCGACGCCCCGCCGGAGGCCGCCGACCAGTTCGAGATCGAGGTTGTCTGGATGGCCGACGCGCCCCTGCTGCCCGGCCGCGCCTATGTCATCAAGCTGGGCTCGGCCACGGTCACCGGCCAGGTCACCGACATCCGCCATCGGGTCAATGTCGAGACCATGGAGCACCTCGCCGCCCGCACGCTCGAACTCAACGACATCGGCGTCTGCCATCTGCATCTCGATGCGCCGCTGGTGTTCGAGCCCTATGCCGAATGCCGCGACCTCGGCGGCCTGATCCTGATCGACCGCCAGACCAACGAAACGGTCGGCGCGGGCCTGATCCGCTTCGCCCTGCGCCGCTCGGCCAACGTCCAGTGGCAGGCGCTCGACGTCGGCCGCGCCGAACGCGCCGGCCTCAAGCGTCAGAAGCCCCTCGTGCTGTGGTTCACCGGCCTGTCCGGCGCCGGCAAGTCGACCATCGCCAACCTGGTCGACAAGCGGCTGTTCGCCGAAGGCCGCCACACCTTCCTGCTGGACGGCGACAACGTCCGGCACGGCCTCAACCAGGACCTCGGCTTCACCGACGCCGATCGGGTCGAGAACATCCGCCGCATCACCGAGGTCGCCCGCCTGATGGCCGACGCCGGCCTGATCGTCCTCGTCTCCGCCATCTCGCCCTTCGCCGCCGAGCGCCGCATGGCCCGCGAGCGGATGGAACCCGGCGAGTTCGTCGAGATCTTCGTCGACGCCCCGCTCGACGTGGTCGAGGCCCGCGACGTCAAGGGCCTCTACCGCAAGGCCCGGGCAGGCGAGCTGGCCAATTTCACCGGCATCGACAGCCCCTACGAGCGGCCGGAGACTCCGGACATCCACATCGACGCGGCCGCCCTGACTCCCGAGCGGGCCTGCGAACGGATCATCGATCTCCTCCGCGACCGCCTCTGACCCCCGTCACCGGTCGCGGAATTTCCACTTCATCGCCAGCACCCCGGCGGCCATCACCAGGGCGCAGGCGTTGGCCACGACGATCGGCCACGCCCCCGTCATGACGCCGTAGGCGGTCCACAGCACGAAACAGGTCACCGTCAGGGAATAGGTCTTCAGCGACACGGCCGAGGCGTCGCGCGTGGTCCAGATCTTGATCATCTGGGGCGCGAAACTGCTGATCGAGCAGAGGGCCGCGGCGGAACCGACCACATTGGCCGCCAGGTTGCTCAAGCGGCGCTCCCGGCCTTGCGACGGGAGCCGGTCGCCTTGGCGGATTTGGCCCTCCCCCCCTTGCGGGCCGACCTGAGCGCCTGTTCCGCATCCTCGACCCTCGTGGACAACAGCGGCCCGCCCCGCTGCCGGATGCGCTCCGCGCGCGCCTCGACCTGGGCGAGGATCAGGTCGAGTTCCTTCTCGCTCAGCCGCTCGATGCCGACGAAGCGCTCGTCGGCCCTGGCGACCGCGTGCAGCAGTTCGTCCAGCTTGGCCTGGATCGCGGCGCCGTCCCGGTTCTGGGTGTTCTGGATCAGGAACACCATCAGGAAGGTGACGATGGTGGTGCCGGTGTTGATGACTAGCTGCCAGTCGGCGCTGAACCGGAAGATCGGGCCGGTCACCGCCCAGGCGATCACCACGGCGAGGCACAGCAGGAAGGTCCACGGCTTGCCCGCAATCCGGGCCGTGTGGTTGGCGAATTGGAGAAAAGCTCTTTCCATCCGCCGCTAACCCGTTTGCACGGCGAAGGTTGCCGTCAGCGCAGCGGGGCCAGCAACGGCGCGACCGCCTCCAGCGAGCCCACCGACGGAGCGAACGCCGGCGGGCGGATGGCGTGGGTCAACTGCTCGAAGGCGTAGCCCAGCGACAGCACCTTCGCGTCCTCCCACCGGCCGGCGATGAAGCTCATCCCGACCGGCAGGCCTTTGACGAAGCCCATCGGCACGGTCAGGTGCGGGTAGCCGGCGATGGCGGGCATGGTCGACACCGCCCCGCCGTAGTGATCGCCGTTGACCACGTCCGTGGTCCAGGCCGGCCCCGTCGTCGGGCCGATCAGGGCGATGACGTTGTTCTCCCGCATCATCCGGTCGATGCCCTCGGCCCCGGCCAGCCGCAGCGAGGTCGCCCGCGCCTCAAGGTACGCCGGGTCCTCCAGTCCGCCCTTGGCCTCGGCCTGCAGGAACAGTTCCTGCCCGAACAGGGCCAGTTCGCGCGGCTCGGCCTCGTTGAAGGCGATGACGTCGGCCAGGGTCCGGGTCCGCACCTGATCGGGACGCGTCGAGGCCAGATAGGCGTTGAGGTCGTGCTTCAGTTCGTACAGCAGCACGGTCAGTTCAGCCGACCCCATCACGTCCTCGTCGGGCGCTTCGGTGATGTCGACCAGCACTGCGCCCGCGTCGCGCAGCACCCCCAGGTTCTCCTCGAACACCGCCAGGGTCTCGGCCGTATAGCCGTCCGCGAATCGCATCACTCCGATCCGTGCGCCGTTCAGCGAATCCGCGTCCAGCGCCGCGCGATAGTCGACCTTGCGCGCATCCGCCTCGATCGTGGCGGGGTCCATGGGGTCCGACCCGGCGATGGCCGACAGCACGATGGCCGCGTCCTCGACCGTCCGCGTCATCGGCCCGGCGGTGTCCTGCGAATGGCTGATCGGCACGATGTGCGTGCGCGACACCAGCCCGACCGTCGGCTTGAAGCCGACGATGCCGTTGATCGCCGCCGGGCAGGTGATCGAGCCGTCCGTCTCGGTGCCGATTGCCGCCGGCGCCAGCCCCGCCGCCACCGCCGCCCCGCTGCCCGAGGAAGAACCGCAGGCGTTGCGGTCCAGCGCATGCGGATTGCGCGTCAGCCCGCCCACGGCGCTCCAGCCGCTGGTCGAATTGGTCGAGCGGATATTGGCCCACTCCGACAGATTGGTCTTGCCGAGGATCACCGCCCCCGCTGCGCGAAGCCGGGCGACCAGCGGCGCGTCCCGCCCGGGCGCGTTGTCGACGAGCGCCAGCGATCCCGCCGTGGTCGGCATGTCGCGCGTCTCGATGTTGTCCTTCAGCAGGATCGGCATACCGTGAAGCGGACCGCGGAGGTTGCGCTCTGCACGGGCCGCCAACTGCTCGGAAACTGCATTCTCGTTCCATGCGAGGACCGAGTTCATCCGATCATCGAGGTGTGGATCGGAGCACCGAAAGTCGAGGAAGAAGCGACCTGCACTGGTCTCCGCGATGCTTTGAGGGCCGTGCCACTCGCCCACCTGCGGGTCGGGGTCGCAGAGGGCTGCCATGTCGGCCGTGGGGACCTGCGCATTCGCTTGAGCATGCGCCATGCTCCATGGCGCGAGGCTCCACGCCAGCGCCGCCAATCCCCCCGCGACCGCCGCCCCCCACGGCCGCTCATCCCGGCGAAAGCCGGGACCCAGTGTTTTGGAAGATGGCTGTTGCCTGCCCTGCCCGACCATCGATCCCACCCCAAAACCATGTTTCAGCGAAAGCACTGGGTCCCGGCTTTCGCGGGATGAGCGGAGGTTGATTACTCCGCCCGCGACCCGATCGTCCGGTCGAAGAAGTCCAGATACGTCCGCCACTGCTGCAGTTGCCGCTCGTTGCCCCGCACGCCGTGACGCTGCCCCGGATACAGCATCAGCTCGAACGGCTGGCTGTTCGCCTGCATCGCGTCGATCACCCGCGTCGAGTTCTCGAGGATGACGTTGTCGTCGGCCATGCCGTGCATCAGCAGCATCCGCCCCGTCATGCTGCGCAGGCGCGGGATGGCGTCCGAGGCGGCGTAGCCCTCGGGGTTCAGTTCCGGCGTCGACATGAACCGCTCGGTGTAGTGGGTGTCGTACAGGCTCCATTCGGTCGGCGGCGCGCCCACGGCGGCCGCGGCCAGTCCCATCCTCGGCTCGGTGATGGCCATCAGGCTCATGAAGCCGCCATAGGACCAGCCCATCATGGCGATGCGGTCGTCGTCCACGAACGGCAGCGAGCGCAGATAGTCGGCCGCCAGCACCTGGTCCTCGATCTCGGGCTGGCCCATCTTCAGATACAGGGCCTGTTTGAACGCCGCCGAGCGGTCGCCCTCGCCGCGGTTGTCGAGCCGGAAGACGACGTAGCCGGCTTCGGTCAACAGCTGGTTGGTGGCCGGCTGCCAGCCGCGCTTCACCCCGCCGCCCGACGGACCGCCATAGACCTGCATGATCACCGGGTACGTCTTCGACGGGTCGAAGCCCGGCGGCGTGGTCATCTGCCAGACCAGGGTCTCGCCGTGGCTCTCCAGCGTCCCGAAGGTCACCTCGCCGCGCCGCGAGGCGTACGGGAAATACGGATGGTTCTCGTCCAGCCGGTTCTCCTCGATCCAGCGCACGAAGGTTCCGTCGGCGCGGTACAGGCCCGACCGCATAGGCGTATTCAGATCGGTGTAGTTGCCGACGAAGGCCGTGCCGGTCCGGTTGACCGAGGCGTTCCACCAGCCGCCCGCCGGCGTCACCGCCACCGGCTCGACAAGCTCGTTCAGACTGGCCCGGAACAGCTGCTGCTCGATCGGCAGTTCCTCGCCGCCGCGCATGGACGCGGTGAAGAAGACCTCGCCGGTCGTCTGGTTGACCCCATTCAGTCCCTTGACCGGCCAGTCGCCGCGGGTGATCGCCCGCAGCCGCCTCCCGTCACGGTCGTACAGATACAGGTGCCGCCAGCCGGTCTCTTCCGTCGACCAGATGAAGGTCCCGTCGTCCAGGGCCTTGAAGTCGTCGGTCAGCTCGACCCAGGCGTCGCTGGTCTGGGTGGCGATCACCCGCGACGCGCCGGTGGCCGGATCGACGCTGAGCAGGTCCAGCGTCTTCTGGTCGCGCGACTGGCGCTGCACATAGAGCGTCCGCCCGTCGACCGACCAGTTCACCCGGGCCAGATAGATGTCGGCGTTCTCGCCCAGATCGACCTTCGTCCGTCGGCCCGTCTGCCGATCGTGCACATACAGCTCGACCACCGCGTTCGGACGCCCGGCGCGCGGGTAGCGCTGCTCGATCACGGTCGCGCCGCCGCCGGTGATGTCGAGCCGCGGGATGATGTCGACGGTCGATTCGTCGGTCCGCTGCAGGGCGATGTAGCGCTCGTCCGGGCTCCACCAGTAGCCGGTGTCGCGGTCCATCTCCTCCTGGGCGATGAACTCGGCCGTGGCCCAGGTGATCAGGCCCTCGCCATCGGTGGTCACCGCCGTCTCGCGCCCGTTGGCCAGGTCGTAGACGACCAGGTCCTGATCCCGGACCCACGAAACGAAATTGCCGTCCGGCGACACCTTGGCGTCGATCTCGTCGGCCTCGGTCTCGGTCAGCCGGCGCACCGCTCCGCCCTCACGCTCGGCCAGGAAGACGTCGCCTTCCAGCGGCGCGAGGATGTAGCGGCCTTGCTCGTCCCAGGAATATTCGACCACGCCGCGCGCGCTGATCCGCATCCGTTCGCGCCGGGCCTTCTCGGCCTCGGACAGCTCGCCGGCGTCGGGAACCAGCGCCCGCGCGTCGATCAACTTGAACGGCTCGCCCTCGCCCGTCGGCGCGGCCCACAGGTCCAGCACGTCGACGTCGTCCTCGCGCGACCTCAGGAAGGCGACCAGCTCGCCGTCGGGCGACAGGCTGACTCCCTTGGCCACCGGGCCCGACAGCGACGGGTTGGCGAACACCCGTTCGGGCGTCAGCACGGCCGGGTCCGGCGTTTGCGGCACACTTTGAGCATGGGCGAGGGTGAACGGCGACTGGACCGCGAGAAACAGGGTGGAGGCGAGAAGAATGTTGCGCATGACCACGACGCTAAAGGCGAATTCCGCCGCCGTCATCCCCTTGTTCCTCATGCGCGACACCCCATCCCTTCCCCCTCCGCCTTCCGCCCCCTAATAAGCCCCCGATGACCGACGTCGCCGTCTCCGCCCCGCCCGCGAAAGCCTCGCCCTTCCACGAGCTGGAAGTGCTGTGGGTGCATCACTGGACGGACCAGCTGTTCAGCTTCCGCATCCGCCGGCCCGAGGATTTCCGCTTCCGCTCCGGCGAGTTCGTCATGCTCGGCCTGCCCGGCGATGACGGCGCCAAGCCGATCCTGCGCGCCTATTCCATCGCCAGCCCCAGCTGGGACGAGGCGCTGGAGTTCCTGTCGATCAAGGTCCCCGACGGCCCTCTGACCTCGCGCCTGCAGAAGATCCGGCCCGGCGACACGGTGCTGATGGGCAAGAAGCCGACCGGCACCCTGGTGCTCGACGCCCTGACCGGCGGCGACCGGCTCTGGCTGATCGGCACCGGCACCGGCCTGGCGCCGTGGCTGTCCGTGGCCCGCGATCCCGATACCTACAGCCGCTTCGGCCAGGTCATCGTCTGCCACACCGTGCGCAATGTCGCCGACCTGAGCTACCGCGACTTCTTCACCTCGGGCATCCACGACGACCCGCTGATCGGCGACGAGGCGAAAGCCCGGCTGACCTACTATCCGACCGTGACGCGCGAGCGGTTCCAGACGCCCGGCCGCATCACCGACCGCATCCGCTCGGGCGACCTGTTCGCCGACCTCGGCCTGCCCGCCGGCTTCTCGCCCAACACCGACCGGGTCATGCTGTGCGGCTCCATGGCCATGATCAAGGAAGCCGGCGAACTGCTCGAGACCTGGGGCCTGAAAGAGGGCTCGAACGCCGAACCCGGCGACTATGTGCTGGAGCGCGCCTTTGTCGGCTGATCTGAAAGACGCGCAAACGGTCATGCCCGTCGACGCCCGCGTCGCCCCGGAAGCCTGCCTGACGATGGCCGAGGTCCGCCACGGCGTCGACGCCCTCGACCGCGCCCTCGTCGTCCTTCTGGCCGAGCGCCAGCGCTACATGGAGGCCGCCGCGCGCATCAAGCCCGACCGCTCCGTGGTCCACGACGGCGCCCGTATCGAGGACGTGGTGCAAAAGGTGCTCGCCGCCGCGGCCGCCGCCGGCCTCTCGCCGGCCATCGCCGAGCCGGTCTGGCGCACCCTGATCGACCGCTGCATCGCCCACGAGTTCGAGGCGTACGACCGGACGCGCGGCTAACTCCTCAGCGCGGATCCGACAGGATACTCCAGGCGCCCAGGGCTCCCGTCAGGATCAGAGTCAGTACGGCGATGATCGAGACGTAGAGACGTACGCGGTTTCGCTCCCCGCCCGTTGGGTTCGGCAAGAGCGGCGACGGGCTGCCGCGACCAATCCTGCGAACCTTGAAAAAGGAGATGAGGCCCAAGATCGCGAGTGCGGCGACGAGCGACAGATAGCGCGTATCCATGCCCTAACGCCTCAGCCCCCGCAGCATCAGCTCATGCCGGTACGCCGCCACATCGGCCAGCGCGACATCAAGCGCGTCCCGCACCCGGTCCAATAGCGGCGGCGCCCCGGCCTTCTCCGCCGCCTCGGCTTCCGCGCAGGCCTCGGCCAGGGCGCCGGCTCCAATTCCCGCCGCCGCGCCGCGGATGGTGTGCACGCCGTCGCGCCAGCCGTCCTCGCGCACGTCCAGCAGGGGCGACCACATCGCCGCCTGCTGCACGAACAGGCCCAGCACCTCCTCGGTGATGGCGTCGTCGCCGCCGGTCATCCGCTCCAGCACGGCGAAGTCGACCGCGCCTGACAGATCCCGGCGGGCCATCAGCCCTCGACCTCCTCACCCTTGGCCAGGCGGGAGTTCCAGGCCGACCAGGCCAGGTAGATGACCAGACCGATGCCGTTCCAGATGAAGAACGCGGTCTGGGTGAAGGGCCGCAGGCTGAAGAAGAACAACAGGCAGCCGACCACGGTGATCGTCCCCACCAGCCACCAGAGCGGAGCTTTGAACATCCGCTTGCGGCCGGGGTCACGCACCCGCAGCACCATCAGGCACACACCAACGGCCGCGAAGGCGCACAGGGTGCCGGCATTGGCCAGCGAGGCCAGTTCGTCCAGCGGCAGAAGCCCGGCGAGGATCGCCACCACGATGGCGGTGAAGACGGTCACCACCGCCGGCACGCCGCGCACCGAGACGCGCGCCAGCCTGCGGGGCAGCAGCCCATCGCGGGCCATGCCGAGGAAGATACGGCTCTGCCCGAACAGGAAGGCCAGCAGGACGGTTGGCAAGGCGATCACAGCCGCGCCGGCGACGACCTGCGCCGCCCATGGCGAGCCGAGCTCCCGCAGGATCAGCGACAGCGGTTCGGTGCTGGACGCGAACTCCGACACCGGCCGCGCGCCGATGGCCGCCGCCGCCACGAGAAGATACAGAGCCGTGCACACCAGCATCGAGCCGACGATGCCGATGGCCAGGTCGCGCTCGGGCTTCTTGGTCTCTTCCGCGGCCGTCGAGATGGCGTCGAAGCCGTAGAAGGCGAAGAAGATGATCGCCGCTGCCGCCATCACCCCGGTCTGGACCACGGGCTGGCCGGTGATCTGCTCCATGAACGGCAGGCTCGGCGCGCCGAAGCCGTTGGGCATGAAGGGCGTGAAATTGGCGCTGTTGAAGGTCGGCAGGGCGATGGCCACGAAGGCGACCAGGGCGGCCACCTTGATGACCACGAGGATGGCGTTGAGCGTGGCGCTCTCCCGCGTGCCAAGCAGCAGCAGGCCCGTCACCACCGCGATGATGAACACCGCCGGCAGGTTGATCAGCCCGCCCTCGACGTGCGGTCCGGCCGCCAGCATGGCCGGCAGCTCGACGCCCATACCGGCGAGGAACCCGGTCGCATAGCCCGACCAGCCCACCGCCACCGCCGACACCACCAGCGAATATTCGAGGATCAGGCTCCAGCCGATGATCCAGGCGACGAACTCGCCGATGACGACGTAGGAGTAGGTGTAGGCGCTGCCCGAGGCCGGGATCATCGTCGCCATCTCGGCATAAGCGAGCGCGGCGCAGGCGCAGATCAGGCCGGCGATGGCGAAGGACAGGATCACCGCCGGGCCGGCCTTGGCGGCGCCGACCCCGGTGAGGGTGAGGATTCCGGTGCCGACGATCGCCCCGACCCCGAGCGCCACCAGGTGCGGCCACGACAGCGAGCGGTGGAG
>NZ_DASPMQ010000038.1:0-76549 GCF_035626975.1 Brevundimonas sp.
CCGCCGGGGGCGGCGGCGGCCTCGGCGGCGGCGGGCTCGCCGGTCGGGCCGACGAGGTTCTCGGTGTAGATGAAGCGGGTGCAGGCCTGGCGGAAGCTTTCGGGCGTCTTGCGCTCGCCGAAGCCGTAGACGTCGACGCCCTCTTCCCTGATGCGGGAAGCCAGACGGGTGAAGTCGGCATCGGACGAGACGAGGCAGAAGCCGTCGAAGCGTCCGGAATGCAGCAGGTCCATGCCGTCGATGACGAGGGCGATGTCGCCGGAGTTCTTGCCCTTGGTGTTGGCGAAATTCTGCTGGGGCTGGATGGCGAAGCGGGCCAGCACGCGGGTCCAGCCGGCGAGCTGGGCGCTGGAGAAATCGCCGTAGATGCGGCGGGCCGAGGCCTCGCCGAGGGTGGCGATCTCGGTGAACAGGGCCTCGGCGATGCGCGGCGAGGCGTTCTCGGCGTCGATCAGCACGGCCAGGCGGGGGGCGCGGTCGGCGCCTTTCAGGGTGTCGGTCGCCATCGTCTTTCGGCCTCCTCGGCTGGAACGGGTGTGGCGCGGCGGGCGGGGCGGGTCAACCGCGGGCGGGCACGATCTCCAGCCCGGCGCCCGGGGCCTCGTCCGGCGATCCGACCACCACGTCGAGGCGGGCGTCCAGCGTGACGCCCTGCAGCGCCCGGTTGATCAGCACCGGAATGGCGGCCTCGCCCGGGGCGACGCGGATGTCGAGCAGGAAGCCCTGCTCGCCGTCGCTCCAGCGGGCCAGGGCCAGCCACGCCGCCTTGACCGCCGGCTCGGCCGTCAGCTCGCGGGTCAGGTTGTCGACGAGGCCGGGCGGGGTGCTGGCGGGCCGGGCCACCCCGGTCGGATAGCGGTCGCGCGGGGCCGGGTTGGGGCGGCCGATCAGGGCGGCGATGGCGTCGGAGCTCCAGCGCGCGCCATAGCCGTGGCCGGGATTCAGCACCGCCGGGTTCTCGCGGATGGTCTCGAGCAGGGTGCGGCCGGGGAAGGCGACCGGTGCGGCGTCGGGGCCGATGGACCGGACCGCCCGCTCGCGCGCGGTGAAGACGGCGGTGGCCGGGCGGCCGTCCTGGGCCACGGTGCGCAGGCGCAGCACGTCGGCGGCGGCCTCGCCGGCCGCGGGGACGACCCACAGCTCGGCGTCGGGGACGGCGGCCTCGAAGGCGGCCCGCTCGCCGGCCCCGCCCGAGGCGGCGGCCATCAGCAGCCGCTCCAGATCGTTGAGCGGCTCGAAGGCGGGCCGGGCGGCGGGGGCGGTGGTCATGGGGTCGGTCCTCGTGCGTCTGCCCCCGTAAGGGGCGTCCGGGGGGCGCGTCTGGCGGGGGCGTCTGGATAGCGCAGGCGGGCGCGGCGGTCGACGGGGCGAGGAGGGTCTTGCGCAGGTGTTATGGTCGTGTATAACACCACTACAGGCCGATCGGCATGGGAGCGTGAGACGATGGTCCAGTCAGGACTGTCCGGAACCGACGATGGACTCAGAATGGAACGACAGCCAGCCGATCTACCGACAGCTCCGCGACCGGGTCGTCGCCATGATTCTTGACGACCTGCTCAGGGAGGGCGACCCGCTGCCGTCGGTGCGCAGCGTGGCGACCGACAGCCGGATCAATCCGCTGACGGTGCTGAAGGCCTATCAGCAACTGGTCGACGAGAGCCTGGTCGAGAAGAAGCGCGGCGTCGGCATGTTCGTCAGCGCCGGGGCGCGGGACCTGCTGCTGCAGGGCGAGCGCCAGCGGTTCCTCGAGGAGCGCTGGCCCGAGATCCGCACGACGATCCAGCGGCTGGGCCTGGCGGCCGAACTGCGCGCCTCCCTCGGCGCCGAAGACGGGGAGGGCTGAGCCGTGGCCGTCGTGGACGCGCGCAACCTGCGCAAGACCTATCGCAAGACCGTGGCGCTGGACGGGATCGACCTGTCGATCGGCGAGGGCCGGATCGTCGGCCTGCTGGGGCCCAACGGGGCCGGCAAGAGCACGGCGCTGCAGGCCATCCTCGGGCTGGTGTCGCATGAGGGGGAGCTGCGCGTGCTGGGGCTCGACCCGTGGCGCCAGCGCGGCGCGCTGATGCAGGAGGTCTGTTTCATCGCCGACGTGGCCGTGCTGCCGCGCTGGATGCGGGTCGGCCAGACGCTGGACTACATGGCCGGGGTGCATCCGCGGTTCGCCCGGGCCCGGGCCGAGGACTTCCTCGCCCGGACCACGATCCGCAAGGACAGCAAGGTCCGCGAACTGTCCAAGGGGATGGTGACCCAGCTGCATCTGGCGCTGGTGATGGCGGTGGACGCCCGGCTGCTGGTGCTGGACGAGCCGACGCTCGGGCTGGACCTGCTGTACCGCAAATCGTTCTTCGACGCCCTGCTCAGCGACTACGCCGACCACCAGCGCACCATCCTCCTGTCGACCCACGACGTGCACGAGATCCAGCATGTGCTGACCGACGTGATCTTCCTCGACCGGGGCCGGATCGCGCTGGGCGCCACCATGGAGGAGGTGGAGGCGCGCTTCGTCGAGGTGGTTGTGGCGGACGACCGGCTGGCGGCGGCGCGTGCGCTGAAGCCGGTGTCGGAACGGCGGATGTTCGGGCGCACCAGCCTGCTGTTCGACGGCGTCGAGCGCGAGCGGCTGGCGCCGCTGGGCGAGCTGCGGACGCCGGGCCTGGCCGATCTGTTCGTGGCCCTGCTCGGCGACAGCGTCCCGCGGGAGGCCGCGGCATGAGCGGCGAACGTCGAGAGTGGAGGCGGCTGGCCCGGACCTTCTACTGGCAGATCCGGCGCGAGCTGTGGGAGCACCGCGCCCTGTGGGTGGCGCCGCTGGCGGTCGCCGCCTTCGCCGTGATCGTGCATCTGGGGACCAGCCTGACCGCCTCCGACGCCGGACGGGCCGCCGCCCTCGCGGATCCGGCCCGGGCCGGGGAGTTCATGACCCACTACAGCGCCATGACCGGCGTCACCGTGGTCACCGGCCTGGTGGTCGGGGTGCTCTACAGCCTGGGCGCGCTGCAGGGCGAGCGGCGCGACCGCAGCATCCTGTTCTGGAAGTCGCTGCCGGTGTCGGACCGCATGACCGTGCTGTCCAAGGCGGCCGTCCCGCTGGTGGTCATCCCGCTGATCGTCTTCCCGATCGTCGTGGTCGCCAGCGGGCTGATGCTGGGGCTGCAGTCGCTGGTGTGGAGCCTCGACGGGTTCGATCCGCGTCCGCTGTGGGCCCGGGTGGACCTGCCGTTCCTGTGGCTGGCCCTGCTGTACGGCCTGCCGTTCATGGCGCTGTGGAACGCGCCCTTCTACGCCTGGATGCTGCTGGTCTCGGCGTGGTCGCGGCGGGTCGCCTTCCTGTGGGCCGCCGCCCCGTTCGCGGCGATCCTTATGGTCGAGCACCTGGCCCTGCACCACACGCCCGCCCACTGGCTGCTGGAGCGGCGCATCGGCGGCGGGGTGCTGCAGCCCTACTCGGCCAACGGCGAGGGGGTAGTGTGGATCGAGCGCCTGTCCGACCTCGATCCGGCGCGGATCTACACCCTGCCCGGCCTGTGGATCGGCGTGCTGATCGCGGCCGGCCTGCTCTACGCGGCGATCCGCATCCGCCGCTCCCGAACGCCCAACTGATCGTCGATCCCGGAAAGGATCAGCCCATGACTTCAGACAGATCCAGAGCCGACACCGGCTGACCGACCGGGGCCCCGCCCCGATCCCCGCACCACCGCCCGCCTTTCACCCCACCGACTTTCGCGACGCCGCGAACGGAGGACGCCATGACCTTGCCTGTTTTCAGCCTCGACAGCCTCGCCCAGACCGCCCTCGTCCTGCACATCAGCGGCGGCGCCGTGGGCCTCGTCTCCGGGTTCGTCGCCCTCGCCGCGCCCAAGGGCCGGCGCGTGCACCGGGCGGCGGGCAAGGTGTTCGTCCTCGCCATGGCGGTGATGGCCTTCTTCGCCCTGGTCGTGGCCCTGCAGCGGGGCCAGCCGCTCAACGCCATCGCCGGCGCCTTCGCCCTCTATCTGATCGGCACCGCCTGGCTGGCTGTGCGCCGCCCGCAAGGGACCGTCGGACGGGCCGAGACGGCCGGCTTGCTCGCCGCCTCGGCCATCGCCGCGACCGGCCTGGCGGTCGCCTTGCGGGGGGCGGGCGGCGACGGCGTGCCCGGCCCGGCCCTCTATGTGTTCGCCGGCGTCGCCGCCCTCGCCGCCGCCGCCGACCTCAGCGTGATCCTGCGGCGCGGGGTGTCCGGCCCGTCGCGCATCGCCCGGCATCTGTGGCGCATGTGCACGGCGCTGTTCATCGCCTCGGGCTCCTTCTTTCTCGGCCAGATGGACGAAATCCCGCAGGCCCTGCGCGGACCGCACCTGTTCGTGCCGGCGCTCGCGCCCCTGGCCGCCCTGCTCTTCTGGATGATCCGGACGCATCTCGCCCGGACATTCAAAAGCGTCCCGGCGACGCCCTGACGGCGCCCGGGACGGCTTCGACACAACCAATCAACCGGAGGAACAAGACATGCGTGCAATGATGATGGGAATGGCCGCTGCCGCGGCCCTGGCGGGGGCCCAGCCCGCCGCCGCGGACACCGTCTCCGACTGGTGGGAGTTCGCCGGCAGGATCGCCCCCTATATGGCGTCCGGGAACACCCCGGAGCAGGGCCGCGCCGTCACCCGCGCCTCCCTGGCGATGTTCGAGGCGGTCAACGCCATCGACCGGCGCTACGAGAGCTATCTCGACTTTCCGGCCGGCGATCCCGCCGCGTCCCAGGACGCCGCCGCGGCCACGGCGGCCTATACGGTGATGCTGCACCACTTCCCGGCCCAGAAGACGGCGCTGGACGACAGCTACGCCATCGCCATGGCGGCCATCACCGACGAGGCGGCGCGCGAGGCCGGCCGGCGGATCGGCGAGCAGGCGGCGCGGGCCGCGATCGCCGCCGGCGGCATCGACCCGGCGCTGTCGGCGACGCCCTACCGGCCGCGCACCACGCCCGGCGTCTGGGTCGCGACCCAGCTGCCGCAGATCGAGGGCTATGCGGTGACCTACCGCCCCTGGGTCATGCCGGCCGCCGACGCCCTGCGGCCGCCGCCCCCGCCCGCCCTGACCAGCGAGCGTTGGGCGCGGGACTATGAGGAGGTCCGCCGGGTGGGCGGCAAGACCAGCGCCGAGCGGACGCCGCACCAGACGCTGATGGCGCGCTACCGTCAGGCGTTCGACCTGACCCCGACGATGCGGCTCGCCGCCGACGCGCCGGGCCGCAGCCCGGTGCAGAACGCCCGCATGTTCGCCCTGCACCAGATGGCCTTCGACGACGCGGTGATCGCCATGGCCGACGCCAAGGCCCACTACGACTTCTGGCGGCCGATCACGGCGATCCGCAACGGCGCCGACGACGGCAACGACGCCACGCAAGCGGACGCCGGCTGGACGCCCCTGCTGGGCACGCCCAATTTCGCGGAATACCCCTGCGGCCACTGCATCGTCGCCGCGACGCACGCGGAGGTGATGAAGGCCGAGATCGGGCCGCGCCCGGCCACGGGCGTCCGGGTCGGATCGCTGGCCGTGCCGATGTCGGCGGTGCAGGTGCTGCCGGGCTGGGACGAATGGGTCCAGGAGGTGTCGGACTCGCGCATCTACGGCGGCGTCCACTTCCGCTTCTCGAATGAGGCCGGCGAGCAGATCGGCCGCGAGGCCGCGCGGATGGTGCTGAATCGCGTGATGCGGCCGCTGCCGGGGCGGTAGGGGGCGCCGTCGGATAGGGGGGAGGTGGGGCGGGACGGGGAGCCTCCCCGCCTTCGCCGGGCAGGGGCGAGGCACAGACTGGTGTCGGGGCGGGAGCCTGCTAACCTCCGGTAGGTGGAGGGCCGGGGCATACCAATCCAGAATAGGAAGCCGCGGCCGGGGCCGCCTCGCATCAAGGTGCGCGACGACGCGGGCGTGGAGCTTGACGCCGAGTTCTCGATCGAGCGCACCGCGACGGGTTTTGACGTGGTCCTGGAGTCCCGGGGCGGCGTTATGCGGAAGTCCGGCAAGAGACGGAACACGGACTACGCCCCCGCCCTGATTCTCCTGTTGGCCCGGATGGCCGGGCTCGATCTGGCGATCCAGCAGGCCCGGATCGCCAGCTCGACCACCGAAGCTCTCACGCCGGAACAGCGACGGCTGAATCTGCGTGACCATCCCTGCCCTGTCCAGTTGGCCGACCTGACAGATTTTGAGCCGCTGCGGCTCGACCTCGGCCGTTCGCTGGCGGCGTTCCGCGCGACCGCCGAGAGCAAGGGGGAGGGAACCTCCGCGAAGAAGCTCCGCCTGTCGGTCGTGGGTCCCGAGCTCGGCGGGATGTCGGAGAAGTCTTTCGCCCGGCGTCTGGCAGAACCTGCCACGCGGCGCAGGGCCATGCAGGATGTCGGCAGCGACTTCACCGAGGACCATTACGACGAGGGAGAGCCGGGCCACGCTTCCGTGTGGACCGAGCCTCCGACAGCTGACCCCGAGGCGCTGGCCGCCAGCGTCCGGGCGCTGCGGCGAAAACTGAAGGGCCGTCGTGCGCCGAAGGCGCCGCCGCCGGGATCACCTGGCGGCCAGCAGGTCATCGGCCAGACCATTCGCTACGTCCGAGACCCCAATGTCATCGTCTGGGTGCTGGAGACGGCGGATGGGCGCTGCGAGGTCTGCGAACAGGCGGCGCCGTTCTCACGGGAAGACGGGAGCCCGTTTCTGGAAGTGCATCATGTGCGTCCGCTGGGTGAAGGCGGGCCGGACACGGTCGACAACGCAGTGGCGGCCTGCCCGAACTGTCACCGGCGGCTCCATTACGCCACTGACCGGGTCGCAGTGCGGGAGGTGGTCATTCAGAGGATTGGACGTCTGCAGGATCACCCGGGGAGGCTCCTGATGACGGATATCCCCCTCCAGATCGTCCCGGACGAAGAAGAGCCACCGGTCAGGAGCGCCTGACTTCGCCATATCGTTCTTGAGGGGGGACTAACATGGTAACGACACGACAGGTCTTTCGCGGCGCTGCACGCACCATGCGGGCCATTGATCGCGAGGCTAAGCGATCGCAGGCGCGGCGGGTCGCCTATGAACGATCCGCCCAGAAGATCGCCCTGCTCGAGGAGGCCGCCGACGCGGCGGACGAATATCAGCAGATGATCGACCAGTTGGTCGGAGCCCATCGCATCGCGTTCCGGCCCGTCGACTGGGAGGCGAAGGCGCAATGCGAGCCCCTACCCATGCCCGAACGGACTTCCGTTACGGAGGAAGCCGCCAGACGGGCGGCGGGCGGCTATCATCCGAACTGGTTCGACCGGACCTTCGGTCTCGCCAGAGGGAAGGTCGCGCGACTTGAGTCAGCGGTGGCGCACGCCGTCATCCATGACGAAGCCATGCATCGCGCCGAATGCGGCAAGGTGCGCGCCGTCAACGACGGAATCGAACTGGCGCGCAAACTGATCGCCCTGGATCGAGACGCGGTCGCCAAGGTCGTGAATGAGCAAAGCGGGCTGGGTGACCTTCCGTTCTGCGTCGAGGCGCTGGACCTCTGGTTCGGCGAGAACCGGCAGGTGATCGCCCGCGTCGACGGCTTGGACCTCGAGGACATGCCGACGCAGTCGGTGACCCTGCTTCAGTCCGGCAAGGCCTCGGTCAAGCCGCTCAGCCCGGCGAAGATTCAGGAGCTGCACCGGGCCAACATCTGCGCCTCGGCTCTGCGGGTCGCCGTCGAACTGCTGAAGGTCGTCCCGGTCCCCATGGTCGAGGTGGTGATGGAAACCGACCTGCTGGACCCCGCTACGGGTCACATCGAGCCGAAGCCGGTTCTGAGCGTGAAGGTCTCACGTCAGGCGATCGCGACGCTCGCGCTGGAACGGACGGAGGCGCCGGCGGTGGTGGAGCGGCTGGGCGGGGAGATGGACTGGAACAGCCGGCGGGGATTTGCGGCGATTGCAGATGGGTGCGTAGCCTAAATGGTTCGCTTGGGAGAGAGCATCCCGGGCAGGTCGCGGCAATGGAAGCGGAAGTGGTAGCCGAGGGCGTGGACGAGGCGGCGGGCGGTGAGCTCCGGGGCGGTGTTTGAGCGGAAAAACAGGCTGGCGCCAGAGAGAAAGCATCGTTGGCTGGAGGATTTCCAGTTCCGAAGATGAGAGACGAAAGGCCGCCGAAGTGTCGCTTCTGAGCCTGCATCAGGCCCACGGCATCGATATCGACACATTTGTCGATGTGTATGCTCAGAATATCGGCACCAAAAGCCAAACCAGCCTAGCGCCCGCGCGTGTAGTGAATGCGCTCCGAGCGGCCGGCGCACAGATGGACGCTAGGGATATCAGGCACACGCTGAGCCAGTTGCGGCTGGTGGAACCCGCAGACTACGCCAAGGCGAGGCCGCACGAGGACATCAGTCCTCGTCCATCTTCAGCGCCGCGATGAACGCCTCCTGCGGGATCTCCACCTTGCCGAACTGGCGCATCCGCTTCTTGCCGGCCTTCTGCTTCTCGAGCAGCTTCTTCTTGCGGGTGGCGTCGCCGCCGTAGCATTTGGAGGTGACGTCCTTGCGCAGGGCGCGGACGGTTTCGCGGGCGATGATCTTGCCGCCGATGGCCGCCTGGATCGGGATGACGAACAGGTGGGGCGGGATCAGCTCCTTCATCTTCTCGACCATGCTGCGCCCGCGCATCTCGGCGCGGCCGCGGTGGACCAGCATGGAGAGGGCGTCGACCGGCTCGGAGTTGACCAGGATGTTCATCTTGACCAGGTCGCCCTCGCGGTAGTCGCTGAGCTCGTAGTCGAAGGAGGCGTAGCCCTTGGAGATGGATTTCAGCCGGTCGTAGAAGTCGAAGACGACCTCGTTGAGCGGCAGTTCGTAGACCACCAGGGCGCGGCTGCCGACGTAGGACAGTTCGACCTGCTGGCCGCGCCGGTCCTGGCACAGCTTGATGACGCCGCCGAGGTACTCGTCGGGGGTCAGGATGGTGGCCTTGATCCACGGCTCGGAGATGCTGAGGATCTGCATCACATCGGGCAGGTCGGCCGGGTTGTGCAGCTCCATGGTCGAGCGGTCGCGCAGGCCGATCTTGTAGACCACCGACGGGGCGGTCGCGATCAGGTCGAGGTTGAACTCGCGGCTGAGGCGCTCCTGGATGATCTCCAGGTGCAGCAGGCCGAGGAAGCCGCAGCGGAAGCCGAAGCCGAGGGCGGCGCTGGACTCCATCTCGTAGGTGAAGCTGGCGTCGTTGAGGCGCAGGCGGCCGATGGCGGCGCGCAGGTCCTCGAAGTCGGCGGCGTCGACCGGGAACAGGCCGCAGAACACCACCGACTGGACCTCCTTGAAGCCCTTGAGCGGTTCGGCGGTCGGCTTCTTCTCGTCGGTGATGGTGTCGCCGACGGCGGCGTGGGCGACCTCCTTGATCTGGGCGGTGATGAAGCCGACCTCGCCGGGGCCGAGGCTCTCGACCGGGGTGTTCTTGGGCAGGAAGACGCCAACCCGGTCGATCAGATGGGTCGAGCCGTTCTGCATCATCTTGACGCGCTGGCCGGCGCGCAGGGAGCCGTCGAAAACGCGGACCAGCACGACGACGCCGAGGTAGGGGTCGTACCAGGCGTCGACCAGCAGGGCCTTGAGCGGGGCGTTGGGGTCGCCCTTGGGGGCCGGCAGGCGGGTGACGATGGCCTCCAGCACGTCCTCGATGCCGATGCCCGACTTGGCCGAGCAGAGCACGGCGTCGGAGGCGTCGATGCCGATGACGTCCTCGATCTGCTGGCGGACGCGCTCGGGTTCGGCGGCGGGCAGGTCGATCTTGTTGAGGACCGGGACGATCTCGTGGTTGTTGTCGATGGCCTGGTAGACATTGGCCAGGGTCTGGGCCTCGACGCCCTGCGACGCGTCGACCACCAGCAGGCTGCCCTCGCAGGCGGCCAGGGAGCGCGACACCTCATAGGCGAAGTCGACGTGGCCGGGGGTGTCCATCAGATTGAGGACGTAGTCGAGGCCGTCCTTCGCCGTGTAGTTCAGGCGCACGGTCTGCGCCTTGATGGTGATGCCCCGCTCCTTCTCGATGTCCATGTTGTCGAGCACCTGGGCGCTCATCTCGCGCGCGGTCAGGCCGCCGGTGACCTGGATCAGCCGGTCGGACAGGGTCGACTTGCCGTGGTCGATGTGCGCGACCACGCTGAAATTTCTGATGCGTTCGATGGGAGGGGTCGTCATGGCCGCGCCGGTAGCACGGCAGGGCCGGATCGCCAACGCGGGCGGCGTCGAAGCGCGCTCCGCCACTGTTTTTGTGGCGGATTACATCGCCGTAAGGCGGCGCATTCGTATTTGAGAATAGATCGCGGAACAGCTATTCAACGACCGATGACAAGGTCGCCGGGACTGGCCGACCGTGGACACGCGCGCGGCTCCCCTCCGCGCTGCAGGGGATCTGACGTGGCGAACATGAAACGGAACAGCTGGACCCGCGCGATCGCCCTGAGCCTGACGCTGGCGCTCGCCGCCTGCGGCGCCGGCGAGGACGCGGCCAGAAAGGCCGAGGCCAAGGCCGCCGCCGGCGCCGGCGGCGGCAGCAGCCAGACGGTCACGGTCGCCGCGGCGGCGCTCCAGAACCTGCCGCGCATCGTTACGGCGTCCGGCACCATCTCCGCCTGGGAAGAGGTGCCGGTCGGCGCCGAGGCCGGCGGCCTCACCGCGACCGGCGTCTATGTCGACGAGGGGCGCTACGTCCGCCAGGGCCAGCCGCTGGTCCAGCTCAACGACGCCCTGCTGCGCGCCCAGCTGCGCCAGCAGCAGGCCGGGGTGCAGACCGCCCAGGCCAACGCCGCGCGCGACCAGTCCGCCCTCGCCCGGGCCCAGGAGCTGAAGGAGCGCGGCTTCCTCAGCCAGGCCTCGCTGGACACCGCCCTGGCCAACCAGCGGGCGTCCGCCGCCAATCTTCTCGCCGCCCAGGCCTCGCTGTCCGAAACCCGCACCCGACTGGCCCAGGCCACGATCCGGGCGCCGGTGTCCGGCCTGGTGATCAGCCGCAGCGTCACCCGGGGCCAGATCGTCGCCCCCGGGACCGAACTGTTCCGCATCGTCCGCGACGGCCGGCTGGAGCTCGACGCCCAGGTGCCCGAGACCGAACTGGCGCTGGTCCGCGCCGGCCAGTCCGCCGTCATCTCGTCCGACCAGGTCGGCGAGACCACCGGAACGGTCCGTATCGTGACGCCCGAGGTGAACACCGAGACCCGGCTGGGCATCGCCCGGATCGCCGTGTCCGGCGGCGGCTTCCGTCCCGGCATGTTCGCCCGCGCCCGCATCCAGGTCGGGGACCAGGCCGCCGTCACCGTGCCGACCCCGGCGGTGCTGTATCGCGAGAACCGGGCCGGCGTGTTCGTGCTGGGCGCCGATGGCCGCGCGCGGTTCCGGCCGGTTGTGGTCCTGTCGCGGACCACCGACCGGACCGCCGTCACCGGCATCGAGGCCGGCGTGCGCGTGGTGGTCGAGGGCGCCGGCTTCCTCGGCGAGGGGGACCGCGTCACCGTCGCGGGCGCCCGGCCCCCCGCGGCGACTCCGGTCGCCCGCGGGTCCGTCGCCGCAGCGAAGAAATAGGCCCGGCGATGAAGAACATCTCGTCCTGGTCGATCAAGAACCCGATCCCGATCATCCTCATGTTCGTGCTGCTGACGTTCGCGGGCGTCAACAGCTTCCTCGGGATGCGGATCAACAACAATCCCGACATCGATTTCCCCCTGGTCAACGTCACCGCGGTGCGTCCGGGCGCGGCCCCCGCCGAGATGGAGATCCAGGTCACCCGGCTGGTCGAGGATTCCCTGTCCGGCCTGTCCGGCGTGCGCCACATCACCTCGCAGGTCACCGACGGCGTCTCGAACACCCAGATCGAATTCGAACTGGGCACCGACACCGAGCGGGCGACCAACGACGTCCGCAACGCCATGAGCGGCCTGCGCGCCGACCTGCCGCAGGACATGCAGGAACCCAGCGTCCAGCGCATCGACATCACCGGCGACGACCTGATCCAGTGGGTTGTCCGCTCGCCCACCATGACGCCGGAGGAGATGAGCTGGTTCGTCGACAACGAGGTCACGCGCGCCCTGCTGGCCGTCCGCGGCGTCGGCGAGGTCAACCGGTCCGGCGGCGTGGACCGCGAGATCCGGGTCGAGATCGACCCCGACCGACTGGCCTCGTTCGGCGTGACGGCGGCGGCCGTCAGCCAGACCCTGACCTCGATCAACAGCGACATGCCGGGCGGCCGGGTCACGATCTCGGGCTCGGAGCGCGCCATCCGCACGCTCGGCTCGGCCAATTCGGTCGAACAGTTGCGCGAGACGCTGATCCCCGTCTCCGGCGGCCGGACGGTCCGGCTGGGCGATCTCGGAACCGTCGAGGACCATTGGGGCGAACCGCGCCGTCTGGCCCGCTACAACGGCCAGGAGGCGGTCACCTTCGAGATTCTGCGCTCGCGATCCGCCAGCGAGGTCAGGGTCGCCGAACTGGCCCGCAAACGGGTGGCGGAGATCGACGCGGCCCATCCCGAGCTGACCATCGAACAGGTCAGCGCCAACGTGAAGTTCACCGAGGAAAGCTACACGGCCTCGCTGGAAGCCTTGCTGCTGGGCGCGGTCCTGGCGGTGGTGGTGGTGTTCATCTTCCTGCGGGACTGGCGGGCGACGATCATCACCGCCCTGGCGATTCCGCTGTCGCTGATCCCGACCTTCGCCATCCTCGGACCGCTGGACCAGTCCCTGAACGGGGTCACCATGCTGGCCCTGTCGCTGACGGTCGGCATCCTCGTCGACGACGCGATCGTGGAGATCGAGAACATCGTCCGCCACATGCGCGGCGGCAAGACGCCGTACGTGGCCTCGATGGAGGCGGCCGACGAGATCGGTCTGGCCGTCGTGGCGACCACGGCCACCATCATCGCCGTCTTCGCGCCCGTGGGCTTCATGCCGGGCATCGTCGGGCAGTTCTTCAAGGCCTTCGCGCTGGCCGCCTGCGTCTCGGTGGCCTTCTCGCTGGTCGTGGCGCGGACGCTCACGCCGCTGATCGCCGCCTATCTGCTCAAGCATCAGAAGCACGAGGACAGCGATCCGTTCTGGATGGCCGGCTATCTCAAGGCACTGGGCTGGTGCCTCGCGAACCGCTGGAAGGTGTTCGGCATGGGCACCGCGCTGGTCATCGCCTCCGCGGCCACCATCGTCACCGGCGCCGTGCCGTTCGAGTTCATGTCGGCGGGGGACCAGTCGCGCGCCTCGTTTTCGGTCGAACTGCCGCCGGGCGCGACTTTGCGCCAGACCGACGCCGTCGTGCAGCGGATCACCCGCGACCTGCGGCAGAGGCCGGAAGTGGTCTCCGTCTTCGCCCAGATCGGCGGCCAGGACGTCGGCCAGGCCAATGTCTATGCCGACATGGTCGGCAAGGGCGAACGCGCGCTGAGCCAGCAGGCCTTCCAGCGCGAGATGGTCGACCGGTGGAAAGCCATCCCCGGGGCCAGGATCGGGTCCGGGGCCGCCCAGGGCGGCGGCGGACCATCGGACGGCACCAGCTACACCTTCGCCATCCTGAGCGACGACGGCGAGAAACTGGACGCCGCGGCGCGCCGCATCGAAGCCGAGATGCGCCGCGTCCCCGGACTGGCCAACGTGGTCAACACCGCCTCGATCGCCCGGCCCGAGATCCTGGTCACCCCGCGTCCCGACCAGGCCGCCCTGATGGGCGTCTCGACCGGCGCGATCTCACAGACCATCCGCGTCGCCACCATCGGCGACGTCGAGCAGAACCTGCCCAAATACAACCTCGGCGACCGCCAGGTGCCGATCCGGCTTCAGCTGACCGCCGAGGCGCGGGAGGACCTGTCGGTGCTGGAGACCCTGCGCGTGCCCACGGATACGGGCGGCGCCGTGCCGCTGAGCGCCGTCGCGGAAATCCGGTTCGGCTCCGGCCCGTCGCAGGTGGTGCGTCAGGACCGGGCGCGGATCGCCTCGATCACCGCCGAGCTGGACGGCATCCGTTCGGGCGACGCCGCCAATCGGGTGTCCGAACTGCCGTCCGTCAAGAACCTGCCCGCCGGCGTGCGCGAGGTGCCAGCGGGCGACACCGAGTTCATCCAGGAAATGGTGCTGGGCTTCGCCATCGCCTTCGCGACCGGCCTGTTCCTGATGTATGCGGTGCTGGTGCTGCTGTTCCGCAGCTTCGCCTATCCGATCACCATCATGGCCTCCCTGCCGCTGGCCGTCGGGGGCGCGCTGGCGGGATTGATGATCGCCAGCTCCAGCTTCTCGATCTCGTCGCTGATCGGGGTGCTGATGCTGATGGGCATCGCGGCCAAGAACTCGATCCTGCTGGTCGACTATATCGTCGAGGCCGAAAAGAGCGGGATGAAGCGCTTCGAGGCCATCATGGACGCCGCCCACAAGCGGGCGCGGCCGATCCTGATGACCACCTTCGCCATGGGCGCGGGCATGATGCCCGTCGCCATCGGCTGGGGCGCCGACGTCGAGTTCCGACAGCCGATGGCCATCGCCGTGGTGGGAGGGCTGATCTCCTCGACCTTCCTGTCACTGCTGTTCATCCCGCCGATCTTCACCATCGTCGACGACATCGCAGGCTTCTTCGCCCGCAGGATGAGCAAGATGTTCGCCAGCCAGCGGGATGAGCCCACGGGGCCGGAGCCGTACGTCGCCGAATAGGCGGTCTGCCTCCGGCGGAAACGGGCCGCGGGGCCGCGGGGCCGCAATCGCCCCGTTTGATCGGGGCCGCAACCAATCCGGTCCGGCGCCCCTTTGGTTGGTATGAAAACCGGAAGGCAGTGCCGGATCATGGCCGCCGAGGCGGCCGGCCGGGCCTACATCACCACCGACGAAATCCTCAAGGCGCAGCTGACAGCCCATGCCGAGGCATGGGCGGCATTGGGCGAAATGGCGGACAGGCAGGACGCGCTGCTCCTGGATATCCTGCCCTGACAGGCCGCCCTGGCGTGTCCGGCGGGCCCATCCCGCGATCACCGTGGCGAGCGTCTTCGCAGGCGCGGTCTCATGATCGAAATGCATGACCCAGAACGAAGCCGGCCGGGGTTTCCCCCGGCCGGCCCGTCCGTCCCGCCTTGCGACGGCCGGTTCTAGTACTTGTAGCGCAGGGTGGCGCCCCAGGTCCGCGGCGCGCCGAGGAAGGCGTCGTAGGTCTGGCTGTCCAGCGCCGGGTTATAGTAGGTGCCGTTCGGCTGGACGGTCGACTGGAACGCCGAGCCCTGCAGCGGGGCGTTGTAGGCGACCTGGATGTATTCCTCGTCGGTGAGGTTCTGCACCCAGAGTTCGGCCGTCCAGCGCTCATCCTCGGTGCCGAGCGAGACGCGCCCGTTCAGCGTGGTGAAGGCGTCCTGCTGCTTGAAGGGGATCAGGTCCGAGCCGGTGTTGTACTCGGTCATGTACTTGCCGGCGAGGCTGAAGCCCGTGCGCAGGCCGTTGCCGATGCTGCGATTGAAATTGATCGACAGGGTGGCGGACCATTCCGGCGCGAACGACGCCGTGGAGCCCGGCAGCAGCGACAGCTGCGGGAAGTTGCCCGGGTTGGCCAGGTCGGCGGCGGTGAACTCGCCGTACTCGGCCTCGGTCCAGGTGACGCCGCCCTGGAAGCTCAGGCCGTCGACCGGCGAGAACCACAGGAAGTCGGCGTCGACGCCGCGCGAGGTCAGTTCCGGGATCGACTCCACCACGAAGGCGGTGCCGAGGAAGGTGTTGAGCTGGAAGTCCTGGAACGTCTGGTCGAAGTAGGTGGCGTTCAGCAGCAGGGAGCGATCCAGCAGCGTCATCTTCAAGCCGGCCTCGTAGCTGTCGACCACTTCGGACGGGAACAGCAGCGAGGCGGTCGGGGTGATGCCCGACTGCACCCGGTCGAGGTTGTAGCCGAAGCTCTTGTAGCCGCGGGCGTAGGAGACGTAGGTCATGACCGACGGGTTCAGGCGGTAGGCCGCCTTGATCGTGCCGCTGAGCTCGCTGTCGTCGAACTCTTCCTGGACCCTGCGGTTGTTGAAGGCGATGTTCGACCAGGGAAGGCAGAAGGTGCCGAGGATGGTCGCGGCGTTGCCCGCGCCGACCACCGCGCCGATGGCGCCGGCGTTGGCCAGGGCCGCGCCGCAGGTGTTGCCGTTGCCGTTGGTGTTCTTCTGCAGCCCGTGCAGGCTCTTGTCGTCCATCGTGTAGCGCAGGCCCAGCGTCACATCGAACCGGTCCGTGAGGCGCCAGGTGTTGTTGGTGAACAGGGCGAACGAGGTCGACGTCTGCGAATAGACGTCCTCATAGCCCTGGCCGACGGTGAAGCCGGGTCCGCCGCCGCCGACGGCGCCGCCGGTGCCGAGGCAGGCGCCGAATCCGGGGGCGGTCTGGGCGGCGCGGGTATAGCAGCCGATCGTATTCGGGCTGACCGGCAGGGCCGGGTTCGCCGCATTCAGTCGGGCGCTGAGCAGGAAGGACAGGAAGGGCGTGTAGTCGGCGCCGAAATACCAGCTGTCGGTGCGGCCGATCTCTTCCTTGGTCGCAAACAGGCCGACCAGCCAGTCGAGGCTGTCCGTCGAGCCGGCGAGGCGGAACTCCTGGGTCAGATTCTCGACTTCGTAGCCGTAGTCGCCGTCCTGGACGCGGTAGGCGATGTCCGCGCCGGTGAAGTCGATGTCCTGACCCAGCTCGGACGACCAGTCACGCCACGAGGTGACGGAGGTCAGGGTGGCGTTGATCGACGTCAGGTCGATATTGGCCTCGGCCGACAGGCCCATGTCCGTGACGTCCTGGCCGGTGGCCCGGTTGGCGTAGGCGGTGCGGTCGAAGGGCAGCATGCCGAAGCCGGGGGCCGGCGGGCGCTGGCCCGGGCCGGCGGAAAGGGCGTCGATGAAGGGATAGGTCGGCCCGGTGCGGATCTGCGTGCCGACGCAGCAGTATTCGTTGCGCACCGAATAGTCGGCGATCAGGCGGATCGAGGCGTTGTCGTTCGGCAGGATCAGCAGTTGCCCGCGCAGCGTCGCGAACTCCTGGTTGCCGTCATCCGTCTCCATCCGGGGGCCGTCCCCGGTGTCGATGTTCATGAAGCCGTCGCGGACGCGGCTGGCGGCATAGACGCGGAAGGCGACCTGGTCGTTGATCGGGCCGGTCACGGAGCCCGCGATGCCGACGGCGTCGTAGTTGCCGACCGTCATTTCGAGGTTCACGCCCGGCGTGAACGACGGGGCCTCGGTGATGATGTTGATGACGCCGGCCGAGGTGTTCTTGCCGAACAGCGTGCCCTGCGGTCCCTTCAGGATCTCGATGCGCTGCATTTCGCCCAGGTCGCCGAAGCCGACCGAGTTGCGCGAGCGATAGACGCCGTCGATGACCACGCCGACCGAGCTTTCCAGGCCGGGGTTGTCGCCGACCGTGCCGACGCCGCGGATGCGGGCGGTGGTCGAGGCTTCCGACGCCGTCGAGGTGACGGTCATGCCGGGGGTCAGGATCTGCAGATCCTTGATGTCGCGGACGCCCGCGTCCTCGAGAACCTCTTCCGACAGGCTCGTGACCACGATCGGCACGTCCTGCAGGTTCTGCTCGCGCTTCTGGGCCGTTACGATGATGTCGTCGACGGTGGTCGGGCCCTCGGGGTCCTGGGCCGAGGCGACCCCGGCGAAGCCGAAGGCGACGGCGCCGACGACGGCGGCTGACGCGGTGCAGCGAAGAAGGTTGGTAAGGCGCATGGGCGGTTCCCCGACGTTGGCCGGGTTCCCGCGATGTGCGGGTTGCCGCGGCGTTTCCTGATCCCTGGTCCGCGCTCTTCTTGCGGAGCGCGGAAACTCCAGCATTCGGGGTAATCCAAGCCGGACTCCGCCACAAGCATTCGGGGCCGGAGCGGCCTCATTTCGGCCGTGGCGCAAGCCTGACTGTGACGCAAAAGCGACAGAAACCGATGACGTTAGGTCAATATTCGCCCGCTATCGGGCAGTATCCGGCGCGTCCACGACCGATTCCTTGCGCCGTCGACCAGCAAAAGCCAGCACCGCCGCGCCGATCACGGCCGACAGGAACGAGCCGCCCAGCACGCCCAGCTTGACCTCGACCTGCTGCGGCGAGTCGATGGCGCCCGGGAAAGCCAGGACGCCGATGAACAGGCTCATGGTGAAACCGACGCCGCACAGCAGGCTGACCCCGTAGAGCTCAAGCCAGGTCGACCCTGTGGGACGGCGCCCGATCTTCAGCGCGGAGGCCAGCCATGCCGCCCCGAACACGCCGACCTGCTTGCCCACGAACAGGCCGAGCGCCACGCCGATCACCAGCGGGGCGAAGGCCTGCTCCAGCGTCAGGCCGGCGAAGCTGACGCCCGCCTTGGCGAAGGCGAACAGCGGCAGGACCAGATAAGCCACCCAGGGGTGCAGGTCGTGCATCGCTTCCTGCAGCGGAATCTGACCGTCGCGACGCCGGCCGTTGACGGGCACGATGGCGGCGAACGCCACCGCCGTCAGCGAGGTCGACAGGCCCGACAGCACCGTCAGATACCAGACGAGGCCGAAACCCAGCACCCAGAACGGGGCCGGGACCTTCCAGCGACGCGCCGCCACACCGCCCGCCAGCAGCAGGCCGACGACCCAGATCAACGGCTGCCAGACCACGCCGCTCGAGAACAGCAGGGCGATCAGGGCGATGGCTCCGAGATCGTCGACGATGGCCAGGGTCAGCAGGAACACCCGCAGCGACGAGGGCAGCCGGCGCGCCGCCACGGCGAACACCGCCAGGGCGAAGGCGATGTCCGTGGCCAGCGGAATCGGCCAGCCTCCGTGCGGCCCGCCGGCGGCGCCCGACACGGCCAGATACACCAGGGCCGGCGCGACCATGCCGCCCAGCGCCGCCAGCACCGGCGTCGCCAGCTTCTTCGGATCGCTCAGTTCGCCCCGCAGGATCTCGTATTTGATCTCCAGCCCGACCACGAGGAAGAAGACCGCCATCAGGCCCTCCTTGATCCATTCGGAGATCGTCAGTTCGAGCAGCAGCGGGCCGAGCTGGAGGATGTGCTCGCTCTTCAGCCAGGCGAAATAGGTCGCCGACAGCGGCGAGTTGGCGATGACCAGCGCGGCGAGGGCGGCGAGGCCGAGGACGGCGCCCGAGGCAGCCTCGGTCCTGAGGAAATCGAGAGTGATCTTGCGCGCCACGGCGGCCTCCGGACTGGAAAGGTCTGTCGTGGCGCCCGGTTATCGACGGGCGCCGGACCGGGTTCACGCCGCGGATACGGGCGCCGGCCTGGCCCTGCGGCGCCGCGAACGACGGACGGGCCTGATCTCTGCCGACACAATACGGCCCGGGCCGGGGGGTTCAACCCGTCACGCAAAGGAACCGCGGCGGTTGCCCTTCGGGGCGGCAGACCGCATCTGCCGTCCATGCCCGTGTCCCCCGCCTACCGCCCCGAGCCGCGCTTCTTCGATCTGGGAGAAGACTATGGCGACGCCGTGCAGGCGGCGGAGTTTCCGCAGACCGTGCTGCGCTTTCGCAACGACCGCGCGGCCGCGACGGTCGGGCTGGATAGGCTGACCGACGCCGAATGGATCGCCCATTTCGGCCGGTTCGAGCCCCTGCCGGGCCAGCCCGGGCCGCTGGCCATGGGATATCACGGGCACCAGTTCCGCAGCTACAACGCCGATCTCGGCGACGGGCGGGGCTTCCTCGCGGCCCAACTGAGAGCGACGGACCATCGTCTGCTCGACCTCGGCACCAAGGGCTCGGGCCAGACGCCATGGTCGCGGGGCGGCGACGGCCGGCTGACCCTGAAGGGCGGCGTACGCGAGGTGCTGGCGGCGGAGATGCTGGAGGCGCTCGGCACGCCCACCAGCCGCGCATTTTCGCTGATCGAGACCGGCGAGGAACTGCAGCGCGGCGACGAGCCGTCGCCGACCCGGTCCGCCGTGCTGGTCCGGCTGTCGCACAGCCACATCCGCTTCGGAACCTTCCAGCGCGCCGCCTACATCGGTCGCCCCGACATGATCGAAACCCTGGTCGAGCATGCCCGGTCGCTCTACCACCCCGCGGTCGCGGCCGGAGACACGCCCGGCTTCCTGCGCGCCGTGGTCGAGGCCTCGGCCCGGCTGACCGCCCGCTGGATCGCCGCGGGGTTCGTGCACGGGGTGCTCAACACCGACAATCTTAACGTCACCGGCGAGAGCTTCGACTACGGCCCGTGGCGCTTCCTGCCCTATTACGAGCCGGGCTTCACGGCGGCCTATTTCGATCAGTTCGGCCTCTATGCCTTCGCCCGCCAGCCGGAGGCCGTGTTCTGGGCCCTGACCCAGCTGGGCGGAGCGCTCAAACTGGTCGCCGACGCGGAGCCGCTGACCGACGCGCTGAACGGCTTCGGTCCGGCCTATATCCGTGAGCTGCGCGTCGCCTTCCTGGCCCGGCTCGGGGTCGCCAGCCTCGGCGAGGCGGCCGACCAGAGGCTGCTGGACACGACGCTGGCGATGCTGCGCGAGGGCGGGGAGGCGCTGCGCTGGGAGCCGCTGTTCTTCGACTGGTTCGGCGGCTTCGCCTCGTCGGCGCGGGCGTTGGCCGGTCCCCGGGGCAGGCAGTACCAGGGCGAGGCCTTCGACGCCTTCCGCTTCGCCCTGTTCGAGCACGAGCCGGACCGCCCCGAGCGACTGGAGCATCCGATGTTCGCCGCGCCCGAACCGGAAGAGATGCTGATCGACGAGGTCGAGGCGGTCTGGGCCGCCATTGATGCGGGCGACGACTGGACCCCGTTCGAGGCCAGGCTCGCCCGGCTGCGACAGGCCGGCGAGGCGTGGGGACTGCGCGACTGCTGACAGCAGGCTGGCAGCAGGGTGGCGCCAGGGATGCGGCACCGGCGCCGGCCGGTCCGTCTCCGCAAGGAAAGTCGCCGTGCCACCCCCGCCCTGCTCGCAATGCCCCGGTCTTAAGGCGCCCGAAACGGACGCCGCATTACAGGGATTTATAGATACGGCCACGCTTTGGCCGCGGGACTCACGCAGAAAGCGGTCACGGATGGTTACGGTCTCGATTCGCGCCCTTGCGGACAGCCTCGGTCGATCCGACATCGCCACTGTTGCCAATAGAACGAGCGTCCCTCCCCGGGCGTCACATAAAATGACTTCTCAGGTTCTCACCCCCGCCCGGTCGCGCCTCGCCGCGAGCTACCGCAATCTGACGCTCTGGACGCTGCAGGGCTGGCTGGCGATGTTCTTCATCGCCGCCGGCTACGCCAAGCTGACCGAGCCGATGGCCAATCTCGTCGATCTGATGCGCTGGCCGGCCCTGGTCGCGGAAAACATGGTGCGCGGTCTCGGCGTCGCCGAGATCGTCCTCGCCGTCCTGATCCTCGCCCCGCTGGTGTCGTGGAAGCACGGCCGTCCGCTGCTGGTCACCGCCGCCGCCGGCCTGCTGGCGCTGGAGACGATCATGCTGGCGCTGCACGCCGCCGGGCTCGAGGCCGGGCTGGCCGTGACCAACCTTGTGCTGATCGCCATGACGGCGCCGGTGCTGTGGTACCGGGCGCGCGAGGCGCGCTGATCCGACGGGACTGAAGGAAGGGCGGCCGCCGGAGCGATCCGGCGGCCGCCTGCAATTCCGGCGAAGAACTGAAGGCTTCCCTTTACGTGCACGTCAAGTTATGACGTGGGGCATGGCGACCGCCGACGATCATCGCACCTATTCGATCCGCCAGCTCTGCCGCGAGTTCGGGGCCACGGCGCGCGCCCTGCGCTTCTATGAGGACAAGGGCCTGCTGACCCCGGCCCGCAAGGGCCAGACCCGGGTCTATGACGCCCGCGACCGGGCCCGGCTGAAGCTGATCCTGCGCGGACGTCGCATCGGCTTCTCGCTGCAGGAGATCCAGGAGATGCTGGATCTCTACGACCACGACAATCACAACGCCCACCAGATGGCCGTCGCCCTGCGCCGCCACCGGGCCCAGATCGCCGCGCTGAAACAGCAGCGCGAGGACCTCGACGCCGCCATCGAGACGGCCGAGGAAGCCTGCGCCGTGATGGAGCGCAAGCTGGGCGAGCACCGGCCCGACCTGCTGCCCGGGGCCGAGGAATACGCCTCGCTGCTGCGCGAGCGCCTCAACCCGGACAATCACCACCAGCCCTTCAAAGCGAGAGCGTAACTCCATGGCCTACAAGGCGCCTGTCCGCGACCTGACGTTCATCCTGAACGAGGTGCTGGAGATCGACCGCTACTCCAACCAGCCCGGCTTCGCCGACGTGTCCTCGGACCTGGTCGGCCAGATCCTCGAGGAAGGCGCCAAGTTCGCCGAGGAGGTCATCGCCCCGCTGAACAAGGTGGGCGACCAGGAAGGGTGCAAGTTCGACAACGGCAAGGTCACCGGCCCGACCGGCTGGAAGGACGCCTATCAGCAGATGGTCGCCGCCGGCTGGCCCGGCCTGTCGTCCGATCCGGAATACGGCGGCCAGGGCATGCCCGCGATCGTCGGCATGGCCTTCGGCCAGATGACCGCCGCCGCCTCGGCCGCCTTCTCGATGTATCCCGGCCTGACCCACGGCTGCTACGAGGCGCTGCACGCCAACGGCAGCCCTGAGCAGAAGGCCACCTACCTGCCCAAGCTGGCCACGGGCGAGTGGGGCGGGACCATGAACCTGACCGAGCCGCAGTGCGGCACCGATCTGGGCATGATCCGCACCAAGGCGGTTCCGAACGGCGACGGCAGCTATTCGATCACCGGCCAGAAGATCTGGATCAGCTCGGGCGAGCACGACTTCACCGACAACATCATCCATCTGGTGCTGGCCCGCATCGAGGGCGCGCCGGCCGGGATCAAGGGCATCAGCCTGTTCGTGGTGCCGAAGTTCTTCGTCACCGACGACGGCGGCGTGGGCGAGCGCAACGCGGGCGCGGGCTGCGCCGGGCTCGAGCACAAGATGGGCATCCACGGCAACGCCACCTGCGTCATGGCCTATGACGGGGCGAAAGGCTGGCTGGTGGGCCAGGAGAACAAGGGCATGGCGGCGATGTTCGTCATGATGAACGAGGCCCGCCTCGGCACCGGCCTGCAGGGCCTGTCGATCGGCGCCGCCGCCTATCAGGCCGCCGCCGAGTTCGCGAAGGACCGGCTGCAGGGCCGCTCGCTCACCGGCCCGAAGAACCCGGACGGCCCGGCCGATCCGATCATCGTCCACCCCGACGTGCGCCGCATGCTGATGGAGGCCCGCGCCTTCGTCGAAGGCGGCCAGGCCTTCATCCTGTGGACCGCCCTGCAGGCCGACCTGCAGAAGTCGGACGACGAGGCGACGGCCACCCGGGCCCGCGACTACATGGGCCTGATCACCCCGGTGCTGAAGGCCTATCTGACCGACAAGGGCTTCCACGCCGCCAGCCTGTCGATGCAGGTGCATGGCGGCTCGGGCTACACCGAGCATTTCCCGGCCAGCCAGTATCTGCGCGATGCACGGATCACCATGATCTACGAGGGCGCCAACGGCATCCAGGCGCTGGATCTGGTCGGCCGCAAGCTGCCGGCCAACGGCGGCCGGGCCATCATGACCTGGTTCGCCGAGATCGACGCCTTCACGGCCGAGCATGGCCACGAGGGTCCGATCAAGCCGTTCATCGACGGCCTGACCGACGCCAAGAAGAAGCTGCAGGAGGCCACGATGTGGCTGATGCAGAACGGCATGGCCAATCCGGACAACGCCGGGGCGGCGAGCACCGACTATCTGAACATCTTCGGCCTGACCGCGCTGGCCTACGTCTGGTCGCAGATGGCCATCGCGGCGCAAAAGCAGATCGACGCCGGCTCGACCGACCCGTTCTACGCCAACAAGCTGATGACCGGCCGGTATTTCGTCGAGCGCATTCTGCCCGACGCGGGAGCGCACCTGGTCAAGCTGAAGACAGGCGCCGAGGTGCTGATGGCCCTGCCGGCGGAGGCGTTCTAGGTGAACAGGATTGAGTACTGGACCAGACTTGCCGGTATCTCCTTTCTTGTTCCGCTCGCCTTTCTGGACGGCGTGGGAGCGCCAGTCGCGCTCGGCGTCGTAGTCCTGGTGGGCCTGCTCAACTACTATCGCGCCAGAGCGACCGGACGCCCACAGCTGGGCTGGGCGGCGACCATCGCGTTCGCCTCCGTCGCGCTGGTTCTGAAGGCGGCCATTCACTTCGCGCCTCTTTCTGACCCGATCGCTGATCTCGTCGGCTTTTCCTGCGTCGCCCTGTTTGGCGCCTGGCTAATCCCGACTCTGATCATCGGAGGGCTCCTCTCCAAAGATCGCTACGAAGTCACATGATGAACGTCCTCAACGTCGCCGAACCCGAGTTCATGCAGGACGAGGAGATCACCCTCTTCGCGGACAGCGTCGGCAAGTGGATCGACGAGCACGCCTCGCCCGAGGCGGTGCAGTCGTGGATCGCCAACTCGTCAGTGCCGCGCGAACTGTGGACCCAGTCCGGAGAGGCGGGGCTGCTGGGGCTGTCGATGCCCGAGGCGGACGGCGGCATGGGCGGGGACTACCGGCACGAGGTGGTGCTGATGCGCCAGCTGGGCTGGAAGGGGGCGGACCATTTCGGCATCTCGCTGCACAACGCGATCGTCATGCCCTACATCTGGCACTACGGCACCGAGGAGCAGAAGGCGCGCTGGCTGCCGCGGCTCCAGTCCGGCGAACTGGTCGGGGCGATCGCCATGACCGAGCCGGGCGCCGGCTCCGACCTGCAAGGGGTCAAGACCACCGCCATCAAACAGGGCAACCAGTATGTTCTGAATGGTTCGAAGACGTTCATCACCAACGGCCAGCTGGCCAATTTCGTCATCGTGGTGGCCAAGACCGACCCGTCGGAGGGGGCGAAGGGCACCAGCCTGATCGTCGTCGAGACGGACGGCGCCGAGGGCTTCGAGCGCGGCCGCAACCTGCACAAGATCGGCATGGAGGGGAACGACACCTCCGAGCTGTTCTTCAACGAGGTGAAGGTCCCCGGGGAGAACATCATCGGCGGCGGCGAGGGTCAGGGCTTCATCCAGCTGATGCAGCAGCTGCCGCAGGAACGGCTCAACATCGCCATCCAGGGGGTGGCCGCGGCCGAGCGCGGGCTGCGGGAGACGCTGGCCTACGTCAAGGAGCGCAAGGCCTTCGGCAAGCGGGTCATCGACTTCCAGAACACCCAGTTCAAGCTGGCCGAGGTGAAGACCAAGCTGACGGTGGCGAAGGTGTTCGTCGACCACTGCCTGGGCCTGCACCTGCAGGGCAAGCTCGACGCCGCCACCGCCTCGATGGCCAAATACTGGGTCACCGACATCCAGGGCGAGGTCATCGACGAGATGCTGCAGCTGCACGGCGGCTACGGCTATATGAACGAGTACCCGATCGCCCAGCTGTACAAGGACGCCCGGGTGCAGCGCATCTACGGCGGGACCAACGAGATCATGAAGCTCTTGATCGCGCGGACGCTGTGACCCCACAGAGGCGATCATGATCCGCCTCCACGTCCCGCAGTCCCTCGCCTCCGGCGCCGCCGTCCTGCCGACGCTCGACCAGTCGCGCTATCTGACCCAGGTCATGCGGCTGAAGATCGGGGAGGGGCTGCTGGTGTTCAACGGCGTCGACGGCGAGTGGCGCTGCGTCATCACCGAGGTGCTCAAGAAGGGCGTCGTGCTGCGAGCCGACGAACAGGTGCGACCGCAGTCCACCGGCCCCGACGTGGAGTTGCTGGTCAGCGTGGTGAAAAAGAGCGCGCTGGAGTTCGCGGTCGAGAAGGCGGTCGAACTGGGCGTGCGGCGCATCCGGCTGGTCGTCACCCACCGGACCCAGACCCAGCATGTGCGGATGGACCGGCTGGACGCCATCGCCATCGAGGCGGCCGAACAGACCGGGCGGGTGGATGTGCCGCTGGTCGACGCGCCGGCGAAGCTGGCGGACCTGCTGGACGGCTGGGAGGCCGGGCGACGGCTGATGTTCTGCGACGAGACCGGCGGCGCGCCGGCGGGTCCCGCGCTGCAGGCCGCGGGCGAAGACCCGTGGGCGGTTCTGATCGGCCCCGAGGGCGGGTTTTCGCCCGAGGAGCGCGAGCGGCTGCGGGCCCTGCCCTTCACCACCGCCGTGTCGCTGGGGCCGCGCGTGCTGCGCGCCGACACCGCCGCCATCGCCGCCCTGACGCTGTGGCAGGCGGCGGTGGGCGACTGGGAGCGGTAGCCCAAGGCGGCCTTATCGGCGCCGGAGCAGAATGGCCCTTGAGCCCGCCGCTCCGCCCGCCCATCTAGCGGCGACACGAGGGGCTGGAACACCGCATGGCCGACGCCGAACCGCTTACCCGCGAAGACCTGATCGGCGCCATGTCGAAGGGGTCCAAGCCCAAGGACCAGTGGCGCATCGGCGCCGAGCACGAGAAGTTCGGCTTCGATCGGTCGACCCTGAGGCGGCCGGACTACGACGGGCCGAACGGCATCAAGGCTATGCTGGAAGGTCTGACCCGATTCGGCTGGACCCAGGTCTACGAGGGCGGCCACGTGATCGCCCTCGAGCGGCCGAACAGCGAGGGCTACACCGCCTCGATCAGCCTCGAACCCGGTGGCCAGTTCGAGCTCTCGGGCGCGCCGCTGAGGGACGTGCACGACATCTGCAATGAGACCGGCCAGCACCTGATGGAGGTCAAGCAGGTCGCCGACCAGCTCAACCTCGGCTTCCTCGGCGCCGGTTTCGACCCGCTGTGGCGGCGCGAGGACGTGCCCGTGATGCCCAAGGGCCGCTACGATATCATGCGGGCCTATATGCCGAAGCGGGGCGGTCTGGGCCTCGACATGATGCTGCGCACCTGCACCATCCAGGCCAACCTCGACTTCGACGGCGAGGCCGACATGGTGGCCAAGTTCCGCACCTCGCTGGCGCTGCAGCCGATCGCCACGGCCCTGTTCGCCTGTAGTCCGTTCACGGAAGGCAAGCCGAACGGCTTCCTGAGCGCCCGCGCCAACGTCTGGACCGACACCGATCCGGACCGGACCGGCATGCTCGATTTCGTGTTCCGCGACGGGTTCGGATTCGAGGCCTATGCCGACTACGCGCTGGACGTGCCGATGTATTTCGCCAAGCGCGAGGGCCGCTACGTCGACCTGTCGGGCCAGTCGTTCCGGGCCTTCATGGACGGCAGGCTGGACGCCCTGCCGGGCGACCGGGCCAACGCCAAGGACTGGGCCGACCACCTGACCACCCTGTTCCCCGAGGTGCGGCTGAAGTCGTATCTGGAGATGCGCGGCGCCGACGGCGGACCGTGGAGCCGCATCTGCGGCCTGCCGGCGCTGTGGGCGGGCATCCTGTATGACGCGCCGTCGCTGGCGGCGGCCTGGGACCTGGTCAAGGACTGGGACATCGCCGACCACGAGCGCCTGCGCCGCGACGTCACCCGGCTGGGCCTCAAGGCCGAGGTGGCCGGGCGGTCGGTGCGAGACGTGGCCGTCGACCTGGTCGACATCGCCAAGCACGGGCTGAAGAACCGCGCCCGCTTCTCGGGCGGCATGGTCGACGAGCGCGGCTATCTGTCGGAGCTGGAGGACATCGCCGACAGCGGGATCACGCCGGCGGACCGGCTGCTGGAACTGTACCGCGGCGACTGGCAGGGCGACATCAGCCGCATCTACCGGGATTTCGCTTACTGACCGTCCGCCGGCCCATCCGCGCCCAGCACGCGTTCAGCCAGCGCAGTGTCCATGTATTCGTTGATCTCGACGATCCGGTCACCGGCGAAGCGGAACATGAAGACGTAGCGGTTATCGTACCGCTGGCCCCCGACCGTCTGGTTGTCGCCGTGGAACTCGACCGCCGCGTGATCGCCATCGACCACGATGCGGTCCGCGATGCTGCGGATGGTCCCGAGGCGGGCGCGCAGCGGGACCAGCAGCCGTTCGCGGATGTCCGCCACGCCCCGGTACTCGCCCGACCAGCCGCTCGAACCCGGCACGCGCCAGACGATGTCCTCGGACAGCGCGGCCTGGAAGGCGCGACCGTCGCCCGCCGCCAGGCCGTTGAAGATCGTCGTCAGCAGGGCTCGACGGTCGCTCATCGCGCCGCCGCCGTATTGCACTGGGCCAGCTCGGCTTCGGTCAGGGCGATTCCGCCGCGCTCGTAGCGGGTCACCGCGCCGAAGCGGGCGACGAAACGGCGGCATTCGCGCAGCGCGGGCTGGGACGCGCCGGAGCCGCGGGCGACGCAGGCGCCCTCGGGGCCGCAGGACCACGAATGGCCGTCCAGCACGAGGCGGCGCGCCTCGCCGGGCGCGGCGAGGGTGGCGGCCGCGTCGAGGACGGGGGCGGGCTGGGCGACGGCGAGGGTCGCCGAGATCAGGGTCATGAGAAGCATTGGAGCCTCCTGGGGCTGTTCATTGCGGCCGGTTCGTGTAAAAGTGACCGACCGTGCACATATGAGTGACCGCTCGGTCACTTCGAGTCAACAAGAAAGTGGCCGTTCGGACACTTTTGTTATGGAGACCTCCGCATGCCGCCCAAAGGCGCCGCCACCCACGCCCGGCTGATCGACGAGGCGATGACCCAGGTCACCGTGCGCGGTCTGGCCGCCGTCAGCCTGCAGGACGTCGCGAGCGCGGCGGGCGTGTCCAAGAGCGCGGTGCTGAAGCATTTCCAGTCCAAGGAGGCGCTGCAGGCCGAGGTGGTCGACACCATGATCGAGCGCTTCACCGAGGCCGTGTGGCGTCCGGCCGAGCCGCTGCCGGCGGGCCGCGAACGGCTCGACCGCATCTTCCAGGGCGAGCTGGACTGGATCGACGGCGAGGATCGCCCGGGCGGCTGCCCGTTGAAGGCGGCGGCCATGGAGCTGGACGACCAGCCGGGGCCGCTGCGCGACACGCTGAAGGCCAGCCAGGTGCGCTGGGCCAAGGTGCTGAAGCGCGAGTTCCGGACGCTGAATCCGAACGCGGACGACGCCACGCTCGAGGTGCTGGTGTTCCAGCTCAAGGGCATCGTGCTGGCCTACGGGCATTCGCGCCGTTTGCTCGACGACGACACGGCCCGGGCGCAGGCCACGGCGGCCTACCGGATGCTGGTCGGGGCGGCTTGATCGACGGGCGCGACGGGACGAAGGTCGCCGCCGAAGGGAGCCCGGACATGCCGACCACCGTCACGCCGATGATCCATGTGCCCGACGTGGACGCCGCCGCCGCGTGGTATGCGCGGCTGGGTTTCACCGTCGAGGAGACCGCCTCGGACGGCCTGGAGACGACCTGGGCGAAGCTGACGCTGGGCGAGAACGCCGTGATGCTGAACTGCGGCGGTCGGCCCGCCGAGCATGACCGCCGGGACGTGGATCTCTATGTCGGCGTGGACGACGTCCGGGCATGGCGCGACCGCTTGCCGGACGGGACAGAGATCATCAAGGACCTTTACGACGCCTACCACGGCATGCGCGAGTTCATCGTGCGCGACCTGAACGGCTTCTGGGTCACCTTCGGGCAATGGATTGGCGTGGAGCAGACAGCATGACCGGAACCATCAGAGTCGGCATCGGCGGCTGGACCTATGAGCCGTGGCGGGGCGTCTTCTATCCGGACAAGCTGAGCCAGAAGAAGGAGCTGGAGTACGCCTCCGGCAAGCTGACCTCGATCGAGATCAACGGCACCTACTATTCCGGCTTCAAGCCCGAGACGTGGATGAAGTGGCGCGACGAGACGCCGGACGGCTTCGTCTTCGCGGTCAAGGCCAGCCGGTTTTGCACCAACCGCAAGGTGCTGTCCGAGGGCAAGGAGAGCCTCGAGCGGTTCCTCGATCAGGGGCTGACGGCGCTGGGCGACAAGCTGGGGCCGATCAACTGGCAGTTCATGGCCACCAAGAAGTTCGACCCCGTCGACTTCGAGGGTTTCCTGAAGCTGTTGCCGAAGGAAAAGGACGGGGTGCGGCTGCGCCACGCGCTGGAGGTCCGCAGCGGCACGTTTGACAACGAACAGTTCCATGACCTCGCCCGCAAATACGGGGCGGCGATCGTCTATGGCCATGATGACGAGGCGCCGGAGTGGCCGCGCATCGATCAGGACACGGCGGACTTCAAATACGCCCGGCTGATGTCGAGCCGCGAGGACGAGCCGACGGGCATGTCCGCGGCCGAACTGGACGGCATCGTCAAACAGACCCGCGAATGGGCGAAGACGGGCGACGTGTTCGCCTACTTTATCGCCGGAGCCAAGGTGCGCAATCCGGCGGCGGCGCAGGCGCTGATCGCCAAGCTGGGCGCATGACCACGCTGGTGCGGGGAAGCTGCCATTGCGGAGCGCAACGGTTCACCGCCCCGGCGCCCGACAGCGTCACGCAGTGCACCTGCTCGACCTGCACCAAGCGCGGAACCGTCGCCGCCTACTATGCGCCCGGCGAGGTCGGGTTCAGCCTGACGCCTGACCGGCTGACCGCCTACCAGTGGGGGGACCGGATGATGACCTTCCACCATTGCGACGTCTGCGGCTGCGCCGTGTTCGCCGAGTCGGACGCCTGGACCACGGGGGAGGGCGAGGCGCGGCCGGCGCACATCACCCTGAACGCCCGGCTGTTCGACGACTTCGATCTGGACGCGGTCCCGGTCCGCCACGTCGACGGCCGCAACGACTGGTGACCTTGCGGGTTCGATCCACCGTGAACACCTGCCCCTGAACGCTCCGCTCCGCCGAGGACCCTCGATGCCCATCGCCACCCGCGCCTTCGCCGCCACCGCCGCCGACGCCCCGCTGTCGCCGTACAGCTTCGACCGGCGCGACCCGGGCCCGGACGACGTGGCCATCGAGATCAAATTCTGCGGCGTCTGCCACTCGGACCTGCACGTGGCGAAGAACGACCTCGGCAACACCCGCTATCCGGTCGTCCCGGGGCACGAGATGGCCGGGGTCGTCACCGCCGTCGGGGCCAATGTGACGAAGTTCAGGGCGGGCGACCGGGTCGGCGTCGGCTGCATGGTCGACAGCTGCCGCACCTGTTCCGCCTGCCGCGAAGGCGAGGAGCAATACTGCGTGCCCGGCTTCACCCAGACCTATGGCTGGCCCGATCCCAAGGGCGCCGAGGTCGGACAGGCGATCACCCAGGGCGGCTATTCCAACCGGATCACCGTCGACCAGAACTATGTGCTGCGCATCCCCGACAGCCTGCCGCTGGACGCCGCCGCGCCCCTGTTGTGCGCCGGCATCACCACCTACAGCCCGCTGAAGCACTGGAAGATCGGGCCCGGGTCGAAGGTGGCGGTGATCGGCCTCGGCGGCCTCGGCCATATGGCAGTCAAGCTGGCGGCGGCCATGGGGGCCGAGGTGACGGTCCTGTCCACCTCCGACCGCAAGAAGGCGGACGCCGAGCGGATGGGCGCGAAGCATTTCCTCATCAACTCCGACAAGACGGCGATGCAGGCGGCGGCGGAGAAGTTCGACCTGATCATCAACACGGTGTCGGCCACCCACGAGATCGCCAGCCACGTTCAGCTGCTGGCGCGCGACGGCACCATGGTGATGCTGGGCCTGACCACCGAGGGCCTGCCGGTCTACGCCCTGGGCCTGCTGTGGCGCCGGCGCGCCGTGGCCGGCTCGCTGATCGGCGGCATCCGCGAGACCCAGGAGATGCTCGATTTCTGCGCGGAGCACGGCATCGCCAGCGACATCGAGGTCATCGCACCGGACCAGATCAACGAGGCCTACGCCCGGATGGAGCGGTCTGACGTCCGCTACCGCTTCGTCATCGACATGAGCCGGTTCGACAAGACGGCTTGACCACACGCTTCCCGCGCAACGGCTCGCGGGTTAAAGCGTATCCATATGCAGGCGGCCCGGGTGAGAGGCCGCCGCTCGCAGGACAGGAAACGGACATGGCACGAGTGGCTCTGGTCACGGGCGGCACCCGCGGCATCGGCAAGGCGATCGCCCAGCGTCTGAAGGAGGACGGGATGCTGGTCGCCGCCGGCTACTCCGGCAATGTCGAGGCGGCCGAGGCCACCGCGCGCGAACTGGGCGTCATGGTGGTCAAGGGCAACGTCGGTTCGTTCGAGGACTGTCAGCGGGCCGTGGCCGAGATCGAGGCCGAGCTCGGCCCCATCGACACCCTGATCAACAACGCCGGCATCACCCGCGACGGCTTCTTCCACAAGATGACCAGCGACCAGTGGTCCGACGTCATCCGGGTCAATATGGACAGCGTGTTCAATATGACGCGCCAGGTCATCAACGGCATGCGCGACCGCGGCTTCGGCCGCATCGTCAATATCAGCTCGATCAACGGCCAGAAGGGCCAGATCGGCCAGACCAACTATTCCGCCGCCAAGGCCGGCATGATCGGCTTCACCAAGGCGCTGGCGCTGGAGAACGCCCGCAAGGGAGTGACGGTGAACTGCATCGCGCCGGGCTATATCGACACCGAGATGGTCGGGGCCATGGACGAGAAGGTGCTGGCCGGGATCGTCGCCCAGATCCCCGTCGGAAGACTCGGAAAAGGCGAGGAAATCGCCGACATGGTGTCCTGGCTCGCGGGCGAACGTGCCGGATATGTCACAGGCTGCACCCTGTCGCTGAACGGCGGTCAGTATCTCGTCGGCTAGGCTCCCTCCGCCCAAAATCCGCCGCGCGGCGATTCCACGAAAGTCGCCATGGAGTTGACGGCGAGGGTCAGAACGGCGCGAGGGCCGCTTCCGGCCGCGATGGCGATCGCCCTCGCGGCTGCGGCGCTGTCGCTGACGTCCATCGTCGCCGAAGCGGCGGCCCAGAACCGCGGCAACGCCCAGGCCGAGCAAAGCCGGGCCCTGCGCGACCGCGGCCCGTCCTCGGTCGCCCTGCCGCCCGTGGGCCGCTATGTGGCCGAGTCCGGCGAGGGCTTCATCCTCGACCGGTCCGGACGCCATCCGCTGCTCCGTTTCGACCGCCGCGACGAGACCTGGGTGCTGAGGCCCAGCGCCGCCCCTCGCGGCGACGTCATCTACCGCAACGACGCGGGCGAGCAGGTGCTGAGGGTCACGCCCAGCGGCGGCATGACCATCTACACGCCGCGCGCCCCCGGCGGCTCGCCGGCCTCCTTCACCGGCTCCGGCCCGAGCCTGACGCCGCCGACCCTCGGACCGGTCCTGCTGTTCCGCCTCATGGCCCAGCGCAGCCACATGGTCAGCCAGGCCGTCGGCCGGCTGGTCGAGGTCAATCTGGGCGGCGAACAGTCCGAGGCTCTGTGCGTCGAGGCGCTGATCGTCACCACCGAGGCGGTCATCCGCATCGCCCGCTCGCCGACCGCCCGGCAGTACATCGACGATCTGCGCAGCATCACCATCGTCGAAGGCTCCCGCGCGGGAGTGACCTATGCCCGCGGCCGGCTGACCGTCACCGTCGATCCGGGCGAGGGCATGGCGGGGCGGCCGTCGTCGGCCCGGGTGATCCGGGCCATCCTGCCCCGGGACTAGCTAGCCCGCGAAACGGTCCTTGGCCGCCCTGCGCGCGGCGAAGTCAGCGGCATCGGCGGCGCGCAGAAAGGGGTTGAACGCCTTCTCCGCCCCGATCGTGGTCGGGATCGTCGGCTGCCCCCGCTCCCGCGCCGCGACGATCGCCGCCGCGCGCGCCGCCATCTGCGGCCGGTCGTCGAGGCTGAGTGCGAACCGCGCGTTGGCCGCGGTGTATTCGTGGGCGCACCAGACGGTGGTCTCGTCCGGCCAGGCGGCGAGCCTTTGCAGACTGTCCCACATCTGCCCCGGCGTGCCCTCGAACAGCCGGCCGCAGCCGAGCGCGAACAGGGTGTCGCCGACGAAGGCGTGGCCGCCCGGGGCGTCGCGGTAGACGATATGGCCCAGCGTATGGCCGGGGGTGTCGGTCACCTCCAGCGCCGTCTCGCCCAGCATCACGACATCGCCGCCGCGGACGACCCGGTCCAGCGGCGCGGCCTTGCGCACCTCCTCGGGCCCGATGATTTCGCAGCCGGTCGCCGCCTTGAGGGCCGCGTTGCCCTGGGTGTGGTCCGGGTGCCAGTGGGTGTTGAGGATCAGGTCCAGCCGCCCCCAGCCCGATTGCTCCAGCGCGGCCAGGATGGCGTCGGCGTCCGGCGTGTCGATCGTGGCCACCGCGCCCGTGGCCGTGTCCCGCGCCAGGAAACCATAATTGTCGGAAAGGCAGGGAAACAGGCGAACGTCCAGGGGCATGCCGCATTCTAGCAGCGGGCCCTCCCGCGGCCTATGGTGATCGCATGCGACGCAGCATCGAGGACCTTCGGATTTTCTACGGCGAACCGGCCGGCGCGCTGGTCCGCCGGCTGCTGGCCCGCCGGCTGGACGACGCCTGGGGCGAGGCCGCCGCGTGCGACGTGCTGGGCATCGGCTATGCGACGCCATGGCTCGACGCCTTCGTCGGAGCCCGCCGGGTGGTCGCCGCCATGCCGGGAGGACAGGGGGTGGAGCTGTGGCCCTCCGTCGGCCGCAACCGCACCGTCCTGGTCGACGATCGCCGCCTGCCGTTCGCGGCGGGCAGCTTCGACCGCATCCTGCTGGTCCACGCGCTGGAAGAGGCGGAAGACGCGCCCGGCCTGCTGCTGGAGGCCGTGCGGGCGCTGTCGCCCGCCGGGCGCATCATCCTGATCGCCGCCGCGCGGGGCGGGCTGTGGTCCCGGGTCGAGGCGACCCCGTTCGGCCACGGCCGGCCGTTCACCCGGCGCCAGCTGGAGCGTCTGGTCCGCGACGCGGGGCTCGAGCCCACCGCCTGGTCGCAGACCCTGTATGTGCCGCCCTGGGGGCCGCTGCTGCCGTTCGGCGACGGCTTCGAACAGATCGGACGACGGGTCATGCCGGGGGCCGCCGGAGTGATCCTGCTGGAAGCGACGCGTCAGGCCTATGCGCGGGTGCATCCGGGCAGCGCGACGGCCCCGGTCACGGTCCTGACGCCGGCCCTGCACCCCCAGCCCGCGTCGCGGAGCCGCCGGGTTCGCCACTGACCGGTCTCCCCCGCTTTGCAGGCGGGGCGGCAGGCCCTAAAGGGCGGACATGCAGAGACTGATCCTGATGCGACACGCCGAGGCCGAACGGGCCGCGGGTTCGGGGCGCGACCGCGACCGGGCCCTGTCGGCCCGCGGCCGGGTCGACGCCGCCGCCATGGGACGCGGCCTGGCGGCGCGCGACCTGCGGCCGGACCTCGCGCTGGTGTCCCCGGCGGCGCGCACCCGCCAGACCTGGGATCTGCTCCACGACGCCTTCGGCGACGTCCAGGTCCGCGACGACGAGGCGCTGTACAACGGCGGCGCCGACACGCTCCGGCGGCTGGTCGAGGCCGTCGAGGATGACGCCGGCTGCCTGATGGTCGTGGCCCACAATCCCGGCGTCCATCTGCTGGCCGTGGAATATCTGGTCGAGAGCGCCGCCTCCCCCGCGATCCTCGACCGCATGAGCGGCGGCTTCCCGCCGGGGGCCGCGGCCGTTTTCGGCGTCGACCCCGCGGGCCGCCGTACGCTGGAAGGCTATCTGCAGCCGCGCGACCTCGCCGCCGGATGACCGACCTCGCCTACAAGCTGGTGGACCGGGCCGAGTATGAGGCGGCGGACGGGTTCTATTCCGGTTCGGCGGTGGATCGGGCGGACGGCTACATCCACATGTCCACGGCCGGGCAATTGGCCGAAACCGCGGCCCGACACTTCCGCGGGCGCGACGATCTCCTGCTGGTCGCGGTCCATCTGCCGGACCTGGAAGACCTGCGCTGGGAGCCCTCGAGAGGCGGAGCCCTGTTCCCCCATCTGTTCGGCCCCCTGCCCAAGGCTGCCGCCCTTTGGGAACGGAGCCTGTCGGTCGACGCGGACGGGATCATGCGATTTGACGACGGAGCGACCGGATGGCCCTGACCGACCTCGGCGCCGCCGCCCTGCGCCTCCTCGACCCGGAAACCGCACACCGGCTGGCCGTCCAGGCGCTCAGGCTCGCCCCCCTGCCCGCGCCGCCCGCCGACGATCCGGTGCTGGCGACCGTCGTCGCCGGCCTGCCCCTGTCCAATCCGGTGGGGCTGGCCGCCGGTCTGGACAAGAACGGCGAGGCGCTGCGGGGCCTGTCGCGGCTGGGCTTCGGCTTTGTCGAGTGCGGCTCGGTCACCCCCCGGGCCCAGCCGGGCAATGCGCGGCCGCGCCTGTTCCGCCTGTCGGAAGACCGGGCGATCATCAATCGCATGGGCTTCAACAACCAGGGGCTGGAGGCCTTCGCCGCCCGGCTGGCCCGCCGTCCCGCCGGGGCCGTGATCGGCGCCAATCTCGGGGCCAACAAGGACACGGACGACAAGGCCGCGGACTACGTCGCGGGCCTGACGCGGTTGAAGGGGCTGGCGGACTACGTCGCCGTCAACGTCTCCTCGCCCAATACGCCCGGTCTGCGCGACCTGCAGGGGCGGGCCGCCCTGGACGACCTGCTCGGGCGGCTGGCCGAGGCCCGCGGGGGCGATCCCACGCCGGTCTTCCTCAAGATCGCGCCCGACCTGACGGCCGGGGAGATCGGCCTGATCGTCGAGGCCGCTCTCGACCACGGCATCGACGCGCTGATCGTGTCGAACACGACGCTGGATCGCCCGGATTCCTTGCGGTCCCCGGATCGCGGCGAGGCCGGCGGCCTGTCGGGGGCGCCCCTGAAGGCGCGGGCGTCGGCGGCCCTGCGAGCGGCGGCCGAGGTCTCGGCCGGACGCCTGCCGCTGATCGCCGTCGGCGGGGTGGATTCCGGCGCCGAAGCCTATGCCCGCCTGCGCGCCGGGGCATCGGCCGTGCAGGTCTACAGCGCCCTCGTCTACGAGGGTCCCGGCCTCGTCGGGCGGATCAAGCGGGACCTCGCCGCCCGCCTGCGCGCCGACGGCTTTTCCACAGCCGGCGAGGCCGTGGGGGCCGGGCGTTGACGGAGCGTTAGGGCCCATGGGCCATGATGCCGCACGGGCGAATACGCCCGGTCCGGGGGAGCCGCATGGCGATCGCCAAAGCCAACATGCCTGCCGCCGCCCTCGACTCCACCTGGGCCGGCGCCATCCGTCAACGGCGCAAGGCGCTGTTGCAACGGCTGGGCATGGCCGCGGCCAGCGCCCTGGTGTTCAGCCCGTTGCTCGGCTGGTCGCTCAGCGTCAGCTGGGTGCTGGGCTATTTCCTGGTCCAGCTGGTCGACCTGTGGATTTTCAGCCCGGTCAACTCCGGCCGGACGGATGACCTGGGCGGCGCGCGCAATGTCGCCGGCGGCCTCCTGCTGATAGTCAACGCCAGCTATTTCGGCAGCCTGGCCGTGCCGTTGTGGCTCGTGGGCGGACCGATGGGCGGCATCTGCGCCTCCATGCTGCTGTCGGCCGGCGCCATCTATTCGATGATCAACGCCCCCCGGTCGATGACCGTCCTCGTTCTGACGGTGACGCCGCAATTCCTCTATCTCGCCACGACGCCCTTCTTCATGGCCGCTTACGGCGCATCGCCCGCCTTCGTCATGGCCGCCTCGATCGCCGTCGCCGTCTTCATCACCTACTGCCTGTCGACCTGGCAGCGGATGAACCAGGCGCGGGTCTCCGAGACCGCCGCCCGGATCGAGGCCGAAGAGAAACGGGCCGCCGCCGAACGCATCATGGAGGGGCGCAGCGCCTTCCTGGCCGCCGTCGGGCATGACTTGCGCACCCCGATCAGCGCCATCCTCACCGGCTCCGCCGAGCTGGAGCGCGGGGCGTCGGACAGCTCCGCCCGGGCCCAGGCCCGGCTGATCAGCGACGCGGGCTTCATGATGAAGGCCTTGCTGGACGACCTGCTGGACCACGCCAAACTCGACGCCGGCCACATGACCGTCGATGCGGTCGACTTCAATCTTCGCGAGCTGCTGAACCAGTCGACGCGACTGTGGCGCGGGCCGGCGCGGGCCAAGGGGCTCAAGCTTCGGATCGAGGGCGCGTCCACGGTGCCGGTCTCGGTCCGCGGCGATCCGATGCGGCTGCGGCAGGTGCTCAACAACCTGATCTCCAACGCCATGAAATTCACGGCGGAGGGCTCCATCACCCTGCGCTTCCAGGCTTGGGCCGAGGACACCGGCGGCCACGCCGTGCTGATCGAGGTGTCCGACACGGGTCCGGGCATGTCGCGCGATCAGCTGGCCCGCCTGTTCACGCCGTTCGACCAGACCACCGACGGCGTCAGCGCCCAGCACGGCGGCACCGGCCTGGGGCTCGCCATCAGCCGCCAGCTGGCCGAGCTTATGGGCGGCCGCCTGACGGCCCGCAGCAGCATCGGAAACGGCGCCAGCTTCACGCTCGCCCTCCGGCTCGAACCCGGCAAGGTCCTGACGACGGCGGCGCCGGCCCTGGATCAGGAAAGCCGGGACGCCGTCGCCCGCGCCCTGTCCACCGGCGTCTCGACCCGACCGTCCAGTCCGGCGTCGCCTGGCCCCCTGGCCCAGTCGCTGACGGAGACGAACGCCCCCGCGGCCGAGCCGCCCGCCCCGGCGGCGGTCGACGGCCCGACCGGGGACGAGGATGAGGACGAAGGCCGTCCGATGCGGGTTCTGGTCGTCGACGACCACGACATCAACCGCCGCGCCATCCAGTTGATCCTCCAGCCGCTCGGCTGCGACATCGCCACGGCCGCCGACGGCATGGCGGCGCTGAAGATCTGCGAGACCTCCAGCTTCGACCTGATCTTCATGGACGTGCGGATGCCCGAGCTCGACGGGCGCGAGACGACGCGCCGCATCCGCGCCGGCGACGGTCCCAACGCCCTGGTTCCGATCATCGCCGTTACGGCGGACACCTCGGCGGAAGACATCGCCGCCTGCACCGAGGCCGGCATGACCTATTTCGTGCCCAAGCCGATCACGCCGCCGATGCTGCTGGGCGCCATCACCCATGTCATGACCATGGCTCACCCGGGAGAAGACGCTCCGGACGAGGCCGTGGCCGAGACCGCCGCCGCCTGACCCCGCACCCCGGCGACCAGCCGGTCGGCGAAGTCAGGGGCTTTCATGCCGCATTCCCAGACCGTGATGACGCGCCAGCCGGAGGCTTCCAGCGCCGCCCGCGCCGCGGCGTCGCGCGCCCGGTTGCGCCCGATCTTGCCGCTCCAGTAGTCCGCGTTGGCCTTCGGCTTGCGGGCCCCGCGCGGGCAGTCGTGCCCGTGCCAGAAGCAGCCGTGCACGAACACCGCCGTGCGCCGCCCCTTCATGACCAGATCGGGCCGCCCGGGAAGGCCGGCGCCCCCCAGCCGGTAGCCGATCCCCGCCGCTCGCAGGATGCGGCGCACGGTCAGCTCCGGGGCCGTGTCGCGGCCCTTCACGCGGCGCATCACCGCGCTGCGCTGTTCCGGAGTGAAGACGTCGGTTTTTTCCACTACCCGCTCATCCCGGCGAAAGCCGGGACCCAGTTCTGTCCAGCTTGACGCCGGCTCCTCAGGACGACCTTGCCAGCCGCACCCGATAAACCGTCCATCCAAAGCACTGGGTCCCGGCTTTCGCCGGGATGAGCGGAATGGGGATCAAAGCTGCGTCAGCAGATGCTCCGCCGACGACACCTTGAACTCGCCCGGCTGCTCGATGTTCAGCTGCTCGACGACGCCGTCCTTGACGATCATCGAATAGCGCTGCGAGCGCTCGCCCATGCCGAAACCCTTGGCGTCCATCGACAGGCCGAGCGCGCGGGTGAGGTCGCCGTTGCCGTCGCCCAGCATGACGATCTCGTCCTTGCCCACGCCCTGGCTGTCGGCCCAGGCGCCCATGACGAAGGCGTCGTTCACCGACAGGCAGGCGACGGTGTCGATCCCCTTGCCGGCCAGATCCTCGCGGTGATCCTTGAAGCCGGGCAGGTGCTTGGCTGAACAGGTCGGGGTGAAGGCGCCGGGCACGGCGAACAGGGCCACGGTCTTGCCGGCGAAAATCTCGTCGGTGGACACTGGCTTCGGGCCCTCGTCGGTGGCGCGGGTCAGGGTGGCCGAGGGGATGCGGTCGCCGATCTGGACGGTCATGGCAGGCTCCGGGGTTTCAAGGTCGAACTCCCGATCCAGATAGGCGCTGCGGCGGGCCGCGCCAACCTTTCGATGACCGGTCGGCCTTGCGCGGCCCGGCCCCGGCCCCGATGATAGGGACATGGATCAATTCCACTCCCTCGCCGGCCGGCTGCTGGTGGCCATGCCCGGCATCAGCGATCCCCGGTTCGAGCACGCCGTCATCCTCGTCTGCGCCCACCGCCCGGATCACGCCATGGGGTTGCGTCTCGACCGGCCGGCGCGGGGCGTCGACCTGAAGAAGGTCCTGACCAAGCTCGACACGCCCGCCCCGGACGACGCCTCCGGGCGGGCGGTGCTGGTCGGCGGTCCGGTCGAGCGCGAACGCGGCTTCGTGCTGCACACCGACGACTGGATCGTCGAGGACGCCTCCCTGGCCTTCGGCGAGGGTCTGGCGATGACGGGAACGCGCGAGGCGCTCGCGGCCATGGTCGATCCGGTCGGCGGTCCGCGCCGCGCGGTGCTGTTGCTCGGCTACGCCGGCTGGGGCGAAGGCCAGTTGGAGGACGAGCTGGGCGAGAACGTCTGGCTCACCGCCGAGGCCGACGCCGACCTGATCTTCGATCCCGACTACGACGGCAAATGGGCGCGCGCCCTGGCCGGCCTGGGCATCGACCCGGCGCAGTTGTCAGGGCAGAGCGGCCGGGCCTGAGCGATCAGGCCGAGCGCGCCTTGATCGGGGCCGTGCCGTCGGCCAGCGACTCGTTGAGATAGACCTCGGCCTCCTGGGCCGGGAGGGCCTGGGCGTAGCCGAAGCCTTGGCCGTAATGGCACTGGGCGTCGAGCAGAAGCTTGGCCAGGCCGGCGTTCTCGACGCCCTCGGCCACCACCTCCAGCGACAGGTCGCGGCCGAGGTTGACCACCGACTTGACGATCTTGGCCGAGCCCTCGTCCTTGTCCATGGTCAGCACGAAGTAGCGGTCGATCTTCAGCGTATCGAACGGCAGCTTGGCCAGCCAGGTCAGCGACGAGAAGCCGGTGCCGAAGTCGTCGAGGGCCAGCGAGGCGCCGGCCTCGCGCAGCCGGGTCAGGATTTCGGCGGCGCGCGTGGTGTCGCGCATGATGTCGCCCTCGGTGACCTCGAGCTTCAGCGCCCCCCTGGGCAGGCCGGCGTCGGCGATGATCCGCGCCACGTCCTCGACCAGATTGATGCGCTCGATCTCGCCGACCGACAGGTTGACGCTGCAGAACAGATTGCCCGCCGACGGGTGCCGGGCCAGCCAGTCGGCCAGCTGACGCGCCGACTGGCTCATCATCATCAGGCCGAGGTCGTTCATCAGGCCCATCTCGGCGGCCAGGCCGAGGAATTCGTCCGGCGGCACCAGGCCCCGATGCGGATGGCGCCAGCGGGCAAGGGCCTCGAACCCGGCCACGGCGCCGGTCACCAGGTTCACGATCGGCTGGTAGAAGGGCTCGATCTCGCCGCGCACGAAGGCGTTGCGCAGGTCGGCCTCCAGCGCCAGCCGCGACAGGCTGTCGGACTCCAGCGCCCGGCCATAGGCCGCCGCCCCGCCGCGCCCGGCCGTCTTGGCCTGCTCCACGGCCAGTTCGGCGCGGCGCAGCAGCTCGGCCGGATCGGACGCGTCCGGCCCGCCCTCGGCCGCCACGGCGCCGATGGAGACCGTCGGATAGATGTCGAAGCCCGCCACCCGGAGCGGCTGCTCCAGCGCCTCGCGCAGGCGTTCGGAGGCGGCCCCGGAGCCGCGCGGCACGATCACCGCGAACTCGTCCTCGCCGATGCGGGCCGGATTGGCCTCCGGCGCGAAAGCCCCGTTGAGGCGCGCGCCGAGCGCCGCCAGCACCAGATCGGCCCGTTCGTGACCGAGCGCCTCATTGAGGCGGCGCAGGCGGTCGACGTCGGCCACCACCACTTCGTAGTCGCCCGGCTGGGTCAGGGTCTCGCCGGCGCGCGTCAGGAAGGTGCGGCGGTCCAGCAGGCCGGTCAGGTGATCCCGGTGCGACGCCGCGAACTTGGTCTCCAGCGCCACCACCCCGGCGGCGCGCAACCCGTCCTCCAGCCAGACGCCGCGCCAGATGCAGGTCTCGGAATCGCGCATGCGCAGGCGCACGGCGACCTCGGTCCCCTCCTCCTGGGGCTTGAGGATGCGTTCGGCCAGAGAGCGGTCGTGGGGCACGGCCACGGCGGTGAAGGCCGCCCCGGAGCACTCCGGCGCCAGCGGACCCAGTCCGAGCGCGCGGGTCGCGCCGGTGAAGCGCATCTGGTCGTCCGACGGGGTCCAGATCCACAGCGCGGTGTCGGCGGCGGCCAGCGCCTCGATGGCGGTCGTCGCGTCCCAGGCCAGACTTCTGGAGCGTGTGTTCAAAACGCGTGACGATCCCGACAGGACGGCGCCAGGGATCACCCGAGGTCAGCCGCCGCGCCCGGCGCCGTCATTGACGAGGCCGAACAGGAGATGATCTGCCCAAGCGCCGTTAATTTTAAGATAAGCCCGGGCCTGTCCCTCGAGCACGAAGCCGGCCTTTTCCAGCACCCGGCGCGACGCCAGATTGGTCGGCACGCAGGCCGCTTCGACCCGGTGCAACTTGAGGTCATCAAAGGCGTGCGCCACCATGGCCCGCACCGCCGCTGTGGCGTGCCCCCGGCCCGCGAACGGCCGGCCGATCCAGTAACCCAGGGTTCCGGACTCGGCGACCCCGCGCCGGATGTTCGACAGGGTGATGGCCCCGACCAGCGCCTGGTCCGCGTCGGCGAAGATGAAGAACGGCCAGGCGTTGCCCGCGTCCATCTCGCGCGCATAGATCGCCAGGCGTCGCTTGAAGGCGACGCGGGTCAGATCGTCCTCCGGCCAGCTCGGCTCCCACGGCTGCAGATAGGCGTGGGACAGATGGCGCAGGGCGGCCCAGGCCTCGTAGTCCGGACCGCGCGGAGGACGCAGGGTCACGCCGTCGCCCTTGACGACCGGACCGGTCGCCTCGTTGATCCAGTCCAGCAGGGCCATGCCTGAAAGAATACCCCTCCGGCGATCAGCCGAAAAGGGCGTCCCGGAACGCAGGGCCGGCCGGGGCCGCCGCCTTCGGGCCCAGAACCGCCGTGGCCGCCTTGCCCGACGACAGCGACGCCGCCGCCGCCGCGCGCACGTCATCGACGGTCTGGGCCAGCGTCCGGTCGGCCATGGTCTGGGACGCGATCGGGGCGCCGAAGATCAACACCTGCGCCGCCGCCCGTCCGGCCCGCGCCGCCGGGCTCTCGTCCGACATCCACAGGCCGGCGTTCATCACCGCCTTGGCCCGCGACAGTTCCGCCGCCGTCGGCCCGCTGTCGGCCAGCGCCTTAAGCTCGGCCGCGCAGACCTCGGCCAGCTCGACCGCCCGGTCGGCCGCGGCCCCGGCGTAGATGCCCAGAAGGCCCGCGTCCTCGTAGGGCTCGTGATAGGCGTCGATGGCGTAGGCCAGCCCCCGCTCCTCGCGGGCGCTCTGGAACAGGCGCGAGGCCATGCCGCCGCCGAGGATTTCGGTCATCAGCCGCGCCGCCGCATAGGCCGGATCGGCAGCCGAGGCGGACGGCAGCTGGAAGACGATGTTGGCCTGTTCGATGCGGCGCGACAGGGCTGTGTGGCCGCCGGTGAAGCGGGGGGTGGGCGGAGCCTCGGCGGGGGTCGGCGTCTCGCCGCCGAACCAGCGCTCGGCCAGCGCCAGCAGTTCGGTCTCGTCCACCGCCCCGGAGGCCGCGACCACCATCCGGTCGGGAGAATACAGCCGCGCCCGCCAATCGCCGATCAGGGCCCGCGTGATCGGCTTCAGGCTGGCGACGGAGCCCAGGATCGGCCGCCCCAGCGGCTGGCCCTCGAAGGCGCGCGTCTGGGCCATCTCGAAGACGTGGTCGTCGGGCGTGTCGAAGGCCTCGGCGATCTCCTGGGCCACCACGTCCTTCTCGCGCTCGATCTCGTCCGGATCGAGCGTCGGGCGGAACACCAGATCCGACAGCACCTGCATGGCCAGCGGCAGGGAGCCGTGCAGCGCCCGCACCTCGAAACTGGTGCGCTCGTAGCCGGTCGAGGCGTTCAGGGATCCGCCCTCCGCCTCGATCCGCTCGACGATCTCGCGCGCGCCCATGTCGCCCGCGCCCTTGAAGACGAGGTGTTCGAGACAATGCGACCAGCCGGACTGGGCCTTGCCCTCCCATTTCGCCCCGCCGCGCACGGAGACGGTCAGGGCCAGGGTGCGCAGGCCCGGCATGGGATCGCAGACGACGCGGACGCCGTTGGACAGGGTGTGGAGCGTGGCGGTCAGGATTTCAGCTTTCGGCGAAGCAGGGCGATGTAGACACCGGCCAGCGCCAGCGCCAGTCCGAACCAGGTAATCGCATAGCCGAGGTGGTTGTTCGAGAAGGCGGCGGGCGGGGCCGACGGCTGCAGCGCCAGCCATTCGGGATTGGACGAGGTCAGGGCGTACAGGGTCCACGGCGCGACGGGCCCCTTCAGGTCCAGCGCACGGGCCATGGCGGCGTTGTCGCGGGCGTAGAAGCGCCGGCCTTCGGCGGCCAGGGCCATCGGCCCCGGGGCGGGGGTGTCCCGGACCTCGGCCACAACCCGGACCGGCGCGCCGGACTCCGAGACCGGCGGGCGGGTGGAAATGACATCGGCGACGAACCCGCGATCGACCAGCAAGGCCTGACCGTAGCCGGGATGGCGGCAGGCCGAGATCAGGCGGACCCCGGGCCGACCCTCATGAATGGTCTGGAGTTCGACGAAGGGCGCCGTGGCCAGGCCAGGGCAGGTCAACGACACCTTGCGGAACTCGGGAGTGTCCGCCCCGAGGACATGGGCGGGGGCTCCGGGTGGGGCCGCGGCCGCCGCTGCCGCCCGCGCGATCAGGGCCTGTTTCCACTGCAGCCGCTGAACCTGCCAGACGCCGAGCGAGACCAGCAGGGCGAACAGCAGCACCGACAGAACGGTCAGGATCCACGGAAACCGGCCCTTCGCCATCTCAGTGTTCATGGCGCGCCTGCCCCGCCTCGTTCCGCATCTGCAGGGCGATCATGACGGCCTTGCCCGGCCGCATCAGGCCCAGCGACAACCCGGCCACCAGCGGCAGGGCCACCAGCGCCATGGCCCAGATCGGCGGGCTGTAGGCGATCTGGATGAACAGCGCCCCGAACACCACCGGCGTGCCGGCGATCTGCATCACGAACACCGCGGCGCCGTCGCCGGTGTTCAGCCGGCTGAAGTCGAAGCCGCAGGGCTCGCAGCGCTCCACCACCTTGAGAAATCCGGCGAACAGCGGGCCCTTGCCGCAGTTCGGGCAGCGGCAAAGCAGACCGGCGCGGATCGGGTTGATCCGCGCCGGTTGATTGTCTCGGACTGGAGCCCTCTCCGTCACCCGAAGGTGACGTAGACGAAGGCGAACAGGAACAGCCAGACCACGTCCACGAAATGCCAGTACCAGGCCGCCGCCTCGAAGCCGAAATGCTTCTCCGGGGTCATCTGGCCGGCGAGGATGCGCAGCAGGCAGACGGTCAGGAAGATGGTTCCGATCAGCACGTGGAAGCCGTGGAAGCCGGTCGCCATGAAGAAGATCGAACCATAGAGGCCCGAGTTGGCGGCCTCTTCGTTGAAGAACAGGTTCTCGTGGATGATGTGGTTGTATTCGTAGGCTTGGATGGCGGTGAACAGCACGCCCAGGGCGATGGTGATGCCGAGGCCGATCTTGGTGGCCTTGCGGTCGCCGACCTGCAGCGCGTGGTGCGCCCAGGTCACCGTCGTGCCGGACAGCAGCAGGATGATGGTGTTGAGCAGGGGCAGTTGCCAGGCGTCCAGCGCCTCGACGCCCTTCGGCGGCCAGATGCTCGTGCCGTCGGGATTGGCCCAGGCCGCGGCCGTTCCGGCCCAGTTGCCGATCTCGGGCACGTGGCCGCGCGCCTCGTTGAACACCGCCATCTCGAAGAACATCCAGAAGAAGGCGGCGAAGAACATCACTTCCGAGGCGATGAACAGGATCATGCCGTAGCGCAGGCCGATCGACACGACCGGGGTGTGATCGCCCTGGCGGCTTTCCTTGATCACGTCCGCCCACCAGCCGACCATCGACACCAGCACGCCCGCCAGACCGGCGAAGAACAGCGCCTGCTTGCCGTCGGACAGCAGGGCCGAGGCCAGCGGGCCGGAGTCGGCCGGGACCAGGCCCTTCATCCACACCACGGCGCCGATGAACATGATGACGGTGGCGATCGATGACACCAGCGGCCACGGGCTGGGGTTCACCAGGTGATAGTCGTGATGCGGAACGGCGTGGGCGTCGGCCATCTGGGTCTCTTGCAACGGTCGAGAGTCGGATTGGGGCAGGCTATAGCGTCCGCTATCCGGCCGCGCCAGTGGCTGCGGCGGGGTTTGCGCCCGCTTCGGCGCCCTTGGTCGGATAGAAGGTGTAGCTGAGGGTGATCTCGCGCACGCCGCGGCTCTCGCGGTCGGTGGCGATCTCGGGCGCGACGAAATACTGGACGGGGAATTTCATCGTCTGGCCGGGCTGGATCGTCTGCCCTTCGAAGCAGAAGCACTGCAGCTTCTGGAAGTAGGGCCCGGCCCGTTCGGGCACGACATTGTACGCCGCTGTCGCGTGGATCGGCCGGTCCGAGGTGTTGGTCACGTCGAAGAAGGCGATGCCGGTCTCGCCGATGCGCACCCGCTGGCTGACCTGTTCGGCGCGGAAGGTCATGGGCAGGCCGCGGACGTTGGTGTCGAAGCGGATCAGCACCGTCTCGTCCAGCACCGTGTCGGGCGCCTTGTCGGCCTTGCTCACCGTGCCGTCGAAACCGGTGACCTGGCAGAACATCCGGTACAGCGGCACGGCGGCGAAGGCCGCGCCGGTCATGCCCATCACCCCGAAGACGCAGGCGATGGCGATCAGGTTCTTGCGGTTCATGCCGGCCGCCTCACGGTTCCTGCACGACCAGCTGGGCCGTGGGCCCGCCGGCGGTCTGGTCCCTGTCGGCCGACAGCTTCAGGATCGTCGTGGTGAAGACCAGCACGATGAACACCACCAGCACGGCGGCCAGGGCCCGGTTTCGCCGGGTGCGGGCGGCGAGCTCTTCGGGGGTCAGGCGCATGGCGGCTACGGCCTCATCATCGGGGTCAGGCTCTCGACCAGCAGGGCCGCGAACAGAGCCATCAGGTACAGGATCGAGAACGCGAACAGGTTCCGCGCCGGTTTGGCCTCCGCGCGGACATCATACAATGCGGCCTCTCGCCCCACGGCCTCGGCCTTGTCCGGCTGGTCGCCGGCCCGCGAGCGCCACAGCCGCGCGGCCAGCAACAGGAAGCCCGCCCCGCCCGCGATCGACACCGCCAGATAGACCGGCCCGCCCAGCCCCGACAGCCCGGGCGCGATGGCCACCGGCACGAACACCAGGCTGTAGAGGAGGATCTGCAGGCGGGTGCTCTTCGCCCCGCGCGCCACCGGCATCATCGGAATCCCGGCCTTGGCGTAGTCGCCGGCCGAATACAGCGCCAGCGCCCAGCTGTGCGGCGGGGTCCACAGAAAGATGATCAGGAACAGCAGCCACGCCTGCCACGGCGCGGTCCCGGTCGCGGCCGCCCAGCCGATCACCGGCGGAAACGCGCCGGCCGCGCCGCCGATGACGATGTTCTGGGGCGTCCGGCGCTTGAGAAGCAGGGTGTAGAAGCCGGCGTAGTAGACGATGGTCAGGGCCAGCAGGCCGCCGGCCAGCCAGTTGGTCGCCATGCCCAGCAGCATGACCGAGAACAGCGACAGGACGACCCCGAAGGCCATCGCGTCGTTCTTGCTCACCCGGCCCGCCGCCACCGGCCGTCCGCGCGTGCGGCGCATCAGGGCGTCGGTCTCGCCTTCCAGCGCCATGTTCAGCGCCCCGGCCGCACCCGCGCCGACGGCGATGCACAGGATGGCGATGGCCGCCGTGAGCCAGCCGATGTCTCCGCCGGCCACCACGAGGCCCGTCACCGCGGTGAAGATCACCAGCGACATCACGCGCGGCTTCAGCAGCTGGAAGTAGTCTTCCGGCTGGGCCGTGGTGATCGACGGGGCGGCGGCGGGTCGGGTCATGGGTCTCCAACGCGCTCAACTGGCGCGAAGCGCGGTAGCGCTCAAAACCGCGCTCAAGTAGCGCGAAGCGCGGTAGCGCATACAATGCCGGAGGGCCGCTCCTCCGCTGAAGGAACGGCCCCCGATGCCTTGGTCCGGACTGGCCGGTCCTAGTGCTCGTCGTTCTTGACCACCGGCAGTTCGTTGAACTGGTGGTGCGGCGGAGGCGAGGACAGGGTCCACTCCAGGGTCGTGGCGCCTTCGCCCCACGGATTGTCGACGGCCGGACGACGCCGGATGGCGGCCTCGGCCAGCATGATCAGGAAGACCACCACGCCCGCGGCCGTGATCGCATAGCCGATCGAGGACAGGTGGTTCCACATGGCGAAGCCATCGGCATAGTCGACGATCCGGCGCGGCATGCCCTGCGCCCCGAGGAAATGCTGCGGGAAGAACACCAGGTTCACGCCGACGAACATGATCCAGAAGTGGGTCGCGCCGAGGTACTCGTTGTACTTCACGCCGAACATCTTCTCGAACCAGTAGTAGAAGCCCGCGAAGATCGCGAACACGGCTCCCAGCGACAGCACATAGTGGAAGTGCGCCACCACGTAATAGGTGTCGTGCAGCGGGTAATCGATGCCGGCGTTGGACAGGACCACGCCGGTCACGCCGCCGACGGTGAACAGGAAGATGAAGCCGATCGCCCACAGCATGGGCGTCTTGAAGCTGATCGAGCCGCCCCACATGGTGGCGATCCAGCTGAAGATCTTCACCCCCGTCGGCACCGCGATGATCATGGTCGCGGCGATGAAGTAGGCGCGCAGGTTCACGCTCATGCCGACCGTGTACATGTGGTGCGCCCACACGATGAAGCCGACGAAGCCGATGGCGACCATGGCGTAGGCCATGGCGAGGTAGCCGAAGATCGGCTTCTTCGAGAAGGTCGAGACGATGTGGCTGATCATGCCGAAGCCGGGCAGGATCAGGATGTAGACCTCCGGGTGGCCGAAGAACCAGAACAGGTGCTGGTACATCACCGGATCGCCGCCGCCGGCGGGATCGAAGAAGCTGGTGCCGAAGTTGCGGTCGGCCAGCAGCATGGTGATGGCGCCGGCCAGGACCGGCAGCGACAGCAGCAGCAGGAAGGCGGTGACCAGCACCGACCAGGCGAACAGCGGCATCCGGTGCAGGGTCATGCCCGGCGCGCGCATGTTGAAGATGGTGGTGATGAAGTTGATGGCGCCGAGGATCGAGCTGGCGCCCGCCACGTGCAGGGCGAAGATCGCCAGGTCGAAGGCCGGGCCGGGGTGGCCCATGGTCGACAGCGGCGGATAGGCCGTCCACCCGCCGCCGAAGCCCTTGCCGGGGCCGCCGTCGACGAACATCGAGGTGATCAGCAGGATCCACGAGGCGACCAGCAGCCAGAACGACACGTTGTTCATGCGCGGGAAGGCCATGTCCGGCGCGCCGATCATGATCGGCACGAACCAGTTGCCGAAGCCGCCGATCATCGCCGGCATGACCATGAAGAAGATCATGATCAGGGCGTGGCCGGTGACGACCACGTTATAGCCGTGCTTGGACTGCTCGACGAGGCCGAGCAGCCAGACGCCCGAGCCCTCCTGGAAGATCTGGATGCCCGGCTCGGCCAGTTCCCAGCGGATCAGGCCCGACAGGGCGCCGCCCACGATGCCCGCCATGATGGCGAACAGCAGGTACAGGGTGCCGATGTCCTTGTGGTTGGTCGACAGGAACCAGCGGGTGAAGAATCCCGGCTTGTGGTCATGATGCCCGTCGTGGTCGTGGGCGAGGTTCGCGGCTGCGGTGGCCATGGTCTTTGGGGCTCTCGCGTATCGTTACTGGGCGGCCGGAGCGGCGGCGGTGTCGGGAACGGCGGGCGCCGGGGCGGCCGGGGCGGCGCCGGCGGCGGCCGGAATGGCGGCGCCGTTCCGCATGGCGTCCGAGGAGACATTGCGCGCGGCGACCGCGCCGGTGGTGCCGGCCTCGATCTGCGCCGCCGTGCCGCCCGGAGCCTGCGCCGGCGTCTTCGGGGTCATCGAGCCGCCCTTGGAGGCGACCCAGGTCGCGAACTCGGCTTCGGTGACGACGTTGATCTGGATCGGCATGAAGGCGTGGTCGACGCCGCACAGCTCCGAGCACTGGCCGTAGTAGACGCCCGGACGCTCGGCCTTGAACCAGGTCTCGTTGACCCGGCCCGGGACCGCGTCGGTCTTGAGGCCGAAGGCCGGCAGGGCCACGGCGTGGATGACGTCGGCGGCGGTGACCAGCAGGCGGACGTTGGCGCCGACCGGCACCACCATCGGCTCGTCGGCGGCGAGGCGGTACAGGCTGTGCGGCATGCCGCGCTCGGCGATTTCCTCTTCCGGCAGCATGTTGGAGATGTATTCGGCGACGCCCTGGTCCGGATATTCGTAGGCCCAGTTCCACTGGTTGCCCGTGACCTTCACGGTCAGGTCCGGTTTCGGCATGTCGTGATAGTTGAACAGCAGGCGGAACGAGAACAGCGAGATGAAGACGAGGATCAGGACCGGCACGATCGTCCAGATCACCTCGACCAGGGTGTTATGGCTCCACTTGGCCGGGACCGGGTTGGACTTCTTGTTGTAGCGGATGACGATCCACGTGATCAGGCCCAGCACCAGCAGGCAGATGAAGGTGATGATCGGCATCAGGATGGCGTCATGGAACATGTGCGCCTCGCGCATCAGCGGCGCGGCGGCCGTCTGAAGCCCGACGGCGCCGTCGGTCGGCTGGCCGATCCGCTCGGGCTCCTGGTTACAGCCGGCGGCGAAAAGAGCGAGGGCCAGGACGGCCGCGCCGCTGCTGATCAGACCCCGGGCCCGCGTGCCCATCCCCATGCGAGACATCCTCATTAAACCGTTCTGTCGCAAGCGCCTGCGAGTGAATCGCAAGCAGGCGCCGGGGCGGAGGCCCGCGGCGGTTCTTGGCGCGGTCCATATCGCCCTCCCCCGCGCTTGCCAAGCGATTGGACGCCGCACCCGTCTCCGGCGACCGGATTAAATCGCTGTCATGTTTGGACAGCTACCTTGCACTGACAGATACCTTGCGATACCTCTTGATCATCAAGGGAGACGCCGAGGTGCCTGAAACCATTGAAATCCAGCTGAAGAAGGGGGTGCTCACACTGTGTGTGCTGGCCCTTCTCAATCGCCGCGACAGCTACGCCTATGAGATCGCCTCGACCCTGTCGGACGCAATCGACATGGGCGAGGGGACCATCTACCCGCTGATGCGGCGGATGCAGTCCGACGGCCAGGTCGAGACCTATCTGGTCGAATCGTCCTCCGGGCCGTCGCGCAAATACTATCGCCTGACCGACGCCGGCCGCCGCGCCCTCGAGGCCCAGACCACCGAGTGGCGCGCCTTCGTCACCGCCGTCGAGGACGTCATGAACGCCGACGCCGATCCGGCCCCGCCGCCCGCCGTCGCCAAGAACGCCAAATCTGAAAGGGGAGCCAAACAATGACCCGCGCCGAATTCATGGGCCGGTTGAGGCGGGGCCTCGTCGGCATGCCGGCCACCGCCGCCGCCGAGATCGCCTCCGACTACGAGATGCATTTCGAGGACGGCGCCGCCGCCGGCCGCACCGAGGCGGAAGTCGCCGCGGCCCTCGGCGATCCCGACCGGCTCGCCCGCGAGCTTCGGGCCGAAGCCGGCGCCCGTCGCTGGGACCAGGAAAAGAACCCGTCCGCCGCCGCCGCCGCCGTGTTCGCGGTGCTGGGGCTGGGCGCGATCGACATCCTGATCCTGCTGCCGATCGCCATGGGCGTCGTCGGCGCGCTGTTCGGCTTCTTCATGGCGGCCATCGGCCTGTTCATAGGCGGCGGCGCGGTGATGGTGGCCGGACCCTTCGCAGGCTTCCCCGGCGGTCCGCTGGCGGCGGTCCTCGGGGGCCTCGGCATGATGGCCGGCGCCACGGCGATCGGCGCCCTGACCGCCGTCGTCACCATCCTGCTGGTCAACGCCACCGTCTGGTACGCCCGCCTGCACTACCGGCTGCTGAAGCCGGCCCTTGAACCCCAAGCCCAGGCCTGAGGAGAGACCCGCATGATCCGCACCCTTCTGATCATCACCGGCGCCAGCCTCGTGCTCTGCGCCGCGGCCCTCGGCGGAGCCTTCGCCCTCGGCGGCCAGGACATCGCCCGCAACGGCGGAAACTGGACCTTCTGGGACGACGACGGCGAGAGCCACACCGTGCATTTCTCCCGCAGGGATCCCGGCCCCGGCGTCACCCGCACCCTCGCCTGGGACGGCGGCGATCGTCTCGAGGTCGAGGTGGCGGCCGAGGTCACCTACATCCAGGGCGATGAAGCCTCGGTGGTCGTCACCGGTCCGCGCGAACAGGTCGAGGGCCTCCGTCTCACCGCCGGCCGCCTGACCTTCGACGACGACGACCGCGGCGATCACGTCGTGTTCGGCTGGCACAACAGCCCGCGCCTGCGGATCACGGTCACGGCGCCCTCCGTGCGCAACTTCGAACTGTCCAGTTCGGGCGACCTGATCATCCGCAACTACGACCAGCCCAGCCTGGCCATCGCGATCGAGGGGTCCGGCGAGGTGGACGCGGTCGGCCGCACCGAAACCGTCGATCTGGACATCGCCGGATCCGGCGAGGCGGATCTTTCGGACCTCGTGACCCGGGACGCCGACGTGGATATTTCCGGATCCGGCGAGGCGGTGGTCGGTCCGACCGGCGCCGCCCGCATCACCATCTCCGGGTCAGGGGACGTCGATCTGTCCCGTCGCCCGGCCAGCGTGACCGAGAGCATTTCGGGCTCCGGCGACGTCAACCAGCGCTGACGATTGGGGTGAGGCCGGTGACTTCGCCGGCCTCACACCCTATTTCAGCGGCATGACCCTCCACGCCTCGCCGCCCGCCATCCTCGAATCCGCCGACGTCGCCGCCGACGAGGCCCTGTCCATCCTCCAGACCGCGCTGAGCGGCGCCGACGACGGGGAGCTGTTCCTCGAACGCTCCGAATCCGAATCGCTGGTCTTCGACGACGGCCGGCTGAAGTCCGCGGCCTACGACGCCGCCGAGGGCTTCGGCCTGCGCGTGGTGGCGGGCGAGACCGCCGGCTACGCCCACGCCAACGAGATCAGCGGCCCCGCCCTGCGCCGCGCCGCCGACAGCGCCGCCCTGGCCAAGGCCGGTCACGCGGCCGTCGTCGCCGAGGCGCCCCGCGCCACCAATCAAAAGCTCTACGACGCCGTCGATCCGCTGGCCTCGCCGGCCTTTTCCGACAAGATCGCCCTGCTGTCCGAAATCGACGCCTGGGCCCGCGCCCGGGATCCGCGGGTCGTGCAGGTCTCGGCCTCGCTGGTCGGCGAGCGCCGACATATCGAGATCCTGCGCGGCGACGGCCGCCGGGTCTCCGACCTGCGCCCCCTCGTCCGCCTCAACGTCTCGGTCACGGTCGAGAAGAACGGCCGCCGCGAGAGCGCCTCCGCCGGCGCGGGCGGCCGGGCCGGCTTCGAGACCTGGATCGCCCCCGAGCGCTGGCAGGGGCAGGTCGACGAGGCGCTGCGTCAGGCGCTGGTCAATCTCGAGGCCGTCGACTGTCCGGCCGGCGAGATGGATGTGGTGCTCGGCGCCGGCTGGCCCGGCGTCCTGCTGCACGAGGCCATCGGCCACGGCTTCGAGGGCGACTTCCACCGCAAGGGCTCGTCGGTCTTCTCGGGCAAGATGGGCCAGCGCGTCGCCGCCCCCGGGGTCACCGTCGTCGACGACGGCTCGATCGCCGGCCGCCGCGGTTCGCTCAGCTTCGACGACGAGGGCACCCCGACCTCGCGCACCGTGCTGATCGAGGACGGCATCATGGTCGGCCTGATGCACGACCGGCTGTCGGCCCGTCAGCTCGGCGCCCGGGCCACCGGCAACGGCCGGCGCCAGTCCTTCGCCCACATGCCGATGCCGCGCATGACCAACACCTTCATGGAGGGCGGCAAGGACAGCCAGGCCGACATGATCGCCTCCACCAAGCGCGGCCTCTACGCCGCCAATTTCGGCGGCGGCCAGGTCGACATCACCAACGGCAAGTTCGTCTTCCAGTGCACCGAGGCCTATCTGATCGAGGACGGCCGGATCACCGCCCCGGTGCGCGGCGCCACCCTGATCGGCGACGGGGCCACGGCGCTGCAGCACGTCCGGATGATCGGCGACGACTTCGCCTTCGACCCCGGCGTCGGCGTCTGCGGCAAGGCCGGCCAGGGCGTCCCGGTCGGCATCGGCCAGCCCAGCCTCAAGATCGGCGGCCTGACCGTGGGCGGCACGGCGGTCTAGGCTGTATCGACATTCAACCGTCACTTCCCCACGTTCTCGCCCTTTCGTCCGTCATCCTCGGGCTTGGCCCGAGGATGACGACGATGGGTAGAGTTCGGTCCTGCCCGACGGTGAATGTCGATTGAACCTGGGGTCCGTACTCAGCAAGGCCTGCCCCCGGGCGGGTGTTCCGCGGATCGTGCCGCGTCCGCCGCGTGCCGGCGAGGGCCCGGCGGTTGCGCGACGCCCGGGGGATATCCGGGACCATCCTCGGGCTTCGATCGCGAAGACGGCGCCGTGACGCTGTGCTGGCAATCCGCGAATCCATAGTCGGGTTCATCGGAAAATAACGCCTGCAATCAACGCTCTGACCGTTTCCCGATCCGATCTTCCCGCCACAGGAAGCCCGGGGCCGATAATGCGCACCCGGTCTTTGACAATCGAAACCTTCGACGCGCCGCCGAGGCCGTCGTCCGCGCTCGCAACCGGACTCTCCGGTCTCTGTTTTTCGTCCGGATCACCCGGGACGACGCGCCCATGCCGGGGCGAGGGCGATCAGACTGTTCAGACTGTTCAGACCCTGTTTTGAGTCTGAACCCGGGGCGACCGTCGGCTCACGACCCATAGCGGACACCGTGAGACGCGATTAGCCTGCTCGTCATAACGAGGTGCGCCGTGCGATTTGAGCCAAGCGATCAAGACCCTTCAGTGGGGTATTTGTATCTCTCCAACCATCCGGGCGCCGGCGTAGCTGGCTGCGTGAGGGGCATGGTGAGAATAAGCGCCCTTATCCCAAACTACGTTGGCCCGGAGATACACCTTGATCTCAACGAAGCTGGCGAGGTTATCGGGATCGAAGTGTTGGAGTAGGTGTGTCCACTTCCCACCCCTAGGCGACGGTCTGCTCCCGACCCCAAGCGGACCTTCAGTAAGCCTCTAAGCAGGGCGCGCGATAGCATCGCCGACGTACGGAATGTCTGCGATTTGCGAGGTGCCGCAGGCCAGCAGATAGCTCACCAGCGCTTGGTTTTCTTCCTCATTCTCAATGATGAGTCCGGAGATCCCTATCTCTGGCGACTTTGCTTTCTTCAAAATGAGTGCCCCTCCAACTTGTCGGTCACGCCATATGAGTGCGTCGTCTGGCGAGCTTATCCCGAAGCCGGCGAGAACCATCTCGCAATGAGCGTCTGAGTAGAGCACCGCTTTCATCCTTCCCGTCATGCAGCCAAGCTACATGCGCCAAAGTCCGCTTTCACCCATTGCGGCTGGTCGGGGTGACCGCGGTTCGGCGCGTGGCCGCTGTGAATATCCGCCCAACCGCGGCCTGCGTCCGGAATTGACGCGGGGACGCGCCGGTCTCGCGGCATGAACCGGACTCTCAAGGCTGACAAGGTAGACGGGGTAGACTCGATAGACCGTCTAATTTCCCGTTTCGGAGTCTACCTCGCCGACCTCGGCCCCGGCCGCCTCGGGCGCTTCGGCCTTCCACTCCGGTCCGACCACCTCGAGGCCGCGCGCCTCCAGTCCGTCCAGCACGCCGCCCTCCTCGGCCAGCAGGCGCAGCGGGGCCACGCCCATGGTGACGCCGGGCGAGATCAGCGCGGTCTCGATGGCGGCCGCCCACTGCTGGTGAAGCTGGGGCGCGATCTCGGGGTCGCCCCATGGCCAGCACTGGTTCAGCGCCCGGTCGATCGGCGAGGCCACGACCTCCGCCACCCGCGAGGCGCGCCAGTCCCCGGCCCGCTCCCGCGCCGCCTCCGGCCCCTGCTCGGCCGCGGCGATGGCGGCCTCGATGCAGGGGACGTGGGCCGACTGCGGCGCCCTGATCAGGCTGTCGATCAGTTCGTCGCCCCGCACCGTGCCGACCGGGCGCGTCTCGATCCGGGCCCGGCGGGCGGCGCGGCGGATCACGTCCATGGCGTCGTCGCCGCCCCGGGCCCCGGTGTAGCCGGCCTTCTCCTGCATCAGGTCGAAACCGAGGATCAGCAGGCTCTTCCCCCGCCAGTCCTGATTGCGCTCACCAGCCATCACGGCCTCCAGCCGCGCCTGCCAGTCCGGCGTCAGATAGTCGGCGCTGGTCTGGCCGGCGGGCATGCGGGCGATGGTGCGCATGCGCCAGACGAGGCGGAGCACGTCCGTCAGGGAGGCCCGGCCCTCCTGCGGCGTCAGGATCTGCCCGGCGCGCGCCGCCGCCGCCTCCAGATCGTCGGGCCGCCATTGCAGGTCGCGCGGGATGCCGGTGATCGCGCCCACCAGGATCAGGGTGCTGTCGCCCCGCGTCACCGTCCACATCGGCGCGCCGGAACGCCGCGCCAGCACCACCACGTCCTCGACCGTGGTCGGCTCCTGATCTTCGGGCGTCTGGGCCCGGGCCGCCTGCGGCGCGGTCGCCAGAAGGGTCAGCCCGAAAATCAGCGCGAACAATGACCTCACGATTACCTGCCGCCTACAATATAGAAGGGAATACATTCGCCCTTATCAGAACACGAGGATGACAGCGCTGTAATGCTGTCCTCTTTTTAATCCACCTTGCCGTCTTGTAACTGGAGCCGGCCGCGTCGGGACGCCACACCTTCGTCACACGACGAGGGGACTCCTGCAATGACCAAGACCATCCTGCTGGCCACGACCGCCATCCTGCTCACCGGAGGCGCGGCCGCGGCCCAGACCGCCTCGGATGGCCCCGAACCCCAGGTCGCCCAGGCTCCGGTTCCCACCGGCCCCACCAGCCAGGCGCCCCAGACCGACGCCGCCCAGCAGGGCGTGCTGGTCTTCACCCCCGACTTCTTCGCCGACCAGCGCCCCAACACCGCGCTCGACATGGTCACCCGCGTGCCGGGCTTCTCCGTCAACGACGGCTCGGGCAACCGGGGCTTTGAGGGCGCCGTGGGCAACATCCTGATCAACAACGCCCGACCGGCCTCGAAGAACGACACCGGCTCCAACGTCCTGTCGCGCACCCCGGCCAACCAGGTCGAGCGGATCGAGCTGATCCGCGGCGGCGCCCCCGGCATCGACATGCAGGGCTATTCGGTCGTCGTGAACGTGATCCTGAAGACGGAGAACACCCGCCAGTCCATCCTGACCGCCAGCGGCTTTTTCTTTGAGGGCGGCCGGGACCAGTTCAATGGCTCCTACCAGTTCACCGCCCGTGAGGGCGAGCGCACCTGGGGCGTCACCCTCAGCGACGGTCTGTCGACGAGCGACGCCAACGGGGTGGGCCAGGTTGTCCGCACCAACGCCAGTGGGACCGTTATCCGCCGCGAGGACTACTACAACGACAGCTTCGGCGGGGGGCAGTCGATCCGCGGCAACTACGCCGGCCCGCTATTCGGCGGGAAGATCGACCTGACCGCCCGGTATGGCGTCAACGACTTCCACGCGATCAACCTGCAGACCGCGACCGACGTCCGCAGGGAAAGCCTGTTCGACAACGATGGCGACGCCGGCGAGGTCGGGGCGGTCTACACCCGGCCGCTGAGCGCGCGCCTGAACCTGGAAACCCGCCTGATCCACGAGTGGAACACGTTCGAATCGATCTCGACGTCGCGCAGCCGGCTCGGCGGCGTGGACAGCCCCGAACAGAAATTCACCGGCGCCGGCGACGCCTCCGAATCCATCCTGCGCGGCCTCGTCCGGTTCGAACGCTCGCCCGCCCTGACGTTCGAGACCGGGGCGGAGGTCGCCTACAACATGCTGGAGGTCGACCAGGCCTTCACCGTCGGCGGCGTCCCCGTTCCCCTGCCCTCCGCCTCCGTCAAGGTCGAGGAGACCCGCGGCGAGGCTTTCGGCAAGGCCACCTGGCGCGTTCGCCCCCAGCTGACCCTCGAAGGCGGCCTCCGCCTCGAGACGTCGACCATCAGCCAGTCGGGCGACGCCGAGCAGGAGAAGAGCTTCTTCTTCGCCAAGCCGCGCTTCCTCGCCACCTGGACCCCGATGCCGAACAATCAGGTCCGCCTGCGCTTCGAGCGCGAGGTCGGCCAGCTCGACTTCGAAGACTTCGCCGCCTCGTCCGATCTGGAGGACGAGAATGTGCTGGGCGGCAACGCCGACCTCGAGCCGGAGCAGCGCTGGATCAGCGAACTGATCTATGAGCGCCGCTTCTGGGGCGACGGCATCGTCAGCGTCGGCCTGCGCCACGACGAGATCACCGACGCCATCGACGTCATTCCGCTGGAAGACGGATTGTCGGCGGTGGGCAACATCGGCGACGGCTCGCTGGATCAGCTGGCCGTGACCATCGCCGTGCCCACCGACAAACTGGGTGTTTCAGGGGGCATGTTCCGCCTCCGGAACACCTGGAACCACACCGAGGTCACCGACCCGACCACCGGCGAAGTCCGGCCCATCTCGAACGTTCGCGCCAGCCAGGCGGTGATCTCGTTCGAGCAGGATATCACCCGCTGGAAGCTACAGTGGGGGGCGGCCTACATTCCGCTTCTGACCGGCCAGTGGAGCTACGACCCGGACCAGACCTCGGGCTGGCGCGGACACAACTATTTCGAGGCCTGGACCGAGTACAAGCCGACCGCGACCCTGTCGATCCGCGCCCAGGTCAACATCTGGAACGACTTCGACGTCCAGCGGACGGTCTACGCCGACCGGACCGAAGCGCGGCCGATCGCCTTCGTCGAGCACCGCTACATCGACCCCCGGACGTTCTTCCAGGTTCGGGTCCGCAAGACCTTCTAGTCGGCCCGGTAGACGACGACGCCGTCGACCACCGTCAGAACGGCATGCCCCTTGGGGATGTCGGCCACGGGCGCGGTCATCAGGTCGACCGAAAAGGCGGTGAAGTCGGCCCGCTTGCCGACCTCGATGGTGCCCAGCTCGGCCTCGCGGAAGCTGGCGTAGGCCGGCCAGAGGGTGAACATCTTCAGGGCCGTCTGGCGGTCCACCGCCTCGTGCGGCCGCCAGTCGGGGCCCTGGAAGCCCTCGAGGTCCCGGCGGGCGACGGCGGCGTAGAACTCGATCAGCGGCGCGCCCCGCTCGACCGGCGCGTCCGAGCCGCCGACCACGATGACGCCGAGGTCGGCCAGGCTATGCCAGGCGTAGGCGCCGTCCAGCCGGGCGTCGCCGAGCCGGGCGGGCGCGAAATGCAGGTCGCCGATGGCGTGGCTGGGCTGCATCGAGGCGATGACCGGCAGGTCGACGAACCAGTGGTAGTCCGACGGTCGGACGATCTGGGCGTGCTCGATCCGCCAGCGCACGTCGGCCCCGTTGGGCCTGTCCTCCGGAGCCACGCCGGCCAGCGCCTGCTGGTACCATTCCAGCACCGAGGCGTTGCCGCGGTCGCCGATGGCGTGGGTGGCGACCTGGATGCCGCCCTTGAGCGCCGCCTGGTACAGCGGCACGATCTCCTGCTCGCTGATCTGCATCAGGCCCGTGGTGTCGGGGCGGTCGGCATAGGGCTCGAACAGGGCCGCGCCGCGTGAGCCCAGGGCGCCGTCCGCATAGTATTTGATCGCCCGGGTGATGATCCGGCTGTCGGCGACGCTGCGCGGCCCGCCGGCGATCAGCGCGGCCGCGCCGTCGGGGGTGATGCTGTTGTAGATCCGCAAGGGCGCCTCGCCGGCCTCGGCCATGGCCTCGAGCAGGGGGATGTCCTTCCACGGCGCGCTCATGAAGTGGACGCCCGTCCAGCCGTACTGCGCCTCGACCCGGAAGCCGGCGCGGTAGGCCTCGCGCAGGGCGGCGGGGTCGGCCTGCGGCATCAGGCCCGAGACCAGCTGTTCCGCGGCGTCGACGAGCAGGCCGGTGGGTTGTCCGCTCTCGTCCTTGAGGATTTCGCCGCCCGAGGGGGCTGCGGTGTCAGCGGTGATTCCGGCGGCGGCGAGGGCGGCGCTGGAGGCGACCACCGCATGGCCGTCGGCGCGGCCCAGCAGCACCACCCGGCCGGGAGCGGCGGCGTCGAGATCGGCGGCGGTCAGGAACCGCGCCTCGGGCCAGTGGGTCTCGATCCAGCCGCGCCCGACGATCGGTCCTTCCGGGTGAGCGACGGCCCAGGCCGACAGCCGCGCCATGGCCTCGGCGACAGAGGTCGAGCCTTCGAGGTTCAGGGTCAGTTCGCGCCAGCCGATGCCGTCAAGATGCGCGTGGCCGTCGGTGAAGCCGGGGAACAGGGCGGCGCCCCTCAGATTTATCACGGTGGTCCCGGATCCGACGATCATATCCTTGGCGGGCCCAACATAGCTGATCCGCCCGTCGGTCACGATGACTTGCCCGGCCGGTGGGGCGCCGTCCACGCCCGTGTAGATCGGGCCTCCGTGGATGATCAGGGATTGCGCCTGCGCGGTGGTGGCCGCCCCGGCGAGGAGCAGGGCGAGAAGAAGAGTGCGGCGCATATGACGGTTCCCGAGTCTGGCGGACTTCGGACTCGCCTTAGCACGGGCGCTCCGTCAAGCTTTCGATCGGGAAGAAGGGGTCTGTGCTGGGAGGAGCGGAAAATGAGGCTGTTCACCATCGGCTATGAGGGCGAGCCGCAGGCGGCGGTGATCGACCGGCTCAAGGCCGCCGGCGTCGAGGTGGTCGCCGACGTGCGGGCGGTGGCGGCGTCGCGGCGCGCCGGCTTCTCCAAGACGGTGCTCGGCGCCAGCCTGCACGAGGCGGGCATCGACTATGTCCACCTGCGCCCGCTGGGCACGCCCAAGGCGGGCCGCGACGCGGCGCGCAAGGGGCGGATCGGCGAGATGCGCGAGATCTTCGCCGAACACATGCGCGAGCCGCCATCGCAGATGGCGTTCGAGCAGCTGCGCGACCTGGCGAAGCAGAAGAAGACGGCCCTGCTGTGCTTCGAGGCCGACCACGCCGGCTGCCACCGCGCGGCCCTGGCCGAGCGGCTGCAGGCCGAGGACGGCTTCGAGGTGGTGAACCTCTAGGCCGCCGCCTTCTGCCTGCCGGCGAAGTTTCCGTAGAAGGTCTCGCCCTTCGCGGCCATGTCGCGCAGCAGCTGCGGGACCTTGAAGCGGTCACCGTAGCGGGCGGCGTAGTCGTCGGCCTTGGCCACAAAGGCTTTCAGCCCGGTCTGGTCGATCAGGGTGATCGGGCCGCCGGTCCAGGGCGCGAAGCCCCAGGCCAGGATGGCGCCGACGTCGGCCTCGCGCGGGTCGTCGATGACGCCCTCTTCCCAGCAGCGCGCCACCTCGACGGCCTGACGGTAGAGCAGGCGCTGCTTCTGGTCCTCGACCAGCTCCGGCGTCGAATCGTTGATCTTGACCGGGGCCAGTTCGGCAAGGCCCGACCACAGCGTTTTCGGCTTGCTGTCGTAGTCGTAGAAGCCCTTGCCGTTCTTGCGGCCGTAGCGGCCGAGGTCCTCGACCATAGTCTGGACAATCTTCCAGCCGGGCAGCGGCTCATAAGCGTCGCCGAGGTCGGCCTTCGTCTGTTTGGCGATCTTGACCGACAGGTCCAGCGCCACGTCGTCGTGCATTTCCAGCGGGCCGCGCGGCATGCCGGTCATGCGGCCGATGTTGTCGATCAGGGCGGGGGCGTAACCCTCCTCCAGCATGGCCAGACCCTCGGCGACATAGGTGCCGAAGCAGCGCGAGGTGTAGAAGCCGCGGCCGTCGTTGACGACGATCGGGGTCTTCTTGATCTTCATCACATAGTCCAGCGACCTCGCGATGGCCTGCTCACCCGTCTTCTCTCCCAGGATGATCTCGACCAGCATCATCTTGTCGACGGGCGAGAAGAAGTGGACGCCGATGAAGTCCTCGGGTCGCACGCTGGCCTCGGCCAGACCGGTGATCGGCAGGGTCGAGGTATTGGAGCCGAACACCGCGCCGGGGGCCAGCTGGGCCTCGGCCCGCTTCGTCACCTCGGCCTTGATCTCGCGGTTCTCGAACACCGCCTCGATGACCAGATCGGAGCCCTTGATCAGATCGTAGTCGGTCGTGGCGGTGACGGATCCGAGCAGGGCGTCGTACTTGTCCTGGGTCAGCTGGCCTCGCGACAGGCGCTTCTTGAGCAGTTCCTCGACGTGGGCCTTGCCCTTGTCGGCGGCTTCCTGGGTCTGGTCGATCAGGATGGTCTCGATGCCGGCCATGGCCTGCACATAGGCAATGCCCGCGCCCATCATGCCGGCGCCGATGACGGTGACTTTCTTCGGGTCGGACTTCGGCACGCCGGCCGGGCGGACGGCGCCCTTGTCGAGCTCCTGCTTGGACAGGAACAGGCTGCGGATCATGCCCTGGGCCTGCGGGGTCATCAGGGTCTTGATGAAGTAGCGGGTCTCGATGCGCAGGGCGGCGTCCATCGGCACCTGCGTGCCTTCATAGACCGCCTTCATCAGGTTCAGCACGGCCGGATAGTTGCCGTAGGACTGCTTGCGCAGCATGGCGTTGCCGACGAGGAAATTCTGGATGCCGGCCGGGTGGTAGGGTCCGCCGCCGGGAAGCTTGAAGGATTTGTCGTCCCACGGCTGCACGGCCTTGCCGCCGCCCTTGATCCACGCTTTCGCGGCCTCGATCTCGGACCCCTTGGCCACGACCTCATGGACGATGCCGGCGCCCTTGGCGTCGTTCGGGCGGAAGGACTTGCCCTCGGTCATGGCCATCATCGCCGCCTGCACGCCGATCAGGCGGGTCAGGCGCTGGGTGCCGCCGCCGCCGGGGAACAGCCCGACCTTGATCTCGGGCAGGCCGAGCTGGATCTTGTTGTCGTCGCCGACGACCCGGTAGTGGCAGGCCAGCGTCAGCTCGAGACCGCCGCCGAGGGCGAGGCCGTTGATCGCGGCGGCCACCGGCTTGCCGCAGGTCTCCAGCGCGCGCAGGGCCCCGTTCAGTCGCCAGCCCGCATCATAGGCCGCCTGCAGGTCGGTCCCGCCCAGCATGCCCGAGGCCATGTCGCCCAGGTCGGCGCCGGCGCAGAAGCCGCTGGCCTTGCCCGAGGTCAGCACCGCGCCCTTGATGGCGTCGTCGGTCTTCACCCGCTCGACCCACTCGGGGATCTCGGCCATCACGCCCGAGGTCAGGGTGTTCATCGACCGTCCGGGGACGTCGAAGGTGATCAGGGCGATGCCGTCGGCGTCGACGTCGATCTTGAAGTTTTCCATGGCGATTCTCCGTCGTCGTCAGTTCAGGTTGGCGGGACCGGCCCACCAGTGATGAGTGGTCGTTTCGTCCGCAAAGAAACCATCGACGGCGTGATCCCTGATCCAGGGCTCGAGCAGCTCGCGGTTTCCGGCGACGAGGGTGAAGTAACTGTCCCAATCCACCACGATCAGGACGGACTTGTCGGGGCTGTAGAGGCTGCCGCGCCACGGTCGGTCGGCGGCCTCCGCGAATGTCAGGCTCAACACCGGCTCGTTGTCGAACTCTTCCTGGAACAGCACGGCCGACGAGCCGGCTCGACCGAGCAGATCGAGGAAGGGTCTCAAGTGGAGTTCTTCGAAACGGCCTTCGGCGGGCGGGAAGGTCCGGGTCTGCTCGCAGTATCGGACGAGCGCCGCCACCTTTTCCGGGTGCGGCTCCCGCAAGGCCCCGATCAGGGCAAGCAGGGCCGTGCCGACCTCCTCGCGCGAGCCAAGGCCGGACTGATCCGCCACCTCGGCCCAGGTGATCCGTTGGGCCGTCTCCCAACCGTCCTCGGGATATCCGATGCTTGCGAGGAGCCGGGTTCCGCCGGTCCCGCGCTTGAGAAATTCAGTCGTTTTCGGGCCGCGCTCCCGCTCGGCCTCTTCGAATGCGTCCTTCCCGACGGTTGATGTGGCGAACGGCGTGGTGAAGTAGCCGTCCTTGACCGGATCGACATCGGGCATTCGGAAGAAGGGATGCAGGGCCACGAACACGGCTTCAAACCGGCCGTTCCAGCTTTCGAGGAACGGTCTGTCGTAGCTGGGATAGGCCAGCTCCGGGTCGAAGGTGAGCGCCGTCGTCACCGGCCTTGTCAGACGCGTTCGATGACGGTGGCGGTGCCCATGCCGCCGCCGATGCACAGGGTGATCAGGGCGGTGGACTTGTTCGACCGCTCGAGCTCGTCCAGCGCGATGCCGGTGATCATGGCGCCGGTGGCGCCGAGCGGGTGGCCCATGGAGATGCCGCCGCCGTTGACGTTCATCTTGTCGTGCGGAATGTCGAGCGCCTGCATGTAGCGCAGCACCACGGCCGCGAAGGCCTCGTTGAGCTCCCAGACGTCGATGTCCGCGGTGGTCATGCCCAGCTTGCCGAGCAGTTTCTTCGTCACGAACTCGGGGCCGGTCAGCATGATCGAGGGCTCGGAGCCGATCGAGGCGGCGCCGACGATGCGGGCGCGGGGCTTGAGGCCGAGGGCCTCACCGGCCTCAAGCGTGCCGATCAGCACGCCGGCCGAGCCGTCGACGATGCCCGAGGAGTTGCCGGGGGTGTGGACGTGGTTGACCCGCTCGACCTCGGGGTAGCGCTGGTTGATCACACTGTCGAAAGCCATCTCGCCCATCATGGCGAAGGACGGGTTCAGGGCGCCGAGGGTCTGCATGTCGGTGTTGGGGCGGATGGTCTCGTCCCGGTCCAGCTGGACGAGGCCGAGCTGGTTCCTGACCGGGATGACCGACTTCGAGAAGCGGCCGTCGGCCCAGGCGGCGGCGGCGCGCTTGTGGCTTTCCATGGAGTAGGCGTCGACGTCGTCGCGGCTGAAGCCGTACTTGGTGGCGATCATGTCGGCCGAGACGCCCTGGGGCACGAAATAGGTCGGGAAGGCCGAGGACGGGTCGACCGGCCACGCCCCGCCGTCCGAGCCCATCGGCACCCGGCTCATGGCCTCGATGCCGCCGCCGACGGCGAAGTCGGCCTCGCCGGATTTGACCTTGGCCGCGGCCATGTTCACCGCCTCGAGGCCCGAGGCGCAGAAGCGGTTGATCTGGACGCCGGCGGTGGTCTGGGCCCAGCCGGCCGACAGCACGGCCGTGCGGGCGATGTCGGCGCCGAGCTCGCCGATGGGCGTGACGCAGCCGAGGATGACGTCGTCGACCCTCGAGGTGTCGAGGTCGTTGCGGTCGCGCAGGGCCTCCAGCACCTGGGTGGCCAGGCTGAGACCGGTGATCTCGTGCAGCGAACCGTCCTTCTTGCCCTTGCCGCGCGGGGTGCGGACCGCGTCGTAGATGTAGGCGTCGGCCATGGGAGTCGGTCTCCAATAAGGACGGATTCAAGCGTGCCCGCCACAAACCCTACGTTTACGTCAACGTCAAGTAATTTGGCCGCAGCCATGAACCCGGGTAGACTGTTCGAGAACGGGTAGACGGTCGATCTCGTCTACCCCGTCTACTTCGCCTCCCTTTTCGCGGCGACGGCCGACCCGGACATCGTAGCCCACGCCTGCGTCAGAATCGGTCGCGTCACCCGGCCGCGTGGCAGACCGCCTCGATGTTGAAGCCGTCCGGGTCGAACACGAAGGCGGCGTAATAGGTCGGGCTGTAGCGTCGGCGAATGCCCGGCCCGCCGTTGTCACGTCCACCCGCCTGGAGGGCGGCGGCGTGGAATGCGTCGACCTGGGCGCGGGTCTCGGCGCGGAAGGCCACGTGATTACCAGGCCCCGGCGGCTTGTCCTTCGCGATGACGAAGTCGGGCTCGTCGCCGACGCCGAACATCACCACGGTGGGCGGCCGCTCCGGCGCCGGCTGAATCTCCTGGATGATGCGGTAGCCCAGCGGCTCGAGGGCCTTCCTGTAGAAGGCGCGGGAGCGGACGATGTCGGAAACGTCGAGGCCGATGTGATCGATCATGATGCGGCTCCGGAACGGGCGACACAGTCAACGCGGAACCCGCGAAAACGGCCCATCGTGTCCGCGAGCGGACACCCGATGCCCCCGAATCCCGCGAACGACTCTCAGCTAGCTTCGCCGCGGGAACGCCCGACTTGTCCGCGCCTTAAGCCGCCAGACCCACCCACTGGCAGGAGGATATCATGGCCCAGACCTACGAAGAGATGGACGCGATCGCGATGCTGAAGGCCGACCACCGCAAGGTGGAGGAGATCTTCGAGCAGTTCGAGAAGGCGACCTCCAAGTCGCGTAAACAGGCGTTGGCCGAACAGGCCTGTCTCGAGCTTAAGGTGCACACGGTCATCGAGGAGGAGATCTTCTATCCGGCCTGCCGCGGCCAGATCGAGGAGGACCTGCTGAACGAGGCCTATGTCGAGCACGACAGCGCCAAACAGCTGATCAACGAGATCGAGGCCGGGGGCCCGGAGGAGGATTTCTACGACGCCAAGGTCAAGGTGCTGTCGGAGATGATCGAGCACCACGTCGAGGAGGAGGAGAAGCGCTCGGAGGGCATGTTCAGCCAGGCCCGGGCCGCCGGCCTCGACATGGACCTGCTGGCCGACCAGATGCGCGCCCGCAAGGCGACCGCCATGGAGGAGTTCCAGGCCGGCAAACCCGCCGAGACCCGGACCATGGAGGGCGACGACGTGGAGAGCGCCCGGGCCGACCAGCCGTTCGGCGACGGCGCCCGCACACGCTGAGCCCGCGCATGTCGACCCAAGGACCGGCCGCCTGGCTGGCCGCCCTCGCCGTGACGGTCGGGGCGGCGGCCTGCGCCGCCGCCCCGCCGCCGTTTCCGACATCCCCGCCGCCGCAGGCGCGGACGGTCCAACCTGTCCCGCCGCCGCGCTCGACCGCGCCTTCGACCGAGATCGAGACCCGCCTGCTGGCCGCGCACAACGTCGAACGGGCCCGGGCCGGCACGCCGCCGCTGCGCTGGGCGGACTCGCTGGAGGCCGAGGCGCGGGCATGGGCGCGGCAGCTGATCGCCAGCGACCGCTTCGCCCACGACCCGGCCCTGCACGGCCATGGCGAGAACCTGTGGACCGGCTGGGGCGGGCGCGTCTGGACGCCGGAGGAGATGATCGGGGAGTGGATCGCCGAGAAGGCGGACTACCGCCACGGCGTATTCCCGGACGTCAGCCGCACCGGCGACTGGAACGCCGTCGGCCACTACACCCAGCTGATCTGGCGCGACACGACCCATGTCGGCTGCGCGGTCGAGACGCGCGGGGACCGCTCCGTACTGGCCTGCCGCTATGCGCCGCCGGGGAACATCGACGGGCGGACGGCCTACTGAGGCGGGGTGTGGGGTGTGGGGTTCAGGGTTTAGCCTCCCGCACCCCGCACCCACACCCCAAGGCTCAGCTCACGTACCCCGCCTGCATCAGTTCGGCGATGTGGACGATCGCGAGCGGCCGCTCGTCCTCGACCACCAGCAGGGTGGCGATGCGGTTCTGGGTCATCAGGTCGATGGCGTCGCTCATGCGCGCGTCCGGGCCGATGACCTTGGGGCGCGGGCTCATCACGTCGGCGGCGGTCAGGCCGGTCAGATCGCGCGAGAAGGCCCGGCGAACGTCGCCGTCGGTGACGATCCCGGCCAGGGTCCCGTCGCCGTTCAGAACAGCGGCGGCGCCCTTGCGGCCTTCGGTGATGGCCGAGACCACCTCGGCGAACGTCGCGGTCAGCGGCACGGTGGCGGGCGCCGGCGGACGGTCGCCCATCCAGTCGCGCACGCTTTGCAGGCTCATGCCCAGCTTGCCGCCGGGATGATGCAGGCCGAAGGCCTCGGCGGTGAAGCCGCGCCGATCCATCAGCACCATGGCCAGGGCGTCGCCCAGCGCGAGGGTCATCAGGGTCGAGGTGGTCGGCGCCAAGCCGTTGGGGCAGGCCTCGGCCACCTGCGGCATGGTCAGGCAGACGGCGGACGAGCGGCCGAGAAAGCTGTTGGGCCGCTGGGTCAGGCCGATGACCGGAATGCCCTCGCGCTGGCAGTAGATCAGCGGGTCGCGCAGTTCGCGGCTCTCGCCCGAGTTGGAGATGGCCAGCAAGGTCACGTCCTTGCGCAGCATGCCCAGATCGCCGTGACTCATCTCGGCCGGGTGCACGAAGAAGGAATTGGTTCCGGTCGAGGCAAGGGTGGCGGCGATCTTGCCGCCGATATGGCCCGACTTGCCCATGCCGGTGACGACCAGGTAGCCGGGGCGGGACAGGATGATCTCGCAGGCCCGGGCGAGGCTGTCGTCGAGGCCCGCCTCCAGCGCCTGCAGCGCCTCTATATTCAGGCGGATGACCTCGCGGGCCCGCGCCGTCATCGCGGCGGGATCAGCGGACAGGACGGGTCTGGCGGCGTCGGTCATCCCCGCGATGTGGCGCATCGGACGGAAATTCACAATCGCCCGCCGCCGTCCGGGAGCTTGCTGCAATGCGAGAAATTGCGCGTTCGGGGTCAACCTTTGCCGGAGGACCGCGTTAGAGAGACCATGCGGACTTCACACCCGATCACCGACGGCGCCTCCGCGCCGGTCGAGGCCGTTTCGCATCTGCCGCCGCCGCCGGCCCGCCTGCCCCGTCCGACCGCCCTATTCCTCGACATGGACGGGGTGCTGGCTCCGCTGGCGGACACGCCGGACGCCGTCGTGCCCCATCCGGAACGGACGGCGACCCTGCGAGCGGTGGCGGACCGGCTGAGGGGTCGCGTCGCCATCATCAGCGGCCGGACCATCGCCGAGATCGACCGCATCGCCGAGGCCAGCGCGGCCTCGGCGTCCGGCGTGCACGGGCTCGAGCGGCGCGGCGCCGACGGGTCCCTGCATCGGGCCGAGGCCGCGCCGGCCGTCCGGGACGCCGTGGCCGCCTTTGAGAGCTTCGCCCGCACCCGGCCCGGGGTCATCGTGGAGGACAAGGCGGTGTCGGCTGGATTGCACTACCGCGGCGCGCCGGCGGAGGCGGAGGCGGCCCTGGCGCTGGCCGGGCGGCTGGCCGGCGAGACAGGGCTGTCCCTGCAGACCGGCAACCTCGTCGTGGAGCTGAAAACGCCGGGAACCAGCAAGGGCACGGCGCTGACCGCCTTCATGCAGGAGCCTCCCTTCGCCGGCGCCGTTCCGGTGATGCTGGGCGACGACCTGACCGACGAGGACGGCTTCAGGGCCGCCGAGGCCCTGGGCGGATTCGGCGTTCTGGTCGGCCCGCCCCGCCAGACCGCCGCCCGTCACGGACTGGCCGACGTGGACGCCGTGCTGGCCTGGCTGAACGCCGTCGAGGAGAGCGCATGACCCCGAACCTGGACCTCGCGCCGATCGGCAACTGTTCGATCAGCGCCCTGATCGACCGCAACGGCCGTTATGTCTGGGCCTGCGCGCCGCGGGTGGACGGCGATCCGGTGTTCTCGGCCCTGATGGACGGGACCGACCCCGCTCACGGCTTCTGGGACATCGAGCTGGAAGGGCTGAAGCACGTCTCGCAGGCCTATATCCGCAATACGCCGGTGCTCAGGACCGTGCTGACCGCGGAAGACGGCGCCGCGGTCGAGATCATCGACTTCGCACCGCGCCATCCCAAGCACAGCCGCACTTACCGGCCTCTGGCCTTCGCCCGCGTCGTGCGGCCGCTGGACGGGGCGCCGCGCATCAAGATCCGGTTGCGCCCCTCGGCCGACTGGGGCGCACGGCCCGCCGAACGGACCAGCGGCTCGAATCATATCCGCTATCTGTGCACCGACGTGACCTTCCGGCTGACCACCGACTGCCCCGTGTCGCACATCCTCAACGAACGGGTGTTCCGGCTGGAACGGCCGCACGCCTTCTTCCTGGGCCCGGATGAGGGATACGATCAGGACGTCGGCCCCGGGATGTCGGCCGCGCTGGACCGCACCGTGGCCTATTGGCAGGACTGGGTCCGCACCCTGTATCTGCCGCTGGACTGGCAGGAGGCGGTGATCCGCGCCGCCATCACCCTGAAGCTCTGCGCCTATGAGGAAACCGGGGCGATCGTGGCGGCCCTGACCACCTCCGTGCCCGAGTTCCCGGAGAGCGGCCGCAACTGGGACTACCGCTACTGCTGGATCCGCGACGCCTATTATGTGGTGCGGGCCCTGAACCGGCTGGGCGCGGTGGATATCCTCGAGAACTACCTCGGCTACCTGCGCAACCTCGTCGACAACTCGGCCGGGGGACATGTCCAGCCGGTCTACGGCGTGGGGCTGGAGCCGGGCATCGGAGAGCGGATCGTCGAGACCGTCGAGGGCTATCGCGGCATGAAGCCGGTGCGCATCGGCAACCAGGCGCACGAGCACCTGCAGCACGACGTGTACGGACAGATCGTCCTGCCGCTGGTCCAGACCTTCTACGACCTGCGGCTGCTGCGGCCCGGCACCATCGACGACTTCTATGCGCTGGAGAAGGTCGGCGAGCGCGCCTTCGCCATGCACGACCAGACCGACGCCGGCCTGTGGGAGTTCCGCACCATCGCCCGGGTGCACACCTATTCCTCGGTGATGTGCTGGGCGGCGTGCGACCGCCTCGCCAAGGCCGCGGCCCATCTGGGTCTGGATTCGCGCGAACGGGTGTGGCGGGAACGGGCGCAGATCATCCGGGAGCGGATCGAGACCGAGGCCTTCATGCCCGAGGAGGGCCGCTTCGCCGCCAGCTTCGGCAACCGCGAGCTGGACGCCTCCCTCCTGCAGCTGACCGACCTGGGCTTCCTCGATCCGCTGGACCCGCGCCAGGTCAAGACCTTCGAGGCCATAGAGCGCGACCTGAAGAAGGGCCCCTACCTGTTCCGCTACGTCGAGGCGGACGATTTCGGCGAGCCGGAGACGGCGTTCAACTTCTGCACCTTCTGGTTTATCGAGGCGCTGCACCTGAACGGCCGCACCGCGGAGGCGCGGGCGATCTTCGAAGAGATGCTGAGCCGGCGCACCCATGCGGGCCTGCTGTCGGAAGACATCTCGCTGGGCGACAACGAGCTGTGGGGCAACTATCCGCAGACCTATTCTCTGGTCGGCATCATCAACTGTGCCGTCCTGCTGAGCCGTTCGTGGACGGACGCCCGATGAACCCGTTCACGGAATCGCGTTGGGACCCGGAAACGGCTGGGGGCGTTTCAGCGCCATGAGCCGTTTGATCGTTGTTTCCAATCGTGTTTCCGCGCCGAAGGACCCTGCCGCCGGGTCTGCGGGCGGGCTGGCCATGGCGCTGTCGGCGGCGCTGCGGAAGTACGACGGCCTGTGGTTCGGCTGGTCGGGCGAGACGGTCGAGACCTTCGTTCCCGAGGCCAAGTTCGAGGACCGGGCGGGCGTCACGGTCGCCCTGGTCGACCTGGAGGCCCAGGACGTCGACGAATATTACAACGGCTACGCCAACAAGACGCTGTGGCCCCTGTTCCACCACCGCGTCGACCTGACCGCCTACGAGCGGTCCTACGGCGAGGGCTATGAGCGGACCAACGCCCGCTTCGCCGAGGTGCTGGCCCCGCTGCTCCAGCCGGACGACGTCGTCTGGGTCCACGACTACCACATGATCCCGATGGCCCGGGATCTGAGGCGGCTGGGGGTGAAGAACCGCATCGGCTTCTTCCTGCACACCCCCTGGCCCGTGCGGCAGCTGCTGGTCACCCTGCCCCACCACCGGCGGCTGGTGGAGACGATGTTCGACTACGACCTGATCGGCTTCCAGACCCGCGAGTGGCTGGACCTGTTCCGCGACTATGTGGCGTCGGAGCCCAGCGTCAACGGCAAGCTCCTGCCGCTCGACGCCCTGGAGGCCTTCGGCAAGACCGTGCACACCGGCGTCTTCCCGATCGGCATCGATGTCGCCGGCTTCGTCGCCGCGCGGAATTCGGCCCAGGGCGCCCGGACCTACGACCGGATGGCGGCGTCGGCGGCCTTCCGGTCCCTGATCGTCGGCGTCGACCGGCTGGACTATTCCAAGGGACTGGAAGAACGGCTGCTCGGCTACGAGCATTTCCTGGAGACCAATCCGGACATGCGGTCCGAGGTCCTGCTGCTGCAGGTCACGCCGATTTCGAGAGACGAGGTCGACACCTACCAGGACATTCGCGGGCGGCTGGACGCCCTCGCCGGCCGCATCAACGGCGAATACGCCGAGATGGACTGGCAGCCGATCCGCTATCTGAACCGCACCTATCGCCGCGACCAGCTGGCCGGCATCTATCGCGCCGCCAGGGTCGGGCTCGTGACGCCCTTGCGCGACGGCATGAACCTGGTCGCCAAGGAGTATGTGGCGGCGCAGAATCCTGACGACCCGGGCGTGCTCGTGCTGTCGCGCTTCGCCGGGGCGGCGGAGCAGATGGGCGAGGCGCTGCTGGTCAATCCGTTCAGCCGCGAGGAACTGTCCGACGCCATCAAGCGGGCCCTGACCATGCCGCTGGCCGAGCGGAAGCGGAAATGGGAATGCCTGATGGAGGTGGTGCGCGACACCGACGTCGGCGTTTGGCGGGACGACTTCGTGGCCAGCCTGCGGGCCATCAAGCGGCCGGTGGGCGGCGACGCCGAGACCGCCGCCCACGCAGCCTGACCGGCCTCAGGCCACCTGCGCCAGCACCGGCGGCGTGCTGTCCCTGGCGGTCGCCATGGCGTTGGCGGGCCGCTCGAGGATCCGCTCCAGCCAGGCGTCCAGCGCCGCGCTGGCCGGGGAATAGTCCCGGGCCCAGGCCAGGGCGCTGCCGGCCATGACATCCACGGCGGTGAACCGCTGGCCCATCAGATACGGCCCACGCTCCAGCGCGCCGAACAGGCGGGCGATCACGGCGTCGTAGCGGGCCTGGGCGTTGGCGTCCCCTTCGGTCGCGCCGCTGATCTTCGCCCAGAAGGCCGGCTCCATCTCGCCGGCGATCCAGGCCAGCCAGGTCAGGTAGGCGCCTCGCTCCGGCGAGCCGACGGGCGCGCCCAGACCGGCCTCGGGGAAGAGGTCCGTCAGATACAGCGCCACGGCGGCGGATTCGGTCACCAGCACGTCGTCGTGCAGCAGGGCCGGGACCTTGCCGTCCGGGTGCGGATTGCGCGGATCGCGGGCGCCGGTCCCGTCGCTGCGGGCGATGTCGCAATAGCAGATGTCGTAGGGCGCGCCGGTCTCCTCGAGCAGCCAGACCAGCCGCGAGGACCGGGACCAGGGGGCGTGGAACAGGGTCAGCATGTTGATCTCCTTTGTGCGCTATATCGCTCGCGACGCGGTCGCTCGCTGCTTGAGCGCGGGGGACAGGCGGCCCTCGCCGCCGACCTGCATTGACTACTGCCACCCTGCTGCCACCATGCTGTCAGCAGCGGCGGTGCAGGGTGGAGGAATGAGACGCGCTGACCGACTGTTCCAGATCATCCAGGTGCTGCGGCGCTCTTCGAAGCCGCTGACGGCCGACGCCATCGCGGCGGAACTGGAGACCTCGAAGCGGACGATATACCGCGACATCGCCACCCTGATGGGCCAGCGGGTGCCGATCCGGGGTGAGGCCGGGCTGGGCTATGTGCTGGAGGGCGGTTTCGACCTGCCGCCGCTGATGCTGACCTCGGACGAGATCGAGGCGGCGGTGCTCGGCGCGCAATGGGTGGCGGGCCGGGGCGATCCGGCGCTGGCGCGGGCGGCGCGCGATCTGGTCGCCAAGATCGCCGTCACCGTGCCCGAGCATCTGAGACCGGTGGTGCTGGAGCCGGCCGTGGCCAGTCCGCCCGTCTGGGACGTCAAACCGGAGACGCTGGACATGTCGCGGGTGCGGGCGTGGATTCACGCCGGCCGCAAGCTGGAGCTGCACTACCGCGACGAACAGGAGCGCGAGAGCCGGCGGGTCATCTGGCCGTTCCTGATCGGCTATCGCGAGACCACGCGGCTGCTGGTCGGCTGGTGCGAGATGCGCGGCGATTTTCGCACCTTCCGGACGGACCGGGTGATCGACGCGGAATTCCTGGAGGATCGCTACCCCGGACGGCCTGCGGTGCTGCGGGCGCGCTGGTACGCGGCCCGGGAAGCGGAGCGGAAGGCCCGGGGCTGCGACGAATCCCGCCCCCGCAACAGGGCCGGCCCTCAGTAGATCTCGAACAGGCCGGCGGCTCCCATCCCTCCGCCGATGCACATGGTGACGACGCCGTATCTGGCGCCGCGCCGCTTGCCTTCGATCAGGACGTGGCCGGTCATCCGGGCCCCCGACATGCCGTAGGGGTGGCCGATCGAAATGGCGCCGCCGGAGACATTCAGGCGCTCGTCGGGGATGCCGAGCCGGTCACGGCAGTAGAGCACCTGCACGGCGAAGGCCTCGTTGAGCTCCCACAGGCCAATGTCGTCGACGGTCAGGCCGTGGCGCTCCAGCAGGCGGGGCACGGCGAAGACCGGGCCAATGCCCATCTCGTCCGGCTCGCAGCCCGCCACCGCCATGCCGCGATACGCCCCGAGCGGCTGGAGCCCGCGGCGTTCGGCCTCCTTCGCCTCCATGATCACACTGGCCGAGGCCCCGTCCGACAACTGCGAGGCGTTGCCGGCGGTGATGCAGCGCCCCTGTTCGATCTCCTCTCCGCCGCCGAACACCGGCTTGAGAGACGACAGGCCTTCCAGGGTGGTGTCGGGGCGATTGCCCTCGTCCATCGAGAGGGTGATCTCCTTCGGCGAGGTCTGGCCGGTGGCCTTGTCCGTGACCAGCATGGTGGTGGTCATGGGGGCGATCTCGGCGTTCAGCCGGCCGGCGGCCTGCGCCTCCGCGGTGCGCTGCTGGGACCGCAGGGCGTATTCGTCCTGGGCCTCGCGGCTGATGCCGTAGCGGGCGGCGACGACCTCGGCCGTCTCGAGCATCGACATATAGATGTGGGGCTGCAGCCTGATCAGGTCGGGATCGCGCAGCCGGTACAGGTTCATGTTCTGGTTCTGCACCAGCGAGATCGACTCCAGCCCGCCGCCGACGGCGACGACCTGTCCATCGTGAGTGACCTGTTTCGCCGCCGTGGCGATGGCCATCAGGCCGGAGGCGCATTGCCGGTCGACGCTCATGCCAGCGGTGGTCACCGGCAGGCCGGCGGCCAGCGCCGCCTGCCGCCCGATGTTGGTGCCGGTCGAGCCCTGCTGCAGTGCCGCGCCCATGACCACGTCCTCGATCTCGGCCGGGTCGACGCCCGACCGCGCCACAGCGTGCCGGATGGCGTGACCGCCCAGCTGCTGGGCCTGGGTGTCGTTGAAGGCCCCGCGGTAGGCCCGCCCGATCGGGGTCCGGGCGGTGGACACAATGACGGCTTCACGCATGGGAGTTCTCCAGATCCTCGGAGACAGGTTAGCCGCCTGCCGCCACGTCAACGCAAGATGTCAGCCCTTGTGCGCCGCCTGCGCCTTGGTCAGTTCGATGAACCCCTGGGCCGCGCCCATTTCCGGCACGATCTCGCCGGTCCGGTCGGAAATCCCGGCGAACCGGGCCGCGACCTGTTCCGGCGCGTCCTCGCCGGCGATCCACGCGCCCTGCGTCAGCGTCACATAGGCCCGCTCGAAGCCGCCGGCCCCGGCGGCCAGGATGCAACGACTCGGCGCGTCCTCGCTGACCAGGTACAGAAGGCCGGGAGTGACCATCTCTGGCCCCAGCAGGTCCAGCGGCAGGCGCGCGCCGAGGTCCTCGGTCATGCGGGTGTGGGCGGTCGGAGACAGGCAGTTGACCCGGATGTCGTTCTTCGCGCCCTCGATCGACAGCGTCTGCATCAGGCCGACCAGGGCCATCTTGGCCGCGCCATAGTTGGACTGGCCGAAATTGCCGAAGAGGCCCGACGACGAGGTCGTCATCACGATGCGGCCGTAGTTCGCCTCGCGCATGTGGTCCCAGACGGCCTTGGTGCAGTTGACCGCGCCCATCAGGTGAACGTCGACGACGAAGCGGAAATCCTCCAGCGCCATCTTGGCGAAGGTCTTGTCGCGCAGCACGCCAGCGTTGTTCACCAGAATGTCGATCCGGCCCCAGCGCGCCATCGCGGCGTCGACCATGGCCTGAACGGCGGCGGGGTCGGTGACCGAGGCGGCGTTGGCCATGGCCTCGCCGCCGGCGGCCTCGATCTCGGCCACCACGCTCTCTGCGGCCGTCGCGGACCCGCCGGACCCGTCCCGGGCCCCGCCCAGATCGTTGACCACCACTCGCGCGCCGCGCTTCGCCAGGGCCAGGGCGTGTTCGCGTCCCAGCCCCCCGCCGGCCCCCGTCACGATCGCCACGCGGCCGTCGAACCTCATCGCCATCCGTCTGCTCCCTTGATGCGAGAGTCTCCTAGCAGGCGTCCCGCCCCGGCACAGCCCCGCGGAAATGTGTTGGAATGGCGCCACAGTCGCCGCATTCCGAGCGAAAACAAGGAACCGGAACCGTACATTGCCGTTCGGCTCCGGAGCGTCCCGTGTAAAGCGTGGGCATTCGGGCAACCTTGAGTGTGAGGGATATCATGAAGGTGAAGCTATTAGCCGGCGTCGCGATGGCGGGGCTGTTCGCAGCCGGCGCTGCGGCCGCCGATCCGAACGGCTGGTACGGCGCGATTGACGTCGGCTACCACACGGCCGAGGCCGAGACCTCCTATGGTTTCGATCTGGAGGTCGACGACAGCTGGGCCGGCTTCGCCCGGCTGGGCTACCGGTTC
>NZ_DASPMQ010000039.1:0-161568 GCF_035626975.1 Brevundimonas sp.
GCAAGGACGACGGGCCGGCGAGTCGAGGAGGTCCGAGAAGGGCCGGCAATCGACGGGCGGGTGGAAAACGGCCACGCGGGGCGGTCACCTCGTCGAAACGGTAAAACAAACTCACAGCCGGGCGAGGCCCGGCCGCCCCGCACCCTCCCCAACTTGCGTCGGTCCCCCGCCGGAGGACGAAGACCCGTGTCTGGCGTCCGCCACGGCGAGCCGCTAATCCCGGCGCAAGGAAAATTCAGGGAGACGACGCCATGACCCACACCATCGCCTTCATCGGCCTCGGCAACATGGGCGGCGGCATGGCGGCCAACCAGGCGAAGGCCGGCCATCGCGTCAACGCCTTCGACCTGTCGCAGGCCGCGCTCGGTCGCGCCGCCGAACACGGCTGCACCCCCGCCGGCTCGGTCGCCGCGGCCGTGAAGGACGCCGACGTGGTCATCACCATGCTCCCGGCCGGCCCGCACGTGCTCAAGGTTTATTCGGAACAGATCATCGGCGCGGCCCCGACCAGCGCCCTGCTGCTCGACTGCTCGACCATCGACGTCGAGACCGCGCGCAAGGTCGCCGGCCTGGCGAAGGACGCCGGCTACGCCTTCGCCGACGCGCCGGTGTCGGGCGGCACCGCCGCCGCCGACGCCGGGACCCTGGCCTTCATGGTCGGCTGCGACGAGACCGACTTCGCCCGCGTCGAGCCGGCGCTGGCGCCGATGAGCCGCATCACCATCCGCGCCGGCGACCACGGGGCGGGGCAGGCGGCCAAGATCTGCAACAACATGCTGCTCGGCATCTCGATGATCGGGACCTGCGAGGCCATCGCCCTGGCCGAGCGGCTGGGCCTCGATCCCGAGCGCTTCTTCGAGATCGCCACCAAATCCTCCGGCCAGTGCTGGTCGGTCAGCAACTACTATCCGTGGCCCGGTCCGGTGCCGGCCGCCCCCTCGAACCGCGGCTACGAGGGCGGATTCGCGGGCGCCATGATGCTCAAGGACCTCAAGCTCGCCCAGGACGCCGCCGCCAAAAACGGCGCCACGACCCCGCTCGGCGCCCAGGCCGAGGCGCTCTACGCCCTCTACGACCGCCTCGGCTACGGCGGCCGCGACTTCTCCGGCATGCTTCAGTTGCTGCGCGGCCGGCTCGACGACCTGCCGAAAGCCTGACCTCCGTCGGCCGCACGAATGAACCTGAGAACCGTTATCAATTAGAAGGTTGCGACGATTTAACCGGCTCCGCTGATAGACTTTCGCCCGGCTGCGGCGCAAAACCCGGCCATTCCGGAACGATCAGACGAGCCACAGGTTTGTTCGACTACAAGGCCGCCTTCCAGACCGCCGTGGAGCAGGTCAAGAGCGAGGGACGCTACCGCGTCTTCGCCGACCTGAAGCGCGTGCGCGGCCAATTTCCGAAAGCGATCCGCCGCCGCGCCGACGGCTCCGAGCAGGAGGTCGTGGTCTGGTGCTCGAACGACTATCTCGGCATGGGCCAGCATCCCGTGGTGCTCGAGGCCATGCAGGCCGAGATCGATGCGGTCGGCGCCGGGGCCGGCGGCACCCGCAACATCTCCGGCACGACCCGCTCGGCCGTCGACCTCGAGGCCGAACTGGCCGCCTGGCACCGGAAGGAGGCGGCGCTCCTCTTCACCTCGGGCTACGTCGCCAACGAGGCGACCCTGACCACCCTGCAGCGCATCCTGCCGGGCCTGATCGTCTTCTCCGATTCGCTGAACCACGCCTCGATGATCGCCGGCATCCGCAACGGCGGCTGCGAGCGGCACATCTACGCCCACAACGACCTCGAACACCTCGAAAACCTGCTCCGCGACGCGCCCGCCGGCGCGCCCAAGCTGATCGCCTTCGAGAGCGTCTACTCCATGGACGGCGACATCGCCGACCTGGCCGGCACCATCGCCCTGGCCCGGAAGTACGGCGCCATGACCTATCTCGACGAGGTCCACGCCGTCGGCCTCTACGGCCCCACCGGCGCCGGCGTCGCCGAGCGCGACGGCCTGCTGGACGGCATCGACATCGTCGAATGCACCCTCGGCAAGGCCATCGGCGTCATGGGCGGCTACATCGCCGCCGACGCCGTCATCGTCGACGCCGTGCGCAGCTGGGCCTCGGGCTTCATCTTCACCACCAGCCTGCCGCCGGCCCTGACGGCCGGCGCCCTGGCCTCGGTCCGGCATCTGAAGGCCCATCCGGAACTGCGCGAGGCCCACCAGGAGCGCGCCGCCACCCTCAAGGCCCGCCTCGCGGCGGCCGGCATCCCGGTGCTGCCGTCCGAGAGCCACATCGTGCCGGTGCACGTCGGCGACCCGGTCCACTGCAAGATGATCTCGGACATGCTGCTCGAGGACCACGGCGTCTACGTCCAGCCGATCAACTATCCGACCGTGCCCAAGGGCACCGAGCGCCTGCGTTTCACCCCGTCGCCGAACCACACCGACGCCATGATGGACGACCTCGTCGCCGCCATGGACAAGCTCTGGACCCACTGCAACGTGGCGCGCCTCCCTGCCGTCGCCTGACGCCGATCCGGGCCCCGACCTGGGCGAAGTCATCATCGAGATGACCCGCAACGGGCCCTATCTGAAGTGTTCGGCCGTCCACGTCGCCACCGGTCTTGAAGCCTCCGCCGTCGGCCCCGCCGCCGAGCCGAAAGGCCTCGAACGCATCGCCCTCGCCAAGCTCAGACGCGCGTTGGCGGCCCGCTAACCACAAGATGTTGTGGCCGGCCCTGCACAGGCCTAAATGAAGCGCCGCAATTCGGGGACTCCTGTGACCGCCTTCACCCACGCCGACTATTTCTCGAAATCCCTCGCCGACGCCGACCCCGACATCTTCGGCGGCATCCAGGGCGAACTCCGCCGCCAGCAGGAGCAGATCGAGCTGATCGCGTCCGAGAACATCGTCTCGAGGGCGGTGCTGGAGGCGCAGGGCAGCGTCCTGACCAACAAATACGCCGAGGGCTATCCGGGCCGCCGCTACTACGGCGGCTGCGAATACGTCGACGTCACCGAGGACCTGGCCCGCAGCCGGGCGAAGGAACTGTTCGGCTGCGCCTTCGCCAACGTCCAGCCGCACTCGGGCGCCCAGGCCAACCAGGCGGTCTTCCAGGCCCTGCTGACCCCCGGCGACACCTTCCTCGGCATGGATCTGGCCGCCGGCGGCCACCTGACCCATGGCTCGCCCGCCAACCAGTCCGGCAAATGGTTCCGGCCCGTGACCTACAAGGTCACCGAAGACACCCACCTGATCGACTACGATCACGTCGCGGAAATGGCCGACAAGGAGAAGCCGAAGCTGATCCTCGCCGGGGCCAGCGCCTACAGCCGCCACATCGACTTCAAGCGCTTCCGCGAGATCGCGGACTCGGTCGGCGCGTATCTGATGGTCGACATGGCGCACTATGCGGGCCTGATCGCCGGCGGCGTCTATCCCGACCCGCTGCCGCATGCCCATGTCGTCACCACCACCACCCACAAGACCCTGCGCGGCCCGCGCGGCGGCATGGTGCTGTCGAACGACGTCGAGCTGGGCAAGAAGATCAACTCCGCCGTCTTCCCCGGTCTGCAGGGCGGCCCGCTGGAGCACGTCATCGCCGCCAAGGCCGTGGCCTTCGGCGAGGCGCTGAAGCCCGAGTTCAAGATCTATGCCCGCCAGGTGGTGACCAACGCCCAGGCCCTCGCCGCCGTGCTGGTCGAGCGCGGCGCGGCCATCGTCTCGGGCGGCACCGACAGCCACCTGATGCTGGTCGACCTCAGGCCCAAGGGCGTCACCGGCAAGGCCACCGAGGCGGCGCTCGAACACGCCCTGATGACCTGCAACAAGAACGGCGTCCCGTTCGACACCGCGCCCTTCACGGTGACGTCGGGCGTCCGCCTGGGCACGCCGGCCGGCACCACCCGCGGCTTTGGCGTCGCCGAGTTCCAGCAGGTCGGCCACTGGATCGCCGATGTGATCGATTCGATGAAGGGCACGGACGAGGCCGACGCCGTCGTGTCGCAGCACGTCGCGGAACAGGTGCGCGACCTGACGCGCCGCTTCCCGATATACGGATGACCCGCCGATGAAATGCCCCTTCTGCGGAAACCAGGACACCCAGGTGAAGGACAGCCGCCCGTCCGACGACGGCGCCGCCATCCGTCGCCGCCGGTCCTGTCCGCAGTGCAGCGGGCGTTTCACCACCTTCGAGCGGGTCCAGCTGCGCGAGCTGATGATCCTCAAGCGCAACGGCCGCCGTACGCCCTTCGACCGGGACAAGCTGGAGCGGTCGCTGAACGTCGCCCTGCGCAAGCGCCCGGTGCAGGCCGAGCAGGTCGAACAGCTGGTCAGCCGCATCACCCGCCAGCTGGAAAGCCTCGGCGAGACCGAGATCCCGTCCTCGACCGTCGGCGACTTCATCATGAAGGCGCTGAAGTCGGTCGATGAGGTCGCCTACGTCCGCTACGCCTCGGTCTACAAGGACTTCCGCCACACCAACGACTTCGCCAAATTCCTCGGCGACGAGGGTCTGGACGACGAGCGGAGCTGATGCGCCCGCGCGTCACCCTGAAGCTGGCCACATCGCTGGACGGCCGCATCGCCACCGCCTCCGGCGAAAGCCGGTGGATCACCGGCGAGGCCGCGCGAGCTGAGGGCCACAGGCTGCGGGCCTCCCATGACGCCATCCTGATCGGCGTCGGCACGGCCCTGGCCGACGACCCGATGCTGACCGCCCGGCCGCCGGGGCAGGAGAGTCGCCAGCCGGCCCGGGTCGTTATGGACAGCCGCCAGCGGCTGGACCGGGGCTCCAGGCTGGCCCGTTCGGCCGGCGAGTGGCCGGTGATCGTTCTGACCGTCCAGCTGCCCTCGCCGGCCCTTGTGCGGGCGGGCGTCGAGGTGATCCAGGTGCACACCGGCCGGGACGGCCGCGTCTCCCTGCGGCATGCCCTGACGACGCTGCGGGATCGGGGCTTCATCTCCCTGTTGGTCGAGGGCGGCGGCGAGGTCGCGGCCAGCTTCCTGCGCGCCGACTCGGTGGATCGCATCGAATGGTTCCGCGCCCCCATTCTCCTCGGGGCGGAGGGACGTCCGGGCGTCGGCTCGCTCGCCGTAGGGGAGCTCGGTCAGGCGCGCCGGTTCCGGCGCCTTGCGGCGGAGCCTTGCGGTGACGACCTGTGGGAGCGCTACGAGAGGCTCTGAATGTTCACAGGCATTGTCACAGACATCGGCCGGGTCCGCTCGGTCCGCCAGACCGAGCGTGATCGGCGGTACGAGATCGAAACGGCGTGGGATACCTCGACCATCGATCTGGGAGCCTCGATCAGCCATGCCGGATGCTGCCTGACGGTGACCGGGAAGGGGCCGGGCTGGTTCGCCGTCGAAGTCTCCGGCGAGACGCTGTCGAAGACCAGCCTCGGCGACTGGGCCGAGGGCCGGCGCGTCAATCTGGAGCGGGCGGCGAAGCTCGGTGACGAATTGGGCGGCCATATCGTCTCCGGCCATGTCGACGGGCTCGGACGCATCGTGGCTGTCGAGCCGGAGGGGGGATCGCACCGGGTCCATATCGAGGCTCCGGCGCCGCTGCACCGCTACATCGCCCCCAAGGGCTCGATCACCGTCGACGGCGTGTCACTCACCGTGAACCGGGTCGAGGGCCAGCGCTTCGAGGTGAACATCATTCCCCACACCTGGGAGGCGACCACGCTCGGCAGCCTGAATCCAGGCGACGCCGTCAATCTCGAGATCGACATGCTGGCGCGATACCTCGCGCGGTGGCAGGAGACGGCCTGATGCAATTGGCGGCCAACATGAACGACAGCCCGATCAGCCCGATCGAGGACATCCTCGAGGACGCCCGCAACGGCAAGCCCTACATCCTCGTCGACGCCGAGGATCGCGAGAACGAGGGCGACATCATCATCCCGGCCCAGTTCGCGACCCCGGACCAGATCAATTTCATGGCCCGGCATGCGCGAGGCCTGATCTGCCTGGCCATCACCGCCGACCGCGCCCGCCAGCTTCGCCTGCCGCCGATGGCGGCCGAGAACCGCGAGAGCATGGGCACCGCCTTCACCGTTTCGATCGAGGCGAAGGAAGGGGTCACGACCGGCATCTCCGCCGCCGACCGCGCCCGCACCGTGCAGGTGGCCGCGGACCCGACCCGGGGGGCCGACGACATCGTCTCGCCCGGCCACGTCTTCCCGCTGGTCGCCCGCGACGGCGGCGTGCTTGTCCGCACCGGCCACACCGAGGCGGCGGTGGACATCTCGCGGATGGCTGGCCTGACCCCGGCCGGCGTGATCTGCGAGATCATGAACGACGACGGCTCGATGGCGCGAATGCCCGATCTGGTCGCCTTCGCCCAGTTGCACGGCCTGAAGATCGGGACGATCGCTGACCTGATCGCCTATCGCCGCCGCACCGAGCGCTACGTCGAACGGGTCATGGACACGCCGTTCGAAAGCATCCACGGCGGTCCGTTCCGGCTGATGCTGTACCGCAACACCATCGAGGGCGTCGAACACGTGGCCCTCGTGAAGGGCAAGATCGAAGCGGGCAGGCCCACGCTGGTGCGAATGCACCAGGTCGATTTCGCCGCGGACCTGCTGGGCCATGTCGAGGCCCGTCAGGATTATGTGCCGCGCGCGTTGAAGGCGATCAGCGAACATGCCGGCGCGGGCGTCACCGTGTTCCTGCGCGATCCGGAACTTCATGGTCTGGCCGAGCGGCTGGCCGGCGTTGAAAAGCCCAAGGCGGTCGACCGGGCCCTGCGCAACTACGGCGTCGGCGCGCAGATCCTGCTCGACCTCGGCGTCCGGGACATGATTGTGATGAGCTCGACCCGGCCCAATCCCACCGCGCTGGAGGGTTACGGCCTGCGCATCGTCGGCTGGCGCGACATGGACGGAGAAGACCAATCGTAAGCGACCCCTTTCGCGTTCTCATCGTTGAGGCGCGCTTCTATGACGATCTGGCCGACGCCCTGCTGGACGGGGCGAAGGACGCCCTGCGCGCGCAAGGCGCCGAGTTCGACGTGGTCTCCGTCCCGGGCGCGCTGGAGGTGCCGACCGCCATCGCCCTGGCCGAGGAGGCCGGCCGGTTCCCCACCGCGCCCCGCTATGACGGCTATGTGGCGCTGGGCTGCGTCATCCGCGGCGAGACCTATCATTTCGAGATCGTCGCCGATCAATCGGCGGCCGGCATCCGCAACCTCGGCCTCAAGGGCGTCATCGTCGGCAACGGCATCCTGACGACCGAGGACGAGGACCAGGCCTGGGCCCGGGCCCGGATCAGCGAGGGCGACAAGGGCGGCGGCGCGGCGCGCGCCTGTCTCGACCTGATTGCCTTGCGCAAGCGGCTGCGCGTAGGACTGGCGTCGTGACCGAACCCGCCAGCCTCAAATCCGTGCTCGAGCAACTCGCCGAAGCCGAAAAACAGCGCGCCGAGCCGCAGCTGACCTCCCGCCAGCGCCGCGCCCGCACCGTGGCGCGGCTCGCCGCGGTCCAGGCGCTGTACCAGATGGAGCTGGCCGGAGAGGGCGTGGAGACGGTCATCGCCGAGTTCTCGAACCATCGCTTCGACGCCGACATCGAGGGGGAACCCCTCGCCGAAGCCGACGAGGACTGGTTCGCCGGCATCGTGCGCGGCGTGGTCGACGGCCAACGCGACATCGACGGGGCGGTCAAGGCGCGGCTGGCGTCGAACTGGCGGCTGGAGCGGCTGGACTCGACCTTGCGGGCCCTGTTGCGAGCCGGCGCCTGGGAGTTGCGGGAGCGGCAGGATGTGCCGAAGGAGATCGTGATCGACGAATACGTCGAACTGGCCAAGGCCTTCTTCGACGACGCCGAGGCCAAATTCGTCAACGCGGCGCTGGACGGCGTGGCCCGGGACGCCCGCGGCTCCTGATGGCGGCGGTCGATGTCGCCGGTGAGTTTGAAACCATCCGGCGGCTGTTCGCGCCCCTCGCCCACCCCGAATGGGGCCGGGGTCTGAAGGACGACGTCGCCGTCGTGCCGTCGAAGGCGGGTTACGACCTGGTCCTGACCAAGGATGCCATTGTCGAGGGCGTGCACTTCCTGCCCTCCGATCCGCTCGACACCGTGGCCAGGAAGCTGTTGCGGGTGAACCTGTCCGACCTGGCCGCCAAGGGGGCCGAGCCGTTCGGCTACCTGCTGGCCTGCCACTGGTCGGAACGCTGCGGCTGGCCCGAGCGCATGACGTTCGTCGATGGTCTCCGCGCCGACCAGAAGACCTTCGGCGTCGCCCTGCTGGGCGGGGACACCGTCGTTACGCCGGGGCCGGCGAGTTTCTCCATGACCCTGCTCGGCTGGACGCCGAAGGGGCGCACGGTCGGCCGCGCCGGCGCCCGTCCGGGCGATCTTGTCTTCGTCACCGGATCGATCGGCGACGGTTGGCTGGGCCTTCAGGCGGCGCAGCAAAAGCTCGCCCTGGATCCGGATCGGATCGCCGCCTTGCTCGAGCGGTACCGAACGCCGACGCCGCGTGTCGATTTCATAGTCCCGATCCGCGACTTCGCCAGCGCTTCGATCGACGTGTCCGACGGCCTGATCGCCGATCTCGGGCACATGGCCGAAACGGGTGAGGTCCGGATCGAGATCGATCTGGAGTTGGCGCCGCGCTCAGCCGCGGGCCAGGCCTGGTACGAGGGGCGGGTCGACGAGCAGGCGGCGCTGGAACGGCTGGCCACCGGCGGCGATGATTACGAGATCGCCTTCACGGCCCGTCCGTCCGATGAGGCCGCGCTGCGGCGCGAAGCCGAACGGCGCCACTTGCGGCTGACCCGCATCGGCCGCGTCGTGGCGGGGCAGGGGGTCGTCGCCCGGTTTGCCGGTCAGCCGATCCTGATCGACCGACCGGGCTTCACCCACGGCTGACAACGAAATCTCAAGGCGATCGCTCCATCGTCGCTCCATGCGCCGCCGTGACCTGATCGCCGCCTCCATCGCCCTGCCGTCGATCGCTGCGGGCACGACGGCCAGCGCCAGCGACACGCCCGCGGCGGGGGCCAGCCTGGGGATCGCCGGCCTGGGGCTGCCGATCATCTCGGGCGGCCGCATCCGCAACTACATCTTCGTCTCCCTGCGCCTGCACCTCGGAGGATCGGCGACCCCCGAATCGATGCGGCCGAAAGAGGCCTATCTGCGTGACGCCCTCGTCCGCGCGGGACACCGGACGCCCTTCGTCGTGGAGGATGACTGGACCCGGATCGACACCGCGGCCCTGTCCGCGAGCCTGATGCGCGCCGCGGTCCCGATCGCCGGACGCGGGGCGGTGACACGGGTCGAGGTCATCAGCCAGGCGCCCCGGCGGCGCACCGGCGTGGGCGGAGCCTGAGCCCCGTTCACTAACCCTGTTGCGTCGCCCCGGCGCATTTGGCACGTTTCCGCCGCATTTCCCCAGGGACGCAGACTCGCGTCCGGTGCGCACGGGGGGACCGGAAGGCGGACAGAGGCGAATAACGCCCGCCGCGCCAAGGGTCCGGGCGCCTCTAGAAACACAGGGTTTGGAAACGCCATGAGTAACTATCTGTGGCTGGTCATCGCCGCAGGCGCGCTGGGGGTCCTCTACGGACTGATCCAGACCGCCTCGCTGATGAAGGCCTCGACCGGCACCGACAAGATGCGCGAGATCGCCGCCGCGATCCAGGAAGGCGCCTCGGCCTATCTGCGGCGGCAGTACACCACCATCGCCATGGTCGGCGTCGTCATCCTCGTCGCCGCGTATTTCCTGATCGGCCCGTGGGCGGCCATCGGCTTCGTGATCGGCGCGGTCCTGTCCGGCCTCGCCGGCTTCGCGGGCATGCTGATCTCGGTGCGCGCCAACGTCCGCACCGCGCAGGCCGCCTCCGAGAGCCTGTCGAAGGGTCTCGACCTGGCGTTCCGCTCCGGCGCCATCACCGGCATGTTCGTGGCCGGCGGGGCCCTGCTGGGCGTGGCGGGCTATTACGCCTTCCTGACCGCGGGCATGGGCTTTCCGAGCACCAGCCGCGAGGTCATCGACGGCCTGGTCGCCCTGGGCTTCGGCGCCTCGCTGATCTCCATCTTCGCCCGTCTCGGCGGCGGCATCTTCACCAAGGGCGCCGACGTCGGCGGCGACATGGTGGGCAAGGTCGAGGCCGGCATTCCGGAGGATGATCCCCGCAACGCGGCGACCATCGCCGACAACGTGGGCGACAACGTCGGCGACTGCGCCGGCATGGCCGCCGACCTGTTCGAGACCTATGCGGTGACCACGGTCGCCACCATGGTGCTGGCCGCCATCTTCTTCCGCGACCTGCCCTATGTCGAAACCATGATGCTGCTGCCGCTGGCCATTTGCGGCGTCTGCATCGTCACCTCCATCATCGGCAGCTTCTTCGTCCGCCTGGGCAAGAAGCAGAACATCATGGGCGCTCTCTATCAGGGCCTGATCGTCACCGGCGTGCTGTCCGTCGGCGCCCTCTGGCTGGTGATCAACCAGCTGCTGCCCGGCAACGCCGTGGTCACGCCGGTCGGCGGCGACCCGATCACCGCCATGAACCTGTTCTGGTCCGGCCTCGTCGGCCTCGCCGTCACGGCCGCCATCGTGGTCATTACCGAATACTACACCGGGTCGAACTTCCGTCCGGTGCGCTCGGTCGCCAACGCCTCGGTTTCGGGTCACGGCACCAACGTCATCCAGGGCCTGGCCGTCTCGCTGGAGTCGACCGCCCTGCCGGCGTTGACCATCATCGTCGGCATCATCACCAGCTACCAGCTGGCGGGCCTGTTCGGCATCGCCATCGCCACCACGACCATGCTCGGCGTCGCCGGGATGATCGTGGCGCTGGACGCCTTCGGGCCGGTGACGGACAACGCGGGCGGCATCGCCGAGATGGCCGGACTTCCGTCCGACGTTCGTCACTCGACCGACGCCCTGGACGCCGTCGGCAACACCACCAAGGCCGTGACCAAGGGCTACGCCATCGGCTCGGCCGGCCTCGGAGCCCTCGTGCTCTTCGCCGCCTACACGTCGGACCTGGAGTATTTCGCGGCCAATGCGGCGGAGTTCCCCTTCTTCGCCAACATGGGCACGGTCGACTTCGCCCTGACCAATCCGTACGTCGTCGTCGGCCTGCTGTTCGGGGGGCTGCTGCCCTTCCTGTTCGGCGGCATGTCGATGATGGCGGTCGGGCGCGCGGCCGAGTCCGTGGTGGCCGAGGTGCGCCGCCAGTTCCGAGAGAACCCCGGCATCATGACCTATGAGGTCAAGCCGGAGTACGGCCGGGCCGTCGACATCCTGACCAAGGCGGCGATCCGCGAGATGATCGTGCCGTCGCTTCTGCCGGTGCTGTCGCCCATCGTCCTGTTCGTCGCGGTGCTGATGATCTCGGACAAGGCCACGGCCTTCGCGTCGCTTGGCGCCATGCTGATGGGTGTGATCGTGACCGGCCTGTTCGTGGCCATCTCGATGACCTCGGGCGGTGGCGCCTGGGACAACGCCAAGAAGGTGATCGAGGAAGGCTTCACCGATCGCAACGGCGTCGTCCATGGCAAGGGCTCCGAGGCTCACAAGGCCGCGGTGACCGGCGACACGGTCGGCGATCCCTACAAGGACACCTCCGGTCCGGCGGTGAACCCGATGATCAAGATCACCAACATCGTCGCCCTGCTGCTGCTGGCGGTTCTGGCCAGCGGCAACGTCGGCTGAGCCTCCGCCTTCCCGCCGCGTCCTCCGGGACGCGGCGGACCCCAACGAAAGACGCCCCGGAGAGCGATCTCCGGGGCGTTCTCGTGTGTGGCGATGCGGATGCAGGCCCTAGTCGGGGCGGCGCTGGCCCGGGATATCCTCGTCCGTGCGGGGCAGCTGGCCGCGGCCGACGTTGCCGAGCAGCTGTTCGAGGATCGTCAGCTGACGACCGCGGGTCGGGGTCTCGCGTCCGTTCATGGCGAGCTGCTGCCCGTCATCGAGGCCGAGCGTGCGCACCCCGGCGACCTGCCCGGCGTCGTTGAAGGTGATCTCGGTGACGGTCCGTTGGGTCACCTGGGGGCGGTTGTAGGTGTATTTCTCGGTGACCTGGCTGATGTAGTACCAGATGTTGTCACGCTCGAAGGTCGAGGTCGTGGATGGCGTACCCAGCTTGGTCAGCACGGTCTGCTTGGTGTCCGTGCCAGCCACGATATCGGCCGGCTTGGCGTCAATGGCCTGGAAGCCGTTCTGGCCCACGACGGGAGCGCAGGCCGCGGTCAGGGCGGCGGCCGACAGGGCGGCGATAAGGAGCTTGGTACGGAGCATGGACGGCGCCTGCGAGAGAACAAGGTCTTTGACCTAACCGGACCCGAGCCTTAGTTCAACGGCGCGGCGGAAAAGGGGCCGCATGATCATGCTTCAGAATCTCTTCCGAACCCGTCCCCGCGAGCGTCTGGGCGAGCCGCTGTATGAACGGGCGGTGCAGCAGGCGCGCGATCCGGGCTTCTATACGCGAATGGGCGTCGCCGACCGGATCGACGCCCGATTCGAGCTCTACACCCTGCACGTGCTGCTGCTGGTCATGCGGTTGCGCGATGAGGGGGAACAGGGCGCCGAGGCCGGGCAGGCGCTGTTCGACACCTATGTGTCGGCTCTGGACCACGCGCTTCGCGAGCTCGGAGTCGGCGATATCTCGGTGGGCAAGAAGATGCGCAAGCTCGGCGAGGCCATGTACGGTCGCATGTCCGCCTATGAGCCGCCTTTGCGCCAGGGAGACGCGGCGGCTCTGGCCGCGAGCCTGTCCCGCAACGTGTTCGAGAGCCACGACCCGGTCGTGGGCGAGGCCCTGGCGGCCTATGCGCTGGCCAGCCGCGCCCGGCTGGCGGCGCAGGACTATTCGGCCGCGACAACGCGGCCTGACTGGGCGGAGATCAAGGCATGAGCGGCATGGACCTGCCCTATAGCGAACCGGTGCGACTGCATCAGGTCGGCGGCGGCGTGACGCGGACCCTGCAGCCCGACGCAGCGGCGCGGGCGCGGATCGCCAAGGCCCTGGACCTCGTCTCGCTGGACGCCTTTGTGGCGGAGATGACCCTCGCACCGTCGCCCGGCGGCTGGCGGCTGTCCGGCCGGGTGCGGGCCAGCCTGGCCCAGACCTGCGGCATCACCCTTGAACCGTTGCCGGTCGAGATCGACGCGCCATTCACCGTCTCTCTGGCGGAGGCGATCGACGAGAATTCCGACGAGATTGTCATCACCCTGGACGATGAATCGCCTGATCCCATCGAGGGCGGACAGGTCGATCTGGGGCAGTATGCGGTCGAACAACTCGCCCTGCGGCTGGATCCTTTTCCGCGCAAGCCCGGCGCGGAATTCGTGCAGCCGCCCGAGCCGACGGAAATCTCGCCCTTCGCGGTGCTGAAGCAGCTTCGGCCGTCCGACGAAGGTTGACGCAAGAGCGGCGCGGTTGCATCCCCCCGGTGCGGCGCTATCGTCGCCCCAGACGAGCGCCGGGCTGACGGCGCGACGGAGTCGAAACGGCTTGCCATCCCCAGTTCTGATTTCGCTCGACGCCATGGGCGGGGACCACGGCCCGCCAGTCGTGGTGGCGGGGGTGCGTGACTACCGAAAGCGCCATGGCGGCGAGGGTGTGCGCTTCCTCCTGCACGGCGACGAGGCGGCGATCCGCGCCGAAATGGCGAAATGCGCGCTCGGCGACGATGTCTGCGAGGTGCGGCACACCGACAAGGTCGTGGCCATGGACGAGAAGCCGGCCCAGGCCATGCGCCGGGGCAAGGGCTCGAGCCTGTGGAACGCCATCGAGGCGGTGAAGTCGGGCGAGGCGGGCGCCGTCGTGTCGGCCGGCAACACCGGCGCGCTGATGGCCATTTCCAAGCTGATCCTTCGCATGTCGGCCCACGGTCTGGAGCGGCCCGCCATCGTCGCCAGCTGGCCGACCCTGCGCGGCATCACCGCGGTTCTGGATGTCGGGGCGAACATCGAAAGCGATGCCGAGCAACTGGTCGAGTTCGCCATCATGGGCGAGGCCTTTCATGCCGCCGTGCATGGCGGCGGCCAGCCTACAATCGGGCTGCTGAATGTCGGTTCGGAGGACATGAAGGGCCATGAGGAGGTCCGCGAGGCGGGGCGCATCCTGCGCGAGGGCGGTCTGGGCCTCGACTACAAGGGCTTCGTCGAGGGCGACGACATCGCCAAGGGCACGGTCGACGTGGTCGTCACCGACGGCTTCACCGGCAATATCGCGCTGAAGACCGCCGAGGGCGTGGCGCGGTTCATCTCGGCGCTGATGAAGGAGGCGCTGACTTCCAGCGTGCCGGCGAGGGCGGGCGCCCTGCTGGCCCTGCCGGCCCTGAGGCGGATGCGCCAGAAGATCGACCCCAGCGCCATCAACGGAGGCCCGCTGCTGGGTCTGAACGGCATCGTGGTCAAGAGCCACGGCGGGGCCGACGCCAAGGGATATGGAAATGCGATCCGCATCGCTGTCGATCTGGCCCGCAGCGACTATCTGAAGAAGGTCAGCGAAAGCCTCAACCGGCTGACCGTCGTGCTTGAACAGCCGGCCGCGGAGAATGCGGCCATGGAGACTCCCCAGTGAGCGTAATTCGCAGCGCCGTGACCGGCGTCGGCTCCTATCTGCCGGAACAGGTCGTGACCAACGCCGACCTCGCGAAGATCGTCGACACCTCGGACGAGTGGATCGTCGAACGCACCGGCATTCGCCAGCGGCACAGGGCGCGCGACGACCAGCCGACCAGCGATCTGGCCGTCGAGGCGTCGAAGCGGGCGCTGCGCGACGCCGGTCGGACCGCCGCGGACGTCGACATGATCATCGTCGCGACGACCACGCCCGACATGACCTTCCCGTCGGTCGCCTCCATCGTGCAGCGCAAGATGGGCGTGCCGACCTGCATCGCGTTCGATGTCCAGGCGGTCTGCTCCGGCTTCGTCTATGCGCTGAGCGTCGCCGACGGTTTCGTGGCCCGCGGCATGGCCAAATGCGCCCTGGTCATCGGCGCCGAGGAAATGACCCGGCTGATGGACTGGACCGACCGCTCGACATGCGTGCTGTTCGGCGATGGAGCCGGAGCCGTGGTCATGGAGCCGCGCGAAGGGCAGGGGACCAAGGCCGACCAGGGTCTGCTCGGCTTCGCCCTGCGCTGCGACGGAACCAAGACCGACCTGCTGTATGTCGACGGCGGGCCGGCCACGACGGGGACGGTAGGGCACCTGCGGATGGCCGGCAACCAGGTGTTCCGCAACGCCGTGGTCAATATCGCCGAAGCGATCACGGCCGCCTGCGCGGCCTCGGACATTGAGATCGCCGACGTCGACTGGTTCGTGCCGCACCAGGCCAACCAGCGGATTATCAAGGGCGTCGGCGACCGCCTGGGCCTGGACGAGAACAAGGTGATCTCGACGGTGGCCCTGCACGCCAACACCTCGGCGGCCTCGATTCCGCTGGCGCTGGACGCGGCGATTCAGGACGGACGGATCAAGCGCGGCGACCTCGTTCTGGCGGAGGCGATGGGCGGCGGCCTGACCTGGGGGGCCTGCGCCTTTCGCCTGTAGGGCGCAATTCGGCTTTCCATTTGAAGGCGCTTGCTCTTTTATGGGTGCTACGGACTTTTCGAGGGGAGCGGACGATTGGCTCAGCACCAGACCCTGACGCGGGCGGACCTGTGTGAGGCGGTCCACGAGGAGGTCGGCCTGTCGCGGCAGGAATGTTCGGCCCTGGTCGAGCGGACCCTCGAGCTGATCATCGAATCCCTCGAGCGCGGCGAGACGGTGAAGCTGTCCGGCTTCGGCGTCTTCCAGGTCCGCGAGAAGCGGGCCCGGATGGGCCGCAATCCCAAGACCGGCGAGCCTGCGGCGATCCATCCGCGGCGCGTGATCAGCTTTCGCGCCTCGCAGATCATGAAGGGCCGGGTTCACGACGCCGTCGTGGAGGCCTGACGCGCTGTGGCCAAGAGCCCGAACGCCTTCCGCACCATTTCCGAAGCGGCTGACGAGGTCGGGGCGCCGCAGCACGTGCTGCGCTTCTGGGAGACCAAATTCCCGTTCATCACCCCGCTGAAGCGGGCCGGGGGGCGGCGGTTCTATCGACCGCAGGACGTGGTGCTGCTCAAGGCGGTCAAGCGGCTGCTGCATCAGGACGGCCTGACCATCAAGGGCGTGCAGCGCCTGCATCGCGAGCAGGGGCTGAAGCGGCTGGCCGCCTACGGCGACCCCGAGGGCGCCGTGCCGTTCGAGCCTGAGGGCGGCGCCGGAGCGGCTCCGGAGCCGACGGTTCGGACGGGCGCTTCGTCGGTCCGGCTGCGTCAGATCCTGGCCGAACTGGAGGGCGCGCGGGCGCGTCTCGAGGCCGTTCTTTCGAGAACCGCCTGAGAGGTCGCTTTTGGGTTTGCGGGGCGGCGGCGCCCCGTCTATAGGGAGCGCCTCTCGGAGCGTGGCGCAGCCTGGTAGCGCACTTGACTGGGGGTCAAGGGGTCGCAGGTTCGAATCCTGTCGCTCCGACCATTCTTCCCTTGACCCGGAAACCGCGGCGGCGCCGCGAACCTCAATCCCGTTTCTTGCCCGAGCCGCGTTCGGCCCAGCGGAACAACGGATAGAGGGGCACGCCCCACCCGATGCCGGCGACGGCGAAGAACAGCAGATCGAGCAGTTGCGAGGGCGGCAGCAGGCCCCGGATGCTGATCGCGCCCCAGATCCAGACCGCGAGGAAGGCCAGCACGCCGAGCATGGCGATGAAGCGGCGGGTGCGCGGACCCATGTCAGCGCTTGTTGCGGAACAGGAAGAAGGTCGCCAGCGCCAGCGTCGAGGCGACCAGCGACCAGCCGACCCAGGTCCAGCCGTCCATGGTCGAGACGGCGAAGACGCGAACGGCCAGGAACCAGCCCGCGATCGCGGCCACGGCCGAGACCAGCGAGGTGGCGAACAGGCCGCGCCGGCCCGTCAGCTGGTCGGCCGTCCACGCCAGGGCGAAGGCCCCCGCGACGGCGACGACGATATCGGCGTATTGCACCCGGCTTCTCCTGACCTGCGACGCAGCGGCGTCCAAAAGCGACTCGATCTCGCCGTCGTGGGCGGGCATACCGCTCGCTCGGGCGTCGGACCAGCGGCGCGCCGCGTATTGTAACGGTCGGGACGGCGGGCGTCGAATGAAGCGTTTCAGCACGGGCGATCAGAGCAGGGCTGTGGCCATCTGGCTGTTCGTCACGGCGGCGCTGGTGTTCGCGATGGTGGTGGTCGGCGGCGTCACCCGGCTGACCGGATCGGGTCTGTCGATCACCGAGTGGAAGCCGATCATGGGCACCCTGCCGCCGATGACCGCGGCGGACTGGGCCGGGGCGTTCGAGAAATACCGCGCCATCCCGCAGTACGAGCAGGTCAACGCCGGCATGACCCTGGGCGAGTTCAAGGGCATCTTCTGGTGGGAGTGGTTCCACCGGCTGCTGGGGCGGCTGATCGGCGTGGTCTTCGCCGCGCCGTTCGTGGTCTTCCTCGTGCTGCGCAGGATGCCGCGGCGGCTGATCGGGCGCTGCGCGGTGCTGCTGGCGCTGGGCGGGCTGCAGGGGCTGATCGGCTGGTGGATGGTGTCGAGCGGGCTGAGCGAGCGGGTCGACGTGGCGCCGGAGCGGCTGGCGGTTCACCTCGGCCTGGCGCTGCTGATCTTCGCGGGGCTGATCTGGACCGGGCTGGAGGCCTGGAACGGCGAGGAGCGGTCGCGCCATCCGGCCGGCTGGAGCCGGGGCGCGGCGATCCTGCTGGGCGCGGTGTTCGTGCAGTGCCTGCTGGGCGGGCTCGTGGCCGGGGCCAAGGCCGGCTTCGTCTATACCGACTGGCCGTTGATGAACGGCGAGGTGCTGGCGCCGGTGGAATGGAGCCGGGGGGCGCTGGCCTTCCTGCACGACCAGGCGCTGGTGCAGTTCAATCACCGGATCATGGCCTACGGCCTGCTGATCGGCGGGACGATCTATGCGCTGCAGGCGTGGCGCTGGCGGCTGGCCGAGGGGCTGGGCGCGGCGGCCTTCACCCTGGCGGCGGCGCTATGGCTGCAGGCGGCGCTGGGCGTGATCACCCTGATCAACGCCGTGCCCCTGTGGCTCGGCGCCCTGCATCAGGCCGGCGCGGCGCTGGTGCTGGCGGCGGCGACGGTGAACCTGTGGCTGGTCCGCCGCTCGCAGCCGCGGCTGTTCATGTCCGGACCGAGGTCCAGGGTCCTCTGATCGCGAAGGTCACGCCCGGGTACATGATGTTGACGAACAGCACCTCGCCGTCGGGCGAGAAGACCGCGCCGGCGAACTCGCTGTTGCCGGTGAAGACGTTGCGGCCGATCGTATAGACCTTGCCGTCCGGGGTGACGCCCTTGAGGTGGTTGCGGATGTCGGACGAGTAGTTGTCCTCGCAGACGATCAGGTGGCCCCAGGGCGCGATGGTGATGTTGTCGCCCATGTTCATGGTGCGCTCGTCGGCGCTTTCGAGAAACAGCTGGATGCGGCCCGGGCGGCGCGCCTCGCCGCGACGGCCCTCGTCGCGCGAGGGGACGTAGCGCATGATCTGGCCCCGGCGGAGGGGACCGCCCGAGGTCGCGGTCATGTAGAGTTCGCCGTCGCCCCAGAAGATGCCTTCCCCGCGGGCGACCAGGGCGGCGCCGGCGGCGTGGCCGCGGAAGCGCAGGTCGGCGTTCGGGGCCTCGACGTCCTCCATGTCGATCCAGACCACCTCGCGCCAATCTCCGACGGCCCATTCCCGGGCTTCCTGATTGGTCGAGTCGGCGCCGGGCCTGCCCTTGAAGGCCATGGCCTGGAGGCGGCCGCCCTCGACCAGCTTGCCGGGCGTGGTCGGGATGAAGCGGTAGAACAGGCCGTCGTTCTTGTCCTCGGTCAGGTAGACGATGCCGGTGCGGGGATCGACGCAAACGGCCTCGTGCTCGAACCGGCCCATGGCCTTGAGCGGGACGGGATCGACGAGGCCGGTCGCGTTCGCGGGGACCTCGAAGACGAAGCCGTGGGGTTTGGTCACGTCGGCGTCGGCCGGGGTCTCCTCGTTCTCCTCGCAGGTCAGCCAGCTGCCCCAGGGCGTGTGGCCGCCGCAGCAGTTGGTCGAGGTGCCGACCAGAGACAGGTGCTGGCTGACGGTGCGGCGGGTCTCAAGATCGTAGACCAGGGTGGTCGTGCCGCCGGGCAGGGCGCGGCCGTCCTTGTAGGTGTCGTAGCCCTTCGCGGGATCGAGCAGGCCGATGCGCTCCTGATGGAAGCCGCCGGGGCCGAGGTTGCGGTGCAGGGCGCTGGAGCCCTTGAGCTCGTGGTTGCGGACCAGGGCGACCTTGCCGCCGCCGAGATCGAAACAGCCCATGCCGTCAGGCTGGCCGGGGACGAACAGGCCGTCGTCCATGGTGTCGCCGCTCTGGGAGATGACCTGGTAGGTGAAGCCCTCGGGCAGGTCGAGCAGGCGGTTGGGGTCGCGGACCAGGGGGCCGTAGCCGTGGATTTCGTTGACGTAGGTCTCTTCGGTCGCGGCGGCCGCCGGAGTTTGGGCCTGAACGTTGCGGGCGAGGCCGGTGAAGGCGACTGCGGCGGCCGAGCCGGTGAGAAGGTCGCGACGCTGCAGGCGCATGGGAATCTCCGAGAGGGCCGGGGGACTTATGGCGAGCCGGGCGGCGGCGGTCATCATGGTTCTGTGACGGTGGGGCGGGGCGTCCGGGTCGGGCGGCCCGGCGATCGCGATTCAGACTCAAAACACAGTCTGAACAGTCTGAAGAGTCTGACTCCGCCGCGTCCGGTTGGGAATTGCGACGCGCCTGTGCCGGTGCGCGGCGGTTCGATTGTCAAAGACCCGGCGCTCAGTCTGCGGCGCCCGTCTCCTGTGGCGGGAAGAACGGGTCGAGAATCGGGGATATGATTGAAAGGGCAAGCTATTTTCCGCCGAACCCGACTATAGATTCGCGGATTGTCAGCACAGCGTCACGGCGCTTCCGTCTCCTCCCTGTCGCGCAGCGATCGGGAGGGGGACCGCGAAGCGGTGGAGGGGCTCGGCGGACACAACGGTCGAGCGTCGGAAAGGCGCCCCTCCGTCACGGCGCGTAGTCGCGCCGCGCCACCTCCCCAACGCTGCGCGACAGGGAGGAGACACGAGGGCGACGCCATCCGGATGCGGTATTTTAATACCGTGTCTGATATATGTTTCAAAAACAATGCTCTAGCGCTCCATGTGCTCACCATCCCGCATTGACCTTCCGATCCGCTTCCTCTATCAGCGCGCCTTCCGCTCATCCCGGTCACGGGACGGGCACTCCGTTCGTCCTCCCGGGAACCCTCGTCATGCTGAAGAGCACCACGGCTTCGCTGAAGCCGGCCGAGGTCACGAAGAAATGGATCCATATCGACGCCGAAGGCGTCGTGGTGGGCCGTCTCGCGACCTTCATCGCCAACCGTCTGCGCGGCAAGCACCGCGGCGACTACACCCCGCACGTCGATTGCGGCGACTATGTCGTCGTCACCAACGTCGACAAGGTGGTGTTCACCGGCAAGAAGAACACCGACAAGATCTACTACCGCCACACCGGCCACCCGGGCGGCGTCAAGCAGACGACCCCCGAGAAGGTGCTGAACGGCCGCTTCCCCGAGCGCGTGCTCGAGAAGGCCGTCGAGCGCATGCTGCCCAAGGAGAGCCCGCTGGCCCGCCTGCAGATGACGCACCTGCGCCTGTTCGCCGGCGCCGCGCACACCCACGAAGCCCAACAGCCGGAAACGATCGACTTCAAGTCGGCGTCTCCCAAAAACACCCGGAGCGTCTGAGCATGACCGACGTGACTGCTGAAACGCCCGCCGTGGAAACCCCCGCCGCCGAAACCCTGACCGGCTTCGACGCCCTGAAGGGGATGCAATCCCCGGGCGCGGGCGAAGAGCACCCGGTGTACGTCCAGAAGCTGGACGCCCAGGGCCGCGCCTATTCGACCGGCAAGCGCAAGAACGCGATCGCCCGCGTGTGGATCAAGCCGGGCACCGGCAAGATCACCATCAACGGCAAGGATCAGCTGCAGTATTTCGCCCGCGAAATCCTGCGCATGATGATCGCCCAGCCGCTGGAAGTGACCGACCGCGTCACCCAGTTCGACGTCGACTGCACCGTCCAGGGCTCGGGCCTGTCGGGCCAGGCCGGCGCCATCCGCCACGGCCTGTCGCACGCCCTGACCCACTATGAGCCGGCGCTGCGCCCGGTCCTGAAGCCGCACGGCTTCCTGACCCGCGACAGCCGCGTCGTCGAGCGCAAGAAGTACGGCCGCGCCAAGGCCCGCAAGTCGTTCCAGTTCTCGAAGCGCTAGGCCGTTTCAACACGGTTTGGATGGGGGCGCTTCGGGAAACCGGAGCGCCCTTTTTCATTGGCTGGAGCCACCGATGTACGAATTCCCGCCCTCAGAGAAGCTGGCGTTCCTGCTCGATGAGCCGGCGCGGCTGATCCAGATCGCGCTGAACGCGGCATCCCTTCGCCTCGTGTTCGATAACGACTGCTATGTCGATGTCGGCTTGAACATGACGTACGTCAGACCGGACGAGACGCGCGTGGCCTATGCCAAGGAGTGGTTCGCCGAGAAGCCGCTCGAGTTCCATGTTCTCCTGGACCAAGACGCCATTTCGCTTGAGACAGACGGTCTGGAGATGCGGATCGGCTTCAGTAGAGGCGGAGCGCTGCTTATCTACTCTGATATCGGTCCCTACGAAGCGGTCACCGTGGCGAAGCGCGGCGGCCCGGAGTTCTACATTTGACCCACACCATCTTCATCGACGGCGAGGCCGGGACCACGGGGCTGGAGATCCGCGAGCGGCTGGAGGCGCGTTCCGATCTGGAGTTGATCCTGCTGGGCGACCGGCGGCGCGACGTCGAGGCGCGGCGCGAGGCGCTCAACAGCGCCGATGCGGTGATCCTGTGCCTGCCGGACGACGCCGCGCGGGAAGCCGTGGCGATGATCGAGAACTCCAGGGTGCGGGTCATCGACGCCTCGACGGCCTATCGGGTCGATCCGGCCTGGACCTACGGCTTCGCCGAGATGGCGCCGGGGCAGCGGGAGCGGATCGCGGGGGCGACGCGGGTGTCGAACCCGGGCTGCTATCCGACGGGGTTCATCGGGCTGGTCCGGCCGCTGGTCTCGGCTGGGATCATTCCGGCGAGCTGGCCGGTGACGGTCAACGCCGTGTCCGGCTACTCGGGCGGCGGCAAGGCGATGATCGCGGAGTTCGAGGCGGGAGCTGAGCCGTATCGGGCCTATGGGCTGTCGCTGAAGCACAAGCATGTGCCGGAGATGACGGCGCACACGGGACTGGAGCGGCCGGTGCTGTTCGCGCCGGCGGTCGGGGCCTACCGGCAGGGGATGCTGGTCGAGGTTCCGCTGCATCTGGCGGCGCTGCCGGGCTCGCCGTCGGTGGAGGTGGTGCACGGGGCGCTCGCAGCGGCCTACGCCGGGGCGCGTTTCGTCGAGGTGGCCGAGCTGGAGGCGACCGAGGTTATGACCGGGATCGATCCGGAGGGGCTGAACGGCACCAACCGGATGCGGCTGCACGTGTTCGGCGACCGGGCGGGCGAGCAGGTGAGGCTGGTGGCGCTGCTGGACAATCTCGGCAAGGGGGCGTCGGGGGCGGCGGTGCAGAATCTCAACCTGATGCTGGGGCTGGCGGAAGAGACGGGGCTTCAATGATCCGCTCATCCCGGCGAAAGCCGGGACCCAGTCCTGTCCAGCTTGACGCCAGCGTTTCAGGCCAGCGGGCCCGAGATCACAGGCGCCGCCGCATCACCCAAAACACTGGGTCCCCGCTTTCGCCGGGATGAGCGGTTTTGTGAGTGTCTCCGCTTGAAACCGAGGTGATCGTGCCGACCTATCAGCGGTCATGACCCCCCTTTCCCGCCGCCATCTGCTGCTCACCGCCGGCGCGCTGGCCCTGTCGGCCTGTTCGTCGGACAGCGCCGACGCCTCCGAGGCGCAGTACGCCGGCTCGCCGTTCCGGCGGCTGACCGACGCCCAGTGGCGGGCGCGGCTGCCGGCGGCCAGCTACCGGACGCTGCGGCACGCGGCGACCGAGCGGCCGGGAAGCAGTCCGCTGAACGACGAGCACCGGCGCGGGACCTTCGTCTGCCGGGGCTGCGAGCTGCCCCTGTTCCGGTCGCAGTGGAAGTTCGACAGCGGCACCGGCTGGCCCAGCTTCTACGACGTGATCGCCGCCAATATCGGGACGAAGACCGACTTCGAGATCGGCATTCCGCGCACGGAGTATCACTGCGCCCGCTGCCTCGGGCACCAGGGGCATATTTTCGACGACGGGCCGCGGCCGACCGGAAAGCGCTACTGCAACAACGGCGTGGCGCTGAGCTTCAGGCCCGCCTGACGGCGGTGATTGCGGACTCGAGGGTGACGCCGAACCAGACGGCGGCGATGATCACCAGCAGGCCGTAGTCGTGGCCCGGCCAGAAGATCGGCACGGCGGCGGCGAGGATGACCCCCATCGGGAACAGGCCGGCCCAGGCCGCCGTGCCGGGGCTGTCGCGATGGATCATCGGCGGGCGGGCGGGGCGTTTCAGGCGGCGCTGCAGGATCGGATTCAGCAGCACGAAGCCGATCGAGCAGGCCCCCGCCAGGGCCAGATTGCGGGCCAGCTGGACCGTGGCGCCGTAGAAGCTGGTCGTCACCACCACGAGGATGAGCGCCAGCCCGGTCGACAGGGCCAGCAGCAGGTTGGGTTCGATCCGCTTCAAGACTTCACCTTCACATAGGAGCCGGGGGCCGGTTCTATCGCGGGAAGCGGGCCTTTTTTGGGGTCGCGGGCCGGGACCCAGTCGCCGGAGCGGGCGTGCAGCCAGTCGGCCCAGTGGTTCCACCAGCTGCCGGGATGCTCCTCGGCCCCGGCCTGCCACTCGGCGAGGGAGTCGGGGAGGGCGGGATTGATCCAGTGCTGGTATTTGTTGGCGGAAGGCGGATTGACCACGCCGGCGATGTGGCCCGAGCCGGCCAGGGTCAGGGTGACGGCGGCGTTGGAGAAGGCTTTCGCCGAGCGGTAGACCGAGGCCATCGGGGCGATGTGGTCCTCGCGGCTGGCCTGGAAGTAGAGCGGGATGCGGACCTTCGACAGGTCGGCGCGGACGCCGCCGATCTCGAACTCGCCCTTCGAGAGGGCGTTGCGGCCGTACATGGAGCGCAGGTAGTCGAGGTGCAGCTTCTTCGGCATGCGGGTCTGGTCGGCGTTCCAGAACAGCAGGTCGAAGGCCGGCGGGTCCTTGCCCATCAGATAGTTGCTGACGAAGAACGACCAGATCAGGTCGTTGGCGCGCAGGGCGTTGAAGGTCTCGGCCATGGCCGCGCCGGGCAGGACGCCGCCGGCCGCGTCCATCTGCTGCTCGATCTCATGGAGCCAGTGGTCGTCGGTGAACAGCAGCAGGTCGCCGGCCTCGGCGAAGTCGTGCTGGGCGGCGAAGAAGGTGTTGGCGGTGACGCGGTCGTCGCCACGGGCGGCCATGTGGGCGAGGGCCGCGCCCATCAGGGTGCCGCCGATGCAGTAGCCGACGGTGTTGATGTGGTCGGCCCGCGACTGCTCCAGCGCCTTTTCGACGGCGCGGTAGATGCCCTTCTCCAGATAGTCGTCGAAGCCGTAGTTCGCCTTGTCGACGTCGGGATTGACCCAGGAGCAGACGAAGACGGTGAAACCCTGGGCCGAGAGCCAGCGGATCATCGAGTTCCCGGGCTGGAGATCCAGGATGTAGAATTTGTTGATCCACGGCGGGAAGATCAGCAGCGGGACGGCGCGCTGCTTCTCCGTGGCCGGATCGTACTGGATCAGTTCGAACAGCTCGTCGCGCCAGACCGCCTGGCCGGGGGCGGTGGCGACGTTTTTGCCGACCTCGAAGCGGCCGTAGTCGGCCTGGCTGATCTTCAGCTTGCCGGCGCCGCGCTCCATGTCGGCGGCGAAATTCTGCATCCCCCTGACCAGCGATTCGCCGTTGGTCTCGGCCAGCGCCTTGAGGGCGGCCGGATTGGAGGCGAGGAAGTTGGAGGGGGAGAAGGCGTCGGTCAGCAGCTTGGTGAAGAACTCGGCCCGCCGTTTGGTGCGCGGGTCGATGTCCTCGACGCTGGAGACGAGGCCGTTCATCCAGTCGGCGGTGACCAGATAGGACTGGCGCATGACGTCGAACATCGGGTTCTCGGACCAGGCCGGGTCCTTGAAGCGCTTGTCCTTCGCGGAGGCCGCGGGCGTCTCGTCGCCGGCGGCGCGGCGGGTCGTGGAGGCCCACAGGTCCATGTAGCGGTTGAACAGGTCGGCCTGGGCGGCGAACAGCTTGTCGGGACGCGAGGCGAGGCCGGTCATCACCTGGGTCATGGCCGGGCCGACGTTGAACGGATCGGGCGACAGGGCGGCGGGGCGGTCGGCCTGGGCCAGGGCGGCCTCGGCGATGGCCGACTGGGCGGTCATCGCGGCGCGGGCGAGGTTGAGCGACAGGGTCTCGAGCATCTGGCGCTGGTCGGCGCCGGGCAGGGCGAAGTCCGGGGCGGCCTGGGGTTGCGGAGCGGAATCCGGCGCGGCCCGGGCGGCGGGCGCGGGCTCCACAGCGGCCGCCTTCGCCGCGCGAGGGCGGGGGGGCTTGGCCGAGGTGGGCCGGCCGGACTTGCGGACCGGGCGCGGGGCGCCGGTTTCAGAGGCCGGAGACGGGGTGGTCGGACGCTTGGCCATGCGCGGAGGCTCCGGGGAGGACGTCAGGATCGGTCGTAAGGGTCGCCGTCGCCCTTCCGCCCGGAGTGATCATGGCATATGACCGCCCCTGACATGAACGCGCCGATCCGGAAATTCGCAGCGGTCCTGACCGCCGCCGTCGCCACGGCCGGTCTGACGGCCTGCGTGGGGGCGTTCAATCCGGAGACGGACCCGACATCAGCGGTGGCGCCGCGGGTCCAGGCGCTGGTCGACGCCCACCGCGAATACCCCCGCTGGGCGGACTTCCCGAAGTCGCTTCAGCCCGAACCGGAGCCGGCGGTCCTAGCCGCGCGCGTCGGCGCCCTGAACGCGTCGCGCGGTTCGCTGGCGGACGAGGTCGCCCGGATCGAATGGACCCTGACGGAAGACCCGGCCGCCTTCGCGGCGGCGACACAGGCCCGGGTCGAGGCGGTGCAGGTCGCGCCGGTGACGCAGGAAACCGCCGCCGAGATCGAGGAATTCGCCCGGCGCACCCGCGAGCGGGGCCGCGCGCCGCCGCCGGTTCCGCGCCGCTAACCCATACTAACGGTCGCCGGGACGACAGAATCCCGGGATCATCGTCCTCAGGAGAACGCCCATGGCCGCCACGGCCCCCTATGCCTCCACGCTGGCCGCCGACGCCGCGCGGGTCACCGAACTGGCCGCCATCGCCAGCTACGCCCAGATCGGCCGCGGCGACGAGAAGCAGGCCGACCAGCTGGCCGTCGACGCCATGCGCACGGCGCTGAACGCGCTCGACATCGACGGCAAGATCGTCATCGGCGAGGGCGAGCGCGACGAGGCGCCGATGCTCTACATCGGTGAGAAGGTCGGCACCGGCAAAGGCCCGGCCATCGACATCGCCCTGGATCCGCTGGAAGGCACGACCCTGACCGCCAAGGCCATGGCCAACGCCCTGTGCGTGCTGTCGATGTCGGCCTCGGGCGGCATGCTGCACGCGCCCGACACCTATATGGACAAGATCGCCATCGGGCCGGGTTATGCGCCGGGCACCGTCGACCTCGACATGAAGCCGCAGGACAACGTCCGCTCGCTGGCCTCGGCCAAGGGGGTCGATCCGCGCGACATCACCGTCTGCGTCATGGACCGTCCGCGCCACGCCGAACTGATCGCGGCGCTGCGCGAGGTCGGGGCCAAGGTGCTGCTGATCACCGACGGCGACGTGGCCGGGGTGATTCATACGGCCGAGCCGGAGACCGGCATCGACCTGTACCTGGGTTCGGGCGGGGCGCCGGAGGGCGTGCTGGCCGCCTCGGCGCTGAAATGCGTCGGCGGCCATTTCCAGGGCCGGCTGATCTTCCGCAACGACGACGAGCGCGCCCGGGCCGAAAAGACCGGCGTGACCGACTTCGACCGCAAATACGACCTGCATGAACTGGTCTCCCGGGACGCCATCTTCGCGGCCACCGGCGTGACCAAGGGCGCCATGCTGGACGGAGTCCGGGTCGCCAACGGCTTCGTCTCGACCCATACGCTGGTGATGGATTCCTCGACCCGCACGATCCAGCGTATCCGCACGACACGGCCGCTCTGATGGCCGACGGGGGGGCGATTCCAGGATTCGGGCCTGCGTTCCTCGGCGTCTCCCGCTCGCTGTCCGGGCGCGCCTGGCGGCAGAGACCGGCCGAGGCGGGGCTGATCCGCGCCCATATGCAGGCGCTGAATCTCGAGGAGCCGCTGGCCCGGGCGCTGGCGGCGCGCGGGGTGGGCGCCGACCAGGGCGCGGACTTCCTGCAGCCGACGCTGAAGGCGCTGTTCCCCGACCCGTCCAGCTTCCTGGACATGGACGCCGCGGCCGAGGCGATCCTCGACGCGCTGCAGGCGCAGGCCTCGGTCCATGTGTTCGCCGACTACGACGTCGACGGGGCGTCGAGCGCGGCCCTGCTGGTGCGCTGGTTCCGGGCCATGGGCGCCGAGCTGCCGATCTATGTGCCCGACCGGGTCACCGAGGGATATGGACCCAGCCCGAAGGCCTTCGACACGCTGAAGGCCTCGGGCGCAGAGCTGGTCATCACCGTCGACTGCGGGGCGGCGGCCAATGAGGCGGTGGCCCACGCGGCGGCGATCGGGCTGAAGGTGGTGGTGATCGACCACCACATGATGCGCGAGCATCCGCCCCGGTGCATGGCCGTAGTGAATCCCAACCGGCCGGGCTGCAACTCGGGGCAGGGCAATCTGGCGGCGGCGGGCGTGGTGTTCGTGCTGCTGGCGGCGCTGAATCGCGAGGCCCGGCGGCGCGGGATGTTCGAGGGGCGGGAGCAGCCGGACATCCGCCAGTGGCTGGATCTGGCCGCCATGGGGGCGATCTGCGACGTCACCGGCCTGACCGGCTTCAACCGGGCCCTGACCAGCCTGGGGCTGCGGGTCATGTCGGACTGGGGCAATCCGGGCCTGCGGGCCCTGCTCGCGGCCGCGGGAAGCGAGCCGGGGCCGGCCAAATCGACTCACGCGGGCTTCATCCTCGGCCCGCGCATCAACGCCGGGGGGCGGATCGGCAAATCGGACCTCGGCGCGCGCCTGCTGTCGACCGATGACGCGGACGAGGCGCGCGAACTGGCGCAGGAACTGGACGCGCTGAACCTCGCCCGCCGCGAGGTCGAGAGACAGGTGACCGATCAGGCGACGCGGATGGTGGAAGCCAGCGGCGTCCACGCCGACGGCTCGGCCGTCGTGGTCATCGAGGGGGCGGACTGGCATCCCGGTGTGGTCGGCATCGTCGCGGGACGGCTGCGCGAGCGCTGGCGCAAGCCCGTGGTGGTCATCGGGGTTGATGCGGTGAACGGCGTCGGAAAGGGCTCGGGCCGTTCGCAGCCGGGCATGAATCTGGGCCGGGCGGTTCAGGCCGCCTGGGAGGCCGGCGTGCTGATGGCCGGGGGCGGGCACGCCATGGCGGCCGGGCTGACGGTCAGGGCCGAGGCGATCGGGCGGCTGCGCGACTTTCTCAACGAGCGGATGGCCGGCGAGCAGGCGGCGGCGGACGCGCTGGACGGGGTCGAGATCGACGCCCTGATCGAGCCCGGGGCGGCGTCGCGGGCGCTGTTCGAGCAGTTCGAGCAACTGGCGCCGTTCGGACCGGCCAATCCCGAGCCGCTGTTCGCGCTGGAACACGTCGCCGTGCGCGAGCCCGTGGCCATGAACGGCGGCCATGTGCGCTGCCGTCTGGTCGGGGCCGACGGGGCCTCGGTCAAGGCGATCGCCTGGCGCTGCGCCGACCTGCCGTCGGGCAAGGCGCTGCTGGCCGGGCAGGGCGGTCTGAGCGTCGCCGGACGGCTGAAGGCCGACGACTGGAACGGCCGGCGCGGCGTGCAGTTCGAGATCGAGGACGTCGCCGATCCGCGCATGGCGTAAACGTCGATCACCACGCGCATTTTCTACGGCAAAGCCGCTTGCACCCTGCGGAATCGGCGGCTATATCGCCGCTTCCCCGCGCCGCGGTCCCTTCGTCTATCGGTTAGGACGTCAGGTTTTCAACCTGAAAAGAGGGGTTCGACTCCCCTAGGGACTGCCACGCGGGGCCTTCCCACACATCGCCGGGCGCCGCCGCCTCCTGGACCCCGTCCCGGGGCCGCGACCGCCGTGGATCGTCGGTTTGGAGCACGATCCCACCCCGGCGAGGCCATTCTCGGGCTGTCACGCCCCGCTGTTGGAAGCGGTTACAGGCGACAGTTGAAAAAAATGTTCGCCTTCGGGATGAAAACTTGCGTTTTTGTCTTTTCCGAGCTTCGCCGAACCGTGTTAAACAAGGCGCGTCCGCACTGCGCGCGGACAGGGGGAAGGCTGTGTCCGACTACGAGGGCGTTGAGACGGTCGAGACGGTGCGGATCGCCGGCCGGGTGAAATGGTTCGATCCCGGCAAGGGATATGGCTTCATCGTGCCTGACGAGCCGACTCTGACCGACATGAAGGATGTGCTGCTGCACGTCTCCAGCCTGCGCGACAGCGGACGCGACACGGCCGCCGAAGGCGCGCCCATCACCTGTGACTGCGCCCGCCGGCCCAAGGGCTGGCAGGTGACCGAAGTGCACGATCTCGGCGAAGGCGATCCCGACGCAGCCCTCGCGCCGCGACGCGGGGGCTACGAGGCCATGCGCCGCGAGCCCCGGGGACTGACCGCCCCCGACGACGACGGCGACGGCGTGATGGAGCGGGCCGTGGTCAAATGGTTCAACCGCACCAAGGGCTACGGATTCGTCGTCCGCGACGGCCAGCCCGGCGACATCTTCGTCCACGTCGAGACGCTGCGGCGCTGCGGGCTGGACGACCTGCTGCCCGGCGAGACCGTGGCCGTGCGCTTCGCCGAGGGCCCGAAGGGCCTGGTGGTCGCGGAAATCCGCCCGGCCGGCTGACCGGCTTTCCGACGCCCCGGCGACAGACCGGGGCTTGCCGCGGGCGCGGATCGGCGCAATCTGCGGCGAAATGATCCTGAGGATGGAATGATGCTGGTTCGTCGTGGTTTTCTGGCCGGTCTCGCCGGTCTGGTCCTGCTGGCGGGATGCGCGGGCGCGGGCAAGGCGCCGAACGGCGAGCCGCTGGAGCCGCTGACGGTCACCACCTCGACCGGCGAGCACCGCTTCATGGTCGAGATCGCCGACGACGAGATGGAGCGCCAGCGCGGCCTGATGCATCGCGAGCCGCTGGCCGACGACCGCGGCATGCTGTTCCAGTTTCCGGACGTGGCCGAGCGCGGCTTCTGGATGCACAACACGCCCAGCTCGCTGGACATCATCTACATCGATCCGCACGGCCGCATCGTCTCGATCGCGAAGAACGCCCCGCCCAACTCGGATGCGATCATCCCGTCGAACGGTCCGGCCAGCGGCGTGCTGGAACTCCGCGCGGGCCGCGCCGACGAGATCGGGGCGAAGCCCGGCGACCGGGTCCGCCATCCCTTCTTCGCCGAATAGCCGCTGTTGCGCGTTGCGGCGGTGGGCGGCGCGTGGCAAACACCGCGCCTCTGGATCGGGGTGTAGCGCAGCCTGGTAGCGCATCTGCTTTGGGAGCAGAGGGTCGGAGGTTCGAATCCTCTCGCCCCGACCAGTCTCACGCAACCGTGACCGCGGGAACGTTGCGGGCGTGATTAACCTTCCACAGCCTTGGATGGAAGGAACAGCCAGATGCCCACCTTTGAAGGAACCAGCGGCCCCGATCTCATCAATGGATCGGCCGGAGACGACAACATCTACGGACGGGGCGGCGACGATGTCCTGAACGGGCTGGCCGGCAATGACCGGTTCTACTGGTACGAAACCCTGTCCAGCGATGACGGGCTGGATACGGTGAACGGCGGCGATGGCGTCGACACTGTGCGGCTGCAGTGGCTGACTTCGTTCACCAACCACACGGTAAGTCTGTCGGCGGTCGGAACGACGGCCGTCGTGGAACTGGGCAGCGGCGGCATCGGCGACCCGAGGTACGCGGTGAACTATTCGCAGAACGTCGAGAACCTCGACCTGATGTTCGGACCGCCCGGCGAGTTCACCTCGGTCGCCCTGTTCCTCGATGACATGACCGGCACGGCGATGACCGGCCGGATCACCATCGACGCGCGGGGCCTGGGCTCCCTCAACCTGATGACGGCCGAGACCCTCAACGCGCTGACGGTGTACGGCACTGCAACAGGCGACAATTTCACGGGCGGGGCCGGCAATGACCAGCTGTTCGGCTATGCCGGCAACGACGTCCTCGACGGCGGGCGCGACGGGGCCGACACCCTCATCGGCGGGCTGGGCGACGACACCTATGTCCTGACCGACTTCCGCGACTCTTTCGTCGAACTGCCCGGCCAGGGCGTCGATTCCCTGATCGTCGGCCTGCGCAGCTGGACGCTGGCGGCGCATCTCGAGAATCTGACCGTCGGCCTCTCGGGAAACAGCCAGGGCTTCAACGGCATCGGAAACGCCGCCGATAACCGGATTTCAGGCGGGGGCGGCGCCGACTATCTGATCGGTCTCGGCGGCGACGACCGCCTGAGCGGCAATTTCGGCCTGGCCAACACCCTGCAGGGCGGGGTCGGGAATGACACCTATGTCGTGGCCGTGGCCGGCGACACGATCATCGAATACGCCGGCGAGGGCACCGACACGGTCGAGACCTTCCTGACCAGCTATACGCTGAAGGCCCACCTCGAGAACCTGACCTTCGCCAGTAGTTCGGGCTCGGGGTACGGCAACGCCGTGGCCAACCGGATGCAGGGGGCGACCGGGGCCGACACCCTGTACGGGCTGGACGGCGACGACGTTCTGCTGGGCGGCGCGGGCAATGACCGGCTGGTCGGCGGCAATGGAGTCGACACCCTGACCGGCGGCCTCGGCGGCGACGAGATGACAGGCGGGGCCGGGGCCGACCTGTTCGTCTACAACAGCGGGTCGGAGGCGGCGGACCTGATCCATGACTTCACCCACGCCTCCGGCGACCGGATCGACGTGACCGCGATCATGGACGCCCTGGGGCCCCTCGGCGATGATCCGTTCGGCAACGGCGTTCTGAGCCTGCAGGCCACGACCTGGGGGTCGGGCGCGCTGCCCGCGGTCGACGTCATGTTCGATCCGGACGGCGCCGGACCGGCGGCGGCGCAACGGCTGCTGACGGTGCTGGGCAACGCCATCCAGCAGGACAGCTTCATCTTCTGACGCGGGTGGTCCGCGCCGGGCATCTTGATCGTCGGGCTGAAGGCTTCTAGAGCCGGACAGCCCGGCGACGGCCGGTCTGAAGAGGTCGCCCATGCTCGCCCGCATCTACCGCCCCGCCAGGAACGCCATGCAGTCCGGCAAGGCCAGGTCGAGAGACTGGCGGCTGGAATTCGAGCCGGCGTCGGCGCGCACGATCGATCCGCTGATGGGCTGGACCAGCTCGTCGGACATGAAAGGCCAGGTGCGGCTGGACTTCGATTCGAAGGAGGAGGCGATCGCCTACGCCGAGCGCCACGGCATCCCGTTCCGCCTGCAGGAGCCGCAGGAGCCGCCGATGATCATCAAGGCCTACGCCGACAACTTCGCCACCAACCGCAAGGTGTCCTGGACGCACTGAATTAGTGCGGCTACCGCGCTTCGCGCTACTTGAGGCGCAGGTCGATCGCTCGTACGCCGACCACGGGCGCCCATAGCTCAACCGGATAGAGCACCCGCCTTCTAAGCGGACGGTTGCAGGTTCGAGTCCTGCTGGGCGCGCCATTCCGCCGCCGCCGCGGCAACCCGCCGGCGAGCGGGACCGTTGAAGGCCGGTGAAGATCGCCACTTTCAACATCAACGGGATCAATACGCGGCTGGCCAACCTGCTGGCGTGGCTGGACGGGGCGAGGCCGGACGTGGTCTGCCTGCAGGAACTGAAGGCGACCGACGCGCAGTTTCCGGCGGCGGCGCTTCGGGCGCTGGGGTATCACGCCGCCTGGAAGGGCGAGCACCGCTGGAACGGGGTGGCGATCCTGGCGCGGGACGCCGAGCCCGTGGTGACGCGGCGCCGTCTGCCGGGGGAGCCGGGGGACGTTCAGAGCCGCTATCTGGAGGCGGCGGTGGGCGGGGTGCTGGTGGCGTCGCTGTACCTGCCCAACGGCAATCCGCAGCCGGGCCCGAGGTTCGACTACAAACTGGCGTGGATGGAACGGCTGAACGCGCATGCGGCGGAGCTGCTGGCCAGCGGCGTCCCCGTGGTGCTGGCGGGGGACTACAATGTCGTGCCGACCGAGGCCGACATCTACAACAGCCGCTCGTGGAAGAAGGACGCGCTGCTGCAGCCGGAGAGCCGGGCGGCGTTCGCGCGGCTGCTGGCGCAGGGCTGGACCGACGCGCTGCGCGAGCGGTATCCGGCCGATCCGCCGCCGTGGACCTTCTGGCAGTATTTCCGGCAGGCCTGGGAACGGGACGCGGGCCTCCGGATCGATCATCTGCTGCTTAGCCCGGCGGCCGCGGAGCGATTGACCGACGCCGGGGTCGACCGCGAGGTGCGGGGGCGCGAGCGGGCCAGCGACCACGCGCCGGTGTGGATCGAACTGGACTGAACCGGCGGCGACCCTGGTCGTTGGGTGGGGATGGCGCGAAAGCTGAAGGTGTTCTGCTATTCGGACGGCTTCCATTCGTGGACCGTGGCGGCGCCGTCGCGGGCGAAGGCGCTGGAGGCGTGGGGCGTCCGGCGGGACCTGTTCAAGGACGGCTCGGCCACGGAGATCGACGCCGGCCCGGACCGGGAGGCGGCGCTGGCGGCGCCCGGAGAGCTGATCGAGCGCGGGCTGTCAGTCGACATCGGCAAGGTCGAGCGGACAAAGGCTCCGAAGGCGAAGCCGAAGCCCGCGCCGGATGCGAAGGCGAAGGCGCGGGTGGAGGCGCTTGAGGCGGAACTGGCGGCGCTGGACGAGGCGCAGGCGCAGGAGCGCGCGGCGCTGGAAGCGGAGCAGGAAGCGCTGGACCGGCGGGCGGCGGCGCTGGCGAAACGGCAGGCGAGGGCGCGGGACGACGTGAAGGCGAAGCTGAAGGCGGCGCGGGCGAAGCTCAGCCGGTAGCGGCGGTCCAGGCGGCGAGGCCACGCTCGAGGTCGGCGATCAGGTCGGCGGGGTCCTCGAGGCCGACGTGGAGGCGGAGCAGTTCGCCGGCGAGCCCGTGCGGGGAGCGGCGGAAGGCGAGTTGCCCCGTCTCGTGGGTGATCAGACTCTCGAACCCGCCCCAGGAATAGCCGAGGCCGAACAGCTCCAGCGCCGACATCAGGGCGTGGGCGGCGGCCTCGGACCCGCCATGCATGACCACGCCGAAGATCGAGGCGGCGCCCGTGTAGTCGCGACGCCAGAGGTCGTGACCGGGCGCGCCGGGCAGGGCGGGGTGGAGGACCTGGGCCACCTCGGGCCGCGCCCGGAGCCATTCGGCCACCGTGAGGGCGGAGCGGGCCTGTTCGGCGTAGCGCAGCGGCAGGGTGCGCAGGCCGCGCAGGGCCAGCCAGGCGTCGTCGGACGAGACGCGCCAGCCGAGATCCTCGATCGTCCCGGCGATCTGGCGGCCGATGGCCGGATCGGTGACGGCGATCGAGCCCATCAGCAGGTCGGAGTGGCCGCCGACATATTTGGTCACCGCCTGGACGCTGACATCGACCCCATGCGCCAGCGGGCGGAAGGCCAGGCCGGCGGCCCAGGTGTTGTCGATAACGGTGAGCACGCCCCGGGCCCGACAGGCGGCGGCGAGGGCCGGGACGTCGACCAGTTCGAAGGTCAGGGAGGCCGGCGATTCGATCAGCAGCAGACGGGTCCGGTCGCTCATGGCCGCGAGGATTTCGTCCACGCCCGCGCCGGGGGCGTGGAAGGCGCTGGCGATCCCGCGCGCGCCCAGGTGCCGGTTGAGGAAGCGCCGGCTGGGACCGTAGAGGGCGTCGGTGGCCAGCACCGCGTCGCCGGGGCGAAGCAGGGCGGTCAGCGGCACGGTGACGGCGGCGAGGCCCGATGGAACCAGCCAGGCGTCGGCGGCGCCTTCCAGATCGGCGAGGGCGGTCCGCAGCTCGCGGGCGGCGGTCAGGTCCTCGATGCCGTAGACCGGACCGTCGGTCCCGTCGCGCATGGCCCCGGGGGAGTCGTTGAGCAGGGTCGAGGCGCGCTCGACCGGCGGGCTGACCGGGCGGCGGCCGGAACCGCGGCGGGTGGCGGAGGCGATCAGGCGGGTGCGGTCGGCGTGGTCGGGCATGGGGCCGGTCGAGGGTTGCGGTTCAGGCTCCAAAGGCCTCTAAAGCGGGCAGGGGCGCAAGGTCTGGAATAGCCCGGGCGAGGACCAGGATGCGGACAGAGGTGGTTCGGCGTGCAACGGGAGCGGGCGTGGCCCTGGTCCTCGGCCTGACCGCGGCGGCGTGCGGCGGCGGCGACCGGAAGAGCGAGACGGACGATGAGCCCGTCGTGACCGCGACCGAGGCGCCCGCGTTCGTCAGCCCGACCCTCGAGGCGATCAAGCGCCGGGGCCGGCTGAACTGCGGCGTGCACGAGGGGCTGGTCGGCTTCGCCTACACCGACAATCGGGGCGAATGGCGGGGTTTCGACGCCGACTTTTGCCGGGCGCTGGCGGCGGCGGTGCTGGGAAATCCCGACGCCGTGCGCTTCGTGCCCCTGACCTCGAGCCAGCGTTTCGACGCGCTGCGGGGCGGCCGCGTCGACGTGCTGTGGCGGGCCACCTCGTGGACCCTGTCGCGGGAGGTGTCCGAAGGCATCCGCTTCGCCGGCGTCAACTACTATGACGGTCAGGGCTTCCTGGTCCGCCGCTCGCTCGATCTGGCCAGCGCCGCCGAGTTGAACGGCGCGCGGGTCTGCGTGCAGCGCGAGACGACGTCGGAACTGAACGCCTCGGACTTCTTCCGGGCCCGGGGGATCGAATACCGGCCGGTCGTGGCCGCGAACGGAGAGGCGGCCCGAAACGCCTATGCGCGGGAAGACTGCGACGCGTTCAGCGCCGACATATCGGCTCTGGCGGCGGCGCGGACCCTGCTGTCGAACCCCGAGCAGCACGTCATCCTGCCGGACGTCATCTCCAAGGAGCCGCTCGGGCCGGCGGTGAAACGCGGCGACGAATCCTGGACCTCGATCGTGCGCTGGACCCTGAACGCCCTGATCCTGGCGGAGGAGCTGGGCGTCACCGCCGCCAACGCCGGGCAAATGGCCGAAGATTCGCGCGATCCGCGGATTCGCCGGCTACTGGGCGTCGAGGGCGAGCTCGGATCGACCATGGGCCTGTCGAGAGATTGGGCGAGGAACGCGATAGAAGCTACGGGCAACTATGGTGAAATCTTCAATCGAAATATCGGGCCGGATTCATCTCTCGACCTGACGCGAGGCCTTAACGCACAATGGAACGCTCGGCCGGGCGGCCTGATCTACGCCCTGCCGATCCGATAACGACATCGGCCGAGGGCCGGGGGGAAGCATGGAAACGACGAAACGCGGCGGGGTCCCGCTCTATCTGTGGATGCTGCTGGGCTTTGTGGTGGGTCTGGGCGGCGGACTGTACGTCAACCTGACCGGCCAGGTGGTCATGCCCTGGGCCATGGATCTGATCCAGGCCGTGGGCCAGATTTTCCTGCGCCTGCTGTTCATGCTGGTCCTGCCGCTGCTGTTCGCGGCGCTGGCGGTCGGCGTCGCCGAGATGGGCGACCTGAAGTCGCTGGGACGCGTCGGCCTGAAGACCCTGCTGTTCACGATTCTGGTGTCCGCCATCGCCGTCGGCATCGGCCTGGGCATGGTGAACCTGTTCCAGCCGGGCGCGGGCGTCGACAAGGACCTGGCGGCCCAGCTGCTGGCCCAAGGCGCCGACGGCGCTTCGGCCATCGTCGGCAACGCGCCCAAGACCATCGAGGCGGGCGAGTTCTTCCTCGGCATGATTCCGTCGAACGTGTTCGCCGCCGCGGCCGAGAACCAGATCCTGCCGGTGATGGTGTTCGCCCTGATCTTCGGCATCGGCATGGTCATGGCCAGGAGCCAGGCCACCGACCGGCTGCAGGAGACGCTGCAGGGCCTGCTGGAGGTGATGATGAAGCTCATCAACCTCGTCATCAAACTGGCCCCCATCGCCATCGCCTCCCTGATGTTCAGCCTCGCGGCCGTGTTCGGCTGGGATCTGCTGATCCGCCTCGGGGCCTATGCCGCCGTGGCCGTCGGCGCGATGGCCATCCACATGTTCGTCGTCTACCCGCTGCTCGTCTGGGTGTTCGGCGGGATGAACCCGCTGACCTTCGCCAAGGGCGTGCGCGAGCCGTTCGTGGTGGCCTTCTCGACGGCCTCGTCCAACGCCACCCTGCCGATCGCCATCAAGGCGGCCGAGGAGAAGCTGAAGCTGCCGCGGCGCATCTCGCGCTTCGTGCTGACCGTGGGCGCCACCGCCAACCAGAACGGCACGGCCCTGTTCGAGGGCGTCACGGTGCTGTTCCTGGCCCAGTTCTTCGGCGTCGAACTGGGCATCGGCCAGCAACTGGTCGTCATGCTGGTCTGCATCCTCGGCGGCATCGGCACGGCGGGCGTGCCGGCCGGATCGCTGCCGGTCATCGCCCTGATCCTGACCATGGTCGGGGTCCCGGCCGAGGGCATCGGCCTGATCCTCGGCGTCGACCGCTTCCTCGACATGTGCCGGACCACGCTGAACGTCACCGGCGACCTGGTGGCGGCGACCGTGGTCTCGCGCGGCGAGAGCGACGAGATCGTGCCGCCCGGACTGGTGGAGCCGGTGGCGCCGCCGGCCTGAGTTCTTGTCCGCTCGCCCCGGCGAACGCGGGGGTCCAGTTCACGAGAGCCGGGCGACCGGACGTGCGCACCGCGCCTCTTGACGAATGATGGCGTTTTCCATCTGGGTCCCGGCATTCGCCGGGATGAGCGGTCTGATGATCAGGCGGCGACGACCGGCGTATCCGCCCGTCCGCCCCATTCGGCCCAGCTGCCGTCGTAGAGGCGGGAAGGGCGGCCGAGGGCGGCGAGGCCGAGACTGAGGATGGCGGCGGTGACGCCGGAGCCGCAGCTGGTGATCACGGGCCGGTCCGGATCGACGCCCGCCGAGCGGAAGACGGCGTCCAGCTCGTCCGGGGACTTCATCGTGCCGTCGGCGTTCAGGATGCGCGGGAAGGGCAGGTTCAGCGCGCCCGGCATATGGCCCGAACGGAGGCCGGGGCGGGGCTCGGGCGCGCGGCCGTGGAACCGGTCAGAGGCGCGGGCATCGAGCACCTGGACCTCGTCCGCCGGCGCGGCGCGAACGGCTTCGAGGTCCGCGAGGCGCTCCGCGTTCAGGCGGGCGGCGAAGACCGCCGGGACCGCTGGAGCCGGCGGGCCGGAGTCGACGGGGCGGCCCTCGGCCCGCCATTTCGGCAGGCCGCCGTCGAGCACCTGAACCCGTGGCGCCCCCATGGCGTGGAACATCCACCAGGCCCGGGCAGACGAGCGGATGCCGACGGTGTCGTAGACGACGATGTGGTCGGTTTCGGAGAGACCCAGCCCGCCCATGCGGGCCCCGAACGCCCCGGGCGACGGCAGCATGTGCGGCAGGTCGCTGTCGGGGTCGGACGACGCCTCGAGATCGAAGAAGACCGCGCCGGGCAGGCGGGCCGCCTCGAAGTCCGGACGGCCGTCGCGCCCGTCCAGATGCCAGCTGGCGTCGACGAGGCGGAGATCCGGCTCGCCCAGGCGGGCGGCCAGATCGGCGGTGGAGATCAGCGGCGGGAGATCGGGCATGCCCCAGTCTAGCCCTAGCTCAGGCGCGCGAAAGCCCGAGCTGGATCACATTGGTCCGGGCGGTGCGGAAGCCGGCCTCGCAATAGGCGAGGTAGAAGCGCCACAGCCGGCGGAACCGCTCGTCGAAGCCGCTGAGGCGGCGGATGTCGTCCCAGGCGGCCTGAAAGCGCTCGTCCCACAGCCTCAGCGTCTCGGCGTAGTCCTGGCCGAACCGGTCGACGGCCCGCCAGTCGAGGCCGGCGCCGGCGACGACGGGCTTCAGGGCGGATTCGGACGGCAGCATGCCGCCGGGGAAGATGTATTTCTGGATGAAATCCGTGCGCTTGCGGTACCGGGCGAAGACGGCGTCGTCGATGGTGATGATCTGCAGGCCGGCGCGGCCGCCGGGCGTGAGCACGTCGCGGATCTTGCCGAAATAGGCGGGCCAGTACTCCTCGCCGACCGCCTCGAACATCTCGATCGAGGCGACACGGTCGAAACGGCCCTGGACGTCGCGATAGTCGATCAGCTGAATGTCGGCCCGCTCGGACAGGCCGGCGTTGAACATCCTCTGGCGGGCGAAATCGTACTGTTCGCGCGAGATGGTGATGCCCGTGACCCGGGCGCCCACCTCCCTGGCCGCGAACTCGGCGAACCCGCCCCAGCCGCAACCGATCTCGAGCACGGACTGGCCGGACTGGAGATCCATGGAGCGGGCGAGGGCGGCGTATTTCTCGCGCTGGGCGGCCTCGAGCGGCATGCCGGAGCGGGCGAACCGCGCCGACGAATAGGTCATCGTCGGGTCCAGCCAGGCGGCGTAGAAGGCGTTGCCGATGTCGTAGTGGGCGTGGATGTTCTTGCGCGAGCCCGAGCGGCTGTTGCGGTTCATGCGGTGCGACAGCCAGTGCACGGCCTTCATCACCGGGTTGCCACCGGTCAGGCGGCGAATCTGGTCCTGGTTGGCGGCCAGCGCCTCGAGCAGGGCGGCCAGGTGCGGCGTCTCCCACTCGCCGGCCATATAGCCCTCGGCGAAGCCGATATCGCCGGAGGCGAGCACCCGGCCGGCGAACCGGTAGTCGCGGATGTCGAGGGTGGCGGACGGCCCGGCCTCGCTTCCCTCCAGCAAATGGCTGGTCCCTCCGGGCAGAAGCACCGTCAGGCGGCCGAAGGTCCAGTTGGAGGCCAGCAGACGCAACAGCAGGCCGAACCCGCGTGGCGTGCGGGCGGCGGCTTCGGAGCGATCGGCGGTGACCGACGTCATGCGGTGAAGGTTGGGTTGGATGGGCCGGATCGTCAATCCCCCGTGCGCGGCCCCGCGTCGCGCCCGGCGCGGTGGCCTTGCGACCGGCCTCCGTGTAGCTTGCCAAGCCGAAGGTCCGACGCCACCTGATCGCCTTACAGGCGCCGCAAGGGGGCGTCCGCCGCTCCAGCCGTCATTCCGGGAACATCGCCGTGTCCAAGCCCAACGCCATCATCGACATCAAGGCCGGCCTGAAACGCCCCGTCAGCATCGGCGGCGGCCAGCGCATCGTCTTCATCGCCGGCCCCTGCCAGCTGGAGAGCCGCCAGCACGCCCTGGAGATGGCCCACGCGCTGAAGGAGATCGGCGAACGGCTGAATGTCGGGATCATCTACAAGACCAGTTTCGACAAGGCGAACCGGACGTCGGCCACGGCCGCGCGGGGCTTCGGCCTCGAGGGCTCGCTGCCGATCTTCGCCGAGATCCGCGAGGTCACGGGCCTGCCGGTGCTGACCGACGTTCACACCGAGGAGCACTGCCGCATCGCGGCGGAGGTCGTGGACGTGCTGCAGATCCCGGCCTTCCTGAGCCGCCAGACGGACCTGCTGCTGGCCGCCGCCGCGACCGGCAAGGCCATCAACGTCAAGAAGGGCCAGTTCCTCGCGCCCTGGGACATGAAGAACGTCGTCGCCAAGGTGGTGGGGGCGGGCAATCCGAACGTCATGGCCTGCGAGCGCGGCGCCAGCTTCGGCTACAACACCCTGGTCAGCGACATGCGGGCCCTGCCGATCCTGCGCGAGATCGGCTGCCCCGTGGTGTTCGACGCCACCCACAGCGTGCAGCAGCCGGGCGGGCAGGGGACGTCCTCGGGCGGCCAGCGCGAGTTCGTGCCGGTGCTGGCCCGGGCGGCCGTGGCCGTAGGCGTCGACGCGGTGTTCATGGAAACCCACCAGGACCCCGACAACGCCCCGTCCGACGGGCCGAACATGGTGCCGCTCGACCAGTTCGAGGCTCTGTGCGCCGACCTGATCGCCTATGACGACCTGTCGAAGGCGCGGATGGCGAAGGCCGCCTGAGTCGTCGACCATCCTTGCCGCGGCTTGCAGGCTTCGCCGCGACATTCGGGATGGGCTGGAGTCGTGATGAGCGGCCGGGCCGAACTGGCAACGGGCGCGCCAGCGCCGCGTGAAACCAGTGCGATCCAGACTTTACCGATCTGGCCTTCGTACTTCCAGGACCAGCCTGTCGTAATCGATCCGCGCTCGTAACACAGCCAGCAGTTCCGCTCCGATCAGCCCGTCGAAGACGGGCAGGTCGTGCGCCGCGTGTAAATCCCGGAGCGCGGACAGGTCGACGACGCTCACTTGATGGTTCGTGATGACGATCCGGCCCAGCACAAGGTCGACAAAGGCCAACTGGCGCCGGCCGCCCACCCCGCTGATGCCAAAGGCCTCATCCTCGGTATCGGTGAGAGGCAAGCCGAGCTGGCGAACCACATTGACGTCCAGGACCGTCGTCGCGCCGGTGTCGACAAACAGGTTGAGCGGTTTTCCATTCACCACAACCGTCAGGTACAGCTTGTGGTCGACTGAGCGTTGAAGCGGGATGGCGGACCGGCCCGAAGGTCCGGCGAAATAGGTGACTGGAGTCGGAGGATGTTGAGCGTGCACGCCTGTCGCCGACAAGGCCAGGGCGAGCAGTGCGAGCCATTTTGTGCGCATGACGCTCCTGTCTGCTCGGCAAGGGCTACCGCACCGCTTATACGTTTCGCGCTGAATGCCCGCAAGAATCGACCCCAAGGGTTGTGCGGGTCGACCTTGGCGGGCCCGGGCTCAGGGCCCTGTAATCGCCTCGCCAAATTGACCAATGGCGGCGACCAGAACGACCAAGGTCGCCAACGATGACGGTTGTGCGCGCGGCGGGCAGGCTTTAGCTCAGGCAGATGGCTGAACGGACCCTCGATCTCGGCGGACTGCAGGCGCTGCTGGAGCGGGTGCGCGGGCTTAAGATCGCCTGCGTCGGCGACCTGATGCTGGACCGGTATGTCTATGGCGAGGTCAGCCGGATTTCGCCCGAGGCGCCCATTCCCGTGCTGCGCACGCGGCGGACGATCGCCATGCCGGGCGGCGTGGGCAATGTGGCCCGCAACGTGGCCGCCCTGGGGGGTGTGGCGCGGCTGGGCGCCGTGGCGGGGCGGGATGCGGCCGGCGACGAACTGGCGGCCCTGATCGCCGCCGAGCCGGGCGTCGAGGACGCCGTCGAGCGCCGCGCCGGCGTGGCCACCATCGTCAAGACGCGCTTCGTCGCCGCCGGCCAGCAGCTGTTGCGGCTGGACGAGGAAGCCGCCGCCCTTATGGGTGAGGAAAGCGGCGCTTTTACCGGTGCTTCGGTCTATCTTCTGTCCGATTATGCCAAGGGCGTGATCAGCGATCTTGTCATCGGCCAGGCCCTGAAGGCGGCCCAGGCCAGCGGCGCGCCGGTCGTCGTCGATCCCAAGGGGCGCGACTTCGCCCGCTACGGCGCCGTCGACCTGATCAAGCCCAACGCCAGCGAACTGGCCGGAGCGACCGGCCTGCCGGTGGACACCGATGACGAGGTCGAGGCGGCCCTGAGAGCCCTGTTGCAGGCCACGACGGCCAGGGCCGTGGTAGTGACCCGGGCCGGCAAGGGCATGAGCCTGATGCGGCGCGGCGAGACCGCGAAGCATTTTCCGGGGCGGGCGCGCGAGGTGTTCGACGTCTCCGGCGCCGGCGATACGGGGCTGGCGGCGCTGGGGCTGGCGCTTGGCGCGGGCGCGTCGCTGGAGACGGCGGTGGAGTTCGCCATCCTCGCCTCGGGCGTGGTGGTCGGCAAGGCGGGCACCGCCGTGGTCACCCCGGCCGAGCTGATCGACGCGGAGATGAGCCAGCACGCGGCCGGGGCCCACGCCAAGGTCATGCCGCTGGAGGAGCTGGCGCATGTGGTCGAGGGTTGGAGGCGGCAGGGGCTGAAGGTCGGCTTCACCAACGGCTGTTTCGACATCCTGCACCGCGGCCACGTCGCCTATCTGTCCCAGGCGCGGAGCTGGTGCGACCGGCTGGTGGTGGCGCTGAACACCGACGCCTCGGTGCGCCGGCTCAAGGGCGAGGGACGGCCGATCAACGACCTGGACAGCCGGGCCGTGGTCATCGGCGGCCTGGCGAGCGTCGACCGGGTGACCTCGTTCGACGAGCCGACTCCGCTGGCCCTGATCGAGCGGCTGAGGCCGGACGTGCTGATCAAGGGCGCGGACTACACCCGCGAGGGCGTGGTGGGCGGCGACCTGGTCGAGAGCTGGGGCGGCGAGGTCAGGCTGGCGACCTTTGAGGATGGCTATTCGACCACGAAGACGATCGAGAAGATGAAGGACGACAAATGAGTCGGCGGATGATCGTGGTCACCGGCGGGGCCGGCTTCATCGGGTCGAACATCGTCGCCCGGCTGTGCGCCGAGGACCGGCGCGACGTGGTCGTCTGCGACCGGCTGGAAGACGCCGCCCTCGGCAAGTGGAAGAACATCGCCAAACACCCGGTCGCCGACTTCTGGCAGCCGGAGGAGCTGTTCGAACAGCTGGAGCGGCACGCGGAACGGATCGAGGCGGTGGTGCACATGGGGGCGATCTCGTCGACGACGGAGGCGGACGCCGACCTGATCCTGCGCACCAACTTCACCCTGTCGCGGGACATCTGGGACTGGTGCGCGCTCAGGGACGCGCGGATGGTCTACGCCTCCTCGGCGGCGACCTACGGTGACGGCGAACAGGGGTTTCTGGACGACGACAGTCTTGAGGCCTTGGCGTCGCTCAGGCCGCTAAACGCTTACGGATATTCGAAAATGCTGTTCGACCAGTACGCCGCCCGGCAGTCGGACCGGGGGCAGTCGCCGGGCCAGTGGGCTGGGCTGAAGTTCTTCAACGTCTATGGCCCGAACGAATACCACAAGGGCGGCATGAAGTCGGTCGTGGCGCAGATCTGGCCCAAGGTGGCGGCGGACGAGCCGGTCACCCTGTTCCGCTCGCACAACCCCGCCTACGCCGATGGCGGGCAGATGCGCGACTTCGTGTTCGTGGATGACGTGGTCGATATCGTCGACTGGCTGCTCGAGACGCCGGCGGTGTCCGGCGTATTCAACGCTGGCTCGGGACGGGCGCGGTCGTTCCTGGACCTGGCCAATGCGACCTTCGCGGCGGCGGGCAAGGCGCCGCGGGTGGAGTATGTCGATACGCCGGTCTCGATCCGCGACAAGTACCAGTATTTCACCGAGGCCCGGATGGAGCGGGTGCGCGCCGCCGGGTTCGGGGGACAGTCGACGCCGCTGGAAGAGGGCGTCCGGCGCTATGTCCAGGACTTCCTCGCCACGGCGGACCCGTATCGATGAGAGGCCCGAAGCTGACCCTCCGGCAGTGGATCGGCTGGTTCGGTTTCGGCCTGGTCTTCCTGCTGACCGCCGCCCTTGCGGTGTGGCGGGGAGACATTCTCAGGGCCGGACTGGACCCCCAGGTGCCGTTCCAGACCTACGAGCCGCCGCCCGCGCCGGACTATGCGCGTCCCGCGGCCTGGGCGATGAGCGAGACGCGAGCATCCGACGCCGGGCCGGCCGCCGTCTTCTTCGTGCATTCGACCACCTATGACGGCGGGCGCGACTGGAACGGGCCGATCGGGCACGGCAAGGCCGACGCCTATCTGCGGCGGGTGGTGCTGCCGAACTATGCCGGGCCCTTCTCACGGCTCGGCGCGGTCAGCGCCCCGCGATACAGGCAGGGCAGCCTCTACACGCGGCTGACCCTGCGGGATGACGCCCGCGAGGCAAGAGCGTTCGCCTACCGGGACATCGCCGCCGCCTTCGAAAGCTGGATCGGTCGTCACCCTGACGGACCTCTGGTCCTGGCCGGGGTGGAACAGGGCGGCGAATTGATCGAGCGGCTGCTGCGGGAGCGGGTGGCGCCCGATCCGGCGCTGCGCGAACGGCTTGTCGCGGCCTATCTGATCGACGTGGTGACCCCGGCCAACGGGTTGTCGCCGCAGATTCCGGCTTGCCAACGGCCCGACCAGATCGGCTGCGTCGTCGGCTTCTCGCCGGTCAGCGAGGGCAACGACGGGGCCGCGCGACGGCGGCTCAGACGGGCGCTGGTCTGGGATGCGCGGGGACGGCTCGTCGAACTCGGCGAGCGTCAGGCGCTGTGCGTCAATCCGGTGACCGGTTCGACCTCGACGGCGCCAGTGGCGGCCCGACAGAATCGCGGCGCGACCAATGCGACGGGGCTGGAATGGGGGACCCATCCCGCCCTGCTGGCGCGCGAGATCGCCACCCAGTGCCGGGACGGCCTGCTGCGCTACAGCGAGCCCGAGCGGGAGTCCTTCCGCCCGACTGGAAGCTGGGCTGACCGGAGAAAATCTCGGCCGTACAATCTGTTTTACGGCGATATTGAAGCTGACGCCCAGGCGAGACTGGCGGCCTGGCAGGCGCAGACGCCCTGAAGAGGGCGGGCTGATGGAAGCGACCCACCAGCCCGGCCGTCCTATGCGGGCATCCGCTCGAATTTCCGCAGCCCGGCGTCCAGCGTATCCCAGGCATGGCCGCGAACGCCGTAGGTGACCGCCTGCGGCGTGAACCGGCCGGCGTCGTCGAGGCTGGCGGCGGGGACCGCGATCATGTCGGGCATGAACGAGAACGTCAGATGGACCGGTGTCCCGCAGGTCGGGCAGAAGGCATGGGTCTTCTCGTTCCCGTTGTCGGCCGTCACGCGCCAGGTGCTGGCCTCGCCGCTAATCGCCATTCCGGCCCGATCGGGGAAGGTCAGCCACGAGCCGTGTCCCGCGCCGCTCCGTTTTTGACAATCGAGGCACTGGCAGTGGTTCTGGAAGACGGGTTCGGCGCTCGTTTCGTAGCGAACGGCGCCGCAGGCGCAGCCGCCGGCGTAGGGGCCGGTCATGGTCAGGCCGCCTTCGGCTTGGCGAAGACGTCGAGGCCGCGGCCGGTCTCGAGGAAGGATTTCAGGCTGGAAAGGACGACCGGCCAGCCCTTCTGGACGCCGTTGGCCATGCCGCTGTCGGCCTGGAGATCGTCGTGGCTGACGGTCAGCCGGACCATGTCCTCATAGGGTTCGATGTCGAACGTCACCCGGCTTCGGGCGGCCGGATCGTCGGCCTGTGAGGCGTTGGCCCAGGTGATGACGAGACGGGTGGGCGGCGAGGTCTCGACGACCTCGCCGACGAGTTCGACGGTCCGTTCGTCATTGGCGCGGATGTGTTCCCATTTCGACCCCGGCGTCCAGTCGGAGACGTTCTCATGGCCCCAGTAGCGGCGCGCGAGCTCGGGTCTGGTGATGGCTTCGAAGACCTTTTCCGCGGTCGAAGCGATGTAGGTCACATAGACGAAGCTGATGGTTTCGCCGGTCATTTCGGGTCTCCTTCGAGTTCCTGTTTGAGGTCGTGCAGCAGGCTGAGCCGCCGGGTTTCGAATTTCCGCACCCACCGCTCGTAGACTTCGTGGATCGGGACGGGGTTGATGAAGTGCAGCTTCTCGCGACCCCGCCGGAGCGTGCTCACCAGATTGGCCGCCTCGAGAATCTCAAGGTGCTGCGTCGCGGATTGACGCGCCATGGCGAGGTGTTCGCAGAGTTGGCCGAGCGTCTGACCGTTCTTCTCGGAGAGAAGGTCGAGCAGCTTTCTGCGCGTCGGGTCGGCCAGCGCCTTGAAAACCTTGTCGTCGTGCATCGGTCTCACTCGGTGTGAAAGGACAATAGGCAGGTAAATGCCTGCATGTCAAATCATCGTCAGGCCGCCGCGGGCTGAGGGTAGGGGCTAGTCGAGTCCCGGGCGGTCGTTACGCCAGTCGAACAAGGCCTCGAGCACCCTGACCGCCTCGCCCCGGGGGGAGGCCAGGTCCGGATCGCGGCCGAGCACCAGCCGGGCGTCGTCGGCGGCGGCGAGCAGCAGCTCGCGATGGCGGATCGGATCGGCGAAGCGATAGGCCGGGAAACCGCTCTGCTTGAGGCCGAGCGGATCGCCACCGCCGCGCAGGCGGAAGTCCTCTTCGGCGATCTCGAAGCCGTCCTCGGAGCGGCGCAGAATCTCCAGCCGTTCGCGGGCGGTGTCGCCGAGGCCGCCGTCGCCGCCGCCGTAGAGCAGCAGGCAGGTGCTCGCGGCGGTCCCGCGCCCGACCCGGCCGCGCAGCTGGTGCAGCTGGGCGAGACCGAAGCGGTCGGCGTGTTCGATGACCATGATCGAGGCGTTGGGCACGTCGACGCCGACCTCGACCACGGTCGTGGCCACCAGAAGGGGCAGGCGGCCGTCGGCGAACTCGGCCATCACCGCCTCGCGTTCGGCGCCCGGCATCTGTCCGTGGGCGAGGCCGACCTCGACGCCCATGATGCGGCGCAGGTCGGCGGCGCGGGCCTCGGCGGCGGCGAGGTCGGACGCCTCGCTCTCGGCCACCAGCGGACAGATCCAGTAGGCCTGGGCCCCGCTGTCGAGAGCGGCCTTGAGCCGTTTGGCCACCTCGCCGATGCGGGCCAGCGGCAGGACGGCGGTCGTCACCGGCGTGCGGCCCGGCGGCTTTTCGGTGAGGCGCGACACCTCGAGTTCGCCGTACTGGGTCAGCTCCAGGGTGCGGGGGATCGGGGTGGCGGACATGGTCAGCAGGTGGACGCCGCCGGTGCGCGGATCGCCCTTGGCCTGCAGCCGCTGGCGCTCGTTGACGCCGAAGCGGTGCTGCTCGTCGATCACCGCCAGCGCCAGCCGGTCGAAGCGAACGGCGTCCTGGAACAGGGCGTGGGTGCCGATGGCCACCCGGGCCTCGCCTGCGGCCAGGGCAGCCAGCCGCGTCCGCCGCTCGGCGGGGGTATCGCGACCGGTCAGCAGGATGGTGGGAATGCCGGCGGCCTCCAGCATTGGAGCCAGCCGCTGCCAGTGCTGGCGAGCGAGGATTTCGGTGGGAGCCATCAGGGCGGACTGGAAACCCGAGGCGGCGGCGTCGGCTAGCGCCAGGGCGGCCACCGCCGTCTTGCCCGAGCCGACGTCGCCCTGCAGCAGGCGGCCCATCTGCTCGCCCGAGGCGAGGTCGCGGCGGATTTCGGCGATCGCCTGGACCTGGGCGCCGGTCAGGTCGAAGGGCAGGGCCTTCAGCACACGGTCCGAGGGCCCGCCGGGCATGATGACGGGCGCCGGGGTGATCTGACGCGCCCGGCGGCGGCGGGCGAGGGCCAGCTGGTGGGCCAGCAGTTCGTCATAGGCCAGCCGCTGGCGGACGGGGGCCTCGGGCAGGAGGTCGGGTTCGGCGGCGGGCGCGTGCAGGGCCTGCAGGGCGCCGCGCCAGGCGGGCCAGCGGCGTTTGGCCAGCCAGGCCGGGTCCTGCCATTCCGGCAGCTCAGGCGCGTGTTCCAGAGCGGACTGGACCAGTTTGCGGATGACGCGGGAGCTCAGCCCCTGGGTGGCCGGATAGACCGGCTCCACGGCGGCTATGTCGTCGGCCTGGGCCAGGGTGAAGACGTCCGGGTGGACGATCTGAACCTCATTGTTGAAGCGCTCGACCTTGCCCGAAACCAGCCGGCGCTCGCCCTTGGGCAGCAGCCGGTCGATATGCTGGGCCGAGCCGCCGAACCAGATCAGGTGCACGAAGCCGTCGGCGTCCGTGGCCCGCACCTTGATCGGCGCGCCGGGCTTGCCCGGGACAATCAGGCGGTCGACGACGATCTCGAAGATTCCGACCTGGCCCTCGACCGCGGTCGTCGCGGTCATTGGCCGGCGGACAATCAGCCCCGAGGGCGACAGGAACAGCAGGTCGCGGACCAGCGGGCCCGCCAGCTTCTGCACGAGCGGCAGCACCTTGGGCCCCACGCCCCTCAGGGTGGAGACCTCGGCGAACAGGGGAAAGAGACTCGGCGGCCGCATCTAGGTCGCCCCCGGCCCCGGATACGCCCGTCGGTTGCGCGCACCCGGGTCTCGCGCCATGATCGCCGACGAACGCGGATTTTCGAGAGGGAAGATCATGTCCGTGACAGCTTTACAGCAGAATCTGAAGGCCAAGGGGTTCAATCCGGGGATCATCGACGGCCTGCTGGGGAGGGACACCTATCAGGCCCTCGCCAGCTATATCTCCGACGGAAGGGCGCCGGATGGCGCCGGCGGTCTGCTGGCCCTGCATCTGAAGGGCGGGGACATCACCAATCGGCTGCGCAAGATTCATTTCTTCGCCCAGGTCACCCACGAGAGCGGTTTCCGGCCGGTCGAGGAGAACCTGAACTACAGCGTGGCCGGGCTGAAGGCGACCTTCTCGCGCCAGCGCATCTCCGCCGCCCAGTGCGAGGCGCTGGGTCGCAAGCCCGGTCGGCCGGCCGACAAGGCGGGGATCGCCAACGCCGTCTATGGCGGGTCGTGGGGCAGGACCAACCTGGGAAACACCGAGCCGGGGGACGGCTATCGCTATCGCGGGCGGGGGCTGATCCAGCTGACCGGGCGGGCAAACTACCGGCGGACGGGTGTGGAGTACGAGATCAATCCCGATCTGGTGCTGACTCCGGCGGGATCGATCAAGGCGGCGGTCGATTTCTGGCGGACGCGGGGGCTCAATCCGGCCAGCGACGCCGACGACGTGCCGCGGGTGACGAGGCTCATCAACGGCGGCGCTCACGGACTGGCCGAGCGCCAGGCGCTGACGGCGAAGCTGAAGGCGATCTGGCCGGCCTGATCACCGGCGCGGCTGGCGGCCGGAGCCTCCGGCGGGTATATCCGCGCGCTCATGACCGATGACACCCTCCAGACCAGACTGGCGAGGGCGCGTTTCCGCGCCTGGCGTCGGGGATTCCGCGAGGCCGACCTGATCCTCGGCCCGTTCGTCGACGCCGAGGGACCTGACCTGAACCCGGAGGAACTGGAGGCGCTCGAGGCGCTTCTCGATCAGGATGACCACCAACTCTACGCCTGGATCCTCGGCAATGCGCCGACGCCCGCGCCGCATGACGGCCCGGTGATGGCGCGCATCCGGGCCTTCATGGCCGCCCATGTCGCCGCCGCCGTCGCGGAAGGGGCCGGTTGATGGACGCCGTGGTCCTGAAACGTGATGACCGGGAACTGGGCGGCGCGCCGGAGGGGCTGGACGCCCTGACCGTCGCCGAGCGACTCAAGGCGGATGGCGGGGTCGGCGCCTTCATCGCGCGCGACTACGCCCGCATGGGCGAGTTCGTTCAGGCCTTCCGGTTCTTCGCCAATGATATCGATGTGGTGGAGTTTCCGGCCTGGGATTGCCTGCCATACGACCGGCTGAGTCCGACCTCGTCGGTGTCGGCCGAGCGGATGGCGGCGCTGACCCGGTTGGCGCAGCGTGATCCCGGCGACCGCCGGCCGCTGCTGCTGGTGACGACGGTCGGTGCGGCCATGCAGCGGACGCCGCCGCGCGAGGTGACCTGCGGGGCCGGATTCGAGACCACGGTCGGGCTCGACCTCGATACGGCGGCGCTGGAGCGGTATTTCGCCGCCAACGGCTATATGCGCGCCTCCACGGTGTCGGAGCGCGGCGAGTTCGCGGTGCGCGGCGGGGTGATCGACGTCTATCCGCCGGGCTTCGAGGAGCCGGTGCGGCTGGACATGTTCGGCTCGGAGCTGGAGTCGATCCGCACCTTTGATCCGGCCACCCAGCGCTCGACCGGACAGCTGCGCGAGGTGTCGCTGGCGCCCGTGTCGGAAGCCCTGCTGGACCCGGACAGCATCTCGCGCTTCCGCACCGGCTATCTGGAGCTGTTCGGCGCGCCGGGCGACGACGCCCTGTATTCGGCCATCAGCGAGGGCGCGCGGCGGCAGGGCATGGAGCACTGGCTGCCGCTGCTCTACGCGCGGCTGGAGACGCTGTTCGACTATCTGCCCGATGATGCGCGGCTGTTCCTCGACAATCAGGTCGAGGCGGCGCGGGCCGAGCGCTGGACCCTGACGAAGGACGCCTATGACGCCCGGCGCGACGCCGCCATGGGCAAGGGCGGAGCGGCCTACCGCGCCCTGCCGCCGGAGCGGCTGTATCTGCCGGAGAGCGACTGGAACAGCGCGCTGGCGGGGCGTTGGGTGCGGCGGCTGTCGCCGTTCACCGGACCGGGAGAGAACGCGGGCGGACGGCTGGGGCGCAGTTTCGCGGCCGAGCGGGCGCAGGACAGCGTCAATCTGTTCGAGGCGGTGGCGCGGCACGCGGAGGCGGTGAAGGCGGCCGGCAAGCGGGTGTTGTTCGCCTCGTGGACCGAGGGCTCGTCCGAGCGGCTGGCCTCGATGCTGGCCGACCACGGCCTGGAGCATGTGGTCGCGGTGCGGGACTGGGCCGATGTCCAGACGGCGCCGAAGGACCTCTATCTGCGCGGCGTCCTGCCGGTCGAGCATGGGTTCGAGACGGATGAGATCGCTGTCATCTCCGAGACCGACATGCTGGGCGACCGGCTGGCGCGTCCGAAGAAGAAGCGGCGGGCGTCGAACTTCCTCGCCGAGGCGTCGGCGCTGACGACCGGCGATCTGGTGGTGCACCTCGATCACGGCATCGGCCGCTACGAGGGGCTGAAGACGCTGGAGATCCAGGAGGCGCCGCACGACTGCCTGGAACTGCTCTACGCCGGCGACAGCAAGCTGTACCTGCCGGTCGAGAACATCGACCTGCTGACCCGCTACGGCACGGATGCCGACGGGGTGCAGCTGGACCGGTTGGGCGGGGCGGGCTGGCAGGCCCGCAAGGCCAAGGCCAGGGCCCGCCTGCGCGATATGGCCGAGGGGCTGATCGCTCTCGCTGCGAAGCGCAGCCTGCGGACTTCGGAGGCGATCACGCCGCCGCATGGGCTGTTCGACGAGTTCTGCGCCCGTTTCCCGTATGAGGAGACCGACGACCAGCTGGCCGCCATCGGCGACGTGCTGGAGGATCTCGGCAAGGGCACGCCGATGGACCGGCTGATCTGCGGCGACGTCGGTTTCGGCAAGACCGAGGTGGCGCTGCGGGCGGCCTTCGTGGTGGCCATGACGGGTCAGCAGGTGGCCATCGTCTGCCCGACGACCCTGCTGGCGCGGCAGCATTTCAAGACCTTCAGCGAGCGGTTCGCCGGCTGGCCGATCAAGGTTCGGCACCTGTCGCGGATGGTCACGGCGAAGGACGCGGCCGAGACGCGCGCGGGGCTGAAGGACGGCTCGTTCGAGATCGTCGTCGGCACCCATGCGGTGCTGAGCGAACAGGTCGGGTTCAAGGACCTGGGCCTGGTGATCGTCGACGAGGAGCAGCATTTCGGGGTCAAGCACAAGGAGAAGCTGAAGTCCCTGCGGGCGGACGTTCACCTGCTGACCCTGACCGCCACCCCGATCCCGCGCACGCTGCAGATGGCGCTGTCGGGCATCCGCGAGATGTCGATCATCGCCACGCCGCCGGTCGACCGTCTGGCGGTGCGGACCTATGTCACGCCGTGGGATCCGGTGCTGGTGCGCGAGGCCCTGCTGCGCGAGAAATATCGCGGCGGGCAGGCGTATTACGTCGTGCCTCGCCTGTCGGACCTGCCGGACATCGAGAAATTCCTGCGCGAGCAGGTGCCCGAGATCAAGTTCGTGGTCGGGCACGGCCAGATGTCGCCGACCCAGCTGGAAGACGTGATGAGCGCCTTCTACGACGGCAGCTACGACCTGCTGCTGTCCACGACCATCGTTGAGTCCGGACTTGATGTTCCGACCGCCAACACCTTGATCGTGCACAAGGCGGACATGTTCGGTCTGGCGCAGCTGCACCAGATCCGCGGCCGGATCGGGCGGGCCAAGGCGCGGGCCTTCGCCTATCTGACGACGCCGCCCGAGAAGCCGATGAGCCTGTCGGCCGAGCGGAGGCTGCAGGTGCTGCAGTCGCTCGACAACCTGGGGGCCGGCTTCCAGCTGGCCAGCCACGACCTCGACCAGCGCGGCGGCGGCAATCTGCTGGGCGATGAGCAGTCGGGTCACATCCGCGAGGTCGGGGTCGAGCTGTACCAGCAGATGCTGGAGGACGCGGTGGCCGAGCTGCGTCAGGCGGGCGAGGGCGGGGGCGCCGTCGACCGGGGCTGGTCGCCGGCCATCAACGTCGGCGCGGCCGTGCTGATTCCAGAGGATTACGTTCCGGACCTCAATGTTCGCTTGAGCCTGTATCGTCGGCTGTCGGACGCCGAGAACAGCGAGAGCCGCGAGGCGCTGGCGGCCGAACTGATCGACCGGTTCGGGCCGCTGCCGGACGAGGCGAAGCAGTTGCTGCGCATCGTCGGCATCAAGGCCAACTGCAAGACCGCCAGCATCGAACGCATCGACATCGGGCCCAAGGGCGCGGTGCTGACCCTGCGCAACAACGAATTCCCCAATCCGATGGGGCTGGTCGGTCTGATCCAGAAGAACCACGCCTTCTGGAAGCTGCGGCCGGATCAGAAGATCGTGGTCAAGGGCGACTGGGACACGCCGGCGGAACGGCTGAAGGTCGCCGAGCGAATCACGACCGACCTGGCGCGGGTGGCGGGGGCGGCCTGAGGTGCGGATCCGCGAGGCGACAGAGGCGGACTGGCCGACGATCTGGCCGATCGTCGAGGCCGTCGTGCGCGCCGGCGACACCTACACCTGGCCGCGCGATCTGACCGAGGTGGACGGACGGGCGCTGTGGAACCTGCCGTCGTGCGTCGTTCTGGTGGCGGTCGACGAGGCCGGTGCGGTGCTGGGCACGGCCAGGTTCGGGCCAAACCAGCTCGGCCCCGGCGCGCACGTCGCCAACGCCAGCTTCATGGTCGCACCCGCCGCCCGGGGGCGAGGCGTCGGCCGGGCGCTCGGCGAGGCGGTGATTCGCGGTGCGGCGCGGGCCGGCTACCACGCCATGCAATTCAACGCCGTGGTCGAGGCGAACCGGAGCGCCGTCCATCTGTGGAAGACGCTGGGTTTCGAGATCATCGGCACCGCGCCCGAGGCCTTCGACCATCCGACCGAAGGACTGGTCGGATTGCACATCATGTACCGGCGACTCTGATCGTCAGCAGCCGGGCTCGACCGTCTCGAAGCGTTCGTCCCACCATGCCTGCCAGTGGTCCTTCAGCCCGGCGAGGTCGGCGTCGGACAGTCCGTAGGTCGTCAGGGTCAGCATGGTCGAGCCGCGCGGCTTCTTTTCGGTCGGCGGCTGATCAACCACCACCAGCAGGCCGTCGCCCCAGGCGTCGACGGTGACCCCCAGCTGATGACGGGCGGTGAACCAGACCTGGCCGGAGGCGTCCGCGTGGGGCCCCAGCGGCATCGACCAAGGCTCGCCCGGGGCGGGGGCGGCGTCGAGGCCGAGCAGGGATCGCGCCAGGCGATCCTCGCGCGGCGGGCCCGAGAAGAAGAGCGTGCGGCGGGTCTCGCCAGGGTGACGCGCGAAGGCGAAGGCCAGCTGCCAGGTGAAGGAGATCCAGCCCTCGATCATGCCGTCGAAGACATCCGACCAGTCACCGGCGGGAGCGGAGCGGACCACCCGGACAATGCTGGAATCGCCGCGCGCCTCGACCTCGTAGCGGTCGTTGACGCCGACGAAGGTCACGGTGCGGCGCGCCTCGTCGGCCTCCGCGTGGGTGACGAAGATGAAATCGATCTCATCCTTCAGGCCGTCGGTCTCCCAGCCGAACCAGTCCTTGATCTTCTGGGGGTCGCGCAGGGCCGCCCAGACCGCGTCGGCGGGGGCCGGGACCGTGACCTCGACGAGGACGTGGTCTTCCATGAGCTGGGCGGCTTCGGTCATGGCGTTCAGTTCCTTGTCGGGGCCGATTTGACGATGGCCGGATGGGCGGCGGCGGTGAGGCGGTAGCGGCGACCCGAGGGGGCCGCATATTTTCGGGCGAGCGCGGCGACGGCGTCGGCCACGTCATTGGTGAAGGCGTCGAAGTCGGCGGGCGCGGCGAAGCAGACATCGGCCTCGACCGTCAGGGTCAGCAGGCGCGCGCCCTCGGCCGCGGCGGCCTGGCGCATGCGGGCGACGTCGCGGACCATGGCGGAGGCGGTGGAGATAAGGTGGTCGGCGGCATGACGGTCCTGCGCCTCAACGGCGTCGGGATCGGGCGGCGCCTGAAGCAGGGCGGGATCCAGCACATATTGTTCGGCGGCGACGAACAGGCGCTCGGTGAAGCCGCGCTTCTTCCGTTCTCCGGCGAGGCGGACCAGGCCGGCGGCCTCAAGCGCCCTGAGATGGTGGCCGATCTTCTGGCGGGGCATGTCCAGCTGCTCGGCCAGGCCCGTCGCGGAGGCGGGCTCGACGAGAGCGGCGAGTATCCGGCGCCGGATCGGGGCCATCGCCAGCAGGGCGGTGTCCAGGTCGTCAAGCAGGGCTGAGGGCCGGGCTGTCATGTCCCGAACCTGCATTAGACAATCATAGTTGTCAAATGATGGTCAACTGGAAGCCCGGATGTCCTTCGAGGCGCGTTCGAGCACCGCGGCGGGGGATTCGCCGGGCCCGACCTCGGCCACGCCCACATCGAACTCCACCACGAAGGGGGAGCGATCGGGTCCGGCGTCGAAGGCGGTGCAGCCGATGACGGCCGCGATCCGGTCGGCCGCGACGCGCCCGGACGGGCCATGGGTGGCGGGCAGGGCCAGGGCGAAGACGTCGGACGACAGGCGGGCGGCGGTGTCTTCGGTGCGGATCAGCCGCGAGACCATGGCTCCGATCTGGGGCAGGGCCCGGTCGAGCCATCCGCCCTTGCGGGCCTCGACCACGGCCGGGGTGTCGGAAACGCGCAGCACGACGACGGACAGAGGCCGACGGCGCAGGCGGGCGCCCTCGGCGACGCGGGCGAGGTGGCTGGCGAACAGCTCCGGCGTGAACAGGCCGGTGGCGGGATCGGTCAGGCCGGAGCCGCGCGCGCTTTCCAGCGCCTTCCTAATCGCGATGTGCCGCCGATGATGACGCGCCAGGGCCACGATCCGTTCGGCCGTCTCTTCCTCGGGCGTATCGGCCGCGGCGACGTCGGCGAAGCCGCGGTTGTAGAGCTCCGACAGATTGATCTCGCCGGAGCCGCGCAGATAGAGCACCGCCGGAATGTGATAGAGGCGGGTGTTCCGCTTCATGCCCGAGGCGATGGACAGGGCCGGTGCGTGGTCCTCGGCGCCCCACAGCACGGCGGCGTCGAACGGCCGCTCATGGAGGTAGTCGAAGGCGGTATAGGGGGTGGGAGCGGCCACGACCTCGCAGCCATGGCCGACGAGGGCGTTGGAGAGGGCGAGGAAATGGCGGTCGGGCTTGCCGGCGGCCAGCACCCGGAGCGGACTGGCGTCGAGATCGGCCATCGGCAGGGGTTCGCCCCGCGCGGCGAAGGTCGCCTCGCGCAGGGTGACCTCTTCCTCGGCGATCGCGGCCCGGACGAGGTTTTCAAGGCGCAGGGCGGCTTGGGCCGCGTGCGGCGGCCCGGACATGGCGATGTCGGCGACGCCGGGGGGCCAGTCCAACGCCTCCGGGCCGATGGCCATGACCGGCAGCCGACGCGGCGATACGGTCTGGCGCAGGGCGGCGACGCCCGCGGCGGCGTCGGGCATGCGGGCGTCGAGGATCACCGTCTCCAGAGGCCAGTCGATCAGGACCTGCACGGCCCCGGCCAGCGTTCGGGCGGTGACGGTGCGCCATCCCAGCGCGTCCAGCCCCTGGCACAGGGACCCGACCAGGTCGTCATCCGGGGCGACGACCAGAATGCGCGGATCGGAAGTCAAGGCGATGTCTCCAGCGGCCCCCCACCCGGGCCGTGCTCTCAAGCGGGCGGACCATAGCGAGGGTCGCCGTGGCGAGGCAACCGGCGCGCCATCCTTTCCCCGGCGGAGAATTGGGTTAAAGGAATCGCATCGGGGGCGGGACGGGACATCGGTTTGCAGGCCAGGGCGGATATCAGGGAAGCCGTGCGCTGGGCGACGCCCGCGCTGTGGGGGCGTCTGGCGGTCAAGGCGTTCGCGCGCAGCTGGGGCCGGGACGTCATGCTCTATACAGGCGGGGTATCCTTCTTCGCCCTGCTGGCGGTGTTTCCCGCCATCGCCATCCTGATCGGCTTCTACAAGGCGGTGTTGTCGATCGGGCAGGTCAGCGAGCAGGCCGCGGCGCTCGCCGACGTCATGCCGCACGCGGCGCGTACCATCTTCATGACCGAGATCGAGCGGCTCGCGAACGCCTCGGCCAGCACGGTCTCCGCCCAGAGCGCCTTCGCCCTGATCATCGGCGGCTATGCGGCCCATCGTGGATTCAAGGCCTTGCTGGCCGGACTTAATCTGATCCACGACGAGACGGAGCCGCACGGCTTCCTCAAGTTCAACTTGTTGGCCTTCTTCGTGGCCCTGTTCGCCTTCGCCCTGTTCACGATCGTGTCGGGCGCCGTGGTGACCTCGCGCCTGCTGGAGCATGCCGGGCCCGGCGCGGTCGCCGACGGCGGAGGGGCAGGCGCGGCCTTCGTCGGCCTGTGGCCGGCCCTCGGCCTCGGCGTGGGTCTGACCATGCTCTATCGCTACGCCATGTCCCATCGGACTCCGGTGGCGTGGGCGCCAGCCATCGTCGGCGGCGTGGTGGCGACGGTGATGTCGACCATCTCGTCCTGGCTGTGCGCCATCTATGTCGAGCAGATCGCCCCGCTGGGCGCGACCTACGGCTCGGTCGGCGCGATCGTGGTGCTGCTGATCTGGCTGTCGTGGAACGTCAACGCCATCTTCTATGGCGGGGCCTTCGCGACCGAGATGGAGATCGTCCAGCGGTCGAGCGGCGCCCCCGTGCTGGAGCCGGCCGATCCCCTGCCGGAGTCCGTGGTCAGCCTGTCGGAGCGGCGGGCGTCTCGACCTCGATAGTCAGGACGCCGCCGGCCTCGTCGATCGAGACCACGCGCCCGCCGATCCCCGCCATCAGGTGCGGCACATCGATCCGGGCCATCGGGTCGGTGGCCAGCAGGATCAGGCGCGCGCCCGGGCCGGTCTCGTGCATGGCCTTCTGCAGCCTGAGGCTGGGGGTCGGGCAACGGTGGCCGCGGGCGTCGACGATCATGCGCCGATCCGGTCCAGCAGCAGACCCAGCGCGATGCGGACGCTGTCCAGCCTGACGCCTTCGCGCCCGATGTCGCCCAAGCGGCGCTCGACGTGAATCATGCCGCCGGGACCGGCCGCGGCGAAATGGACCAGGCCGACGGGCTTGTCCGGCGATCCGCCGCCGGGTCCGGCGATTCCGGTGACGGCGACCGAGACCTGTGCGGCGGACCGGGCGAGGGCGCCCCCGGCCATGGCGCGCGCGACGGGTTCCGAGACGGCGCCGTGGCGCTCGATCAAGCCGGCGGGAACGCCCAGCAGCTCGACCTTGGCGGCGTTGCTGTAGGTCACGAAGCCCCGCTCGACGACGGCCGAGGACCCCGGCACGGCGGTCAGGGCGCCGGTGACGAGGCCGCCGGTGCAGCTCTCGGCCGCGGCGATCGTCAGGCCCCGCGCGCCGGCGGCTTCGATGACCTCCCGGGCCAGGATTTCGATATCGTCGGGAAACATGAAACGGGGTCTTCCGAAGCGGCGGCGAGTCGGTCCAGGGTGGCGCGACGCGCCCGGGCGGCGCCAGCATACGGGGCGGGCATGAGCGACACCACCGGCGACTCCCGGCTTTCCGCGGCGCCCGACCGGCCGGTCGACCGGCTGACCCCGATGCTGTTCGCCCTGGCCATCTTCACCTCCGCGTCACTGGTGTTCGTGGTTCAGCCGATGGTCACCAAGCTGGTGCTGCCGACGCTCGGCGGCTCGCCGGCGGTGTGGAACACGGCGATGGTGTTTTTCCAGGCGGCGTTGCTGGCCGGCTACCTCTATGCGCACCTGCTGCAGCGGATCGCCTCGATCAAGCTGCAGGTCGGGGTTCACCTGGCCCTGCTTCTGCTCGCGGCGCTGTTCCTGCCGCTGCACATCAACGGCTGGCTCGGGGATCCCGACCCCGCCGCGCCGATCGGCTGGCTGCTGGCCACCCTGGCCCTGTCCGTCGGCGCGCCGTTCGCGGTGCTCTCCGCCACGGCGCCCCTGCTGCAGGCGTGGTTCGCGCGGGTGCGGGCCGGCTATCCCGACGGCAAGAACCCCTATGTCCTCTACGCCGCCTCCAACCTGGGCAGTTTCCTGGCCCTGCTGTCCTATCCGTTCCTGATCGAACCGCTGACCAACCTGCTGCAGCAGCGGATGGCCTGGAGCGGCGGCTACGGGGTCTTCCTGCTGATGGTGGCGGCCCTGGCGTTCGTGGTCTGGAGCCGCCGCCTCGACCGCGACGCCGAACCGGCCCAGCTCGCCGCGACGCCGCCGATCCCGTGGCGCGAGAAGGGGATCCTGGTCCTGCTCGCCGCCGCGCCCTCAAGCCTGATGCTGGGGGTGACGTCCCACCTGTCGACCGACGTCGCCTCGGCGCCCTTTCTGTGGGTCATCCCGCTGGCGCTGTACCTGCTGACCTTCGTGATCGCCTTCCAGGCGCGGCCGTGGATTCCCCTGCCCATCACCCTGGCGGTGCAAGGCGCGATCGGGGCGGTCTGCGTCCTGCTGGTGGCCTTCCGGACGCTGGAATGGCCGATCGCCTTCGCGGTCCACATCCTCGCCTTCTTCTTCGCGGCGCTGATGTGCCACCAGACGCTGGCGGCGCGGCGGCCGCCGGCGGACCGGCTGACGGAATTCTACCTGCTGCTGTCGGTGGGCGGGGTCGTCGGCGGGGCCTTCACGGCCCTGCTGGCTCCCGTGATCTTCAACATGGTCTGGGAGTATCCGCTGGTGCTGGTGCTCGTCGGGCTTGCCCGGCCGTGGGGCAAGGGCCGGTTGCGTCCGGAAGAGACGGGGGCCCTGGTCGCCGCGGGGGTGCTGGCCCTGATTCCCGTGTCTCTGTCGGCATGGCTGAGCCACGACGCCGCCGCCTGGGCGAAATTCTATTCCATGGTTCCATTCGGGCTGGACCAGGTGGCGCTGTGGATTCTCGGGCCGGCGGCGATCTGCGCTTTCCTGCTGAGGGATCGCGCGCTCGCCTTCGTCGCCGTGCTGGCGATGATCGCCCTGTCGTCGCAGTACGTCGTCCGCGTCTATGACTGGAGCTATTCGGAGCGCAGCTTCTTCGGTGTCATGCGGGTGGCGAAGATCGAGGATGCGCGCATGGGCGGCGACGTCCACGTGTTGATGCACGGCACGACCCTGCACGGCGCCCAGGCCCGTGACGGCCGCTTCGATTGCCAGCCGACGCTCTACTACAACGCCCTGACGCCGATCGGTCAGGCGGCGGATATCATCGAGGCCCGGGGGCCGGCGAAGATCGGCGTCGTCGGCCAGGGATCGGGAGCCATGGCGGCCTACAAGCGCGCCGAGGACAGCCTGACCTTTTTCGAGATCGACCCTATGGTCGACCGGCTGTCGCGCGACCCGCGCTGGTTCACCTACATCTCGGGTTGCGCGGCCGGGGAAGTCCGCACGGTGCTGGGTGACGCGCGCCTGACCCTCGAGCGGGAACCGGCGGGATCGTACGACCTGCTGATCATCGACGCCTTCTCGTCCGACGCCGTGCCGACGCACCTGCTGACCGTCGAGGCGATCGAGGGCTATCTGAAGCTGCTCAAGCCCGATGGCGTGGTGCTGCTGCACCTGTCGAACCGCAACCTCGACATCACCCTGCCGGCCGTCGCCGCGGCCCGGGCGCTCGGCAAGCCCAGCCTGCACAACCTGTACCTGGAAAACGGCACCATGCCTGACATGGCGATCGCGTCGACGGAGGCGTTGATCATTTCTCCGACCGAGGCGGGTCTGGCCGGGTTCCGGTCACATCCCGACTGGGCCGCGTCGCCGGCGACGTCGGTGCGGCCGTGGACCGACGACTACGTCAATCTGTTCGGCTCGCTGTGGCGCGCCTTCCGGCCGCCGCCCGAACGGCCGACATAGTCAGGCCGGCAGGTCGATCGTGGCCACGGCCTGGGCGGCGAGGCCCTCGCCCCGGCCGGTGAAGCCCATGGCCTCGGTCGTGGTGGCCTTGACGCTGACGGCGTCGAGCGGGAGCGACAGCAGGTCGGCGAGCCGTTCGCGCATGGCCTGGCGGTGCGGCTTCACCCTGGGTCGTTCGCAGATCAGGGTGACGTCGACATTGACCAGCCGGCCGCCGCGGGCGCGCAGTCGTTCGACGGCGTGGGCCAGGAATCGGTCCGAAGAGACGCCTTTCCACTGTGGATCGGTGGGCGGGAAATGGTCGCCGATGTCGCCGTCGCCCATGGCTCCCAGGAGGGCGTCGGTCAGGGCGTGCAGTCCGGCGTCGGCGTCGGAATGGCCGATCAGGGTCTGGTCATGGGCGATCTCGACCCCGCACAGCCAGACCGACGAGCCGGGGCCCCAGCGATGGGCGTCGAAGCCTTGGCCGACACGGGTCCGGCGCGGGATCAGGGCCTCGGCCATGGCGAAATCCTCGGGGAAGGTCAGTTTCATCAGCCGGGGATCGCCCTCGACGATCAGAACGTCGCCGCCGGCGCGCTCGACCACGGCCGCTTCGTCGGCGGCGACCTTGTCGACCGGCCAGGCGGCGTAGGCGTCGACGATGGTCCGGTACCGGAAGGCCTGGGGCGTCTGCGCCCGCCACAACGAGTCGCGCTCGACCGAGCCGGAGACCAGGCCGTCCGTCGCCCGGCGCAGGCTGTCGGCGACCGGCAGGGCGGGCAGAACGCCGTCGACGCCCGGCAGGGCCTCGAGCAGGCGGCGGATGACGTCAACGCCGAGCAGCGGACGCGCGGCGTCGTGGATGAGGACGGGTCGGGCGTCGGGGCCGCCCAGTGCTTCAAGGCCGTTGCGAACCGAGTCGGCCCGGGTCGCCCCGCCCGGTGCGGATCGCCAGCCGGACAGACCCGCGAGAGCGGCTCCGAGCTCGACCTCCGATCCCGGCGCGATGACGACGACCAGGTCCCCGGCGCCCGCCTCCAGCAGCGCCTCGACCGACCAGCGCACGACCGGCTTGCCGCCCAGCCTCCGCCATTGCTTGGCCCCGCCGGCGCGCGAACCGGAACCGGCGGCGACCACGATGGCCGCGAAGGCGGGGAGGGGTGATGTCATCCCGGCCTTCTAATCGCCGCCGTCGTGCTTGACGAGGGCGCGTGGAGCGGCGGTAAGGAGCCGATGGCGAACGGCGTGCAGATTGGCGACGTATGGGTGCCCGGACGGGTGCTGACCGCGCCCATGACCGGAATCACCGACCTGCCGTTCCGGCGGCTGGCCAGTCGACTGGGCGCGGCCTATGTCGCCACCGAGATGGTCGCTGCCGCCGAGCTGGCCCGCGCCCGCCCGGACGTTGTGCGGCGCGCGGCCGTCGGCGAGGGCCTGCCGCTGACCGTGATCCAGCTGGTCGGGCGCGACCCCGCCGCCATGGCCGAGGGCGCGCGCATGGCCGAACGGGCCGGCGCCGACATCATCGACCTCAACTTCGGCTGCCCGGCCAAGGAAGTGACGGGCTCGGCCTGCGGCTCGGCCCTGATGCGGACGCCGGACCTGGCCTGCCGGCTGATGGAGGCGGCCGTGAACGCCACATCGCGGCCGGTCACGGTCAAGATGCGGCTGGGCTGGGACGACGCCAGCCGCAACGCGGCGGCGCTGGCGCGGCGGGCCGAGGCCATCGGCGTCCGCGCTGTGACGGTGCACGGCCGCACGCGCCAGCAGTTCTATACAGGGATCGCCGACTGGACCGCCGTGGGCGAGGTCAAGGCGGCGGTCAGCGTGCCGGTCATCGTCAACGGCGATATCGTCACCGCCGACGATGCGCGTGCGGCGCTGCTCCAGTCCGGCGCCGACGCGCTGATGCTGGGCCGCGGCGTCTATGGCCGGCCATGGCTGGCGGCGCATCTGGAGCGGGCGCTGGCCGACGGCACGGTGCTTGAGGAGCCCGATGCGGATGAGCGTCGGGCCATCGTCATCGAACACCTCCGCGCATCGGCGTCCTTCTACGGCCTGCCGCTGGGCCTGAAGATGTTCCGCAAACACCTCGGCTGGTACGTCGAACAGGCCCCGTGGCCGGCGGACCCGCTGGAGCGCCGCGCCGCGAAGGCTCGCCTTTGCCGGCTGGAGACACCCGAGGCGGTGGAGGTCGCCCTGGCCGAGCTATGGCGACCGGTGACGCTTTCCGGCAACTCGGCTGTTGATATTGAGCCACAGTTCGCCGAAGCTGGAGCCGCATGACGGACACGCCCTCCACGGCAACCGGACCCGACGCCGCCCCGCTCCGGGGGCCGGCGCGCTGGTTCGCCGGCTGGTCGGAGGAGCGCCGGCGCAACGCCTTCCTCATCGCCTACACCGTGGCGTTCCTGGTCACCATCGCGGCGATCTGGCTGGTGGCGGTGGCCCCGGGCGCCAGTGGCGAGGGTGCACGCGCCATTGCCAGCCAGGCTGTGCTGGTCATCCTGGCCATCAACCTGTTGCTGATTGGCGGCCTGGCGATCGTCGTCGGGCGGCGGGTGTTTTCGCTGTTCCAGCGCCGTACCCACGCCGGGGCCCGGCTGCATCTGCGGTTCGTGACCCTGTTCTCGCTGGTGGCCCTGGTGCCGGCGGTGCTGATCGCCCTGGTGTTCGGCGTCCTCGTCAACCGGGGCGTCGACCAGTGGTTCAGCGGCAATGTCCAGGCCGCGGTCGAGAACGGCGCAACGATCGGACGGGCCTATCTGGAGGACGTGTCGGACGAGATGGACTCGGATCTGGCGGTCATCTCGGAACAGCTGGGAGGGGCCCAGCCGCTGTTCGAGAACCGCATCCAGTTCTCCGACGCCCTGGTCCAGATCGCCGAACTGTTCGGCTATCCGGCGATCTACATCCTCGGGCCCGACGGCGAGGTGCTGGCGAGCGGCGAGAGCGCGGACGCGCCGCCGTATCTGGCCCCGCCGCGAGAAATGCTCGAGGCCGCGTCGGAAGACGGCCCCCCGCCGCAGCAAACGACGGAAGGCCCGGACGCCGTGCGGTCGCTGATGGCGCTGCCGGCCTATGGCGACGCCTACCTCTATCTGGTCCGCCCGCTGCAGCCCGGATTGATCGCCCAGATGCGCAACGGCGAGGAATCGATCGTCGCCTACCGCGAGGCGCAGGAGAGCCGCGAACGCATCCAGGCCGCCTTCGCCCTGAGCTATATCGAAACGGCCCTGCTGGTGCTGGTCGGCGCTGTCTGGCTGGGCATGTCGGCCGCCAGCGCGATCTCGGCGCCGATCGGGCGACTGGTTGAAGCGGCGGACCGGGTCGCCGGCGGCGATCTGACCGCCCGGGTCGAGGGCGAGGAGGGGCCGGGCGAGATCAAGACCCTGACCGCCGCCTTCAACCGGATGACCGGCGACCTGGAGGCGCAGCAGGCCGCGCTGAGGGCCGCCAGCGAGGAGGCCACGGGCCGCAGCCGGTTCATTGAGACGGTGCTGTCGGGCGTTTCGGCCGGCGTCATCGGAGTCGATCGGCGGCGGCGGGTGTCGGCGATCAACGACAGCGCCGTCGAACTTCTGGCCCTGTCGGACGCCCAGATCATCGGTCGGCCCCTGGGAGAGGCGGCGCCGGAACTGAGCGAATTGGCCGGGCGGGCCGAAGCGCATATCGAGGAGGAGATCGACGTCAGTCGGGGTGGCGAGACGCGCCGCCTTCGGGTGCGGATCGAGGGCGGCGTCGGCGGCGAGATGGTCCTGACCTTCGACGACATCACCCGGCTGGTTACGGCCCAGCGCAACGCCGCCTGGCGCGACGTGGCCCGCCGTATCGCCCACGAGATCAAGAACCCGCTGACGCCGATCCAGCTGTCGGCCGAGCGGCTGCGGCGGCGGTATCGCAAACAGGTCGGCGACGACGTCGAGGTGTTCGACCGCTGTACGGAGACCATCATCCGCCAGGTCGGCGACATTGGCCGGATGGTCGATGAGTTTTCGTCGTTCGCACGCATGCCCGCGCCCCGCTTCACCGCCGAGAACCCGGCCGAACTGCTGCGCGAGGCGGTGTTCGCCCAACGCGTGGCGGCGCCCGACATCGGAGTCGATCTGGTCGAGCCGCTGCCCAAGGTCGTCCTGCACGCCGACGGCCGGATGGTCGGACAGGCGCTGACCAATATCCTGAAGAACGCCGGCGAGGCCGTGGCGGCCCGGCGGGCGACGGCGCCGAAGGCCGGCGACGGCAAGCGCCCCGGCGTCTCAGCCCGGCTGGAGGTCGCCGACGGCATGGCCACCTTCATCATCGAGGACGACGGCGTCGGCCTGCCCGCCAAGGATAGGGACCGGTTGACCGAGCCCTATGTGACCACGCGCGAGAAGGGCACGGGCCTCGGCCTGGCCATCGTCAAACGCATCTGCGAGGAACACGGCGGCGAACTGAAGCTGGCCGACGCCGAGCAACTTGCGGGCGCCCGGGTGTGCCTGATCTTCCCCCTGAAATCTCCACTGCAAGCGGCCGCGGCCGGAGGCAAGGACGCGAAGGCGTCCCGTCCCTCGACCGTCGCGGCCGGCGAATAGCGAGGCGACATGCGATCCACGGGAGCCGATATTCTGGTCGTCGACGACGAGGCCGACATCCGCGAGCTGGTCTCGGGCCTGCTCGAGGACGAGGGTCATGCCGTGCGGACGGCCTCCAACTCCGACGAGGCGCTGGCGGCGATCCGGGCGCGCAAGCCGTCACTGGCCCTGCTGGACATCTGGATGCAGGGCGGCGGGCTGGACGGGCTGGAGCTGCTGGATGTCATCAAGGAGCTCGATCCCGACCTGCCCGTGGTGATGATTTCCGGCCACGGCAATATCGAGACGGCGGTCACCGCCCTGCAACGCGGGGCCTATGACTTCATCGAAAAGCCCTTCAAGTCCGACAGGTTGGTGGTCGTAGTTCAACGAGCGCTGGAAGCGACCTCGCTGAAGCGCGAGAACCGGCGCCTGCGGGCCCAGGTCGCGGCGCCGACGGGTTTCATAGGCCGGTCCGCGGCCGCCCAGACCCTGCGCAGCACGATCGCCAAGGTCGCGCCGGCCAACAGTCGGGTGCTGATCTCCGGCCCGCCGGGCAGCGGCAAGGAGCTGGTGGCGCGCCAGATTCACGAGGCCAGCGCCCGGGCGCGCGGCGAGTTCGTGGCCATCGCCGCCGCCGGCATGACGCCCGAACGGCTCGACCTGGAGCTGTTCGGCGAGGAGGGCCAGGACGGACGGCCGAGCAAGATCGGCGTGTTCGAGCGGGCCCACAACGGCACCCTCTACCTCGACGATGTCGGCGACATGCCGCGCGAGAGCCAGAGCCGCATCCTGCGCGTGCTGGTCGAGCAGCGCTTCCGCCGGGTCGGGGGCGAGCAGGACGTGCAGGTCGACGTGCGGGTGATCACCTCGACCTCGCGCGACCTCAAGCAGGAGATCGCCGAAGGCCGCTTCCGCGAGGACCTGTTCCACCGGCTGAATGTGGTGCCGATCCGCGTGCCCGCCCTGTCGGAGCGGCGCGAGGACATCCAGGAACTGGTCGATTATTTCATCGAGACGCTGGCGGTGTCGCAGGGCCTGCCCCGGCGGCGGCTGGGCGACGACGCGATCGCCGTCCTGCAGGTGCACCCCTGGCCGGGCAACGTCCGCCAGCTGAGGAACAACGTCGAACGGCTGCTGATCCTGGCGACCGGCGACGTCAACGAACCGATCGGGGCCGACGCCCTGCCGCAGGAGGCGACCAGCGCGGGATCAAGCGGCTCCCTGGGGGCCGAGCGGATCATCGCCCTGCCGCTGCGCGAGGCCCGCGAGGTGTTCGAACGGGAATATCTGACGGCCCAGATCATGCGCTTCGGCGGAAATATCTCGCGCACGGCCGCCTTCATCGGCATGGAGCGGTCGGCGCTGCACAGGAAGCTGAAGTCGCTGGGCGTGTCGCCCGCTCGCGGCGTGGTCGAAGACGAGGAAGAGGGAGCCGTCGAGGCATGAGTCGGGTCGCCTATGTCAACGGAACCTACCGGCCGCACGGCGAGGCGACGGTCCATGTCGAGGACCGCGGCTTCCAGTTCGCCGACGGGGTCTATGAGGTCTGGTCGGTGTTCGACGGCCGCATGGCCGACTTCGACGGCCATATGACCCGCCTGCACCGCAGTCTGAACGAGCTGCGCATTGACACTCCGATGAGCCGAGAGGCCCTGACCCGGGTGCTGCAGGAGACCATCCGGCGCAACCGGGTGCGCAACGGCATCGTCTATCTGCAGGTCACGCGAGGCACGGCGCGGCGCGACCATCCGTTCCCGGCCGAGGGCACGCCGCCCAGCGTCATCGTCACCGCGAAGTCGATCAGCGCGGCGAAGAGCGAGGCCATGGCGGCGAAGGGCGTCGCGGTGATCACCACCCCCGACATCCGCTGGGGCCGATGCGACATCAAGACCGTCGGCCTGCTGCCGAACGTGCTGGCCAAGCAGGAGGCGCGAGAGCGCGGCGCCTATGAGGCCTGGATGGTCGACGAGATGGGGCTGGTCACCGAGGGTTCCTCCACCAACGCCTGGATCGTCGACGAGAACGGCAAGCTGCGCACGCGGGACACCCAGGCCAACATCCTGAAGGGGATCACCCGCACCGCCCTGATGGCGATCATCGAGGACGAGGGCGTCGAGCTGGACGAACGCCCGTTCAGCGTCGACGAGGCCAGGCGCGCCAGGGAGGCCTTCTTCACGGCCGCCGGCGCCTTCGTCATGCCGGCGGTGTCGATCGACGGGGTGAAGATCGGCGACGGCAAGCCCGGGCCCATCACGACGAAACTGAGGACGCTATATCTCGAACAGGCGAAACGCGACGCCATCTAGGTTGCGGCGCCGCACGACGGGTGGCTAAGGTGGCGGGCCGGACGTCCGATCTGGTCCCGACCGCTCCCCCGGCCGGCGAAACAATCAAGAACAGGCTGAACCTGCCATGTCGCAAGACAAGTCCAAAAACCTTCAGGACACCTTCCTCAACAGCGTCCGCAAGACCAAGACGCCCCTGACCATCTTCCTGGTCAACGGGGTCAAGCTGCAGGGGATCGTCACCTGGTTCGACAACTTCTGTGTGCTGCTGCGCCGCGACGGCCAGTCGCAGCTGGTCTACAAGCACGCCATCTCGACCATCATGCCGTCGGCGCCGGTGCAGCTGTACGAGCCCGAGGCCGACGAGGACTGAGCTTCGGCCGATCCCCGGGGATAGCCCCGCGGCCGTGGGATCCCTATCTGTCGTCATCGCCCGACCACCAGAAAGCTGCACGCCCACTTGGCCACCCCACTGATCGACCACGCCGTCCCGCTGATCCGGGCCATCGTCATCCACCCCGAGCGTTCCGGCTTTGGCGCCAGCGAGAGCTCGCGGCAGGCTGAAGAGCGTCTCGAGGAGGCCGTCGGCCTCGCCCGGGCCCTGGACCTCGACGTCCGCGCCGGGGAGGTCGTGCGCGTGCGCAAGCCCGCGCCCGCCACCCTGTTCGGCTCGGGCAAGGTCGAGGAGCTGGCCGCGTTGGTCCGCGCCGCCGAGGCCGAGGCCGTGGTCGTCGACGACGACCTGTCGCCCGTCCAGCAGCGCAATCTGGAGAAGGCCTGGGACTGCAAGGTCATCGACCGCACCGGCCTGATCCTGGAGATCTTCGGCCGCAGGGCGCGGACGAAGGAGGGCCGGCTGCAGGTCGAGCTGGCGCGGCTCGACTATGAGCGCTCGCGGCTGGTGCGGACCTGGACCCACCTCGAGCGCCAGCGCGGCGGCACCGGCTCGACCGGCGGTCCCGGCGAAACCCAGATCGAGCTGGACCGGCGCCTGATCGCCGACCGGATCGTCAAGCTGAAGACCGAGCTGGAGGAGGTGCGCCGCACACGCGGTCTGCATCGCAAGCAACGCCAGAAGGTCCCGTTCCCGGCCGTGGCCCTGGTCGGCTACACCAACGCCGGCAAGTCGACGCTGTTCAACCGGCTGACCGGTTCGGACGTGGTGGCCAAGGACCTGCTGTTCGCCACCCTCGACACCACCCAGCGCACCATCCGCCTGCCGCAAGGGCGACCGGCGATCGTGGCGGACACCGTCGGCTTCATCTCCGACCTGCCGCACGAACTGGTCGAGAGCTTCCGCGCCACGCTGGAGGAGGTCGGCGAGGCCGACCTGATCCTGCACGTCCGGGACATTGCGTCGCCGGACTCGGACGCGCAGGCGAAGGACGTCGAGGCGGTGCTGAAACAGATCGAGACGCCCCCCGCCCCCAATGGAGAGCCCAAGACGCGCCGGGTGCTGGAGGTCTGGAACAAGATCGACCGGCTGGACGACGAGGCCCGCGAGGCGGTGCTGGGCCAGGCGGAGCGGCTGCGGGCGCAGGGCAAGGCGGTGGCCGTGTCGGCCTGGACCGGGGAGGGGATCGAGGCCCTGCGCGAGACCATCGCTTCGCTGATCGACGACGACCCGGAAACGGAGCTGGTGCTCGACCCGTCGCAGGGTGAGGCGCTGGCCTGGCTGTACGAGAACGGCCGGGTCACGGGGCGCGACACGGACGACGAGGGCCGGACGCATGTGGTGGTGCGGCTGCACCCGGCGGCGCTGGGGCGGTTCGAGCGGCAGTTCGGCACCTAAGCATAGGGGGCTTGCGGACCGATGTTCCGCCACCCACTTCGCAACCTATGCCTTATCCGATCGAAGAGAAGCTGGTTGTCGGGATCAGCTCGACCGCGCTGTTTGACCTGACCAAGGAACATCAGATTTTCCTCGATGAAGGCCTGGAGGCTTTCCGAAAATACCAAGCAGACAATGCGGCAGTGCCGCCGGAGCCAGGCGCGGCCTATCCGTTCATCAAGCGGCTTCTGCATCTGAACAAGGTGTTTCCGGATCAAGCGCCCGTTGAAGTCGTGATGATGTCTCGGAACGATCCTGAGGCAGGGCGCCGGATGATGAACGCCATGCCGCACTATGGCTTGGACATCACGCGATCGTTCTTCTTGTCCGGATCAGCGCCTTATCCCTACATGAAATCCCTGAACGCTTGCTTGTATCTCAGTACGAACAAGGAGGAGGTGAAGGATGCCATCGCTCAAGGTCATCCTGCCGGGCATGTGCTGCCCTGCGCCGCCAAGGATGATGACGACGACAATCAGCTTCGGATTGCATTCGATTTCGATGGCGTCCTAGTCGACGATGAGGCCGAGGCTCGCTACGCCGACGGCGGACTCCCCCTGTTTCACCACTACGAGGTGGCCAACAAGGATCGACCGCTGAAGGATGGTCCTCTCATGCCGCTTCTTCAGAAAATTTCTGGCATTCAACAGATCGAGCGAGACAACGCGCACAAGGTGAATGACCCGGCGAAGGCAATTCGGGTCGCAATCGTGACCGCGAGAAACGCGCCCGCTCATGAGCGCCTGCTTAACACGATGAAGAATCTCGGGCTTGAAGCTGACGAGTTGTTCTTGTTGGGGGGTATTGAGAAGAAGAACATTCTTGATGTTCTGCGGCCGCAGATATTCTTCGATGATCAGATTGGTCACCTTGAGCCAGCTGCCGAGAGCACCCCGTGCGTTCACATCCCGTTCGGCATCCGCAATCAATGAGGCGGTGCGACCACGTGTTTGTTGAGTTCGGGGCCGTTTAGCTGACTCGCTCCGCCGCCTTCGCCGCGTCCCACAGTCCGTCCATCTCGGCCAGATCCGACTGTTCCGGGGTCCGGCCCTCCCTCGCCAGTTCCGCCTCGATGAACCCGAACCGCCGCACAAATTTGGCGTTCGCCCCGCGCAGTGCGTCCTCCGGCTCGACCCCCAGCTTCCGCGCCAGGTTGGCGACCACGAACAGCAGGTCGCCCATCTCGTCGCGGGCCTTGTCGAGGTCGCCGGCTGCGATTTCGGCGCGGAGTTCGGCGACCTCCTCGTCCAGCTTGTCGAACACTTCGTCAGTGGAGGGCCAGTCGAAGCCCACGCGGGCCGCCCGCTTCGTGAGCTTCGCCGCCCGCGCCAACGCCGGCAGGCCGACGGGCACGTCGTCGAGCACGCCGTGCTGTTCCTTCGACTTGCGCTCGGCGGCCTTGATGTCTTCCCAGCGCGCCTTCTGGGCCGCGCCGTCCGGCTTGGCCGCTTCGTCGCCGAACACGTGCGGATGGCGGCGCTCCAGCTTGTCGGCGATGGCGTTCGTGACGTCGTCGAAGGCGAACAGACCCTGCTCCTCGGCCATGCGGGCGTGGAAGACAACCTGGAACAGCAGGTCGCCCAGTTCGGATTTCAGCTCGTCCATGTCGCCGCGCTCGATGGCGTCGGCGACCTCATAGGCCTCCTCCAGCGTGTAGGGGGCGATGGTGGCGAAGGTCTGCTCCACGTCCCACGGACAACCGCCGACCGGGTCGCGCAGCTTCGCCATGATGGCGTTGAGGCGGTCGATGGGCGTCATGCGGGCTCCACGGCCGCGCCGTCGCGAGCCTCGAGCGCCTTGCGGATCTCATCATGCCGCGCGGGGGTCAGCGGATAGCCCTTCAGCACCAGCGCCGCCGCGGCCAGCAGCAGGCCCGGGACGAGGATGAACAGGATCTGCAACGTCAGCAGCGAGCCCTCGCTGTTGCCCTCCGGCCCCGGAAGGGCGCGAAAGCCGACCCACTGCAGGATCAGATAGGGGATCAGCGCCACGACATGGCCGATCTTGGTCGTCGCCGACAGGATGGAGAACATCAGGCCGGTGCGGTCGATTCCCGTGTCCAGCCGCACCTCGTCGCCCGCGTCGGCCATCATGGCCCGCAGCAGGAACAGGCCGGCGGCGTAGGGCAGGCCGGCGATGAACATGACGACGGCGGTGATCGCGAAATTGCCGCCCGGGACGAGAGTGGCCCCGATGTAGAGGACGGCGAAGATCAGGCTGGCGGTCGCCAGCGCCTTGTCCTTGCCGATCTTCGTCGCCAGCCACGCCCAGATCGGGGCGCCGAACAGGCCGGCGATGAAATACAGCAGCATGAACAGCGACGCCTCGGTGTGGTCGTAGCCCTTGATCTGGCCGAAGAAGAAGAACAGCAGCGAACCGGTGATGCCCGGCGCGACGCCCAGAAGCAGATCGGCGAACAGCAGCTTGCGCACGGTCTTCTTGCCGAACAGGGACAGGTAGGCCCTGGGCCCGCCGTGCGGGGCGGCGCCGGCGTTGACCGGCTCGGGCACGACGAACATCGCGAGGCCGATGGTGACGGGCAGGGCGATCATGATGGCCCAGCCCATGATGCGGACGCCGGCGGCGTAGTCGCCGATGCCGGTCTTCACCACCACGGTCGGCAGGATCAGGATCAGAATCACGCCGACGATGTTGAACACCTGCCACCAGCCATAGACCCGGCTGCGCTGGTCGTATTGCGGCGCCAGAACCGAGGCCCAGCCCAGCTGGCCGAGGGTGCCGACCGAGAAGCCGAGGTAGAGGACCAACAGCCAGCCGAACAGGTAGGCGGGGCCGGCCCCCGGCTGGACCACCACGAACATCATCAGCGCCGACAGCATGAGGATGGGCGTCGAAAGGGCCATCCACGGACGGTAGCGGCCCCACTTCGTCCTCGTCTTGTCCATGCCCCAGCCGATGAAGGGGTCGAAGACGATGTCGATCAGCCTGACGGCCATGAACACGGCGGCGACGACGCCGAGCTCCAGCCCGACGAAGGTGGCGTAGAATTCGGGCAAGGTCACGGGCAGGGCGACGCCGAAGGCCGCGAGCGGCAGGCATGGCCCCGAGAAGGCGGCGAGGATGGCGTTGGAGCGGCGCGGGGCGCTGGCGGCCGGGGCGACTTCGGTCATGGATGGGATCCGGAGGCGTCGGCCCCTGAGTCGGCCGCAGCGTCACCATGCCGGTTTTTGCGCCCACGCGCATGGCCCGGAATCGTGTCGCGGATGTCGTGGGTGTCGTCGTTGTCGCCGATCGGGATGTCGCGGTTGTCTTCGGGGGATTGTCTCTGTCGGGAGTCGGCTTTCGAAGACGGCCCCTTGCCCTCGGGCCCCGGCTCGGGCTTGCTTCGGTCATGGCGTTGACCCGTGCCTTCCTGAGTCTCGTCGTCCTCGGGGCCGCGCTCCTGGCGACACCGGAGCGCGCCCTTGCCCAGGCGCCCGGGAGCGCGGTCTGCGACGCGGGCGATATCGAATGGGGCGCACCCGCGCTGGCCAACGCCATCTCCCACTATTCGCTCGAGTGGGCTCCGTTCGGAGCGACCGAATGGGGCTGGGAGACCTATCTGCCCCTGATCCAGAAGGAACTGGGCACCGACTGTGCTCCCGGCTCTCCGGCCTTCGCCCGCGCCCTGGCCGGGTTCCAGGCCGCGCATGGCCTGCCCGCGACCGGCTGGTTCGACCAACCCACGTTCCAGGTGTTCCGCGGCGTCTGGCAGGAACGCCGCCCCTTCATCATGGCCCGGGTGCGCGATGAGCCATGCCCCGAGCCGCCGCCGCTGTATCAGCTGGGCTATCTGGTCGAGTCCGAGGAGCACGCCGACCGTCTGACCCGCCTGCTGCGCCGCGACGTGCTCGCCGCCTACCGGTTGATGGTCGCGGCGGCGCGGGAAGAGGTCCCCGAGGTCGCCGCCGATCCCGAGCTGCTGCAGATATTCTCCGCCTTCCGCGATCCGGAGGCCGACGCTGCGCGCTGCGCCGCCCAGGGCAATTGCGACGGACTGCGGCGCGCCGTCTGCTCGCCGCACCGGACCGGCACCGCCGTGGATCTGTATGTCGGGCAGATCGTCGGCCTCGGCGTCGACGACACCTCGCCCGCCAGCCGTCTGCACATGACCCGGAGCCCGACCTACCGCTGGCTGGTCCGCAACGCCGGACGGTTCGGCTTCGTGCCCTATGTCTATGAGCCGTGGCACTGGGAGTGGGTCAGCCCGGCCGGCGGCTATGCGGCGACGCCGTGATCCGGCCGCTGACGCCCGGCGAGACGGATCTGGCCGGAGAAGCCTTCGGCGAGCACCTGCGCACCGACACCGTCCGTTTCCTGTCGTCACCCTGGCCATTCGACCGCGCTTTCGTGGCGGGGCGCTGGTTCGGACGGGAGTGGATCGTCTGGCCCGGGCGGGCCCTTCCGGCGGACATCGCCGCCGCGCCGCTGCGAACCCAGGCCGTGTTGATTCATGAGCTGACCCACGTCTGGCAGGCGCAGCAGGGGATCAACCTGCTGACCGGCAAGCTCAGGGCCGGCGACCGGCCAGCGTCGTACGAATACCCCCTGGGCATGGACTGCGCCTGGGGCGATCTCAACATCGAGCAGCAGGCGATGGTGGTCGAGCACCGGTTCCGCCTGATCCGCGGCGGAGCGGCCCCGGCGGGAGCCGAGTTCTACGACCGGGTCTGTCCGCTGGGCCCGCGGGTCAACGGCTAGGCCCCCGGCTTGCCGCCGTGAGAACGGACCCCATATCGGGCACTGTAGTTGTTACGGATAACGCCCATGCTCCAGGCCATTGACCGCCAGCCCGCCATCTTCTTCGGCCACGGCTCACCCATGAACGCGCTTGGCGGGCCCCATGCGGACGCCTGGCGCGAGATCGGCGAGGCGGTCGGCAGACCGAAGGGCGTGGTCATGGTCTCCGCCCACTGGGAGACCGGCGGACTCGCCGTGACGGCTCAGGCTGAACCGGAAACCATCCATGATTTCGGCGGCTTCCCGGCTGAACTGCATGCGATGCAGTACCCGGCGCCGGGCTCGCCCCAGTTGGCCGCGCGGGTGTCGGAACTCACCGGCGCGACGCCGACAACGCAGTGGGGTCTGGATCACGGAACCTGGTCGGTGCTGGCCCACGTCTGGCCGGAGGCCGACGTGCCCGTGGTGCAGCTGTCGCTGGATCGGCGCCTCGACGCCCGGGGCCATTTCGATCTGGCTCGCCGGCTCGCGCCCCTGCGCGACGAGGGGGTGGTGATCGCCGGATCGGGCGACTTCGTGCACAATCTGCGCACCTGGAAGCGGGCGGGCGGCGAGCCCTACGAATGGGCCAGCCGGTTCAACGAGGCCGTCAAGGCGGCGCTGGTGCGAGGCGACGACGCGGCCCTGATCGACTGGGTCGGCCTGGCGGAAGACGCGCAGCTGAGCGTGCCGACCGACGAACATTTCCTGCCGTTGCTCTACGTCGCCGCCCAGCGCCTGCCGGGCGACGACGTCCGTTTCTTCAACGACGTCATCGAGGGCGGATCGATCTCGATGACGGGTGTAATGATCGGCTGATCAGCGGCGCTTCAACATCGCGTCCACCGACCACGGGCCGGCGCCGGCCGCGACGAAGTACAGCCAGACGAAGCAGTACAGGGCGATCGTCTCCCCTCCGTTGACGATGGGAAGGGCTCCCTGACCGGCGTGAACCATCCAGTAGCCAACGGCGCAGAAGCCGGAGGCCAGGAAGGCGGCCGGGCGGGTGAACAGGCCGATGACCAGCAGGGCGCCGAGAACCAGCTCCAGCGGGCCCGAGAGACCAGCGAGGCTCAGGCCCGGCGCCGGCAGGCCCTCGATGGCGGGGAAGCCGAGCACCTTGGCCACCCCATGGCTGACGAACAAAAGGCCGGCGACGATGCGCAGCAGGCTTAGAAGCTGCGGCTGCCAGGTGGAAACGCGGTCGAACATGAAACCCTCCTTCGATTGAGACGGATAGCCTGCAACAGTAACGGTTTCAGTTCAATGGCCAAGCTCAGGCGGCCTTGTCGAGCTCCGCCATCTGCTGGATCGCCACATAGTCGGTCTTGCCGGTGCCCAGCACAGGCACCTCTCCGACACGCATGATCTTCTTGGGCACGGCCAGTTCCGGCGCGCCGTGGCTGCGGGCCCATTCGGCGAGGCGGGACACGTCGGCGTCCTTGCGGTCGGTCACCAGCACCAGCTTCTCGCCCTTGCGGCTGTCGGGGACGGAAACCACCGCGTGGCGCGCCTCGGGCCAGACGGCGCTGGCCAGGCCCTCGACCGCGGTCAGCGACACCATCTCGCCGCCGATCTTTGCGAACCGCTTCACCCGCCCCAGGATGCAGACGTAGCCCTCCCGATCGATATCGACGATGTCTCCCGTATCGTGCCAGCCGCCCGCCAGCGGCTCGATCGCGTTCGGATCGTCCGGCGAGAGATAGCCCTTCATGACATTGGGTCCGCGCAGGAACAGCCGACCGCCGTGGTCGATGCCGTCGACCGCCTCGAGCTTCCATTCGATGCCCGGAAGAATCTGGCCGACCGTTCCGGGCCGGTTGCGGTCGGGGTGGTTCACGGCCACGACCGGCGCCGCCTCGGTGGCCCCATAGCCTTCGAGCAGCTTGAGACCGTGGAAGCGGGTGTTGAACAGGTGGTGAGTCTCGTCGCGGACCCGCTCCGCGCCGGCGACCACGAACTTCAGGGTCGAGAAGTCGTTCGGCCCGGCTACGCGCGCGTACTGGTTCAGGAAGGTGTCGGTCGCGAACAGTATGGAGGCCTTCACCTGCGGCAACAGTTCGACGATCTGCTTGGCGTGCAACGGCGAGGGATACTGGAACGCCTTAAGTCCCTGGAGCAGCGGCAGCAGCACGCCGCCGGTCAGGCCGAAGCAGTGGAAGGTCGGCAGGGGGTTGAACATGACCCAGGCGGGGTCCAGCGCGATGTGCTGCGCCACCTGGCGACAGTTGGCCACGAGGTTCCACTGGCTGAGCACCACGCCCTTGGGCGCGCCGAAACTGCCCGAGGTGAACAGTACGACCCCTGGCGACGAAGGCTCGGTCTTCACCCGGAACCGTTTCGGCATGAGGCCGGCCATCAGACCGTACAGCTTGTCCGGCAGGCCGATCGAGGCGCGCACGTCGTCCAGCCAGACGACCTCGGCGACCGTGCCGATCTCGGCGATCAGGTCGTCGATCTTCGCCTGGGTGACGAAGCGTCTGGCGGTTAGCACTTTCTTGACGCCGGCGGCCTTGATCGCCGCCTTGATATTGCTCACGCCGGCGGTGAAATTGATCATCACCGGCACGCGGCCGTGGGCGTGCAGGCCATAGAAGGTGACCACCACGCCCATGCTCGACGGGAGCAGAATGGCGACCCGCTCAGACGGCTCGGTCATGGCCGCGATCTTGCGGCCCAGGACGAAGGCGGCGCGGATCAGACCGGTGTAGGTGAGGGGCTTGCGATCCTGATCCTCCAGGATCTCCTTGTCGCCGTAGGTGTCGCGGGCCGCGATCAGGGCGTCGAAGATCGTTTCCTCGACGGCCTTGGGGTCCAGGGGTACGCGCAAAGACAGCCTCCGTGGCGCGTTGGCCGCGCCTTGTCGGGGGCAAACTAGAGCGCGGCGGGGACATTGAAAAGATACGTTACCTTGCGTGAGTTCCGTCCTCGCCTTGCCTTCGTCTCGTGGAAGGACGACATAGCGGTTTCGCACCGCCCGGAGTCCGCGACGCCTTGGTCACGCTGATCGACACCCTGACGAAGACGCCGGCCGAACTGCGTCACCCCGAAAAGCAGAACCGGCCCGAGACGGCGGTGCTGAAGAAGCCGGACTGGCTGCGGGTCAAGGCGCCCGGATCAGGGCAGTATAATGCGACGAAAGCCATTGTCCGCGACAAGGGGCTGCATACGGTCTGCGAGGAGGCGGCCTGCCCGAACATCGGCGAGTGCTGGAGCCAGAAGCACGCCACCCTGATGATCATGGGCGACACCTGCACGCGGGCCTGCGCCTTCTGCAACGTCAAGACCGGCCTGCCGCAGCCGCTGGACCCGGAAGAGCCGGCCAAGGTCGGGCTGGCCGTTCAGCAGATGGGCCTGAATCACGTTGTGATCACCTCAGTCGATCGGGATGATCTCTCGGACGGCGGCGCGGCGCACTTCGCCGAGGTGGTCCGCCAGATCCGCCTGCAGGCGCCGGGCACGACCATCGAGATCCTGACCCCCGACTTCCTGCGCAAGGACGGGGCGGCCGAGGTGATGATCGACGCCACACCCGACGTGTTCAACCACAATCTCGAGACCGTGCCGCGGCTGTATCTGAAGATCCGGCCCGGCGCCCGCTACTTCCACAGTCTGCGCCTGCTGCAGATGGTCAAGGAGCGCGACCCCAACCAGTTCACCAAGTCCGGCATCATGGTCGGCCTGGGCGAAACACGCGAAGAGGTCATGCAGGTGATGGACGACATGCGCTCGGCCAATGTCGACTTCATCACCATTGGCCAGTACCTGCAGCCGACACGCAAGCACGCAGCCATCGAGCGGTTCGTCACGCCGGAAGAGTTCAAGGCCTATGAGGCGATCGCCCGGGCCAAGGGCTTCCTGATGGTGTCGTCCAGCCCGCTGACCCGGTCCTCGCACCACGCCGGGGAGGACTTCGCCCGGCTGAAGGCGGCGCGTCTCGCCCAGACCGGACGCTGAGCCGCCGTTGGCCGTCCACCGCGTCACCCGCGTCCTTCCCTATGCTCCCGACCAGCTCGCAGCGCTGGTCGCCGACGTGCGCGCCTATCCGGAGTTCGTGCCGTGGGTGTCGTCGATGCGGGTCTGGGGGCCGCGCGAGGAGGCGCCGGGCGTGACTCTCGTGGACGCAGAGGCCGGGGTCGGTTTTTCCTTCCTGAAGGAGCGGTTCTCAACCTGGGTCCGGCATGATCGCAATGCGCCGAAGGTGGAGGTCGGCCTGCTGCGCGGGCCATTCCACCACCTGAAGAACCGCTGGGAGTTCTTCCCGCACCCGGATGGGACGCGAGTCGAGTTCATGATCGACTTCGCTTTCAAGGCGCGGATCCTGGACGTGATGCTGCAGGCCAACTTCGATCGCGCTGTCGGCAAGCTGATGCGCTGTTTCGAGGCACGGGCGGCGCATCTGTACGGCCCGAAGGGGTGAGCTTCGACTTCGACGCCGTGGTGGTCGGCGCCGGCGCGGTCGGGCTGGCCGGCGGGCGTTCGCTGGCGGCGCGCGGCCTCTCGGTTCTGGTGCTCGAGAAGGAACCCCATATCGGCCAGGGGGTGTCATCGCGGAACAGCGAGGTGATCCACGGCGGCCTCTACTATCCAACCGGATCGCTGAAGGCCCGATTGTGCGTCGAGGGACGGCGGCTTCTGTATGCCTTCCTCGACAGCCACAAGGTCGACTACCGCAAATGCGGCAAGCTGGTCGTGGCGACCGAGGACTCCGAGGTCGAGCAGATAGAGGATATTTTCCGGCAGGCGGTGGCCAACGACGTGGAGGGGCTGGAGCATCTGACCGGGCCCCGGGCGCGGGCGCTGGAGCCGGGGCTGAACGCCCACGCCGCCATCCTGTCGCCCGAGAGCGGCGTGTTCGACAGCCACGGCTACATGCTGGCCCTGCAAGGCGAGATCGAGGACGCCGGAGGCGCTGTGGTCGTTTCGACGCCGTTCGAGCGGGCCCGGCGGCTACGGGACGGCGGTTTCGAGGTCACGGCCGGAGGGGAGGGCGGGGCGACCCTGACGACCCGATTTCTGGTCACCGCGCCCGGACTCGCCGCGCAGGGTGTCGCCGCCTGCATCGAGGGCTATCCGGCCGAACACATTCCCGCCGGGCGTTTCGGCAAGGGCGTCTATTTCCGTCTGGCCGGCAAGGCGCCGTTCGAGCGGCTGATCTATCCGCCGCCAATCCCCGGCGCCCTGGGCACCCACTACCGCAAGGACCTCGGCGGGCAGGCGGTGTTCGGGCCGGACCTCGCCTATGTGGAGGCCGAGGACTATTCGGTCGATCCGGCCAGGGCGGCCGCGTTCGAGGGCTATATCCGCCGCTTCTGGCCCGGTCTGCCGGAGGGCGCCCTGACGCCCGATTACGCCGGCATCCGCCCGAAGCTGCACGGGCCGGGCGAGCCGCAGCCGGACTTCCAGCTTCGCGGCCGTGACGATCACGGGATCGACGGGCTGGTCGCCCTGTTTGGCATCGAGAGCCCCGGCCTGACCAGTTCGCTTGCCATTGGCGACGCCGTCGCCGAGATTCTGCACCATGACTGAGATCATCATCCGGGAGGCCGTAACGGCGGACATCCCCAACCTGCATCGCCTGATCGAGAGCGCCTATCGCGGCGAAGCGTCCCGCGCCGGCTGGACCACCGAGGCCGATCTTCTGGGCGGGCAGCGCACCGACCCGGACGATCTGGCCGGAATTCTCGCGGATCCGGCGCAGGCGCTGCTGACGGCGTGGCGGGGCGATGAGCTGGTCGGCTGCGTGCTGATCGCGGACCGGGGAGAGGGGACGGGCTATTTCGGCATGCTGTCCGTCAGCCCGACCCTGCAGGGCGGCGGGATGGGGCGTCGGCTGGTTGAAGCCGCCCACGGGGCCCTGGCCGGGCGTTTCGGTGCGCACCGGGTGCGCATCTCTGTCTTCCCGCAGCGTGAGACGCTGATCGCCTGGTACCGGCGGCTCGGCTACGAGGCGACGGGCGAGACCCTGCCGTTTCCCTATGACGATCCCCGGCTTGGCCTTCCGCTCCGGGACGATCTGCATTTCATTGTGATGGAACGCGCGCTGGCTTGACCGTTCCGGCGCGAGGCCGCACTCGCTGGACATGGAACTCGTCACGCCCCGACTGACCCTGCGCTCCGCGCGCCCGGACGATCTGGAGGCCATGCACGCCGTCCTGTCGGACCCGCGCGCCACCCGCTGGTGGTCCACGCCGCCCCACGACAGCCTCGACCAGACCGCCGCCTGGCTCGACAGCATGATCGCCAACGGCCCCGACCAGCCGGACTTCGTCATCGAACGCGACGGGCAGGTGATCGGCAAGGCGGGCTTCTGGCGCCTGCCGGACGTGGGCTACATCCTGCATCCCGACCATTGGGGGCAGGGGCTCGCGGGTGAGGCGGTGGGAGCCGCGATCGATCACGTCTTCATCGCCGGCGCGGTCGATGAACTGACCGCCGACGTCGATCCGGACAACGCCGCATCGATTCGTCTGCTGGAGCGGCTCGGCTTCGTGAAGACCGGGTTCGCCGAGCGGACCTGGAACGTCGGCGGCGAGTGGAAGAACAGCCTGTACTATGGCCTTTCGCGCGCCGTCTGGAGCGCGCGTCTCCAGACTTGAACTCCCCGACGGGTTCAGGCATAAGCCCGCCCTCACGTGGCGGCTCTTTCGAGGGCCGCCGCAGTTGTTTTCGCGCTTTCGGTCTCTGGATCGGGGCGCCCGACCTTAAGAAGATTGAGACGGACATGGCCGTTCCGAAGCGCAAAGTATCGCCCTCGCGTCGCAACATGCGCCGCGCCCACGACTCGCTGGGTTCGAACCCGCACGTCGAGGACAAGGACACCGGTGAGCTGCGCCGCTCGCACCACATCGACCTGAAGACCGGCACCTACCGCGGCCGCCAGGTTCTGACGCCCAAGGAAGACTAGGTCTTTCGACCGGCCTGGGCCGCCGGCCCGGCGAAGCTTTTCACGGCGCGCGATAGCCTCGCGCGCCGTTTTCGTGCGTTCTGTCCGGCGAACCCAATGCTGGAGACGTTCCATGTATCGCCTCGTCGCCTCCGTCGCCGTTCTCTCGCTGGCCGCCTGCGGCGCGCCGCCCGCCGAACCTGAGGCGCCGGCCCGGCCGCCCGAGCCAGCCTCGGCTCCCGCCGCGCCGGGACCGCCGGTCTCCGCCGCCAACAAGCTGACCGCCCAGGGCTACGGCCCGTTGCGCATCGGCATGACCCGCGCCGAGGTCGAGGCGGCGATGGGGCCGGACGCCGATCCGGAAGCCGTCGGCGGTCCCGATCCCGCGTCCTGCGACATGTTCCGGCCGGCCCGGGCGCCTGAGGGCCTGTTGGTCATGGTCGAGGACGGCGTGCTGACCAGCGTCTGGCTGAGCCGCAACACGGCGGTCGAGACCGACCGCGCCCTCAACGTCGGCGACACGGCGGCCGAGGTGAAGCGGGTTTACGGCGCCGCCGCCGAGGTCATGCCCCACAAGTACGGGGAAGCGCCGTCGGAATACATCACCGTCTGGTCGACGTCCGATCACAAGAGCGCCGCCGCGCGCGGCCTGACCTATGAGATCGGACCGGACGGTCGGGTGGAATCCATCGCCGGCGGCGGGCCGAGCATCCAGTACGTCGAGGGCTGCGCCTGACCTAGGCCGGCATTTCGAACGTCAGCGTCACGGCGTCGGCGGAGCGTTCCGCCGGGCCGTGATAGACGGCCTCGATATTGTTGCCGTCCGGATCGAACACGAAGGCGGCGAAATAACCGGGGTGGTAGATTTTCCGCTCGCCCGGAGCGCCATTGTCCCGGCCCCCCGCCTTCAAGGCGGCGTCATGGAAACGCCGGACCGTGTCTTCATCGGGAGCCTGAAAGGCGAGATGAACCCGGCTCTGCTGATCGCCGGCGTCGATCCAGAACTCGTCCGCCCAAAGGTGGGTCTCCGCCTCATGGACGGGGATGCGCAGCACTTCGAAGACGGCCTTGTAGAAGACCTTGCTCGCCGCGAGATCCCGGGCGCGCAGGTGGACATGGTCGATCAGGCGTCCACGTTTCAGTTCCATGGCCGGCTCCTTTCGCCGCTCAACGCGCGGACCGTATGCGAGGGTTCCTTGCCGTGCCCGTCGTGAGCGGGCTAAACGCAAGCCCTGACAGCCTCCCCGCAGCAAGAGCCACCGCCATGACCGACATCGCCGACATCGTCGCCCGCCAGATCCTCGACAGCCGCGGCAATCCTACAGTCGAGGTCGATGTGATCCTCGACGACGGCAGCTTCGGCCGCGCCGCGGTGCCGTCGGGCGCCTCGACCGGCGCGCACGAGGCGGTCGAACTGCGCGACGGCGACAAGGACCTGTGGGGCGGCAAGGGCGTCGGCAAGGCCGTCGACGCGGTCAACGGCGAGATCTTCGACGCTCTCTCGGGCATGGACGCCGAGGACCAGCGCCGCATCGACGAGGCGCTGATCTCACTGGACGGCACGCCCAACAAGGCCCGCCTCGGCGCCAACGCCATCCTCGGCGTCAGCCTGGCCTGCGCCAAGGCCAGCGCCATCTCGTCGGGCCTGCCGCTGTACCGTTACCTGGGCGGCGTCTCGGCCCGGATCCTGCCGACGCCGATGATGAACATCATCAACGGCGGGGCCCACGCCGACAATCCCATCGACATCCAGGAATTCATGATCCTGCCGACGGGCGCCGAGAGCTTCTCCGAGGCCCTGCGCATGGGCTCGGAAATCTTCCACGCGCTGAAGAAGCAGTTGAAGGACGCCGGCCACAACACCAACGTCGGCGACGAGGGCGGCTTCGCCCCCAACCTGGCGTCGGCCGAAGAGGCGCTGAGCTTCATCACCAAGGCGGGGCAGGCGGCAGGCTATCTGGCCGGGGAGGATTTCCACCTCGGCCTCGACGTGGCCGCGACCGAATTCTTCAAGGACGGCAAATACGTCATGGCCGGGGAGGGCAAGACGTTCGAGGCCGACGCCATGGTCGGCTACCTCGCCGACCTGTGCGAGCGCTTCCCGATCGTCTCGATCGAGGACGGCTGCGCGGAGGACGATTTCGACGGCTGGAAGCTGCTGACCGACCGGCTGGGCGACCGCGTCCAGATCGTCGGGGATGATCTCTTCGTCACCAACCCGGCTCGCCTGGCCGCCGGCATCGGCGAGGGCCTGGCCAACTCCATCCTGGTGAAGGTCAATCAGATCGGCACCTTGTCCGAAACTCTGGACGCCGTGGATATGGCGCATCGCGCCGGCTACACCGCCGTCATGAGCCACCGTTCGGGCGAAACCGAGGACTCGACCATCGCCGACCTGGCCGTGGCCACCAACTGCGGGCAGATCAAGACCGGCTCACTGGCCCGCTCGGACCGTACGGCCAAATACAACCAGCTGCTCCGCATCGAGGAGATGCTGGGCGACCAGGGCGCCTACTACGGCGACGGCATGCTGCTGAAGTAGGGTCAAGGGCTACGGCCAAGCTACGGTTCGTTAGGCATTTTCGGTCAGAACTCGTCAATCGTGAGTTCACGCTCAGAAGGAGCGTCCGTCAGTGCCTGAGCGGATGAAGCCGTATTTCCCGTCAGCCATGCTGCTGCTGTTGATCGCCTATCTGGGCGTTCAGGCCCTGACCGGGGAACGCGGCCTGCTGAGCGGCGGCGAGCGCGACGCCATGCTGCTGCGCCGCGAGGCCCAGCTGGCGGGAATCCTCGAGCAACGGCGCGACCTCGAAATCCGCGTCCGCTACCTGCGCACGGACAGTCTGTCCCGCGATCTGCTCGAGGAGCGGGCCCGGGCCGTGCTCGGATTCACTGATCCCCGCGACTATGTCATACGGGTCACGGCCCCCGCTCCGGACACGGCCAAATCGCCCAGAGCCTGATCGCGGATCAGGCTCCTCTTTCGTTCGCGCGTGAACTTTCGTTACAGCTTCACCGGCGCGCTTTGCGTTTCGGGAACGAAGGCTGCTAAAGCCCCTTTCCGTAACGACAAGAGCTCCTGGAGTCGGGGGCCAGCCGGGAGATGACGGATGGCGAAAGCCCCCGCCGCCAGGACTGATTCAAAGTCCTCGAAGATACCGAACACGCCGCAGGCCTCGAAGGAGGATCTGCTGCGCTTCTACCGCGAGATGGTGCTGATCCGCCGCTTCGAGGAGCGCGCGGGCCAGCTGTACGGCATGGGGCTGATCGGCGGCTTCTGCCACCTGTACATCGGCCAGGAGGCCGTCGCCGTCGGCGTGCAGGAAAGCGTGCGCCAGGGCCACGACAAGATCATCACCGGTTACCGCGACCACGGCCACATGCTGGCCGCCGGCATGGACCCGAAAGAGGTCATGGCCGAGCTGACCGGGCGCATCGGCGGCTCGTCCAAGGGCAAGGGCGGCTCGATGCACATGTTCGACACCGCCACGGGCTTCTACGGCGGTCACGGCATCGTCGGAGCGCAGGTGGCGCTCGGCACCGGCCTGGCCTTCGCCGGCAAATACCGCGGCGACGACAGCGTGGCCTTCATCTATTTCGGCGACGGCGCGGCCAACCAGGGCCAGGTCTACGAGAGCTTCAACATGGCCCAGCTGTGGAAGCTGCCGGCCATCTACATCATCGAGAACAACCAGTACGCCATGGGCACGAGCATCGAGCGCTCGTCCTCGACGACCGACCTGAGTCAGCGCGGGGCCAGTTTCGGCATCCCGGGCGAGCAGGTCGACGGCATGGACGTGCTGGCGGTGCGCGACGCTGTCGCCCGCGCGGTCAAGCGGGCGAGGGAAGGGGGCGGCCCCTTCATCCTCGAGGTGAAGACCTATCGCTACCGCGGCCACTCCATGTCGGATCCCGCGAAATACCGCACCAAGGAAGAGGTCGACGAGGTCAAGAAGACCCGCGATCCGATCGACCACATCAAGACCCTGCTGGACGCCGCCAAGGCGACCGAGGACGAACTCAAGGCCATCGACGCCGAGGTCAAGACCATCGTCGCCGAGGCTGTCCAGTTCGCCCAGGAAAGCCCGGAGCCGGATCCGTCCGAGCTCTACACCGACGTCTACGTGGAGGCCTGACCGTGACCGACATTCTCATGCCGGCGCTGTCGCCCACGATGGAAGAGGGCACGCTGACCAAATGGCACATCAAGGCGGGCGACACCGTGTCGGCCGGCCAGGTGATCGCCGAGATCGAGACCGACAAGGCCACGATGGAAGTCGAGGCCGTCGACGAGGGCGAGGTGCTTGAAATCCTCGTCGCCGAAGGCTCGGAGAACGTGAAGGTCAACACGCCGATCGCGCGTCTCGCCGGCGAGGACGGCGCGGCCGCTCCGACGCCGAAGGCCGACGCCGCTCCGGCCGCTGCGCCTGAAGCGACCTCGGACAAGTCGGGCGAGCCCGAGAAGAAGGACGTCACCGCCGCCGGCCCGAAGGTCGAGCTGCGCGACCCGGAAATCCCGGCCGGCGCCAAGCTGGTCAAGACGACCATCCGCGACGCCCTCCGCGACGCCATGGCCGAGGAGATGCGCCGCGACGAGGGCGTCTTCCTGATCGGCGAGGAGGTCGCCCAGTACCAGGGGGCCTACAAGGTCAGCCGCGAACTGCTGCAGGAGTTCGGCGACCAGCGCGTGGTCGACACCCCGATCACCGAGCACGGCTTCGCCGGCCTCGGCGTCGGCGCGGCCATGGCGGGGCTGAAGCCGATCGTCGAGTTCATGACCTTCAACTTCGCCATGCAGGCCATCGACCACATCATCAATTCGGCGGCCAAGACGCTCTACATGTCGGGCGGACAGATCCGCGCCAGCATCGTCTTCCGCGGACCCAACGGCGCCGCCAGCCGCGTCGGCGCCCAGCACAGCCAGGACTATTCGGCCTGGTACGCCCAGGTGCCCGGCCTGAAGGTCATCGCGCCCTATGACGCGGCCGACGCCAAGGGCCTGATGAAGTCGGCGATCCGCGATCCCAACCCCGTCGTCTTCCTCGAGCACGAGATGATGTACGGGCTGGAGTTCGACGTTCCGGACGTTGAGGACTATCTCGTGCCGATCGGCAAGGCCAAGGTTCGCCGCGAGGGGACCGACGTCACCATCACCGCCCACAGCCGCATGGTCGGCTTCGCCCTGCAGGCCGCCGAGAAGCTGGCGGAAGAGGGAATCTCCTGCGAGGTCGTCGACCTGCGCACCCTGCGTCCGCTGGACCACGAGACGATCGTCGAGAGCGTCAGGAAGACGAGCCGCCTGGTCTCGGCCGAGGAAGGCTGGGGCCCCATGGGCGTCGGGGCCGAGGTCGTGGCCCGGGTCATCGAGCACGCCTTCGATTATCTCGACGCGCCGCCGCTGCGGGTCCACCAGGAAGACGTGCCGCTGCCCTACGCCGCCAATCTGGAAGCCCTGTCGCTGCCGGGCGTGGACAAGATCATCAAGGCTGTGAAGCAGGTGATGGCATGACCGCCCAGGCGCTGCCGATTCCGGAAGAGATCCCCCCCGCCGGCGGCGAGGGCGTCACCGAACTGGCCCGCGTGTGGTGGAATGCGACCCAGCCAGCCATGATGATCCGTCCGGGGCTCCGCGATCCGGAGCTTATGGGAAGCGTTCTGGCCGAACTGGCGTGGCATTTCTCCCGCGCGTACGAGGGATCCCACGGAATGGACCAGGCGGAGACGCTGAAGGCCATCGTCAAGGGCTGGAACGACGCCCACGTCCGCGCCAAGGGGCTGAAGGCGCCGCCGCTGATGCCGACCGTGACGATCGACAAGACCGAAGAGGCCTGAGGCCATGACCGACATCCTGATGCCCGCCCTGTCGCCCACCATGGAAGAAGGCGTGCTGGCCAAATGGCAGGTCAAGGTCGGCGACGTGGTCAAGGCTGGCGACGTCATCGCCGAGATCGAGACCGACAAGGCGACCATGGAGGTCGAGGCCGTCGACGAGGGCGAGGTCACTGACATCCTTGTGGCCGAGGGCTCCGAAGGCGTGAAGGTCAACACCCCGATCGCTCGCCTCAAGGACGAGGGCGCCGCCGCCCCGGCTCCGAAGGTGGAAGCGCCGAAGGCCGAGGCGTCGACGACTGAGCCGACAAAAGCTGAACCGGCCAAGGCCGAGCCCGCCAGGGTCGAGGCGCCGAAGGCCACGCCGGCAAAGGCTGACGGCGAACGCATCTTCGCCTCGCCGCTGGCGCGTCGCATCGCGGCCCAGGCGGGCGTCGACCTGAAATCCCTCAAGGGCACCGGGCCACACGGCCGTATCGTCAAACGCGACGTCGAAGCGGCGGGCAAGGGCGGCGCCCAACCCGCAGCTGCCGCCAGTCCGCCGACCGAAGCGCGCAAGGTGCAGTCGCTGGCCCAGATGGGCATCCCCGACGGCACCTACGACCTCGTGCCGCTGGACGGCATGCGCAAGGCTATCGCCCGGCGCATGACCGAAAGCTTCCGCGACGTGCCGCATTTCCCGCTGACCATCGACTGCGAGATCGACGGCTTGCTGGCCGCGCGGACCAGGGTCAACGCCCTGCTGGAGAAGGATGGGGTCAAGGTTTCGGTCAATGACTTCGTCATCAAGGCCTCGGCCATGGCCCTGAAGGCCGTGCCGGACGCCAACGCCAGCTACTCGCCCGAGGGGCTGGCCCTGCACCACAGCGCCGACGTGGCCATGGCCGTGGCCATCGAGGGCGGACTGATCACCCCGATCATCCGCAAGGCCGAGACCAAGACCCTGTCGCAGATCGCGACCGAGTCCAAGGATCTCGCCAAGCGCGCCCGCGACCGCAAGCTGAAGCCCGAGGAGTTCCAGGGCGGCACCTTCAGCGTGTCCAACCTCGGCATGTTCGGCATCAAGTCGTTCGCCTCGATCATCAACGAGCCGCAGGGCGCGATCATGAGCGTCGGGGCAGGGGAGCAGCGCCCGGTCGTCAAGAACGGGCAACTGGCCGTCGCGACCATCATGTCGGTCACCCTGACATGCGATCACCGGGTCGTAGATGGCGCCACCGGCGCAAAATTCCTGCAGGTCTTCAAGGCGATGATCGAAGATCCTGTGACGATGCTGGCGTAAGGAAGAGACCGTGGCTGAATTCGACCTGATCGTGATCGGCTCCGGCCCCGGCGGCTATGTCGCGGCGATCCGCGCCTCGCAGCTGGGCCTGAAGACGGCCATCGTCGAACGCGAGGCGCTGGGCGGCATCTGCCTGAACTGGGGCTGCATCCCGACCAAGGCGCTGCTCAAGTCGGGCGAGAAGTACGAGAGCCTGTCGCACCTGAAGGACTACGGCCTGTCGGCCGGGAACGTCGGTTTCGATTTTGACGCCATCATCCAGCGCTCGCGCGGGGTGGCCGCCCAGATGAACAAGGGCGTCGCCTTCCTGATGAAGAAGCACAAGGTCGAGGTGATCGAGGGCTCGGCGAAGCTCGAAAAGGGCAAGGACGCGCCGAAAGTGGTTATCGCCCTGAAGGCCGGCGGGTCGCGCACGGTCGAGGCGAAGACCGTCATGCTGGCGGTTGGGGCCCGCGCCAAGGCCATCCCGCAGATCGGCCTGGAGGCCGACGGCGACCGCATCTGGGCCTATCGCGAAGCCATGGCGCCGAAGAAGATGCCGACCTCTATCGTGGTCATCGGGTCGGGCGCCATCGGCGTTGAATTCGGCAGCTTCTACAGAGCTTTGGGTGCGGAAGTTACGATCGTGGAAGCGGTCGACCGGATCATGCCGGTCGAGGACGAGGAGGTCTCCAAGGCCGCCCAGAAGGCCTTCGAGAAACGCGGCATGAAGTTCCGCACCGGCTGCAAGGTCACCAGGGTGTCGAAGGCCGGGAAGGGTGTGCAGGTCGCTATCGAGGCCGGCGGGAAGGCCGAGACCCTGGAGGCCGAGGTGTGTATCTCGGCGGTCGGCATCACCGCCAACACCGACGGCATCGGCCTTGAGGCGCTGGGCGTGGCCATGGACCGAGGCCACATCACTATCGACGGCCACTGCCAGACGAACGTGAAGGGCCTCTACGCCATCGGCGACTGCGCCGGCGCACCCTGGCTGGCGCATAAGGCCTCGCACGAAGGCATCCACGCCGCCGAGCACATCGCCGCCTTCAAGACACCCAATGTCCATTCGCCTATCGCCGGCTGCACCTACGCCCAGCCGCAGGTCGCTTCGGTCGGGATCACCGAGCAGGGGGCCCGCGAGGCGAAGCGCGAGGTCAAGATCGGCCGCTTCCCGTTCCGGGTGAACGGCAAGGCGGTGGCCGCCGGCGAGATCGAGGGCTTCGTCAAGACCATCTTCGACGCGAAGACCGGCGCCCTGATCGGCGCCCACATGATCGGGGCCGAGGTCACCGAGATGATCCAGGGCTATGTCACCGCCATCGCCATGGAGGCGACGGAAGAGGACATCCACGGGATCGTCTATCCGCATCCGACAATGTCGGAGGCGATGCACGAGGCCGCGCTCGACGCCTACGGGCGGGTTCTGCACATCTGAGGCGACCGCTGGTCGTCGGGTTCAGCGCTTCTTGCCGAGCTCGGCGGCGATGTCCTTGACCATGCGGCCTGCCTTGCGGTGGGCGGCGGTGATCTGGTCGCGGGTGACGCCCCAGCGCTTCATCCAGTATTCGACGGCCTGACGTTCCGACAGGTCCAGACGGTCCTTGTCGATGAAGCCGCGCTTGTCTTTCAGGCCCGCCATGGTCTCTCCTTGTCCGGAAGACGCCTAGCGCGAGGGGAGCGGATTGGCGAGGCCCCGGATGCCGGTCCGATTTGCGCCTAAGATATATTATGCGAAATCAAGGACGGCCCGAGCCTAAGGCCTGGCGCGCTCAATCACCGTGGCGGAAACCGCATAAACGCGGGATGGCTGGTCGGTCTTGATCGCAGCTCGGCGGGTGAAAAGTAGCAAGCGGCCATCTCGCGTGACGCTTGGCCCCATCTCCCAGCCGGTTGAATTGACTTCGGGCCCCAAGTTTTCTGGCTCCGACCACCCACCATCCGTCGACCTGAAGGCGACGTAGAGGTCATGCTCACCGAAGCCGCCCGGTCTGTCGGAATGGAAAACCAGATACGATCCGTCCGCGGCGATGAACGGGTCGGAATCGTTGCTGATGTCGAGGTTCACAGGAGCGCCGAGCCGTTCGATGTGGGTGTAGTCCCCGGTTGCAGTCGGTCGAGCGCAATAGATATCCGCCTTCCCGTCGTGCCGGCCGCGCTCGGAGGCGAAATAGATGGTGCCGTCGTCTGCAAGGGTCGGATGCCATTCGCTCGATCGAGAATTGAGTGGTGGTGGCAGCCGCCTGGGTTCTCCCCACTCGGCGCCCAGGCGGTCGGCGACGTAAATGTCGGTTTCACCGGACTGAACGATTCCCGCAGATCCCGCCATTCCAGTCTCGTCCGACCTGCCGCCTGCGCGAGCAGAGACGAAATAGAGATGGCGCCCGTCGCGACTTATGAAGGGTTCGCCTCCATCCTTCCCGGGGCCCCAAACGATCGGAAGTGGTTCGAACGATGACCAGAGTCCGTTTCGGCGAACGGAACGGAGAATCCCGCGGTAATTCCAGTCGGCATCCGCGACCGAGAGATAGTATTCTCGACCGTCGGGCGCGAAGGCTGAATATTGATCGAAGCGCGTGGGATCGAGAAGCTCTGGTGCTGGTGAAAAAACTGAGACGGTGCGCTCGTCACTCTTGACTTGCCCATGAGAACAGCCCGCGGCCACAGCAAAGACAGACGCGAAAGCAATGACACCGCAGCGCTTCATTCAGCCCTCCCCTACGCGTGCCCCGGATCATACTACTTGAGATGCGGGGCGGGCAAACTTGGTTGCTCGTATGAGATGTCGTCCGCAGTGGGTTGAAAGATGCGGTATGGGCCACGCTAAAGGTTTCTGGATGAGTGGCTGTGCCCCGGGTCATGTTGGAGTGTCGGGGTTTCTGGTGTGGTGCGGCGTCCCGATCGCCCTTTCCAGAGCCTGAAGCAAGGTCTGGACCTCCTCCGGCGCAGGAGTCGGACCGTATCGCGCCCGGTCGTCGACCACAGCGGCGGCTTCGCTGACCTCCGGATAACCGAATGATCCGGCCGATCCGGCGAGCTGGTGGGCGATGGGCCCCAGATCAGGATCGTCCGATTCCAGGCGCCTGAGCCGTTCCAGATCGGTCCGGCACCGCTCGATGAACAAGGCCCGCAGCAGCTCAAGCGGATCGGTCATCAGAATGATCCTCCAGCAAAGCACGCACTTGCTGTCCCAAGGTCATGGGATCGAACGGTTTTATGACAACTCCCACGGCTCCCAACGCCATCAGGCGCGCCACCTCGTGGTCCTGCGTCTGCGCCGTCATGAAGATGATGGGCGTGTCCCGGTGCGCGGGGAGTTCGCGCACCCCGGCCAGTACGGCGGGGCCGTCCATGTCAGGCATCATGACATCCAGCAGGATGAGGTCCGGCTGCAGTCCCTCCCCCAGCGCTTCCAGGGCCTCGACGCCGGATGCGGCGGACCGGACCTCCCCGTCGCCGGTCAGGGTGAAGGCGAGCGCGGTGAGAGCCCGGATGTTCTCGTCGTCGTCCACGTGAAGGATGCAGAATCCTGCCATCGTCGTTACTCCGGAAGTCCCAGCGGAACCTCGAACCAGAACGTCGACCCCTGGCCGGGCACGCTCTCCACCCCGACCTTTCCCCCCATGAGTTCGACCAGTTCCCGCGAGATCGCCAGGCCCAGGCCCGTGCCGCCGAAGCGACGGCTGGTCGACTGGTCCGCCTGGACGAACCGCTCGAACAGGAGTTTGGCGGCCTCAGGCTCCACGCCCACGCCGGTGTCCGAAACGGCGATGCGGACCTGGGTCCGGTTTTCCGGAAGGGGGGTGGCGCCGACCGTGACGCTGACGCCGCCGCGCCCGGTGAATTTCGCGGCGTTGCCGAGGAAGTTCAGCAGAATCTGCCGCAAGCGCCCCGGATCGCCGATCATGGTCGGAGGCACGGCTTCGGCGACGTCCTGGGAGTACCAGAGCCCCTTCTCCTCGATCTGGCCGAGGATGATCTCCCCCGCTTCCTTGAGCACGGTCCGTATATCGAACGGCCGCTGCTCGAGACTGACGGCCCCCGCCTCCAGCTTCGAATAGTCGAGGATGTCGTTTATCACCGTCAGCAGAATCTCCCCCGCAAGGTTGATCCGGTCCGCGCACTGGCGCTCGACCGGTCCCAGCTCCCGAGCCTGCAGTATCCGGGAAAAGCCGATGACGCTGGTCAGCGGCGTCCTCAATTCGTGGCTCATGTTCGAGAGGAACCGGGACTTGGCGTCGGACGCAGCCTCCGCCCGGTCCCGCGCCTCGCGCAGCTCTTCCTCCAGATGGCGCCGCTCAGAGATGTCGCGGATCACCGCGATGATCTCGACCGTCGCGCCGGCCTCGTCGATCACGGACTGGAAGCTGGTTTCGACCCACACCGAGGTCCCGTCCTTGCGGAGCGCGCGCTGCTGCAGCGTGCATCGGCGCAGTCCAGCCGACAGCTTCCGGAACGCCTTGAGCAGCTCGAGGCGGTCGTCGGGATGCACGAAATCCTGCGCCGGCCGACCGGCCATCTCCCCCGGCCTGTACCCGAGGAGCGACTTCACCGCCGGAGAGATGTAGCTGCTGCGGCCATCCGGGCGGAGCCGGGTCACGACATCATCCATATGGGTGGCGAGCAGCCGATACCGCGCCTCGCTGCGCCGCAGGTGGTCCATGGCCGTGTGGCGCTCGGTGATATCCTGCACCACCCCGAACACCGCATCGACCCGACCGTCCCTGTCCAGTTGCCGCAGCGCGCTGGCCACGACCCGCCGGCGCTCCCCGTCCGGACGGACAATGGTCGCCTCAAACTCCTCCTCGCTGCCGTCCTCGATCACCCTTCGCATCATGGCGTCGCGCTCGGCGCGATCCTCCGGGGTGTAGACGGCTGAAACCGCCTCGCGCGACAACGGCTGGTCGGGAGGAAAGCCGTAGATGCGATAGACCTCGTCGGACCAGGTGACCTCGCCCGTGTCGACTTGCAGGCGCCAGTGCCCGACGCGGGAGACGGCTTCGACCAACTCCAGCAGGCGCCGCTTTTCCCCGGCCTCGTGCCGTTCGCCGGTCAGCTCGATCTGTTCGATCACGAGGTCGGCGAGTTCGCGCAGCCGCTGCGCGTCAGCTTCGCTGAAGGTCCTCGGGACCCTGTCCTTGATGCAGAGGGTTCCGATGTTGTGGCCTGAGGAGGTCGTCAGAACGGCCCCGGCATAGAAACGCACCCCGCCGGGGGCCGTCACCATGGGATTGTCGGCGAAGCGCGGGTCTTTCGAGGCGTCAGGCACGATCATGACCCCATGGGGCGGCGACTGGATCGCGCGACTGCAGAAGGCGTCCTCCCGCCGGGTCTCCACAAGGTCCATACCCTGACGGGATTTGAACCACTGCCGGTCCCCATCGACCAGTGACACCAGAGCCGTCGGCACACCGAAGAGGCTGGCCGTCAGTCGGGTCAGGCGGTCGAACCGCGGCTCCGGCGGCGTGTCGAGAATCCGGAGCGCCCTCACCGCTTCAAGCCGCGCGCGCTCCGCTTCGCTTGATGATCCGGCGGCGGTCACGCGACCTTCCCCTTCACAGGCGCGGCGGCGGGCGCGAAGCCCCTGCGCGTCATGGTCCCCCATGACTGGCTACGGCGCAGATACTGCCAGATGCCGCGCAGCCGCCACAGGTTGTTGAGCTGCCGGTAGCCGAAATTCTCCAGCACCGCGACGAGGGTCAGGAGCACCAGATCCCGTGCGCGCGGGAACCGCCGCAGTTCGGATTCCTCAAGCGCCAGCGCACCCACCGAGATGACGATGCCGAAGGTGAAACTGACCGCGACAAAGGCCAGCACGTATTCGGCCGAGAGAACCCCTGACAGCCAGAACATCGGGATCAGCAGGTAACCGAGCAACTCCACCACAGGCCCCAGGACATCAACCAGAAGGATATAGCCAAAGCCGACCAGGGCCACCCGGCCGTATCTCGGCTTGAACAGAACGTCCCAATGCCGCTCGAAGGTTTCGAGCGCGCCTCGATGCCAGCGGGCCCGTTGCCGGCCAAGTACGCCGAAGTCCTCCGGAACCTCCGTCCAGCAGACCGGCTCGGGGACGAAGGAGATCCTGTACGGCAGGCGCTTGTCGCGCATGAGGCGATGAAGCTTGACCACCAGCTCCATGTCCTCGCCCACCGTGCCGTGGGTGTAGCCGCCCGCCTCGATGACCCGGGCCCGGCGGAACAGGCCAAACGCGCCGGATATGATGGTCAGGGCGTTGATCCGGCTCCAGGCGAGGCGCGCCATCAGGAAGGCGCGCAGGTATTCGACCGTCTGCAGCAGGGCCAGCACGTTACGGGGCAGGCCTACGTCGAGCACCCGTCCCTGAGCAATCCGGCAGCCGTTGGCGACCCGCACCGTCCCCCCGACCGCCACCGTCCGCTCGGGATCCTCCACAAAAGGGCGCACCGCGCGCAGCAGGGCGTCCGGCTCCAGCAGGGAATCGGCGTCCATCGAGCAGAAGATCGGCGCGCGCGAGACATTGATGCCGGCGTTGAGTGCGTCCGCCTTGCCGCCGTTCTCCTTGTCGACCACGATCAGGCGCGGCTGGTGGGCGGCGCCGTAGACACCCCGGATCGGGCGGTGCGTGATGGCCAGTTCATAGTGGCGTTGGATCGGCCGCAGCTCGAAGGTGTCGATCAGGACCTCAAGTGTCGCATCACTCGAGCCGTCATTGATCACGATGACCTCGAAGCTCGGATACTGCAGCGAGAGCAGCGACTGGATGCTTTCGGCGATGGTCATCGCCTCGTTGTAGGCGGGCGCCAGCAAGGCGATCGGCGGAGCCGCGTCGGCGTACCGCCGCCACAACAGGCCGCTTGAGGCCGTTGGAGGCGTCTCGATCAGGGCTGCGGCGGCCAGCGCCAGCTGCACCAGATAGACCAAATTCTGCAGCAGGCCGACGGTGATCACGAACAGCGCGAGGATCGCCGCCCCGTCATGCAGGATTTCGGCGATCGGCGGCATCACACCGCTTCCACAGCCAGCCCGCGCTCGGCCAGAACCATCGAGGCGGTTCGTCGGGACAGATCGCCGCCAAAAGCGGCCCGGGCGCGCAGACGATCCTGCCCCTCCTGACCGAGGCCGGCCAGCGCCTCGCCGGCCCTGAACCGCACCCACCACACAGGATCATCGAGCTGCGCCTCCAGCTGGGGCATGGCGGAGCGCAGGCCGATGCGGCCCGCAGCCTCGCAGGATGCCGCCCGCACGACCCAGACGCCGTCCGCAAGACCGGCCAGGATCGTCGGCTCGGCCGCCGGGTGCCCCAGCGCCGCCAGCCCGCGGATGGCGGCGATGCGCAACTCGACGTCGGGCGCCCGCGCGGCGATGCAGAGAGGCTGCAGCATCCTGTAGTCGCCGCTGGCGCCGAGCGCCTCCGCAAGGATCACCCGTGCTTCGCCGGTGACCTGCGGATCGCCGAACGCCTTCAGGGCCGTCATCGGGTCGTCGGCGACCAGCCGCGCGATCAGCGGCAGATAGAGCAGCGAGTCAGAGGCCCTGCGGCCGCCAAGGTCGGCCAGCACCTCCCGCAGGGCGGGCGGGGCGCCGATTTCGATCAGGGACCGCATCAGACCGACGCGGAGCTCTCCCACGCGCGCGCGCCTCAGCGCCCGGCGCAAGGCCACGCAGGTGCGCTCTCCCGGAAACACGGACAGGGCCTCGGCCGCGACGACCCGTCCGGCGATCGAACCGAGCGACAGACGGCGGCAGAAGATGTCGTCGACCCGGAAGGCGGTCAGCGCCGAGATCAGCCGCTCCCGCTCGCCGCCCCGCACGAGGGCGATCACCTCGAGCAGCGCCTCGGCCATAAGCCGGGCGCGGCCTTTCACATCCCTAAGACGGCCCACGGCGTCGCCCGAGCCGCTCATGATGTCGAGGAAGGCCTGCTGGATCAGGCGCATGTCGTGGCGCCGCCGGTTCTCGCCTCCTTCCCGCAGCACGCGCGCGACCACCAGACTGGACATCCAGATCAGCGCCACGGCCGCGAGGACGACCGAAGCCGACCATATCAGCAGCAGCGCGCTCATCAGAACCGCCAGCCCAGCCCCAGCGACAGCTCCTCACGGTCGTAGGCGTCCCGGTCCTCGGACAGCAGGCCGATCCGGAGCGTGAGACGGTCCGTGACGCCCAGATCGGCGCCCAGGTTCCCGGCCTTCACGTCGACGGTCGCCCCTTCCGAAGACTCCGGTGCGTCCGCATAGCCCGCCCGGAGTGCGACCCGGTCGGTCGCCTGCCATCGGGCGAGGGCCGAATAGCCGCTGCGGTGGACGCCGTTCTCGTCCCGGACGTTGATCCATCGGGCCGACAGTTGAATCCGGTCCCCAGGCAGGGTCGCCCGGAGGCCGGGATGCAGGCCGATCACCGTTCCGGTCGGGTATCGCGCCGCCGAGGCGTCCAGAGTGGCGTCGATCCGGGGCGCCAGCCGCGCGTGCCCGCCCACGGCGAACGCGATCTCCGGGCGATAATCCGCGTCCGGAGCCCCGCCCAGGGCCAGATAGAGGCCGCCGCCGTCGAACGCCCGGTCCATCCGGGCTTCGAGGTAGACGTCCGTATTGTCGAAACGCTCGGTGATCTCGACCGCCGCCCCCGCGCTCCAGCCGTCCCCCAACCGGCGGGAGAGCGACACGCGCGCCTCGGTCCAGTCCGGGAGGCCGCCGGAAAGGCGGCTCCTCGCCGCTCCAACGTCCAGACGCCATGGCGGAGACGGTTCAAGGGACGCCTGCAGCGCGCTGACTTCGGCGTCCCCCGGCGCCAGGCGGGCGGCTTCGGAGGCGGCGAGGCGGGCCGCCGGCAGGTCGTGGCGCCGTTGCCGGATACGCGCGAGGCCGACCCAGGCGTCCACATACGTCGGCGCGCGCCGGGTCACCTCGACAAGGGCGGCCTCCGCCTCGTCGAGGCGCCCGAGCGCCAGAAGCGCCAGGCCCAGGTTGACCCTTGCGTCGACGTCATCCGGCCGGACGGCAAGGACCTGTTCGAGTTTGGGGACGGCCTCGGCCGGGCGTCCCGCGAGGCGGTCGGCCACCGCGGACCGGTAGAGGTTTTGCGGATCGACCTGGACGACGGCCGCGGGCTCAGGCGGGACGACGATCACGGCTCCCCTCCTCCGCCGGTTTCCCCATCTGCAGCAGACGCCTGACCCGGTGGCCGAGTTCGTCGGGAATGAACGGCTTGACCAGATAGTCTGCCGCGCCGAGCTGAAGAGCCCCGACGATGTCCTGTTCGCGCTTGAGCGCGGTCAGCATGATCACCGGGGCATCCGACAACCCGCCCCCCTTCAGGCGGCGCAACACCTCGAAGCCGTCCATGACGGGCATCAGGGCGTCGAGAACGATCAGATCCGGTTGCTGCTGCGCGACAGCCTCGAGCGCCTGGCTTCCGTTTTCCGCCGTCGCCACCTCATACCCGTCGGCGGTGAGCCTGTGCACGAGCAGGGCGCGTAGCAGCGGATCGTCGTCAGCAATCAGTATTCGGCTTGCGCTCATTGGGGCCACGGACCTCCGCTAGCGCCCCCGAACAACCTTATCCGGCAGGTGCACTGAAAGAACTCCTACGGACGGCGAAGTTTCCGCCGCGCAGCGCCTCATCTCAGCGTCCAATGGCGCCGGGGAGCCTCCGATCCGCTTCGCACAGCGACCAGATATCCGCGGTTCAGGATCGGTTGGACCGCCCTTGCAGCCGGGCTGTCAGGCTCGAGGTGTCCCAGCGCGCGCCGCCCATGGCCTGCACCTCGGAATAGAACTGGTCGACCAGGGCCGTAAGCGCCAGATGGGCGCCGTTGGAGCGGGCCTCGTCGAGCACCAGGCCCAGATCCTTGCGCATCCAGTCGACCGCAAAGCCGAACTCGAACTGGCCGGCCGCCGCGGTCTTCCAGCGGTTGTCCATCTGCCAGGACTGCGCCGCGCCCCTCGATACGGCGTCATAGACCGCGTCGGTGTCCAGACCGGCGGCCTGGGCGAAGTGAACCGCCTCGGCCAGGCCCTGGACCACGCCGGCGATGGCGATCTGGTTGACCATCTTGGTCAACTGGCCGCTGCCTGACGGCCCCATGTGTTTGACCGCCTTGGCGTAATGCATGAGCACCGGCTCGATCCGCGCGAGGCCCGCCGCGTCGCCGCCAGCCATGATGCTGAGCTGGCCGTTCTCGGCCCCGGCCTGACCGCCGGAGACGGGGGCGTCGATGAAGACAGCGCCCTGCCCCGACGCCAGATCGGCCATCTCGCGGGCCACCTTCGCCGAGGTCGTGGTGTGGTCGGCGATGACCGCTCCCTTGTTCAGCGACGGCAGCGCCGCCGCGGCCACGGCGCGGACGTCGTCGTCATTGCCGACGCACAGGATGAACAGGTCGGCGCCGGTGGCGGCTTCCCCGATCGTCGCGGCGAACCGGCCGCCCGCCGCTTCGGCCCAGGCCCGCGCCTTGTCCGGCGAGCGATTGTAGCCGGCGACATCATGCCCGGCCGTGACCAGATGCCGCGCCATCGGGCCGCCCATGACGCCCAGGCCGGCGAAGCCGATCTTCATGTCCTGATCCTCAAGTCTGCGGTTCGGTCGCGGTCCCGTAGCGGCCGCGGTAGTAGGTCAGGGCGTCGCCGGGACGGGTCTCGAAGCCCTGGACCTCGCCGACGATGGTCAGATGGTCGCCCATGACGATGCGCTCGCGGGCCACGCAGTCCAGACGCGTCAGGGCGTTCTTGAGCCGCGGGGGTTCGGAGCTGGAGCTGTCGAACTCGTCGGACGACAGCCGGCAGATGCCCCAGGCGAAGCGATCGGACATCTCGCGATCCTCGACCGGCAGCATGTGCACGGCGAAGCGTTCGGCCTTGGCGAAGGCGTCATGCCGCCACGAGGCGCGGTCGAGACACCACAGGATCAGCGGGGGGCGGAGCGAGACCGAGGTGAAGGAGTTGACCGTGATGCCGAACGGCCCCTCGTCGGTGTGGGCCGTGACCACGCACACGCCGGTCGCGAAGCCGCCGAGGGCCCGTCGATAGGCGGTGACATCGAGTTCGTCGGCGGCTGAAGGATCCACATCGAACGACTAGGCGAGGCCCCGGGGTCGGGCAAGGCAGGATTCTGTATCGCGTGCGTGGTGAGCGGTTATCGCAAACGGGTTCTTAACGCCGACTGCCGACTCTGGGCCGAACGCAAGCGTCTCGCGAGTCTCCCGATGTCCATGAGCGATCGTCCGATCCTCATCAAGAAGGTCAAGAAGGTCATCGGCGGCGGCCACCATGGCGGCGCGTGGAAAGTGGCCTATGCGGACTTCGTGACCGCCATGATGGCCTTCTTCCTGCTGATGTGGCTGATCAACACGACGGATCCGGAGCAGAAGCGCGGCATCGCCGAATATTTCGCCCCGGCCAGCGTGTCGGCGACGACTTCGGGCTCGGGCGGCATCCTCGGCGGGACCTCGCTGGGCGACGACGGCGCCAAGGGCTCGGGCGCGCAGTCGGTCATCAGCCAGCTGGCGCCCGAGGCGCCGCCGGACGCGCCGCAGGACGTGGGGCAGAAACAGAACCTCGCGGCGGCGAGCGAAGAGGCGCTGCGCGAGGAGATCGCCCGCCGCGAGGCCGCCGAATTCGCCTCCGCGGCCGAATCCCTGCGCCAGGCCATGCAGTCGATGCCCGAACTGGCCGAACTGTCCAAGCAACTGATCATCGACCAGACCCCCGAGGGCCTGCGCATCCAGCTGGTCGACCAGGAGGGCCGCTCGATGTTCGAGCAGAACTCGGCCCGGCCCAACCCGCGCGCCCAGCTGCTGCTGCGGGCCATCTCGCGGGTGATCAACCAGCTGCCGAACCGCATCTCCGTGACCGGCCACACCTCGGCCGCGCCGGGCTCGAACCGCGCCACGGGGCCGAACGACTGGACCCTGTCGGCGGCGCGGGCCGACGCCTCGCGGCTGATCCTGCAGGGCGCCGGCGTGGACGCCGACCGCGTCTACCAGATCTCGGGCAAGGCGGGATCGGACCCTTTGTATCCGGACGATCCCACGCTGGCCGGCAACCGGCGGATCGCCATCGTGCTGCTGCGCGAGGCCCCGGTCCTGCCGACGGACACCAGCCTGTGACCGCCCGCCCGCCGCTCAGGCGCCGGGCGAATGGGCTTGCCGTGCGGCCCGGCGCGGGGCCAAATCAGGGGATGCAGCAACGGGCGCCAAACTGTCGTCGGAATTGGGTGGGGAGCTGTCGCCCGTGACCCAGTTCGTACCCACGCGTCAGCTTCGCTTCTACATGACCTCGGTGGCCCCCTGCCCTTACCTGCCGGGCCAGACCGAGCGGAAGGTGTTCGCCAACCTGCCGTTCAGCGAAGGGGCGCACGTCAACGACGAACTGACCCAGGCCGGATTCCGGCGCAGCCAGAACATCGCCTACCGCCCGGCCTGCGAGGGCTGCGACGCCTGCGTCTCGGTGCGGCTGCCGGTTCCCGAGTTCAGCTTCTCAAGGTCCGAGCGCAAGGTGCTGAAGCGCAACGCCGATCTGACCCGTGACCTGGTCGAGGCCGAGGCGACGATGGAGCAGTTCGACCTGCTGCGGCGCTATCTGCATGGTCGCCACGCGGGCGGGGGCATGAGCTCCATGGGCTGGCTCGACTATGTGGCGATGGTCGAGGATACGGCCGTCCGGACCCACCTGATCGAGTACCGCCTGCCCTCCCCCGCCGACGGGCCGGGCGATCTGGTCGGGGTCTGCCTGACCGACCTGCTCTCGGACGGGCTGTCGATGGTCTACAGCTTCTTCGATCCGGCGCTGGAGGCGCGCAGCCTGGGGCGGTTCGCCATTCTGGACCACGTCAGGCAGGCGGCGACGGTAGGGCTGCCGTTCGTCTACCTGGGCTACTGGGTCCGGGGCTCGAAGAAGATGGACTACAAGGCCGGGTTCCGGCCGCTGGAGCAGCTGACCCGGCTGGGCTGGGAGCGGCTTCCCTAACCCGCCATCGGCACCGAGGTGTCCCAGGCCGAGGGCGCCTCGCCCGACCAGGGCCCGGGGTCCCGGCCCCCGCCGAACCTCACCAGGGCGTCGATCCGTTTCTGGATCGGCGGATGGCTGGCGAACAGGCCTTCGAGGCCGACGCCGTCGGGCTGGTTGTCGAGGAACAGCTGCTGCACCTCGTCAGGCCCCTTGATCGAGGAGCGGCCCTCGATCTTGCGCAGGGCCGAGATCATGGCGTCGGGGTTCTTGGTCAGTTCGACCGCGCCGGCGTCGGCGACGAACTCGCGGCTGCGCGACAGCATCATGCGGATGACGAAGGCCAGCACGAAGCCGATCACGGCGAAGGCCAGGCCGATCAGGATCAGCGGCATGGCGTTCTTGTTGTCGCGCCGGCCGCCGCCGCGCGAATAGAGCAGGCCCCGGAAGACCAGTTCGGCGATGACGCTGATGATGCCGGCGAAGATCGAGGCGATCACCATGGTCCGCACGTCCTTGTTGATCACGTGGGTCAGCTCGTGGGCCAGCACCGCCTCCACCTCGTCGCGGTTGAGGGTGTTGACCAGCCCCCGGGTGACGGTGACGCTGTAGCGGCCCTCGTGCAGGCCGGTGGCGAAGGCGTTGAGGCTGTCGGTCTCGATCATGCGCAGCGCGGGGGTGCGCAGACCGCGCGAGATGGCGAGGTTTTCCAGCAGGTTGTAGAGCTCGGGCTCGGTCTTCCGCTCGATTTTGCGGGCCCCGGTCATGACGTCGATCATGGCCTGGCTGCCGAAGTAGGAGATGGCGAACCAGATGCCGGCGATGACGAAGGCCGTCGGCACGGTCCAGCCCAGCCATGACGCCGCCAGGGCCATGTCGTCGCCCAGGCCCTTGCCGGTCCCGGGCAGGAAGCCGAATCCCATCAGGATCAGCTGGACACCGTACAGGATGCCGATCATCAGCACCGGGAAGGCGGCGAGCAGCAGGATCGACCGCGTGTTGTTCGCCCAGATGTGGGTCTGAAGCCCGACGGCGCCCATGGATCAGGCCTGGAAGCTCACCGTGGGCGGCGCGGCGCTCATCGCGGCCCGGTCGGCCTCGCCGAGGTCGAAGAACGGCTTGTCATGCCCGAAGCCGACCATGCCGGCGAACAGCACGGTGGGGAACTGGCGGCGCACGGCGTTGAACTCGCTGACGGCGTTGTTGAAGAAGCGGCGGGCGGCGGCCAGCTTGTTCTCGATGTCCGACAGCTCGGACTGGAGCTGCTGGAAATTGGTGTTGGCCTTGAGGTCCGGATAGGCCTCGGCGACGGCGAACAGCCGGCCCAGGGCGCCGGTCAGCATGTTCTCGGCCTGGACCTTGTCGTTGACCGAGGTGGCGCCGGCGGCGGCGGCGCGCGCCTGGGTGACGGCGTCGAGGGTGCCGCGCTCGTGCGTGGCGTAGCCCTTCACCGTCTCGACCAGGTTGGGGATCAGATCCTGGCGCTGCTTCAGCTGGACGTCGATGTCGGCGAATGACTGGTCGGCCCGCTGGTCCAGCGCGACCAGCTTGTTGTAGCCGCCGACGACGAGGAACAGCACGACGGCGACGATGACGCCGATGACGATCAGGGTCGTGAGCATGTCGATCTCCAATCCCGGCCGGGCTCCGGCCACGGTTGAATATGGGGCCGGCGCGGGTCTGCGGATAGTGAAATCCGCGCAACCCCGTTCCCACCGTCACCCTCGGGCTTGACCCGAGGGTCAGAGGCGAAGCCAGGCTGTACGATCGGGATGGTCCGACGACCGATCCGCAAGCGCCCATCGACGAGCACCGGACCGTCTGATCCTCGGGTCAAGCCCGAGGATGACGACCCTGGGGACTCACCGGAACTTTCTCAGCCCGCGCGGACCCTGCCGCCCCGCTCCGGCGCGCTTGCCGAGCCAGTCCTTCCAGTCGGGCCAGTTACGGCGGCGGCCGCCGCCGTCGACCCATTCCGGGCCGTGGGCGCCGTCGAAGACCGCGACGTCGGCGAGGCCGCCCTGTTTGTAGGACTGCAGTTTGACGCCCTTGCCGCGGCCCATCTCGGGCAGTTCAGCGAGCGGGAAGATCAGCGCCTTGATGTTGTCGCCGACCACAGCGACGTGGTCGCCGGTCACGCGCAGGGCGGCGGCCATCTCGCCGTTCAGCACCTGTTTGCCGCCGCGCTTCTGGGCCAGAAGCTCGTCCTCGGGGGCGATGAAGCCGTAGCCGGCCTTTGACGCCACCAGCAGCCTGCCGCCGGGCTGGTGGGCCAGCAGGCTGACGATGTCGGCCTTCTCGTCGAGGTCGATCATCAGGCGCAGCGGCTCGCCGTGGCCGCGGCCGGAGGCCAGCTTGTCGGCGCCGACGGTGAAGATCCGGCCGTCGGAGGCCGCGACCAGCAGCTTGTCCGTGGTGTAGCCCGGGACCAGGAAGGCGAGGCTGTCGCCTTCCTTGAACTTCAGCTCGGACGGATCGTCGACCTTGCCCTTCGCGGCGCGGATCCAGCCGCGCTCGGACAGGATGACGGTGATGGCCTCGCGCGGGATGAAGGCCTCGATCGAGGCGATGGCGGAGCTGTCGACGGCTTCGGCGATGGTCGTACGCCGCGGCGAGACCAGCGCCTTGCGGACGGCCTCGAGGTCCTTGCCGACCTGTTTCCACTGTTTGGCCGACGAGGACGACAGTGATTGCAGAGCCGCAAGTTCGTCGGCCAGAGTCTTGTATTCATTCTCGATCGTCATTTCCTCGATCCGCGCCAACTGGCGCAGTCGGGTGTCGAGGATGAAGTCGGCCTGGAGTTCGGACAGGCCGAAGCGCGCGATCAGAACGGCCTTGGGCTGCTCTTCCTCGCGGACGATGCGGATGACCTCGTCGAGGTTGAGGAAGACGATCCGCAGGCCTTCCAGCAGGTGCAGCCGCTTCTCGACCCGCTCGATGCGCCAGTTGGCGCGGCGGACCAGCACCTCGCGACGGTGGTCGAGGAAGGCCTGCAGACAGGCCTTGAGCCCCATGACGCGCGGCGTGCCGGTGGCGTCCAGCACGTTCATGTTGATCGGGAAGCGGACCTCCAGGTCGGAGAGCCTGAACAGGCTCTCCATCAGCACCTCGGGCTCGATGGTGCGCGATTTGGGCTCCAGCACCAGCCGGATGTCCTCGGCCGACTCGTCGCGAACATCGCCGAGCAGCGGGGCCTTCTTGTTCTCGATCAGGTCGGCGAGGTCCGAGATCAGTTTGGACTTCTGAACCTGGTACGGCATCTCGGTGACGACGATGCGCCAGACGCCGCGGCCCAGATCCTCGGTCTCCCAGCGGGCCCGCAGGCGCACGCCGCCGCGCCCGGTCTCGTAAGCGTCGAGGATCGAGGCGTGGCCCTCGACGGCGACGCCGCCGGTCGGGAAGTCGGGGCCCGGAACAATCGTGGCCAGTTCTTCGGTCGTGGCGTCGGGGCGATCCAGCAGGACATGGCAGGCGTCGATCAGCTCGCCGACGTTGTGCGGGGGGATCGAGGTGGCCATGCCGACGGCGATGCCCGACGAACCGTTGGCCAGCAGGTTGGGGAAGCCGGCGGGCAGGACGACCGGCTCCTCGTCCTGATCGTCATAGGTGGCTTTGAAATCGACCGAGTCCTGGTCGATGCCCTCCATCAGCAGGACGGCCGCGGGCGTCAGCTTGCACTCGGTGTAGCGCATGGCCGCGGCGTTATCGCCGTCGATGTTGCCGAAATTGCCCTGGCCGTCGACCAGCGGATAGCGCTGCGAGAAGTCCTGGGCGAGGCGGACCAGGGCGTCGTAGATCGAGGCGTCGCCGTGCGGGTGGTAGCCCCCCATGACCTCGCCGACGACCTTGGCGCATTTGCGCGCCGCCGCCTGCGGGTTCAGCCGCATCTGGTGCATGGCGTACATGATGCGCCGGTGCACCGGCTTGAAGCCGTCGCGCACGTCCGGCAGGGCCCGGTTGGTGATGGTCGAGAGCGCATAGGCGAGATAGCGGCGCGACAGCGCCTCGCTCATGGGTTCGTCGACGATGCGGCCGCCTTCCGGCGGCGGGGTGTGAACGGTCATGGGGTCCGAATCGGCAATCTGAGCCCCCGAGTCTAGCGGTTGGGGTCGAAGTGGCCGCGAATTTCGTCGGCCACTTCGGCCACTTCGGCCAAATCAGCCGCCTCTTCCACAGCTTCGTCGTCAACCCAGCCCTGCGGATCCATCATCTGGGCCCGCATCTGGTCGGCGGGGGTGAAGGGATCATGGCCGACGTCGTGGCGATCGCCGACCTGTCCCGCCAGCCGGGCCACACGCAGCCAGGCGGCCGCTTCGGCCGCGCCCCCAAGGGCGGCGGTTTCCGCAGCTCTGCGAAAGGCGAAGCCGCCGAGGCCGGCGGCGCTCGGCACGAACAGGAGCTCGTACATGTCCTCGCCGTTCAGGTTTTCTATGGCGGCGAGTTCCGGCCGCTCGCGAAGGTCGGCCCGGAGCCGGTCGCGGAGCCGGTTGTAGAGCCCGGGAGCGTCCTCCCGGGACCAATTTTGCGCGAGCGCCCGGCGGCGAACGGTGCGGACGGCGAGGCCGTAGCGCTCGGCGACGATGGCGGCCGGCGTCCCGGCGACATAGTCGCGGCGGGCGGCCTCCCAGGTTTCGGCGGAGCGGCGGGTGTGGGGTGGATGAGGGTGCAGTGTCATCCGCCTATCGTAAGGCGGCTGGAAGGGGCGCCATGAATATAACGCTGACGCGGGTTCCGGGCGTTGATTTCAAAGGTGTTTTCGGCGGGTAATATGAAGGCAGGACATTACAGCCGACCGATCAGAACAGGGGACGACCGCGCGTCAGCCTGTGGGCAAGCATGATTCCGACGCCGGCGCCGGCCAGTCCTCCGACGCCCAGCCCAACCAGACCCCAGATAGCCATCGTCAATCCCTGCCCGTCGCCGCCGCTGCCCGGGTAGGGATAGAGCAGCCACGCTCCGAACAGTCCCGCGGCTGCGAGCGCGAAGGCCACGCCCACCGAGCAGACGGCGATGCTCGCCAGATAGACCGCGATGACCCGAGTCGGCCGGAACAGGGCCAGGAGGCCGCAGACGCCGACGCCCGCCAAGCCGAACATGAGCGTCATCCGCCGACCCTCGCGGAAACCCGCAGGGCTGTCAAAACCGCCAGCCTCTGGGAAGCTTGTCGATCGTCAGGGCCTGCCCGCCACCAGATCGTCCAGCCGGATCGCCTGTTCCAGCCGCACCGCGCCGGAGACGTCGCGGATCTCGGCCAGGACGGTCGGGCGGGCGGCGTCCCAGGCGATCGTCAGCAGACCGAAATTCTGGTCGCGGAAGGCCTCGCCCACCCGTCGCGCATTGGGCGGCAGCACGGGCCAGACCTCGGTCAGGCCGGACGAGGCGATGTCCCACAGCGGATAGGGCGTGTTGACGTCCAGCCGCGAGATCTCGGCGTAGTGGGTGTCGCCCGACAGACAGATCAGGCGGTCGGCCCGGCGCTCGCGGATGGCGGCGATCAGCCGCTGGTGGTCCCGGGCGAAGTTGATCCAGCCTTCCCAGCCGGGGAAATCGGCCACCACCTGCAGGCTGGAGCCGAACAGGCGAAGATCGGCCGGGACCGACAGCTGCTCCTCCAGCCACCGCCACTGGGTCTCGCCGAGCTGGGTGGCGACATCCTCGGGATTGCGGGCGTAGGGGCCGGGCGTGGACAGGCCTTCGGCGGCGCGGTGCTCGACCCAGGCGTCGTAGTCCTGATCGCCCAGCTCCAGCGACAGCAGCGGGGTGCGGTTCCAGCGCAGGTCGGGCAGGATGACCTGGACCCGGCGCCCCGGGGGGCCGAAGACGTGGGACGTATAGATGCCGTCGCGGGTCCGGCGCGGACTGTCGGCGGCCTCGCCGAAGAAGTCGAGGAACTGGCGGCGCGACTCCTCCTTCATCGGATAGTCCACGCCGGCGTCGTTCTCGCCGTAGTCGTGGTCGTCCCAGATGGCGAGGATGGGCACGGTGGCCTTCAGGCGCTGGAAGCCGGGCTGGGCGGCCAGGGCCGCGTATTTGCGGCGCATGACCTCCGGGTCCCGGGTATCGAGATAGACGTTGTCGCCGAGCAGAATGAACAGGTCCGGCCGGGCCGCCAGCACCGCGTCCCAGATCGGCTGCGGCTTGTCGCCGTCCGCGCAGGACCCGAAGGCGATGCGGGTCAGGGTCCGGTCCGACCGGGGGTGGGGGTCCGCCCGGGCGGCCACCGCGCCGGCGAGGCTCGCGACGGCGGTTCCGGCGACCAGACCGCGTCTGGATATCGAGGTCATCGCATGCTCCAGGGGCCGTCGGCGGATGACGGGTTCTAGCGGTTGCGAGGGCGGACTCAAAGGCGGTCGCCTGGAGTCGCATCCAACCGTCCCCGTCAGCCTCGGGCTCGACCCGAGGATCAGACGTGGGACGGGGCTGTGCGACGGAGACGGCCCTGTGAACGTGACCGCATCTGGTTCCACCGAGCACCGGACGGTCTGATCCTCGGGTCGAGCCCGAGGATGACGACGGAGGGAGGGTGAAGGCCGCCCGCGCCGTGGAGGATGTGTCCGGACCCTAGAGCCGTCCCGCCTCGGCCAGCTTGTCGATCATCCACACCCGCGCCGGCGGGATCGGCCTGTTCTGCGGGTGGAAGACGAACTGTTCGAGGAAATGGCCGGTCAGGGCGAGGCCCGCGCCGACGTCGCCCTCGCCCAGCCCCGCCTGGGCGCCGAGCATGAAGGGCGGCAGGTTCAGCAGCTTGTCGGCATAGGGCGCGCCCGCGTCGCGGCTGACGGCGCGGCCGGTGCGCGGACTGACCCAGACCAGGTCGTCCATGGTCCCGGTCACGGCGCAGCGCGACAGGTCGAGGCCGAAGCCGAGGTCCTCTAGCAGGCCCGCCTCGAAGCGCACGAAGATGGCCGGCCAGACGTCCGGCAGGGCGAAGGCGGCCATCAGGGCCTCGAAGGCGAGAAAGGCGCCGGGATGCGGTTCACGCTCGGGCAGCGCCCCCTGGGCCACCGAGGCGGCGGCGGCCAGGCCGGTCAGGGCCAGCGGGTCGTCGAACAGGGCGCTGGGTCCCTCCCCCACCGGCTCAAGCCGGGCCGAGCCCAGGTGGTCCGAGGTGCGGGCGCGGTAGTCGGCGACGACCCGGGCCCCGGCCTGCAGGAAGGGCTTCATCTTGCGCGAGGCCCCGCCGGCGACATAGGCGGCGCGCCGGCCGTGTTCCGCCGTCAGCAGTTCGACCACCACGCCGGTGTCGCCGTGCGCCCGGGCGGAGAGGACGAAGGCGTCGTCGGTGAAATCCATCGCCTCCGTTAGCCCGGACGGCGGGAGTTGGCCATACGTTCCGCTTATCGGGCCGCCTGGTCCGCCCCGCGGATCGCCGCGACGACCGCGCCCGCCCTGTCGTTCGGGACGGCGAAGCTGAGAACATACTGTTCGATCTTCCAGCCGTCGCGGGTCAGGCGCAGGACGCCGGAGCCGCGGGTTTCGCCATAGCTGTCGTTGGTCAGCTTCTCCTCGAACCAGGCGATGCAGCGGCAGTCGATCGGGGCGATGGTGATGGTCCGCTCGGCGGCCGGATAGGACCAGCCGTTCCCGCGCTCGAAATGCGGGGCGGCGAAGGCGCGGAATTCGGCCAGCGTCCAGTGCTCGGTCGCGTCGGTGCCGATGAAGCGGGCGTCGGGCGTGAACAGGTCGAAATAGGCGGCGCCGTCGGCGGCGCTCGAGGCGGCGTTGAGCCGGTCGAGCACGGCCGCGACTTCGGCCTCGGCCGGATCGGGGGCGGCGTGGAGGACGGCGGCGAGGGTCAGGGCGATCAGGGACATGGGCGGATCATAGGCCCGAGCTGGCCCGGGCGTCATCCCTCCGTCCGCCTGCCTGCCCGCCGTCATCCTCGGGCTTGACCCGAGGATCAGACGCAGGGCCGGGCTGTGCGACGGAGACGGCCCCACGAGTATGACCGCAACCGGCTACCGAGCACCGGTCGGTCTGGCCCTCGGGTCAAGCCCGAGGGTGACGGCGTGGAGTTTGAGCGGGCGAGGATTTTATTTAACCACCCGGTTGACAACCCTTCCGGATCGATGCATTTAACCTGTCAGTTACACACGAAGCCCTGACCCATGCAGACCGATCCCCTCTCCGCCAAGTTCGCCGCCCTGGCCGACCCGACCCGTCGGGCCATCCTGGCGCGGCTGTGCGAGGGCGAGGCCAGCGTCAACGATCTGGCCGAGCCGTTCGACATGAGCCTGCCGGCCGTGTCGAAGCATCTGAAGGTGCTGGAGAAGGCCGGGCTGATCAGCCGGGGCCGCGAGGCGCAGTGGCGCCCGGCCCGGCTCGAGCCGATGGCGCTGAAGGGCGTCGCCGAATGGCTGGAGCACTACCGCCGCTACTGGGACGCCAGCTTCGACCGGCTGGATGCCTACCTGAAGAAGATTCAAAAAGGAGACGACCGTGGCCCAAGAAACTGAGTCCAACCCCTGCAACACCGACGGCGTCGCCCATCAGCATGCCCTGGTCCTGCGCCGCGTCATCGACGCCACGCCGGAGCGGATCTGGAAGGCCTGGATGACGCCGGAATTGCTGCGGCAGTGGTTCGCCCCGCGGCCGTGGACGATCTCGGACGTGCAGGTCGATCCCCGCCCCGGCGGCGTGTTCAACTTCGTCATGCACGGACCGGACGGCGAACGCTTCCCCAACAGCGGCATCTTCCTCGAGGCGATCCCGAACCGCCGCTGGATCACAACCGACGCCCTGACCCCGGACTGGCAGCCCGCCGGCCAGCCGTTCATGGTCGGCACGGTCGAGCTGACCCCGAGGCCGGACGGCAAGACCGACTACGTCGCCACCGCGCGCCACTGGAACGCCGAGACGATGAAGCAGCACGAGGCCATGGGCTTCCATGAAGGCTGGGGCACCTGCGCCGACCAGCTGGCCGAACTGCTGAAGAAGCCGAACTAACCCTCCCCGCCCTCGCCCGGACCCGTTGAAGAGCCCGCCCGATGACCTTCGTCGAAACCATCGCCGCCCGTCCGACCCTGCAGATGCAGCGCTTCTTCGATGCGCCGCGGGCGCTGGTGTGGCGGGCGTGGACGAACCCCGAGGTCATGGTGCTGTGGCTGGGTCCGGTCGAGTGGCCGGCGGTCAGCGCTTCGCAGGACCTGAGGGTCGGGGGCGAATGGCGGGCCTGTCTGCGTTCGCCCGACACCGGCCAGGATCTGTGGCAGGGCGGGGTCTATCGCGAGATCGTCCCGAACGAGCGGCTGGTCTTCACCTTCAAATGGGACGAGTCGCACGAGGACGGCCCGCCGGCCGACACCCTGGTGACCGTCCAGCTCAGCGACGCGCCCGGCGGCGGCACCCTGATGGACTTCACCCACGAGGGGCTGAAGTCGGAGGCCAGCCTGATCGGCCACAGACACGGCTGGACCAGCACCTTCGAGCGGCTGGAGGCCTTCCTCGCCAGGGATCGGGAGCCATGAGGACCTCGCCCTTCGTCTGGTCCGGCCGCGTGCTGAGCGGCGTGGTCGTGGCCTTCCTCGGTCTCGACGCAGCGCTGAAGCTGGCGGGGCGGGCCGATCTGCTGCAGGCCGGCATCGCGGTGGACGCGCCGCCGGCCTTGCTGGGCGGCGCGCTGCTGGTCGCGACCACGCTGTACGCCCTGCCCCGCACCGCCGTCTGGGGCGCGCTGGCGCTGAGCCTGGCGCTGGGCGGCTCGGCCGCCTCCCAGGCCGCCGCCGGGGATCCGGCCCAGCTGTTGTTCGCCGTCTATGTCGCGGTTCTGATGTGGATCGGCCTTATCCTGCGCAAGCCGGGCTTCGGCCCGATCCTGCTGCGCGCCGTCCGATAACCGCCCCGCAGGGAGCCGTGCGGCTCCGGGGTGAATCTGTAGTGACGCCGATGGCGTCCCGCGTTTGTTCAATCGATCACAGGAGCGACGACCATGAAAATCGTGACCAGCCTCAGCTTCCGCGGCCAGTGCCGCGAGGCGTTCGAGTTCTATGCGAAAGTGCTGGGCGGAGAGATCACCGCCGCCATGGCCTATGGCGACGCTCCGCCCGACATGCCGATCAGCGATCCCAAGTACAAGGACTGGCTGATGCATTGCTGGCTGCAGGTCGGCGACCAGGCGATCATGGGCGCCGACATGGATGTCGACTGGGCCCCGAACGTCGACAAGCCGAAGAACGGCTTCGACGTCACCCTGCACACCGACGACAAGGCGGAGGCGAAACGCTGGTTCGACGCCCTGTCCGAGGGCGGCAAGGTGGGCATGCCCTTCGCCGAGACCTTCTGGTCCCCGGGATTCGGCTCCCTGACGGACAAGTTCGGCGTGCCGTGGATGGTCAACACCAATCCGGAAATGCCGAAGTGAAGGCGTCTCCGGCCGTGTGGACGGGCCGGGTGCTGACCGGCCTGTTCACCCGCTTCATGCCCGGCGCCTCGGACTTCCCGAAGCTCGCCGGACTGTGGCTGCGCGATCCCGCCCTGCGCGCGGTCTTCCCGTTCCGACGCGGATCTGCGGAGGCGATCTCGTGACCGTCGCCGCCGCCAGCCCTGAGCAGCTGAGACGGGTCAGCATCGTCCGGAGCTTCGACGCCCCGCGCGCCCTGGTGTGGAAGATGTGGACCGATCCGGCCCACGTCGGGGTGTGGTTCAGTCCCGAGCATTTCACCACGCCGGTCGTCCGGATGGACGTGCGGCCCGGCGGGGCCATTCACATGGTGATGCGGGCGCCGGACGGGAGCGACCATCCCTTCGACGGCCGGTTCGTCGAACTGGACGAGCCCGGGCGGCTGGTCATGCGGACCTGGATCACCCTGCCGGACGGCGCGATCTGGTTCGAGGTCGAGCATACCGCCCGGTTCGAGGAGGCCGACGGCCGCACCGTCATGCAGTTCGAGGCCGTGGTTATTCAGGCCCGCGAGGACGCCATCGGCCCGCTCAGCGGCATGGAGACGGGCTGGTCGCAGAGCCTCGACAAACTGGCGGCGCATATCCGCGCCGTCACGGCCGCGGGAGGCTGAGATGCAGACGGGACCGGCCGCGGCGAATCCCGACGCCTATGTGGCCGGTCTCGACGGATGGCGGCGTGACAGGGTCGAGGCCCTGCGCGCCGCCGTGCGGGCCGTCGGCGGCCTGACGGAGGTGATCAAATGGGGTCACCTCGTCTACCTGTCGAACGGCCCCGCCCTGCTGATCCGCGCCGAAGACCGGCGTGTCCTGCTGGGCTTCTGGCGCGGCCAGCGGCTGCGCGACCTCGAGCCGCGCCTGAAGCCGGGCGGCCAGTACGAGATGGCGACCCTCAGCCTGACGGACGGCGAGGCCGTCGGCGCGGACACCGTGACCGTCCTGACCCGCGCCGCCATCGCTCTGAACGCCGAACTCGGCGACCCCACCAGGGCCCTGAAGCCAAAGGCCCCGAAGAAGGAGAAGACCTGATGACCCGACCGTCTCCCCACCGCTTCGCCATTCTGGCTGTCGCCTCTGTGCTGGCCATGGCCGCGGGTTCGCCAGCGCTTGCCCAGACCCCCGCCCCCGCCCCGGCCGCGGCGAGCGTCACGGCCCGGGCGGCTCCCCGCGCGGACGCCGCCACGGTCGAGGGCGGCGAGGTCCGCTACTTCGTCCACGGCGACCTGAACTCCGGCAAACGGCCGGTGCTGGTGCTGCACGGCGCCTTCATGTCGTCGGACTCGATGAAGCCGCTGACCGACCTGATCACCGACCGTCCCCTGATCGTCGTCGACCAGCGCGGCCATGCCCGCACCGGCGACCTGCCCGGCCCGATCACCTACGAGTCCCTCGCCGACGACGCCGCCGCCGTGCTGGCCGACGCGGGCGTCGGGAAGGCCGATGTGATCGGCTATTCGATGGGCGCGGGCGCGGCCCTGCAGCTGGCGCTGCGCCACCCGGAGCGGGTCGACCATCTCGTCATCGCCTCGGTCAGCTTCAACGAGGCGGGCAACCTGCCCGGTTTCAGCGCGATGATGGAGGGCATCACGCCCGAGATGTTCGCCGGAACGCCGATGGAGGCGGAGTTCAGGCGGTTGTCGCCCAACCCCGACGCCTTCGCCTCGGTGGTCAACAAGATCAAGGTCATGGACCAGGGCCAGGACTGGCCGGCGGAGCATATCCGCGCCCTGACCTCGCCGACCTTCATCATCGTCGGCGACCACGACATCGTGCGGCCCGAGCACGCGGTCGAGCTGTACCGGCTGCGCGGCGGCGGCGACACGGCGCGGGCGTCCCAGCCGTTCCTGACCGAGCCCCCGCCCGCACGGCTGGCCATCCTGCCCGGGGCCTCGCACGTCGATGTGTTCGGCGACCCGACCCTGCTGGCGGCGATGATCCTGCCGTTCCTGGACGACCAGACCCGCCCGCCGCCGGGAGGGTTGTTCGACGATATCCCCGGAAGCGAGTGAGGAGAGGCGCCATGCGCACGATCAGAACCGCCACCTTCGTCTCGCTGGACGGCGTCATGCAGGCCCCCGGCGGGCCCGCCGAGGACACGACCGGCGGCTTCCAGTTCGGCGGCTGGGTCTTTCCGTTCTTCGACGAGACGCTGGGCGGGCTGATGGACCGCGCCATGGGCGAGGACTACGACCTGCTGCTGGGTCGCCGCACCTACGAGATCTTCGCCGCCTACTGGCCGCACCAGGACGACGAGATCGGCCGCACCTTCAACGCCGTGAACAAATACGTCGCCGCCGGCCCGGACACGCCGCTGGACTGGGCTCACAGCCACCGGCTGGAGGGCGATCTGGCCGGGGCGGTGCGGGCGCTGAAGGCGACCGAGGGGCGAGACCTGCTGATCCAGGGGTCGAGCGAGGTCATCCACACCCTTCTGGCCCACGACCTGATCGATCAGCTGACGATCCTGACCTTCCCGATCGTGCTGGGTCGGGGCAAGCGGCTGTTCGACGACGGGTCGCGCCCGCACGCCTGGACGCGGGTGGACGGCGAGCTGACGACCAGGGGCGTCATGGTCGGGACCTACCGCCGCGACGGGGACGTGCCCACCGGCTCGTTCGGTGAGGATAGTCCGGGCGCGGCGGAACTGGAGCGCCGGGAGCGCTGGGCGCGGGATGGCTGAGCGTCAGCGCGCCATGGCGGTCGGGAACGGCCGGCCCAGCGCCTCGGCCATGCCCTGCTGGGACAGCAGGAAGACCGCTTCGCGCTGGTGGAAATTGTTCGACAGCACGATCACCGTGACGTCCCCGTCCGGCTGGTGGGCGATCAGGTTACGGAAGCCGGACCAACTGCCGGTGTGATAGATCTGGCGGTCCGGGAAGCCCGGGCTGACCCGGCGTCCGAGGCTGTTGGTGAACAGGCCGTAGCCCCAGTCGCGGCGGGGCCGGCCGCGCTCGTCCGGCGTATCGGCGGGGGCGTGGTCGCCGATCATTTGCGCATAGCTGCGCGGGCTCAGCAGGCCGCCGCCGTGCAGGGCGCGCTGCCAGACCAGCAGATCGTCCAGCGTCGAATACAGGGCGCCGGCGCCGAAGATGATGCTGACGTTATGGTCCGGCTGCGGCGTAGGACCGCCGGCCAGATTGGCGTAGCCCATGACCACGCCGGAGGCGTCGTCCTCAAAGCCGGTGTCGGCCATGCCCAGCGGCACGAAGAAGGCGTCGCGCAGATAGTCCTGAAGCGGCAGGCCGCTGGCCTTCTGGACGACGTAACCGAGCAGATTATAGCCGGCATTGTCGTAGCGAACCTTCGTTCCCGGTGGGAATTGAAGACCGTACCGCGCTGAGTCTGCTGTCAATTCTTCCGGCGTGGCGGACGTCACGCGGCGGACGCCCCAGCCGGGACGGGCCATCAGGTCGGGAATGCCCGAGGTATGGGACAACAGGTGGTGCAGCCGAACCGGCGCCCAGGCGGCGGGACACGGATCGACCCAGCGGCACACGGGGTCGTCGACCGACAGCCGGCCCTCGTCCTGCAGGCGCAGGATGGCGGCGGCGGTGAATTGCTTGCTGACCGAGGCGAGGCGGAAGCGGGAATCCAGCTCAAGCGGCTTGCCGAGGTTGCGGTCGGCGTAGCCGTAGACCTGGCGGAACAGCACCTGGTCGCCCCTGGCCACCAGCACGCCGCCGGTGAAGGCGCCGGAGCCGCCCCAGCGCTCGAGTTGTTCCGTCAGTTGCGGCAGGTCCTGAACGACCACGGCCGGCGGCCGGGGCGGCGCCGGCTCGGGGGCTGACCTCGCCGGCAGGGGCCGCACCGTCGCCCAGGCGATCAGGCCGGCGGCGAGAACGAACAGCAGGGCGAGAAACGCCGCCGCCAGTCGCGGATGACCGCCGGCATGTCTGGGAACCTGGAACACCGGCCTAGACGTCGTAGTCCAGCCCGAACTGGGCGTAGAGGGCGCGCGAATCCTGCCATTTCGGGTCGACCTTGACCGTCAGGAACAGGTGCACGGGGCGGTCCAGCAGCTCGATGAGCTCCTCGCGCGACTTCTGGCCGATCCATTTCAGGGTCTGGCCGCCCTTGCCCAGCACGATCGGCCGCTGGCTCTCGCGCTCGACGTAGATGGTCTGTTCGATACGGGCCGAGCCGTCGGGCCGGTCCTCGAAGGCGGTGGTCTCGACCGCCGCCGAATAGGGCAGTTCCTCGTGGACGCGCAGATAGACCTTCTCACGGGTGATCTCGGCGGCCAGCACGCGCATCGGGACGTCGGCGGACTGGTCCTCGGGATAGAGCCACGGTCCCGGCGGCATGGCGCGGGCCAGCCGCTGCTTGAGGTCGTCGACCCCGTCGCCGCTGAGCGCCGAGATCATATAGACCTCGGAATAGACGCCGGTTTCGAACATGGCGTGAGACAGGGCCAGCAGGGTGTCGCGGCGCATGCCGTCGATCTTGTTCAGCGCCAGGATGACCTGTTTTCCCGCGGCCTTGAGGGCCGCGATGATGGTCTCGGTGTCCTCGGCCGAGCGGCGGTCGGCCGCCTGGCCTTCCTTGCCTTCCGAGGCGATGTGCGAGGCGGCGTCAACCAGGTGGACGACCACGTCGGCGTCGTCGGCTCCGCCCCAGGCCGAGGCGACCATGGCGCGGTCCAGCCGGCGGCGCGGCGTGAAGATGCCGGGCGTGTCGACGAGCACGATCTGGGCGTCGCCCTCCATGGCGATGCCGCGCACGGGGAAGCGGGTGGTCTGGACCTTCTGGGTGACGATCGAGACCTTGGTCCCGGTCAGGCGATTGACCAGCGTCGACTTGCCGGCGTTGGGCGCGCCGATGATGGCGGCGAAGCCGGCACGCTGGTTTTGGGGTTCGGTCAAATCACGCCTTCACGCTGCAGCAGGCCGATCGCGGCCGCCTTCTCCGCGTCCTGACGCGAACGGCCCTGCGCGGTCAAGGGTGCATATCCGGCCACGCTTGCTTCAACGGTGAATGTCGGGGCGTGATCCGAGCCTGTCCGTTCGACAATGCGGTAGGTGGGGAGCGGCTTGCCCTGCCCGAGCGCCCATTCCTGCAGGGCGGATTTCGGGTTGGTCAGCGACTTGCGGGCGGGCGCGGCCAGTTCGTCGGCCCAGACGCGTTCGAACACGGCGCGGGCCGCGTCCATGCCGCCGTCCAGCCAGACCGCCGCCAGGATGGCCTCCATGGCGTCGCCGAGCATGCCCTCGCGGCGGCGGCCGCCCTGTTTGGCCTCGCCGGGCGACAGCCGGATGGCGTCGCCGACCCCCAGCGCCTCGGCGGCGCGGGCGCAGGTCGCCTTGTCGACCAGGGCGTGCAGGCGCGACGACATCTCGCCCTCGTCGGCCGTCGGCAGGTCGCGCATCAGCCGGTCGGCGACCAGAAGGCCGAGGACCCGGTCGCCGAGGAACTCCATCCGCTGGTTGTCGAGGAAGGGCCGGCCGCGGGCGTCGCGCTCCGCCCCCTCGCCCACGCTGGCGTGGGTCAGGGCCTGATCGAGCAGGGACGGGTCGCGGAAGTCATGGCCGAGTCTGGACGCAAGCGCCGCGACCGCCTCGGCCCGCCGGTCAGCCATCAGTGCAGGACGGTGAAGAACCGGCTCGGACGGACCTTCGAGAACCAGCTGACGGGGTTCCACAGGGACGCGCCCGGCGACCACGAGAACAGGATGATCTCGGCCTTGCCGATCAGGTTCTCGGCCGGAACATAGCCGACGCCCTCGGCGATATCGAAGCGGCTGTCCTGCGAGTTGTCGCGGTTGTCGCCGATCATGAAGTAGTGGCCGGCCGGCACCTCGAACACCGGCGTGTTGTCGGAGACGTTGTTCGGGCCCCAGTCCTGGACATTGAACTCCCGCCCTTCCGGCAGGGTTTCGCGCAGCTGGATCGTCGGCTGGGCGCCGTAGAGGTTCTGCACGTCCTGCCGGCTCAGTTCGACGTCCTTCACGGCCGTGCCGTTGATGAAGAGCACGTTGTTGATCATCTGGAGGCGGTCGCCGGGCAGGCCCATGAGACGCTTGATGTAATCGGTCTTGTTGTCGCGCGGCAGCTTGAACACCACGATGTCGCCGCGCTTCGGCTCCCGCGCGAACAGACGGCCCTCGAACAGCGGCGGGCTGAACGGGATGGCGTGTTTCGAATAGCCGTAGCTCCACTTCGACACGACGATGTAGTCGCCCTCGTAGAGGTTGGGCTCCATCGAGGCCGACGGAATGGTGAAGGGCTGGAACAGCAGCACCCGCAGGACGAAGGCGATCAGCAGGGCGAAGAAGATCGTCTTGATGATCTCCACGGTCTCGTTGCCGCCGCCCGACCTGCCCTTCTTGCGGCCCTTGCCGCGGGCGTAGACGGGGGTGGCGTCGACGTCCTCGAACGGGGCGTCGCCGGAATCGCTCCAGACCGGCTGTTTCGCCGACGCGGCGGCGGCGGCGCTCCCGGCGGCAACCGCCTCGGCCGGCGTCACGGGGTCATGGGCGTGGCCGTCATCGCCATGGTCGACCCCGGAGGCGGGCGCTTCATGGGCCGGCGCCGCTTCGGCGGCGGGGTGGTCGTGGCCGGCCTCGTCGTGCGCGTGCCCGTCAGCGGCCGGCGCGGCGGCGTCATGACCGTGATCATCGTGGCCATGGTCGTCATGGCCATGATCGTCATGGACCGGTTCAGGGGCGTGCGCGTGGGCGTCCGCGACGTGGAGCGCGGCCTCGTCATGAGCCGGCGCGGCGGGCGCGGGGTCGTCGTGACCGTGCCCGGCGTCGTGGCCGTGGTCGTCGTGCGGCTTGTTCTCGTCGCTCATATTGACCCTATTCCCCCAGCCGCTGTTCGCGGTCTTTCAGCGGCAAAACCGGTATAACGTGATTAAGCTATCGGCAAGGCTTCGATCACCACGAAGGCGAGTGCGTAGGGGTGTTCGTCGCTGAGCGTCAGATGTATCCGCGGTTTGTGACCGGGAGGCGTCAGCCTGGCCAGGTGTTCGGCGGCGTGGCCGGTCAGCTGCAGGGTCGGCTGGCCCGAGGGCAGGTTGGCCACCCCCATGTCGCGCCAGTAGACGTCGGCCCGCATGCCGGTGCCGAGGGCCTTGGCGCAGGCTTCCTTGGCCGCGAACCGCTTGGCGTAGCTCCAGGCGGGTTCGGGTTTGCGGTCCGAGCGCGCGCGTTCGAGGTCGGTGAAGCAGCGCGCCTTGAACCGGTCGCCGAAGCGATCCAGCGAGTTCTGGATGCGCCGGATGTCCGACAGGTCCGCGCCGACGCCGATGATCACGACGCGGCGTCCATGGCGGCGCGCATCCGGTGGATGGCGTGGGTCAGGCCGACGAACACCGCCTCGCCGATCAGGAAATGGCCGATGTTGAGCTCGCGCACCTCGGGGATGGCCAGCATGTCCGCGGCCGTCTCGTAGTCCAGCCCGTGCCCGGCGTGGACCTCCAGGCCGAGGTCGGCGGCGCGGGAGGCGGCGGCCTGGAGCCGGGCGAACTCGACGGCGCGACCGTCGCCGGACAGGTGGCAGTAGCGGCCGGTGTGGAACTCGACCACCTGGGCGCCGACGGCGTGGGCGGCCTCGACCTGCTCCAGCGCCGGCTCGATGAACAGGGAGACCCGCACGCCGGCGGCGGACAGGGCCTTCGCGACGGGCGCGATCCGGGCCTCCTGGCCGGCGACGGCGAGGCCGCCCTCGGTGGTCACCTCCTCGCGCCGCTCGGGCACCAGGCAGGCGGCGTGCGGCCGGTGGCGCAGGGCGATGGTCAACATCTCATCGGTGACCGCCATCTCGAGGTTCAGCGGCCGGCCGGCGACGGCGCACAGTTCGCTCAGCGCCTCGATATCGGTGTCGGTGATGTGGCGCCGGTCCTCGCGCAGGTGGGCGGTGATGCCGTCGGCCCCGGCCGCCAGGGCCTCGCGCGCGGCGCGGACCGGATCGGGATGGACGCCGCCCCGGGCGTTCCGGACCGTCGCCACATGGTCGATGTTGACCCCCAGACGCACCGGCGAGACCATCGTCGCTCTCCCTATTTCGCCAGCCGCCGGCTGCCCGGATCCTCGACCGGCAAGGCGGCCAGGTCGGGCGGCAGGGCGTCGGCGGGCCAGGCCGGCACGTCCAGCGTCGCCAGCGCGACCAGCGGCACGCCGACGTCGGCGCGCCCGCCGGAGCGGTCAACGATGCAGGCCGCCGCCACGACGTCGCCGCCCGCCGCCCGGATAGCGGCGATGCATTCGCGCGAGCTGAGGCCGGTGGTGACGATATCCTCGACCATGACCACCCTCTGGCCCGGCTCGACGTGGAAGCCGCGGCGCAGTCTGAACTCGCCGCCCTCGCGCTCGACGTACATCGACGGCACGCCCAGCCAGCGGGCGGTCTCGTAGCCCGGAATGATGCCGCCGACGGCGGGCGAGATGGCCACGTCGACCGGGCCGACGGCGGCGGTGATCTTCTCCGCCAGCGCCTTGCACAGACGGGCGCAGCGGGCCGCGTCCATGAACACCAGGTTCTTCTGGAGGAAGACCGGGCTGTGCAGGCCGGAGGACAGCACGAAATGGCCTTCGCGCAGGGCGCCGGCGTCGCGGAATTCGGTGAGAACGTCTTCGGAGGTCATATGTCCCGCTTAGCCGCCAGCTTGGTGTGGGACAATGCCGGCTTTTCGATACTCTCGCCCGGCTTGAGCCCGCCGGCGAGCAGCGCGGTCCACACCCCCTCGGCGTCGTCGGCGAAGGCGAACAGCTCCATGTCCGACGCCCTGACCATGCCGTGCTCGATCAGCGCATCGAAATGGATGACCGAGCGCCAGTAGGCCTCGTCAAACAGGACGATGGGAATGGCCGGCGCCTTTCCGGTCTGGCGAAGGGTCAGGATTTCAAACAGTTCGTCGAGCGTCCCAAACCCGCCCGGGAATACAATCAGGGCGTTGGCGCGCATGGCGAGGTGCATCTTGCGCATGGCGAAGTAGTGGAACTGGAAGGTCAGCTCCGGCGTCGACCATGGATTGGGAAACTGCTCGTGCGGCAGGGTGACGTTGAACCCGATCGAGGGCGCTCCGGCCTCGAACGCCCCCTGGTTGGCCGCCTGCATGATTCCGGGCCCGCCGCCGGTGGCGATGACATTGTCGCGTGGCTGGCCGACCTCGCCGCGAATGGCGCCGCCCCGCTCGGACGCCAGCTTTCCGAACTTGCGCGCCTCCTCGTACCAGTAGGCGTGCCGCCCCGCGCCGTCCGCGCCGATGCGGGCGCTGCCGAACACCACCAGGGTCGAACGCACGCCCCAAGCCTGAAGCGCGCTTTCCGTTTTTTCGTATTCCAGCAGGAAACGGACGCCGCGCAACGGTTCGCTGAGCAGGAAGTCCCGATCAAGGGCGGCGATACGGTAGGAGGGCGAGGCCAGCTGCGCCGCGTTGGCCCGTTCCTGTTCTTCGGGAGTCATCTCACGCCTTGAAACACCGCGCGATCAACCGCGCATCATGCGGATCGTTGCATCCGACGCATGCCGGGAGAATACCCGATCGACCGTCATCCCCGCGCCCGCTCGACCGTGTCGACGGAAGGGTTGGTGCGCAGGGCGGCCATGATGGCGGTGGCGTGTTTGGCGTCCTCGACCTCGAGATCGATATCGACGTCGAAGAAGTCCTGCTGCCGGTGACTCATCACCAGGTTGAGGATGTTGCCGCCGGCTTCGCCGATGATCGTGGCGACCTGGCCGAGCACGCCCGGGGCGTTCTTTATCGTGGCGCGGATACGGGCGGCGGCGACGGCCCCCTGCTCCGCCTGGGGCGTCCATTGCAGGTCCTGCCAGACCGAATCGTCGTCGGCGAATTCCTCCAGCCGCTGGCAATCGATGGTGTGCACCGTCAGGCCGGCCTCGGGCTCGAGGATGCCGACGATGCGGTCGCCCGGCACCGGAGAGCAGCAGTGGCCGAAATGTACGCTGACGCCGGGCGTCAGGCCGCCGCCGCGGACAAACAGCCGGCCCTGGTCGTCGCCGATGCGCTTGCGGTCCGGCCCGGCCTTGAGCCGCCCCTTCAGGGCCGGGAACAGGATCTCGCCGATCCTGGCGGCGGACACGCGGCCGCGGCCGATGGCTTCGTAGAGGTCGTCGTCGTGGGCGAAGCCCAGCTGCTCCAGCGCCGGGCGCAGCGTCACCTCCGCGTCCGTCTTGCCGGCCCGGGTCAGGGTCTGCTCAAGGGTGGCGCGGCCCAGTTTCTGGAACTCGCCGCGCTCGGAGGTCCGGATGTGGCGGCGGATGGCGGAGCGCGCCCGGCCCGTCACCGTCAGCGAGCGCCAGTCGACCGGAATCTCGCGTTTGGCGCCGCGGATGATCTCGACCACGTCGCCGTTCTGCAGCTGGGTCCGCATCGGCTTGAGTTCGCCATTGATCTTGGCCCCGACCGCCGTGTCGCCGACCTCGGTGTGCACGGCGTAGGCGAAGTCGAGCGGCATGCCGCCGCGCGGCAGGGTGATCAGGGCGCCCTTCGGCGTGAACACGAACACCTGGTCGAGATACATCTCGAGCTTGGCGTGCTCGACCCAGTCCTCGCCGCCCTCGCCGTGCTCGATGACCTGCACGAGGTGGCGCAGGTTCTGCAGCGGGTCCCGCCCGCCGTCCCGCTCCATGGCCTCCTTGTCGAAGCCGTAGGACTTGTTCTTGTAGGCCCAGTGCGCCGCCACGCCGTCCTCGGCGACCCGGTCCATGGCGTCGGTGCGGATCTGCATCTCGATGCGCAGGCCGGACGGGCCGACCACGGTGGTGTGCAGCGAACGGTAGTTGTTCGACTTGGGCGTCGAGATGAAGTCCTTGAACCGCTCCGGCACCATCGGCCAGGCGCGGTGGATCACGCCCAGGGCGCGGTAGCAGTCGTCCTCGGCCTCGACGATGACCCGGAAGCCGTAGATGTCGGACAGGGACGAGAAGCCGACCGACTTGCGCTGCAGCTTGCGCCAGATCGAATAGGGCGTCTTCTGCCGACCGAAAACCTTGGCGTGGACGCCCGCCTCCTCCAGCACGCGCTCGACCTCGCGGGAGACGCCGTCGATGGCGCGGCCATGCTCCAGCTTGAGCGCCTCCAGCCGTCGCTCGATGGCGGTTCGGGCGGTGGGGTTCAGGTGCTCGAAGGCCAGTTCTTCCAGCTCGGACGCGATCGAATGGATGCCGATCGAGCGCCCGAGCGGGGCGTAGACCTCCAGCGTCTCGCGGCTGATCCGCTCGCGCTTGTCCGGCTTGACGTATTTGAGTGTCCGCATGTTGTGCAGACGGTCCGCCAGCTTGACCAGCAGGACGCGCACGTCCTTCGAGATGGCGAGAATGAATTTGCGCAGGTTCTCGGCCTGGCGCGTGTGCTCGGCCTGCAACTCCAGCCGCGACAGCTTGGTGACGCCCTCGACGAGCGAGGCGATCTCCTCGCCGAACATCGCGGCGATGTCGTCACGGGTGGCCGATGTGTCCTCGACCACGTCATGCAGCAGGGCGGTGACGATGGTGGCCGTGTCCAGCCGGTAGTCGGTCAGGATGCCGGCGACCTGGATCGGGTGGGCGAAATAGGGATCGCCCGAGGCCCGCAGCTGCGAGCCATGCATCTTCATCGCATAGACGTAGGCGCGGTTGAGCAACGCCTCGTCGGCCGTCGGATCGTAGGCCCTGACCGCCTCGACCAGCTCGAATTGCCGAAGCACCCGGGCCTTCGAGGGCTCGGGCGCCTCGGCCGGCGGGCGATCGCCCTCCGGGTCGTTGAGATTGGCAGCTTTCAGAGGCGGCGCGGGCTGCGAGGTCCGCGCCGGCAGGATGGTGATACCGTTGGCGGGTTCAGCCGTCAGTACCGCTCCTCCTGCCCGCCGTCGCGATCGCTTTGCAGCGCGCGGATCAGCTCGGCTTCCGCCATGTTCATGTGCTGCGGCTCGGCCAGCAGGGCGACGACCTCGGCCTCGTCCTCGGCTTCGGTGCGCTCATCGACCCGCTGCAGGGTGACGATGATGTTTTCCTGCAGTTCGTCCGGGTTGACGGTGTCCTCCGCCAGTTCCCGCAAGGCGACGACCGGATTCTTGTCGTTGTCGCGGTCGAGCGTCAGCGCCGCGCCGTTGGCGATGGAGCGGGCGCGGTGCCCGGCCAGCAGGACCAGACCGAAACGGTTCGGCACCTTCTCGATGCAGTCTTCGACAGTGACGCGGGCCATGAAATTCCTCGAGCGCGGGGGAGAACCGCACAAAATATAGGGTTGGACGTCATTGTGCAACGCCGCATGGGCCGGAATGAGGCGGATAAGCTTCGCGTCAGGGCCGGGAGACCACGGCCTCGACGGTCAGGGTGTCGCCCGGTCGTGGGCCGCCTTCGCCGAGTTGCAGACGCATCGCCTGCACGCCGGAGCGCGCGGAACGATGGCTTAACCGGCGCGGCTCGGACTCTTCGATAACGGCGCACGCGTCCAGGGACCCGTCCGCCTCGATCGTGCAGCGAACTGAAATAGCGACCCGCCCTGACCAACGGCCCAGCGGATCTATGCGTGGAGAGGTTGTGCCCTCGACGAACCGCACCGCAGGATCCCCTACAATCCAATCCCTGGCGCCGGCCGTTTTCTGCGAGGAGCCCAGAATCGCGGCGACTGTGAGCACCGACCAGCCGAGCATTGCGTTCACCTGATCTGTTTGCGGACCGGGAAACTCGTCCGGCCCGCGTCCCGCGTCAATGACCGCCGTCTTCGACAAGGCGCGGCGGCTCGTCTGCGGCCGGAACGGCCCAGGCCGCCGAAGCGCCCGACGTGTCATCGGTCCGGGTGGGCGTCCGCGCCGATCGGGGCGACGGCGGACAGATCTCCGGCGGTGCGGTCGTCGCCGGGCAGGCGCCAGTCCGCGGCGATCTCCGCCAGGGGGCCCATGACGAATTTGCGTTGCGCCGCCCTCGGGTGAGGCAGGATCAGGCCGTCGAGATCGCCGCTCACCCGGCCGTAGGCGATCAGGTCGAGATCGAGGGTGCGCGGCGCGTTCGGAGTTCCGCGTTGACGGCCGAAGGCCTCCTCGATCCGCCCCAGCGCCGCCATCAGGGCGTGGGGATCGTGCGCCGTGCGGACGATGACCACGCCGTTCAGGAACGGCGGATCATCGGGGTCGGGCCAGGCGGCGGAGCGCCACCACGACGACCGAGCCAGCAGGTCGATCCCCTCGGCGCGGAACCGGGCCAGCGCGGCCTCGAGCGCCTCGCGGCAATCGCGCCACGCCCCCTTGTCATTGCAGCCCAGCGCGACGATGACGGCGTCGTCCAGATCGACGGCGTCGTCCATTTCGACGGCGACCGGGACGTCCATATTCTCGGAACCGATTTCCATGACGCCTTATCCGACCGAGCGCATCGCCCTGTTCATAGACGGGGCCAATCTGTATTCCGCCGCCAGGGCGCTGAACGCCGACCTCGACTTCAGCCGGCTGCTGGAGATGTATCGCGCGAAAGGCGTTCTGGTTCGCGCCTATTATTACACCGCCGTGATCGAAGGCGAAGAGTTCTCGCCGATCAAGCCGCTGGTCGACTGGCTCGACTACAACGGCTTCACCGTGGTGACGAAGCCGGTCAGGCGCTTCACCGACGCCCAGGGCCACACCCGGACCAAGGGCAATATGGACATCGAGATCGCCGTGGACATGCTGGAGTTGGCGCCGCGCGTCGATCACATGGTGCTGTTCAGCGGCGACGGCGACTTCCGGCGGCTGGTGCAGGCGGTGCAGGCCCGCGGCGTACGGGTGACGGTGGTCTCGACGATGAAGACCCAGCCGCCGCAGATCGCCGACGAGCTGAGGCGACAGGCGGACGCCTTCGTCGACCTGAACGACCTGCTGCCCGAGATCGGCAGGCCCCGCACGCCGGGCGCCGCGCCCAACAGCCGGGTGTTCGAACAATGAGCGCCTGGCCGCCCGAGGCGCCCCGCGACTGCCCGCTCTGTCCCCGACTGGTCGAATACCGCCGCGAGAACGCACGCCAGAACCCCGGCTGGTTCAACGGCGCCGCGCCGTCGTTCGGCGATCCGCAGGCCCGGCTGCTGATCGCCGGCCTCGCCCCCGGCCGCACCGGGGCCAACCGCACCGGCCGGCCGTTCACGGGCGACCACGCCGGCTGGCTGCTCTACGAGACGCTGCAGAAGACCGGCTTCGCGCGGGGCCGCTACGATCCCAACGGCGACGACGACCTGGAACTGGTCGATTGCATGATCACCAATGCGGTGCGCTGCGCCCCGCCCGGCAACAAGCCGCTGCCGGTCGAGGAGGCGACCTGCCGGCCGTTCCTGCAGGCCCGGCTGGCCGCCCTGCCCCGGCTCAGGGTCATCCTCACCCTCGGCGACGTGTCGCGACGCAACGTGCTGAAGGCGCTGGGCAAGCCGGCCAGCGCGATGGCGGCGGGGCACGGCGCGGAGGCCTCCGTCGGGCCGTACGTGCTGCTCAACAGCTACCATTGCTCCCGGCTCAACACGAACACCGGACGGCTGACCGCCGCGATGTTCGAGGAGGTCTTCCTGCGCGCGCGGGCCCTCATCGAAACGTGAACGAACATCAGTCGCCCGGGAGGCGACTGTGCTTCCCGCGCCACGCGAATCAAGGGTCGTCGGGTGTAGCCTCCAACCCGGGGAACAGCGTCGTCCAGCCCGCGTTGATCGAGCGGGACCTGGGAGGTTGTGATGCGTATCAGCGAAGGGGGACCGTTCACCCCCGAGGAACGGAAGGCGGCGGTTCTGGCGCTGCTGATCGCCGCGGGGATCGCGGTGTTCGGATTGATGGTCCAGCAATGGACCGGCCCGTCGCTGGGGCCGTGGGGCGGCGACCAGGCGGCGGCCTCGATGCCGGGCGTGCTCGACGCCCAGCCGGTAGCGTCCTCGGCCTTCTAGCCGCGCTCCTTCAGCAGCCGGGCCTTGTCGCGCTGCCAGTCGCGCTGGGCCGTGGCCTCGCGCTTGTCATGCAGTTTCTTGCCCTTGGCCAGGGCGATCTCCAGCTTCGCCTTGCCCGCCTCGTTCAGGTAGAGCTTGACCGGGATGATGGTCTGGCCGTCGCGCTGGACGGCGCCGATCAGCTTGTCGATCTGCTTGCGGTGCAGCAGCAGTTTCCGCGGCCGCCGCGGCTCGTGGTTGAAGCGGTTGGCCTGTTTGTAGGGCGGGATGTCGGCATTGATCAGCACAATCTCGCGTCCCTCCACCGCCGCATAGCTCTCGGCGATGTTGGCGCGGCCGTCGCGCAGGGCCTTGATCTCCGTGCCCAGCAGCTGGATCCCGGCCTCGGTGTAGTCCTCGAGGAAATAGTCGAACTTCGCCCGCCGGTTCTCGGCGATGACTTTGGTCTTGGGCTTTTCGCTGGCCATCAGCCCACGCCTGCTTCCGCCATGGCGCGGTCGATGGCCGGCCTGATCGCGTCGGCGGTCGGGGCCAGCGGCAGCCGCACCTCCTCGGTGCACAGGCCGAGGCGCGCAAGGGCGTATTTGGCCGGCGACGGCGAGTTGTCGAGGAACAGGCCCCTGTGCAGGCCGATCAGCCGGTCCTGCCACTCGCGCGCCGTGGCGTAGTCGCCGGCGGCCGCCGCCTCGTGCAGCGCCACCATGGCCTCAGGCGCGACGTTCGAGGTCACCGAGATCACACCGACGCCCCCATGGGCGTGGTAGCCGAGATAGCTGGGGTCGTCGCCCGAGATCAGGTCGAACTGCTGGTCGATGATGTTGGCCCGCATCCAGCTGATCCGCGCCAGATCGCCGGTGGCGTCCTTGATGCCGACGATGTTCGGATGGACCGCCAGCCGGGCCACGGTCTCGTTGGCGAGGTCGACGCCGGTGCGGGCGGGCACGTTGTAGAGCAGGATCGGCAGCTGGACCGCCTCGGCGATGGCCTCGAAATGCGCCGCCATGCCCGCCTGCGAAGGCCGGCTGTAATAGGGCGTCACGACGAGGGCCCCGTCGGCGCCGACGGTCTTGGCGTGACGGACCATTTCGATCGACTTGTCGGTGGCCGAGGAGCCCGCCCCGGCGATGACCCGGGTGCGGCCGGCGGCGACCTCGACGCACAGTTCGACGACGCGCTTGTGCTCGTCCAGGTGCAGCGAGGCGCTCTCGCCCGTGGTGCCCATCGGGACGACGCCGTGAACCCCGGCCGCGATCTGGCGTTCCAGCAGCGTCCTGAAGGCGGCTTCGTCCACCTTTCCGTCACGAAGTGGTGTGATCAGGGCGGTGATCACGCCCTTGAACAAAGGGGCGGTCATTGAAACGATGGTCCTGCGTGGGAATGGGCGACGACGCCTGAGGCGAAGCGTGGGAGGGTAGGTTGCCGGCGACGCCGCCGCAACCGTCATGGAATGGGGATTGGACACGGCATGATCGCAACCAGTCTCGCGGCCGCCCTGGCTCTGCTCGCCCCCGCGCCCGAATCGCTGGTTCCGCAGGAAACGCCGTATCCGGCCGTCGCCCCGCAGGGGACGCAGGCCAGGCTTCTCGACGATCAGGACACCGCCCTCTTCCGCCAGGGCCTGACGCAGGCCCGCGCCCGCGACATCGTCGGCGCCCGCTCCACCGCGGCCCAGATTCGCGATCCGTCCGCCCGAAAGCTGGTCGAGTGGGCGCTGCTCGACACCTCGGCCGAACAGATGCCGTACAGCGACCTCGCCGTCGCCCAGACCGCCTTCGCCGGCTGGCCCCGGGCCGAGAGCCGCCGCGCCGCCGCCGAGCGGGCGCTGGACCTCGCCTATGCCGGTCCCGACGCGGCCCTCGCCCTGTTCGCGGGCGCGCGTCCGACCACGGTCGAGGGCGCCATCGCCCTGGCCGACGCGCTGGAGCAGCGCGGCCGCCGCGACGAGGCCCGCGCCCTGATCAGCGAATGGTGGCGCACCCGCTCGTTCGACGAGCCGCAGCAGACCCGCATTCTGACCCGCTGGGGCGGCTGGCTGACCCAGGCCGATCACGAGGCGCGGCTGAATGTCCTGCTGCTGGGTCCGCACGGGCCGGCGACGCGCGCCATGACCCAGATGGTCTCGCCGGAGCGCCGCGCCGTGGCCGAGGCGGCGATGACGCTGCGTTCGGCCTACAGCCCCGACGCCGTGGTGGCCGGTCTTAGCCCGTCGCAAGCGATGGACCCGGCCGTCGCCCTGGAGCGGATCCGCATCCTGCGCTCGCAGGGCCGCCAGTCCGAGGGTTTCGCCCTGTTGGCCGCCCTGCCCGCCGCGCCGCTGCATACCGAGGGCCAGAACACGCTGTGGAGCGAGCGGCGAAACTATTTCCTCGACGCCCTCGAGCGCCGCAACTGGCAGGCCGCCTACGACGCCATGGCCGGCCACGGCTTCCCCTCGGGCGAGCGCAAGGTCGACGCGGAGTTCTTCGCCGGCTGGGTGGCGCTGACCAGGCTGAACGACCCCGCGCGGGCCGCCACCCATTTCGAGATCCTGCGCCAGGCGTCCTCGACCCCGATCACCCAGGGCCGGGCGCTGTACTGGCTCGGCCGCGCGGCCGAGGCGCAGGGCAATACCCCGTCGGCGGTGGAGTTCTATCGGGGCGGCGCCCGCCACATCCAGACCTTCTACGGCCAGCTGGCCGCCGAGAAGGCCGGGATCACCACGATCACCCTGCCCGGAGATCCGGTCCCGACCGGCGCGGACCAGGCGGCCTTCGAGGCGAATGAGGTGGTCCGCGCCCTGCGCATCCTCGGCGAGACCGGCGAGACCAGCCTGTTCCGGGTCTTTGCCTACCAGCTCGACGACGACCTGCCCGGCGCTTCCGAACTGGCCCTGCTGATGGATCTGTCGCGGGCCTACGGCGAGGGCTTCACGGCCATGATGGTCGGGCGGGCCGCCAGCCAGCGCGGCTATCTGATGCCCGAGCGCCAGTACCCGATCCGGATTCCGCCGCAGGTTCCGGGGGCCGCGCCGCTCGAGTTCACCCTCGCCATCACGCGGCAGGAATCGAGTTTCGATCCCCGTGCGCGCTCGGGGGCGGACGCGCGCGGCATGATGCAGTTCCTGCCGTCGACCGGGGCGATGGTCGCCCGTCAGCTGGGCATGCCGTTCTCGGCCGAGCGGCTGTGGGACCCGGACTACAACATGACGCTGGGCAGCTATCACCTCGGCGACCTGACCAACCGTTTCGGCGGCTCGATGCTGCTGACCACGGTAGGCTACAACGCCGGTCCGGCCCGGCCACCGCAGTGGATCGCGCGCTGCGGCGATCCGCGCGCCGGACAGGTCGACCCGGTCGATTTCATCGAGTGCGCCCCGTTCACCGAGACGCGCAACTACATGATGCGGGTGATGGAGAACATGTCGGTCTACAAGGCGCGGCTGAACGGCGGCTCGGCCCCGCTGACCCTGTCCAGCGACCTGCGCCGCGGCGCGCCGGCGGGGCCGCAGCCCTACGCCTCGGGCGGTTCCGTGACCGATCCGTCCGGGGCGGAGTGACGCCGGGCGGCTGACAGCAGGGGGCCGTCCGGCCCGTCGACCCAGCGCGCCGACAGTCCGAACACACTGCGGAGCACGCCCGGCGCCAGCGCCTCCAGCGGCAGGCCGTCGGCAACGACCCTGCCGTGGTCCAGCACCACGACCCGGTCGGCGAACCGCGCCGCCAGCGGCAGATCATGGAGGCTGGCCAGCACCGCCTGCCCCGCTTCGGCCCGCGCCCGCAGCCGCTCCAGCACCATCAGCTGCGCCTCGGGATCGAGGCCGGCGATCGGCTCGTCGACCAGCAGGGCCGCCGCCTCCGTCGCCAACGCCCGGGCCAGCAGCACCCGCGCGCGTTCACCGCCAGACATCTCGGCCACGCCGCGATCGGCCAGATGATCCGCCTCGACCTCGACCAGCGCCCGATGCGCCCGTTTCAGTGCTTCGCCCGCCGCGAGGAAGGGCGCGCCCAGCGCCGCCACCTCGACCGCCGGCAGGTTCCAGGCGACGCGCCGTTCCTGCGGCAGATAGGCGGCCAGCCCGGCCCTTTGCCGGGGCGTCAGGTCGGCGACGTCCTTGCCACCCAACCGCGCGCGGCCGCCGAATAGGGGCAACAGACCGGCCAGGGCGCGGATCACGCTCGACTTGCCAGCGCCGTTCGGCCCGACCAACGCCGTCAGTTCGCCCGGAGCCACGGCCAGCGTCACCTCGTCCAGCACCCTGCGCCCGCCCAGCCGGGCCGTGGCGGTCTCCAGCGCCAGCGCCGTCACAGCCGCCACTCCCGCGCTGCCCGCCAGGCGATCAGGGCGAACAGGGGCGCGCCGACCAGGGCCGTGAACACGCCCAGCTTCAGCTCCTGATCGGTCGGCGTCATCCGCGCCAGCAGATCCGCGACGACCAGCATCAGACCGCCGGCCAGGGCCGAGGGCAGCAGCAGCCGGGCCGGGTCGCCGCGCACCGCCCTCCGCACCAGATGCGGCGCGGCCAGGCCGACGAAGCCAATCACCCCGGCGACCGCCACCGCCGCCCCGGTCGCCAGGGCCGCCGCCAGCAGGGCCAGCAGCCTGAGGCGGGCCATGGGCAGGCCGGAGGTCCGCGCCGTCTCCTCGCCGAGACTGAGCATGCGCAGGCCGGGGGCCGCCAGCGCGGCCAGAGCCGCCGCCAGAAGCACGGCGGGCGTGACCCAGGCGACATCCACCCAGCTGCGGTTCTCGACCGAGCCGAGCAGCCAGTTCATCACCTCGGCGGTGGCGATCGGGGACGGCGACAGGTTGAAGATCAGGGCCGTGGCGGCGCCGGCGAAACTGGACACCGCCACGCCGAACAGGATCAGCGCCTCGGGGGACCGCACCCGCGCCGAGAACAGCACCAGCAGCCCGCCGGCCAGCCCGGCCCCGACCAGGGCCGTGACCTCGACCGCGCCCGGCAGCGCGGCCCAGCCCAGCACGATCGCGGCCGCCGCGCCCAGCGCCGCCAATGCCGACACGCCCAGCACGCCCGGGTCGGCCAGCGGGTTCCTCAGCAGCCCCTGCATCACCGCGCCGGACAGGCCGAGAGCGACGCCCACTATCAGCGCCGTGGCCGCGCGCGGGGCCCGCACCGCCCAAAGGACCTCCGCCGGGCCGGACGAGAGATCGGTGAAAGCCTGCGCCAGTTGCGTCCCGTCGAAGGCGCTCTCACCGAACAGCACGGCCGCCGACATCGCGACCGCGATCGAAACGGCGAGCATGATCGTCAGCCGACCGGGACCGCCGGTCACCGGCCGGCCTTCAGCATCGCCGCCGCGTCCGCCGCGAACCAGGCCGGGCAGGTCAGGGCCGCCGCCGGCAGCCGGGCCGCGACCCGGTTCCTCGCCGCCGACCGCACGACCGGGTGGCGGCCGGGTCCCCGCCAGTCGCTGCGCGTCTGATCGAAGAAGCCGAACACGAAACGGGCCGGCGGCGACAGGGCGATCCGCTCGACGCTGACCGGGGCGAACCCCCGGATGGCGGCTGCGTTCGCCAGCCCCGCCGCGCCCAGGATGGCGTCGATCAGGGTGTCGCGGCCGGCCGTGAACCCTCCCGCCGTCAGATACAGGGCCGACGGCTTCGGCGCGTCCGCCGCACGCGCCGCCCCGCGCAGCCGGGCGTCCATGCGGGCGATCAGCGCCTCTCCACGCGGCGCGGCCGCGAGGGCGCCGGAAACGCTCCGGATGTTCCGTCGCACGCCCTCGAAATCCGTGGCGTCGTCGATGGTGGCGACCCGGACGCCGTCGGCTTCCAGCCGGGCCAGCAAGCGGGCGTCGCCGCCCCAGTAGCGCACCACGACGTCGGGCCGGAACGCGATGGCCGTCTCGAGCGTCGGCCGCGTCCGCCGACGGCCCTGCGCCGCCTCGCGCATCCACGAATCCGGGTCGTCGGCGCGGGGAGAGAGGGCCAGATCCGCGTCCGGCGCCAGGGCCAGGGCGTACTGATCGCCGCACTGGTCGAGCGACATGACCCGGAGGGGCCGCGTCTCTACCGCGCCCGCGGGTGGGCCGGCCAAGGCCAGCGCCAACGCCAGACCGGCGCCCGCAAGACCCCCCGCCCGGATCCTCACGGTTTCAGAAGACCCGCGAACAGGCCGTCCAGAAGGGTGTCCACCAGCCGCTCCGGCGCGACCCAGTCGAAGTACGGCTTGGTGATCATCAGCGACACGACGCCGTGCGCGCCGGCCCACAAGGCCTGGGCCGTGGTCGCGGCGTCGCCCCTCAGCCGCCCGGCCTCCGCGGCGGCCTCGACCACCTGCTCGAACGAGCGGAACAGCTCGTGCCCGAGTTCGCGCGCGGCCGACTGCGCCCCGTCCCTCAGTTCGACCGGACGCGTCATATAAGCCAGGCGATAGGCGTTCGGATTGGCGAAGCCGAAGGCGATATAGGCCCGAAGCATCCGGTTCAGCCGGGTTTCCGGATCACCGGGCTCGGCGAGGATGGCCTCATTGGCCGCCATCAGGGTGGCGAAGGCCTGGCGGCAAATCTCATGCAGGATTTCGCCCTTCTCGGGGAAATGCATGTAGAGCGCCGTGGACGACAGGCCGACCTCGTCGGCGATCTTGCGGATCGTCGCGCCTTCGTAGCCGTGCTCGACGAAGATGCGTTCGGCGGCCGCCAGAATCTCGGCGCGACGGGCATGGCCCTCGCCCTTCGGCTTGCGCTGCGAGCGCGGATTCAGGGCGGCGGGGGCGGTCACGTGAGGCGAGACTCCGAACTCGGACCCCTGAATAGCGGCAATCCCCACGCTGCGCCAACCGCTTGCCGCCCGCGAATCGGCGCGTTAACCGTGCGCAATGGGAAGGGCGGAGATCAGCGATCTCCTCGATCGCAGGCGCGACGCCGCGCGCTACGGACCGCCGCGGGCGAGCAGCGCGGCGTGGCGCGGCCTGTCGGCCCTGCAGTGGATCGCCCTGGCCGCCGCCGTCACGGCCGTCTCCGCCCTGCTCTGGAGTCGTCCGGCCGCCGCCGCGCCCCTCGCCGTAGCCGCCGCCGCAGCGGGCTTTCTGACGGTGTCCCTGTGGCGGATGCTGCTGGTGGTGATGAGCGCCACGCCCGCAGGCCCCCGGCCCGACGCGGGCCCGGGGGACCTGCCGCCCTACACCGTCCTAGTGGCGCTGCATGACGAGACCGAGGTGGTGGAGCAACTCGTCGGGCGGCTGGCCCGGATCGACTATCCGCCCGATCGCCTGCAGGGGCTGCTGATCCTCGAAGCCCACGACCATCAGACCATAGCGGCGGCCCTGGCGGCGCGGCGGCCGGCCTGGCTGGACGTGTTCATCGCCCCGCCGGGCGCGCCCGGCACCAAGCCCCGCGCCCTGAACTGCGCCCTGCCCCATGTGACCGGCGCGCTTCTCACCGTCTATGACGCCGAGGACGAGCCCGATCCGCTCCAGTTGCGGGAGGCCGCCGCCCGCTTCGCCGGTGACGCCGGCGGACGGCTGGCCTGCCTGCAGGCGCCCTTGCGCATCCGGCCGGGCCGGCGTGGACCGGACGGGTCCCCCTTCCTCGACCGGCAGTTCGCCGCCGAATACGCCAGTCTGTTCGAAACCGCCCTGCCCGGCATGGCCCGGCTGGGCCTGCCGTTTCCGCTGGGCGGCACCAGCAACCATTTCCGCGTCGACGTGCTGCGCGCCGTCGGCGGCTGGGACGCCTTCAACGTCACCGAGGACGCCGACCTGGGCTTCCGGCTGTGGAGCCACGGGTGGCGGCTGGGCGTCATTACCCGGCCGACATGGGAGACCCCGCCGGGCGGCCTCGCCGACTGGCTGCCCCAGAGAACGAGTTGCGTTCCCTTTTCTGCATGGACAAGAGCCGGTCATTTTGCGGATCATCCGACCGGATATGGAGCGTTGGCAGGGTGATCGTCTGCCCGCTCGACTGAGACGTCGGCGCAGGACGCTCGGCCTTTCCCAAACGGAGCTGGGCGCATTGTTCTGCCGCAGCCGCACCATGGTGTTTGAATGGGAAACTGGTCGGCTCCCACCGCCAAGTGAAGTCGTGGCTTGGCTTGAACAAGTCGAGTCCGGCTAGAGAACTCGAAGAGCCGCATTTGACTCGGCGAGTCACGCGATGGGAGCACCAAGCGGTGATCGATGTCTTGCAGGCCCGGATGGCCTTGGCTCCGCAGGCCATGCGCACCCGGCGGGGGCTGGTTGAGCACCCCTTCGGAACGATCAAGGCCTAGATGGGCCACGCCCATTTCCTCACGAAGCGGCTGCCCAACGTGAAGGGCGAGATCAGCATCCACATCCTAGCCTACAACATGAAGCGGGTGATGACCGTACCCGGAACGAAGCCGCTGATGGAGGCGATTCGGGCCTGAGCCACGGGCGCTTCGCGGCTCGCCGCCAACGACGTCCCGCCTTCGTTAAGCGCGTTTTTACACGGCCTCGAGTCAGAGCGGAGGTTCCGAACGTCCGCTGCAGATCGGGCCGCCCCTTCGCCAAGGCCAGCGCGACAACGTGCGCCGAACCTGCGCCGCTTGCGAGAACAGCATCGCGGCTGCGTCCCGGTCCACCAGTTCGTTCAGGTCATCCAACGGGGCCAACCACTTCACCGAGGCAAAGCGCGGGTTGTGAGGCTGTGGTGCAAGTGGCCGTCGAGACGTGCAGCGACGGCCTCGCCAAGCTATGGATATCGAAGCTCCCGGCCGTATTCCTAGTAAGGTCCTCTTGGCCATCCTTTTGACCATCGGCCGCGTTCGTCCCGTAAGCAGTGGGGCTTGGCTAGGTGACAACCTTTTTATCTAGACGGCGGGAGGGCCCTAGTCCCTTTTTTGGATCGTCTAACTCTTCCTCAGTTAGAACGGGCCACTGCATGCGCAAGCCGAAGGATCGAAGCCGCATAGGATGTCATGCAGTAGTTCATAGTCACCGTAGTTGCATCTCTTTCACTTTTACAACCGCATCGCGCGCCGCATCAGCGATATAAGGTTCACTGATTTTCCATCGATCAATAGCAGCAAGGAGACTTTGAAGTACGACAGGGGAAGGATAAATGATCCCAAACAATATTATTGACCTCCAAGCTACCTCATCATCGTCACTCAATATCAAACTGGGAGCCAATCTCATCGCGCTTGGCGTCGGCGGAGTCCTGCCCTTAGCTCTTGAGAGCTTGTAGAGAGTATCTACTAGAGTGTCCCTGTCATTGCTTTGAAGATCGTCATACAAAGTCATTGCAGCGCCCTCCTCATGGCTTCTGCCGTCCTCGCACCAGCATTCCTTGAGGCTCGAGCGGCGGTGACCTGAGCGGCGGTTAAACGACCACTGGCGATCTCGGCATCAAGTCGTGCTATATTTGTTTCTAACCCTCGCAAACTTTGGCGCATCTCCGTTATGTGATCAAACCCAGTATCAATTCCACGTTTTTCCCTAAGAACTCCAAGAAAATCGTCCCTTTTGGCATTGTTTTTCATGATGTTTTGTATTCGGCGCATTGAGTGTTCCACGCGCGCCAATCGAGATCCAAAAACCACACCTAGCCGCGCCGTCATCGCACGCCCAAGGTAACCCCTGACCGCGTGAGCAGCCAAGCCTGCGATAATTATGTCTTCTGGTCCTGGAATAACAAGAGACGCAAAAGCCGCGAAGCTTCCAAGGCAAAGAGCTCGCGAATTGTTGCAAGCGTCGCGTCCGTCTTGATTCCATTGATCGAAGGAGCGGGTTCCTCCCCTTGCAACGTATCCAGAATACGCCGCATAGCCCGCGTGCTCGTTCCCCGTCGGGTCAACGTAGTTCACCGGATCAAGCCCGACGTACAGGTACAAATTCGGATCGTCCTTTGTCCCGATCGGATCGGCCGACAGGAACTGGCCCAGCCTAGGCGAGTAGTACCGCGCCCGATATTGGTAGAGTCCCGTCTCCGGGTCGTACTGTCGCCCGGTGTAGCCGAATGGCGATCCCAATGGTGGCGCGGAGGCCCCTCCTCCGAACTCACCGTGGGGTGAGTAGCTGGCCGTCCCCACCGTCTGTCCGGCGCTGTTCGAGGTGGCGATCACCGACCCCTGATGGTCGGTGTGCTGCCAGTAGATCGTCGGCGGCGTGTCGTTCTCGACCGTGGCCAGCCGCGCGTCCATGGTGCCTGAACCGTCCGGCACGAAGCGGCGCAGGATGGCGCCGACTGAGTTCAGTTCCGCCATCTCGTCGGCTCCGGACCACATCGTGCGCGTCATCACTCCGTTGACGGTCTTGCGGGTGCGACGGTCGTCGGAATCGTAGTCGTAGGTTGCGGTCATCCCGGCCCGGCTGGCACTGACCAACCGATGACCGAAGGTATAGACATAGGTGTTGACCCCGTCCGAGGTCATGTCGCCCGCCCCGTTGAAGGTGACGGCCGTACCAGCCTCGGAGGTGATCTGGTTCATGGCGTTGGCCGCGCCATAGGTCCGGGCATAGGCCAGGGTCGGCATCCATTCGAAGGCTGACTGGTCGATGCCGATCGATGTGGTTTTGCCCGCCGCGTCGTGGCCGTAGCTGAAGGTCACGGCGCCAGGGCCGGCCCCGGACGCGAAGGCGTGGCCCAGCGACGTGAGATCGCTGTCGTCATCATAAGCGTAGCTGGTGTCGGCGGCCGCACCGGGCCGATCGATCGCGGTGCGGCGGCTGAGCGAGTCATAACTCAGGGTCACGGTCTGGGTTCCGCCGGCGCCGGGGAAGCTGATCGTCCGGGCGCGGTTGGCCGCGTCGAAGGCGTAGCTCGCCGTCCATTGAGCCTCAGCCGCGTCCACCCAGGTCACCGAGGTCCGGTTGCCGCGGCCGTCGGCATAGCCATAAAGGAAGGCGAGCGTCGGCTTGCCGGTCCCGACTCCCTCCGGCCGCCACTGGTCCGTGGTCAGAAGGCCGGCGGTATAGCCATAGGTCCGCACGTCGCGCCGTAGCGCGTCGTCGAAGGTCGCACCGGTCGTAGTCTGGCTCGACACGTCGCGCCATATGGGTCGGCCCGCCAGATCGTAGCTGGCCCGGCTGTTGCGGCCCGTCCACGCATAGGCGGCGTTGGCCTGGGAGTGCTCGCGCACATGATAGTCCCGGCCCATGGCGTCATAGAACATGCTGGCCTGGTGGCCCGAGCGGGTCCGCAGGAACACCACCTGGCCTCGCTGGTCCTGCGCCATCCAGTCCTGCACGCCGTTCGGATAGATGGTCTTGGCCAAGCGGCCCAGACCGTCATAGACCTGCGAGGTGGTGTTGCCCCGAGCGTCGATCTCGGCGCTCTGCATTCCGGCCGCATTGTAGAGGAACCGCCGCCAGCGCTCTTCCGTCTGACCGGCAGGCAGTTCCGCGGCGGTGACGCACGAGTCCACCGCGGCGCGGCGCCAGCGCCGGATCTCGGTCGGCTGGCTGGCCGCGTTGTAAGCGGTCACGGTGGCGCGCCGCTCGCCGTCGATCGCCGTCACCGGGCGGTCGAGCGCGTCGTAGCAGGTGCGGCTCAGGTCGCCCGACGGATCGGTCACGGTGAGAACCTTGCCAGTCAGCGAATACGTCGAGCTGGTCACCCGCCACGCGCCGGCCGTGGCGTCCCAGCGCCTCTCTTCGATCAGGTCGCCGTTCGGGCCGTACTCCCATTGGGTCTGGATGCCGGTCCCGGCCGGGCCCGTCTCGCCGGTCTTGCGGCGCAGGGCATCGTAGGCGGTCGTGGTTGTGAAACCGCCGACCGTCGCGATGGTCACATTGCCGACCGTGTCGCAGCCAAAGGTCGTCACGATCGGGGTCGGGGCCGGGGCCGTGATCTGGCGCAAACACCAAGCGGGCAGGCCGCCCCCGCCCCAGATCTGGGTGGTCTGGACGCCCGTTGGATCCTCGGTCCGGGTCACACGACCGAAGGAATCATAGTCGATGTCCCACACCGGCCGGGCGTTGTTTCCCGTCAGGGCGTCGAGAACCGAGGGTCCGGTCTGGGTTTCGATCAGGCCGTGGGCGTTATAGCTGAAATCCCATGTCCGTTCCTGTGGATCCGCCGCTGTCGCCGGCAAGATAACCTTGGTCGGCTTGTTCCAGGTCGGGTGGTATTCGGCCTTCATCGTGACCGTCTGACACCACCAAGCCTGCTGTTCGGCGGTCAGGCCCGTGGCGCAGTTGGCGATCGCCGTCCGGGTGCTCTGGATGAGGTTGTCGCGCGCGTCATAGGTGAAGCTGGTCAGATCACCCCAGGCCGATTTCCGGCTGATGAGCCGCCCGCTGCCGTCGAACGTGGCGGTCGAGACCCGGCCCATCTCGTCGATGTGCCGCTGCAGCTGTCCGTCGCTAAGGGTCTCCACGGCGTAGCGGCCGCCCAACGGATCCTGGCGCTCGCCCCGGTAGCCATCGGCGATGAACATTTGGTGGGCGCCGCGCGTCGTCGGAGACTCTATCGCGATAGCGTCCCTGGCCGCCTTGATCCGTCCGAGCGAGTCGAACTCGTAGCTCAGCGCGGCGCTGGTCGCGCTCAGCGGCGCGAAGACCCGCTGGAGCGGACAGGCGTCGTGCGGTCTCTGGTCGACCGTGCGCGTCTGACTTGGTCGGAACTCGGCCTTGGTCAGGCGGTTGGCGGCGTCGCGGACCTCCAGGACGGCGGGCGGCTGGGGTGGAAGCGTGAGGAACCCGGGCGTCGATGACGCACAGCCGCCCGCCAGGGCGCTGCTGCCCGGTAAGGGCACCGCGAGCGAAAGGCCTGTGTTTGAAACGACGCCGGTGACCTGACCGCCCGGCGTGGCCCTTGTAAACGACAACTCCACGCCGAAGGGGAACCGCCACTCCTGGATGGGGAAGCCTTCGTGATAGCCCTGTTCGAAATACTGCGCGTTGGCGAGACCGCCAACGTAGGCATATTCGCGCTCGTCGCCCTGGGCGCCCCGCAGCATGATCTTGGTCCCGGAAGACCAGGTCCACTGGCGCGCCGTGGACTCCTTTTGCCAGTTTTGCGGATCCTGGCGGTTCGGATCGACCTGGGCTTCGGGAGACACCACGTTGGGTCGCACGGCCTGCCGCGATCCGGTCAGGGTAATCGTCGCCGCGCCGCCGCCGGCGGCGATGAAGCGATCACCCTCGACCCTGACAAACTGCTGCGCGTCGGCACCCTGGAATATGGTGATCAGGTTGGCCAGGACATGGTCGGCCCACCAGTCGGCCGCGAGCGCACCGGCGACTTCGCGTTCGGCCGACGGCGCCGCCTTCCACATATCCTGCATGACGACGAAGGCGACGATCGTCGGGACGGCGGCCTGCGCCCGGCTCTGCCCCATGGCTTCATAGGCCGATGACGCGATCTTGGCCTCGCCGTCCCAGTTGGAAACGATGACCGGCTCAAAGGCGGTGCTTGAGGCCGGTCGCAGGTCTCCGCCCCGGATCTCGATCCGGCGGTCGAGACTGTGCGGAAACTCCCCCTGGCCCACCGACGCTAGCGTCGGGCTTGTGAAGCGGGCCGTTCCGTCGGTCAGGTTGACTCCCAGCGCGGCGGAGCGATCGACGAATTGGTCCCTGAGCGCCTGCCCCGCGTCGTTCGGGTCGAACCGCCCGGACTGGGTCACCGACGGGCCGCCACCGCCCTTGAAGGGCGCGCCGACGCGAGTGAGCACATGGGCGATCTCAAGCGGATCGCCGCTCGCGTCATACCGGTTGGCGATCAGGGCGCCACCGCGTTGAAGCGTAGGAAGCCGGACATATCCCGTGGTGGTGATGGTGACGTCGCTGTCATCGGCTGGAATGGCGGATGCGTTGACGTACTCCCATGTCCCGGCGGCGCCTTCCGCTCCGACACATGGCCCGCCCTGCTCTGGCCCCGCGGAACCGGAAGAAGACGCCGGGTTGCGTTTGATAATGCATGCCAGGTACCTCGAATTATCGACCGTCGCGCCGCCGGTGTCATCACCCACTTGGGCGGTCCAGAGCGCATACTCGGACCCATGCCGATGGCCCGGTCCGAGGTTCGATTCCGCTGAGGCGGTCACGTCAAACCCGGCATCGGCGTAGCTCTGCACGGCGCTGGCGAGGTTGCCCTTCAACATGGTGGCGACACCGCCAGACACCGCGGGCAGACCTCCGAACGCCGTCGGCGCGCCCGTACCGTTGTCGTAGCGCACCAGGCTCGGCGCGTTGGCGGCCATGGCGGCCGACACATACCGGTGCGCCGCTCTCGCCGCGCCTTGCTCGGTCTCGCAATAGACCCCGCCGTCCGCGCAGAGCCGCTCCGGATTGTTGCCCCAGGCGAATCGGCTGGCGGTGGAGGCGGCGTCGGGCGTCTCGGTCAGTTGCTGAAGCACGCTCGCTTCCAGGGTCGCCGCCGTCGCCGCCACCGCGTGAACCGCCGCGCGCCGCGCGACGGCGTCGCTGGTCCGCGACACCAAGCCGAAGCTGGATTCCAGATCGATGACCGTAGTCTCGTCCTGCACCGCATAGCCGGCGCCGCCCAACGATCCGCCCGGCGCCCCGATCGACTCAATCGTGGGAACGGCGTTGCTGTTCGAACTCACCACGCCGAGGGTGTGCAGGTGGCTGGCGCGCGCGCCGGCCAGTTCCGCGTGCAGATCGCGGGACATGGCGAATTGCGCCAGCCAGGTCGCGCCCAGCCGGGCCCGCAGCAGATCGCCGCCGCCGAGGAAGCCCAGCGTGGCGCCCCCCTGACCGGGGACGGTATTGGCGGTCGGCGGACCCCCTTGGTAGATGACCGGCCCCTCGCGATCGACCGCCTGCTCCCGTTCCCATTTCGAACTCAACGCGGCCGACGCATGCCCCCAGCCATGGACGATCGCGGCCGGCTGCAGGTAGTCGACGACCTTGCGGACGGTGGCGTCGGCGTAATCCCCGCCTTCGGCGGCGAAGGGGTGGTTGGCGGTCAGGTCGAGGTGCAGGACCAGGTTCTGGGCTCCATACAGGCCTTGACCCTCGAAAATCGCGACACCGTCGAGCGTGAGGATCGGCGCCCAGGCGCTGGCCAGAGAAGGCCCGCCCCCGCTGCTGGTGATCTCGAGTCGCCGGCCATAGATCTCGTCGACGAAGAAGGTCGCCGCCACCATGGTCGTCGGCGTCGTTCCGGGCAGGACGGAGCTCAGTTGGAGCGTCGCCCGGAACTGGTCCGGAATGCCCACGCCGCCGCTCCAGGTCGCGCTCGGCGTAGAGGCGTACGGCAGGGAGGTCTGTTTCCAGCCCCCCACGGGCCGGGAGACCGCATGCATGACGCGCCCGCCGACAGTGTCGGCCATGTCCGCACCCCGGACATCCTCCTCCTCAAGGCGATCGAGCAAGGCGGTGGCGTAGGTGTTCAACTGGTGGTCCAGGCCGCTCCGGTTCAGGCCCGAGACGTAAGGCACCGAACTTGTGGAGCCCGAGTTCATGCCGCTCGTCGCGTCGGCGAGGGCTTCGCCGGCGGACAGACCCATGGCTTGGCGGACATCGATTCCGGTCACGTGATCATAGGTCTTGTAGGCCGGGTCGTACACGTAGGTCTGGCCGCCGATCGGGGCGGCGACCCAGACGTGGGCCAGGGTCACGTCGCTGGTTGACCCGGCGCTCGTGCATCCGCCGGACACCGTCGCCGGCACGCCGCCCGCAGCCAGCAGCGCACAGGCGGCCTTGGCCTGGGAGATTCCGGTCCAGGCCGAAAATTGCTCCGCCGTCAGCGTGATCGTGCCGTAGCGATAGTCCGCGGCGACGCCCGAGGCGCGCAAGAGTTTGACCATCAGGGAGGCTTGGTCGAAGGCCGTTCCGGACCCCTCGATGACCGCCCCGAGCGCCCCCTTGTGCGATCCGAAAATGAACTCGGTGTCGATCCGGTTTCGGACGTACTCATAGACCAGATCGACGTGCTCCTGCACGGCCGCCGCATCCTGGAGATTCAGGCCAGGACCGCCGCGGAGGGCGCGCGACAGCTCGCGCAATTCCGGCGCCAAGGGCGCGGCGCCGCCGGACCCGCCTGGGCAAAGCTCGGCCTTCGATCCGTAGTCGCGGCAGATGCCGTCCGTGTGACCGACCAAGATTCCGTAGCGGGCGTTCGCTTCCGCCGGCGAGATCAGCGCGCCCGTCAGAATCTTGACCGAGGCCGGGGCCGGCCCGGTGGAGCCACCACCGGTTTGGGCCGTGGTCGAAACCCCGACGCTGAGCGTCATGGCGAACAACAGCAGGGCGATCGCCGACCGGATCGAGGAAGAGCGGCCCGCGCCGCGAAGGCGCCGGAGACAGATATTGATGATCGCCTGCACGCGTTCCCCCGAACCTTGGCCGTATCCGAGGTAGGCATATCGCGCCCGACGTGCATAGCCCTCTTGGATGGCCGCGGGGGGCAATCGGCCTGTTCATCCCCCGAAATACTTTCCCGTTCTCATCCCAACCGGCTTCAGCCTGGGCCACTGGCGGCTCCGCCCAGCCGAGAGCGCCAGCGCACAGGTTTCTCCACCGAGAGGTGACGCGGGCCTTTACGGCGACCGGCAAGCGCTATCTAAGTCGGCTCGGGGATGCGGAGGACGCCGTGCGGGGGCCAACAGAATTGCGGGACGCCGCGCGGCGAGGTCTGGCGGCCGCCATCGAGGCTGGCCGGCGCTGTTCGGACTGGCTGACCCTTCAGGCCGCGGCCCTGGTCGATCGGGAACGCTGGGACGCCGGCCGGACCTTGGCCGATCGGGCCCAGGCCGTGTCCTGGCCGCGCGCCGCGGTTCTGTCCGGGCTCCTTACGGTCGGCGCCGCGACGATCTGGTTCGCATTCCAGCCCCACGGCCTGCGCGCCCACCCGCCCCGCCTGCCCCATGAACGGGAGTGGAAGGCCAGCCAGGCCGCGGCCCGGGCGTTTGAGGCGGGCCCCTCCCCCGCGCTCATGGCGGCCAATCAGTCCGTGACTGGAGATTCAGCGCAATGACCGGCTATCGCAAACTGTTGGCAGGGGCCGCAGCGCTATGCCTGCTCGGCGCGGCCCTGCCCGCCGCGGCGGATGTCCAGTACACCTACGACAGCGCCGGCCGCCTGATCCGCGCCGTCTATTCGAATGGCGTGACCGTCACCTACCGGTATGACGCCGCCGGAAACCGCACAGCGATCCTGGCCGAGGAGCCGCCCAACGCGGCGCCCGTGGCCGTCAATGACGCGGCGTCGGTGGCCGCTTCGTCCAGCGTCGATATCAACGTCCGCGCCAATGACAGCGATTCGGACGGCAACCCCCTGACCATATCGTCGGTGAGCTCGCCCACTGGCGGCGGAAGCGTCGCGATCCTGGGCGGCGGGACCTCCGTCCGCTACACCGCGCCCGCCACCACCGGCGCCAAGACCTTCACCTACACCATCCTCGATGGAGCCGGCGGAGCCGCGAGCGCGACCGTCACTGTCACGGTGTCCTTCACCAACAGCCCGCCGGTGGCCGCCGCCGACTCCGCCTCCGCCACGATCGACACCTTCCAGGCGATCATGGTGCTGGCAAACGACACCGACGCCAACGGCCATTCGCTCGCCGTCACCGCGGTATCCACGCCCACGGGCGGCACGGCGAGCATCGCCTCCGGTGGCGGACACGTCATCTACAATGCGCCCCACCAAGCGGGCGCCTACACCTTCACCTACACCGTCAGCGACGGAAACGGGGGAACCGCCGTCGGATCCGTTTCGGTCGGGGTGACGACGGGCGAAGCGCCTCCAGACGAGTGCGTTCCGCCGCCCGGACAAACGGAGTGCGAGATACAATAGCGCCGCCGACGGCCGCAGCCGGCCCGTCGGCCTGAGCGCTCCGTCCCGAGAGGGCTCAACTATCCGGGCCGCGCGGCGCGCGCTCGGGGGCACGCGGTCACGCCGCGCAGGAGGCGATGGTCGTGAACCTGCCAGCCCGTTTCCGAACCCGTGAAGCGCGCCCGCATCCATAGGACAGTCCGGGCGGGGTCAGCGGCCTGGATTCTGAGATCGACCTGGTCGCCGGCGCGCAAACGGGCCCCTTCAAGCCCCCGGGCGGTCATCATGGGCGCGCCGCCCCGACCGTAGGTGAAGGCCTGCCTGAGGCAGTCTTCCTGGGGGGCGCTCAGGCGATGGTGCGCGGACACCTCGGCCAAGCCGCGGGCTCTTGAGGTGAAGCTCGGATCGAGGACCAGGCCGACGGCTTTGGCGGCGGCCGCGATTGTCTCTGGCGCGTCCTCCGCCAGGTCCGCCCTGGAAGCGGGAACCATGATGGAGACCCGTTGCCCGCTCCCGTCGGAGGCCGTCTCGATCTCCGCCGTCACCGGACCGCCAGCCGCCAGGCCTCCCAGAACCGTCGCCGCCGCGCTTTCCAGGGCGATCCGCGTGCGTATGTCGCGTGCCTCCCAAGCGGACGCAGTCAGATAGGCATGCAGCCCTGCCGCCAGGGCGCCGCCGAACACCGCGAGACCGAACGTGAACGACATGGCGAGCAGGGACACATACCCCTCGCGCAGCCGGGCATCAGGGCGCCGGGGCGGGCTCAACGGGCAATCCCAGCACCTGGAGGCGTCCGACCATCTCGTTGGTGACGGCGTCAATGTCGGAGCGGGCCCGGATCACCGTCGGGCGCAGGAACATCACCAGCTCGGTCTGACGCTCGGTGGTGTCGCGCGTCCGGAACAGCGCGCCCAAGGCCGGAATGCGGCTGAGGTAGGGAACGCCCGTATCGCCCAGGCTGCGGCTGGACCGCAGCAGGCCTCCGAGCACAACCAGCTGGCCGTCCTCGACCTGGATGCGGGTGCTGAGCCGGCGCTGCTGGATGGTGGGTGAATCGATGTCGGAAGAGGTGGTGCCGGACACCTCGCTGACCTCCTGTTCGATCTGGATGAACATGCGGCCGCTCTCGGTGACCCGCGGCGTCACTGACAGCAACACGCCCGTGTCGCGGTACTGAACGCTGTTCAGAACCCGGCTGTCGTTGTTCAACCCGGTCGCCGTCTGGGTGATGATCGGCACCTGATCGCCGACCTGCAGTTCGGCGCTCTCGTTGGAGAGGACCAGGATGCGGGGCGTGGAGATCAGTTGCACGTCGGTCACGCTCGAGAGCGCGTTGAGGACCGCCCGGACGTCCACATCGAAATAGCGAAGCGAAAAGCCGGGAAAGCTGGCCGCCGCGTCCGCGTTGGAGCCCGACGAGAATCCGCCGGTCAAGTCGCCGTCGTCGAAGAACCACTGGACGCCGAACCGGACGCGGTCGTTCAGCGTCACCTCGGCGATGGTCGCCTCGATCAGCACCTGCGGCGGCGGCGCATCCAGTTCGCGCACGATGTCGAGCACGTTGCGATACTCGGCGTCGTCGGCGAGCAGAATGATGGCGTTGGTGCGGGGATCCGCGGTCAGGCGAAGCCCGCTGGCCGTGCGGGTCGCGGACACTGCGGGGCTCGCCGTCGCGGGCGCTCCGTTTTCCCCGGCGCTGGCGGGCGCAGGCGCGGACGCCGCCTCCGAACCACCCGCTCCCGTGTCGAGCAAGGACGACAGGGTCGTGACGAACTGGTCGGCCTCCAGATTGGCCAGCGGGATCGAGCGAAGCCGGCGCGCGGCGGGCGGCGGGGCGCGATCGAAGCGCTGGATCCATTCCGCCGCCCGATCGAGACCGGCCGGCGAGCGGGCGATGACCAGCAGCCCGTTCAGCCGGTCCAGTTCGATGAACTGGATCTGGCTCCCGGTCGGCCCGTCCGGGCCGCCGAAAACCTGACGGATCTCCGACGCGATGTCGGCGGGGGCGGCGTGCCGCACCGGGAAGAACTGCAGGCTCTTGCCCTGCAGCCAGTCGACGTCCAGCGAGCGGGCAGTGCGCACCAGGGCGTTCACCGTCGTCGGATCACCGGAGATGAACACCTGTTCGCGGGCGGGATCGGCGCGGACCTCGGCGCCGTCCCGGGCCAGCGGCTCAAGCAGTCGCGCGATCTCCACCGCGCCGATCGACCGGGCCTGATACACCGCCGAACCGGCGAGGACGTCGACGCCCTCCTGAGCCAGAACCGGCGGGGCGTTGAGGCGTCCGGCCTGGGCGGCGGGCACGACGGCGTAGCCCGGCCCCTCGGCGACGACGGCGGCGCCCAGGCTGCGCAGCGCCCGATCGAAACTCGACAGCGCCTGCGCCTCGCTCATCCGGCCGGTCAGGCTGAAGGTCAGGCTTCCCTGCACCGACGGATCGATGCGGAAGGAGCGTCGCAGCGACTGCCCCAGCACCGCGTCGGCGATGGCGGCGACGGGGGCCTGGTCGAAGACGATGTTGAAGGTACGCTCGGGCGAGCGTTGCGCCGCTGGGGCGGCAGGGGCGAGCGCCGGACTTTCGATGCGCCAGGACAGATCGTCGCCCTGCACCAGCTCAAGCGGGTCAGCCGCGGTGGCCGGCGCCGGCGTCGCCGGCCGGTTCCGGGGGATCACGGCCAGGTCGGCGCGAATGTCCCGCGACGTCTCGCACCCCGCCAGCAGGGCCAGCGTCGCCCACAGCGCCCCGCGCATCACGACCTTCATTGCGACGCCTGCAGCACGATGTCGCGCTTGAAGCCGTCGCCGCCCGGCGCGCCGTCGGCGCCGTAGCTGGTCAGCTTGAAACGGTCGCCCATCGCCGCCGGCGGCGTGTAGACCACGGGGCGGCCCCAGGGGTCCCTGGTCAGGGCGGCGTCGGACAGATAGGGTCCGGCCCACTCCGCGACGCCTTCGGGCGGGTCGATCAGGGCCGGGAGACCTTCCTCGCGGGTCGGGTAACGCGCCAGGTCGGCGGAATACATCTCAAGCGCCGCCGCCACGCTCTCCATCTTCAGGCGCGCCGCGCGCACCTTGGCGCGATCCATCTGCCCCAGGGTCTGGGGCACGACGATGGCGCTGATCAGACCGATGATGACCAGCACCACGAGCATTTCGGTGAGCGTATAGCCGGCCCGGCGGGCGCGCGCGGTCCGTCTCGCTCCCCTTGCTGATTTCCCCATGGTTCCCCCCGAACCAACACGCTACTCCTGTCCGACTATAGGGGGAGCGGGGCCGAGTCCACGGCGTTCACATGGTTGCATCCATCGACGAGTTCGAACTGCCGGCGCCGGTCCATGCCCGCTCGGTCCTGGCGGAGTCGCTGGGGCTGCGCGGCAGCGCCATCGAGCGCGCCCAGCGCGCCAGCGCCAGCTCGGGGCAGCCGCTGGCGGTGGCGTTAAGCCTGCTCGGCCTGGCCACCGAGGAGGCGATCGCCGAAGCCTGCAGCGCCCTGCATGACGCCCCGCGCTGGCCGGACGCCCTGCCGATCGAGCGCGTCGAAATGCCGGGGCTCAGCGTCCGCTTCCTGCAGGACCGCTACGCCGTGGCCATGGCCGGCGAGGACGGCGGCTGGTGCCTCGGCCTGGTCGATCCCGGCGACGAGACCACTCGCGATGCGTTGCGCTTCGCCCTGGGCCGCGACGTGCCGGTGCGGACGATCACGCTGAGCGCCTGGCGGCGCGTGCAGGACATCGCCGAACCGTCGCCGTCGGACGCCGCCCTCCCCTCGCCCTCGACCGCCACCTGGCTCGACGACGCCGAGCGCCTGAAGGACATCGCCCGGGATGCGCCGGTGGTGCGCGTCTGCGAACAGATCCTCGAGCGGGCCTTTCTGCTCAACGCCTCGGACGTCCACATCGAGCAGAAGATCGACCACGCCCGGGTGCGCTTCCGCATCGACGGCGACCTACAGGACCAGGAGCGGCTCGGGGTGGAGATCGGCCCGGCCCTGATCGCCCGGGTCAAGGTGCTGTCGGACCTGGACGTGGCGGAGCGCCGGGCGCCGCAGGACGGGCGGACCACGATCAACGTCCGCGGCGTGCCCGTCGACGTCCGCATTTCCACGGCGCCGACCGTGTTCGGCGAATCGCTCGTGGTGCGCCTGTTGACCCGGCGCGACGTCGACTATTCGCTCGAGCGGCTCGGCCTGCGCTCGGCGGTGGCCGCAGGGCTCGGCCAGCTCCTCACCCGCAGTCACGGGCTGTTGCTGGTCACCGGCCCGACCGGCAGCGGCAAGACCACCACCCTCTACGCCGGGCTGCGACAGCTGGCCTCGTCGCGCAACAAGATCCTGACGGTCGAGGATCCGGTCGAATATGTGTTCGAGGACATCCTGCAGAGCCAGGTCAACGAGGCGGCCGGATTCACCTTCTCGACCGCCCTGCGCTCCTTCCTGCGCCACGACCCCGACGTCATTCTGGTCGGCGAGATCCGCGATGCGGAAACCGCCCGCCTCGCCGTGCAGGCCAGCCTCACCGGCCATCTGGTGCTGGCCACGGTGCACACCAACGACGCCGCGACGACGCCCTCTCGCCTGATCGACATGGGCGTCGAACGCTATCTGCTCGGCGACGCCCTGATCGGAGTGATGGCCCAGCGCCTGGCGGCGCAGCTCTGCCCGACCTGCAAGACGACGGCGCCGTTGGACGACGATGAAGCCGCCGCCGTCCGTGACGCCGGGTTGTCGCCGCCGTCCACCCCGGTCGGCCGCGCCCAAGGCTGTTCCGCCTGCGGGCAAACCGGACGACGGGGCCGGCGCGCGGTCAGCGAGCTGATGGTCTGCACCCCGGAGCTGGGCGAACTGATCGGGTCGGGCGCGCACGCCTCGGTCCTGCGCCGGCATCTGGCGGACCAGCCCGGCTACGCCACCCTGCGCCAGGACGCCCTCGAGCAATCGGCCGACGGGCGGATCGACTGGGGCGACGCCTGGCGCGTCGCCGACCGATGAAGGCCTTTCGCTACACGGCGCTGGGCGCGGACGGGCGTCGTCACAGGAGCGTCGGCTACGCCGCGGACGCGGCCGCCCTGCGCGACCGCCTGTTGGACGCCCGTCTTCACCCCCTCGTCATCCGTCGGGCGTTGCTCCAGCAGCCGGGGCGGCTGCGGCTAACCGAGGCCGAGGCCGCGCGTCTGGGCCGCGACCTGGCCCAACTGATGACCAGCGGCATGGCCCTGGCCCAGGCGCTGGCGCTGCTGGAGACCCGCGAGACGCCGCGGATGGGCGCCATCGCCCGGGAGGTCCGGCAACGCCTGATCGCCGGGGAGCCCCTGTCCCGGGCGCTGGAGGTCGCGGATGGAACCCCGGCGCGGTTTCTGCAGGCCCTGGCCCGCGGCGGCGAGGCCTCCGGCCGCCAGAGCGAGGTTCTGGCGGCCGGGGCCCGGTCGTTGGCCGCGGCCGATCAGCTGAAGAAGCGGCTGATCACCCTGTGCCTCTATCCGGCCTTCGTCATCCTGGTCGCCTTCGGCTCGATCGCCATCTACGCCTACGCGGTGCTGCCGTCCCTGGAGCCCGCCTTCGAGGGCATGGGCGGCGACCTTCCGGCCCAGACCCGCGCCGTCCTGACCTTCGGAGTGATCGTTCGGGTGCTGATGCCGGTCCTCGGCGCGGTCGCCGGCGGCCTTGCCGTCGCCCTTGCGCTATTGCCCCCGGCGCGCCGGTTGGCCGGCGACCTCGTGGCGTGGCTGTTGATGCGCGGCAAACGCTCGCCGCTGCGCGACTTCGTCTTCGCCAACCTCGCCTCCCGCCTCGCCGTCATGCTCCAGGCCGGTGTTCCCCTGGCGCCCGCCTGGCGGCTGGCCCGGGAGCCGGTGACCATCGCCTCCCTCAGCCGCGCGCTCGCGGCGCAGGACGAACGGCTGATGGAAGGCGTCCGGCTTTCGGAGGTGCTGCGGCGCGTGGCCGTCTGTCCGCCGGACCTGATCCACTATGTGCAGATGGGCGAAACCTCCGGCCAGATCGCCGCGGCCTTGAACGACGGCTCCGCCGACCTCGCGGCCCGGGCCCAGGAAGCCATCGAGCGGGTGCTGTCGGTGCTCACCCCGCTGGTCATCATCGTGGTCGGCGGCCTGGTCGGCCTGATCACCATGATGGTGTTCCAGGGGTTGCTGGCGGTCGGTGACGCCGTTGCGATGTAGAGCGGAGCGACGGCGAGACGGCTATCTGACCATCGACGCCCTGGTCGCCCTGTCGATCACGGTGCTGGCCGTCACCGCCGCGGTGACCCTGGCCGCCAACGCCGTCTCGCGCATGGCCCAGGCGCGAGACCGCTTGACGGCGGTGCGGGTCGCCGACGATCTCTACGAACAGCTTTATACGGGCGAACGGCCCGACGGTCGCCAGTCCGGCGTCACCGAGGGACGGTCATGGACCTACGTCAGCAGCAGCGCCGCCACCGACGGGACGCCCTCGGTGGCGCGGCGGCTGCGGATCGTCGTCGATCGCCGCTTCGGCCCGGACCTGGTGATCGAGGCGGTCGTGCCGCCCGCGCCGGCTACAGCGTCCTCGAGCTGATGATCGCCATGACGGTCGCCTCGATCCTGCTGGTCGGCGTCAGCGCCGGCTATTCGGCCCTGGCCCGGGCCAGCCATCGGCTCGCCGTCTCCCAGGCGGGTCTGGCGGACCGGCCCGCCCCGCGATGCCGGCCGCCGGAGCCCGGCGGCGGCGCCCCGATCCCGAAAGGCCGCGTCCGCTACCGATGCGACCTTCCCGAACGCTGTGAATACGATACCGTCAGCCGATCATGCCGTTCGACGACCTCGCCCTCGACCTGACCCCCGCGCCGCCTTCCCGGCCCGAGCTCGAGGTGATGACGCGCGTGCTGCGCCTGCCGACCCGCTCCGTCCGGCAGGCCCGCGCCATCGTGCGGCTGCAGCTGGACCGGCTATCCCCCCTGCCCGCCGCCGACACCGTGTTCGACCTCGCGCCCCTCCGGTCGGACGCCGGCGAAACCGTCTATGCGCTCGGTGTCCTGCGGCGCTCGGCCCTGGCTGATCCGGCCCTAAGCGACCAGCGGACCGTGGTCGTGACCAAAACCGTCGAGGGCCAGGCGGTGGCCTTCCGCTTCCGCAACCCCGGGGTGATCGACGACCGGGAGGCCCGCTGGCTGAAACACGCGCCGAAGCTGGCGCTGGTCTGTCTCGGGCTCGCCGCCGTCGCCCTGGCCGGCCAGCTGCGGGCGGAGCAATGGCGCGATCGCCGCCTGCCCGAGATCGCCGCGGCGCAACGCCTGGAGACGCGCCAGGTTCGGCTCTCCGGCCAGCGCGCCGCGGCCCGGGCCGAATGGGCGTCCCTGGAAAGGACCGACGCCGCCACACGCTATCTGTGCGCGGCGGGTCGGATCGCCGCCGTCCGGCCCGGCGGCGTCGCCGTCACCGGCGTCATCGCCGATCCGCGGCGCGTCACGCTCGCCCTTGCTCCGGGGACGGAGGTCGCGCCGCTGATCGACGCCCTGGGTCTCCCCGCGCCCGCCGCGGGGTCGGCCGGACCGGCCGCCGTGGTGTTCCCGAGCGAGGTTTGCGCGTGAACCGGACCGTCTGGATCCATCGGGGGGCGGCGATCGCCAGCGTCGTCCTGATTGGCGTCGCCCTGACCTCGGCCGTCGCGGTCGGACGCGACGTCCACGCCGTAACGGGGGCGAGGAAGGCGCTCCAGCCGGCAGCTTCTCCAGCGTCGGTGACGAGGGCGTGGACGCCGGGTCCGCCCCTGTTGCGGCGCAACGGCGCGACGGCGGAGATCGCCATCGGGGAGTATCTCAACGGCCGGCTGGGGGAGCTCGGCCTGGCCGTCACCTCCGTCGAGATGGCCGAGCTGCGACCCCTGGGCGGCGGCCGGCATCTCGCCGAGGTGCGCGTGCTGGCGCGCGGCGACGCGGCCGCCTCGGCGGCGGCGGCCAACTGGGTCGCGGTCAACCGCGAAGCCGTCCGCCTCAAATCCCTGTCGCTGGGAATCGGATCGGACCAGGAGGGGACCGCCGCCCTGGTGCTGCTGATGGTGATCGCATGACGAAGCTGGCGCGCCACTGGGCGCCGGGCCTGCTCGGTCTGTGCGCCCTCGTGACCCTGCTTCTGCTGGTCTGGCCCGCTGCTGCGGCCCGCCCTGCGGCGGCGCCAGCGGCCGAACGCTACCTCGGGCCGGATCACCAGACCCGCAGGGGCGGACCGATGACCGGCTTCGCCATCCGGCTGGGATCCACCGACGCCCTTTCCGACGCGCCGGCCCCGGCCGCCGTCCCGGCCCTGGTCGGCCTCGCCGGACGGCGCGCCTGGCTGCGCAGCGCCGCCACCGGCGAGGTCGAAGGCGTCGCGGTCGGGCAGACGCTCGACGGCTGGCGGCTCGTCGCCGTCACGACGCGGACAGTCACGCTGCGCGGGCCGGAGGGCGACCGCCGGCTCGAGGTGTTCGCGGCCGGTCCCCCGCCGACCCCGGCGCCCGGAGCCGGGACGATGGCGGCTCCCGCCGCGCCGGTCCCGTCTCCAGAGGGCGGATGACGACGCCTCTGCTCGCCGCCTCGCTCGGCGTGACCGGCCTGGTGGTTGGGAGCTTCCTGGGGCTGGTCAGCCTGCGCCTTCCCGCCGGGGAAGGCGTCGTGGCGGGCCGTTCCCGGTGCCAGGGTTGCGACCGTCGCCTGGGGTGGCCGGACCTGGTTCCGGTGCTGAGCTATCTGGCCCTGCGCGGCCGTTGCCGGACCTGCCGAAGCGCCATTCCGGCGCGCTATCCGATGCTGGAGCTGGCCGCCGCCGCGGTCGGACTCTGGGCCGCGCTGGCGACCGCCACGCCGCTCGAGGCGGGCCTGACGGCGCTGCTCGGATGGCAGCTGCTGCTGATTGCCGCGGTCGATCTCGAACACCTGTGGCTGCCCGACCGGCTGACCCTTCCTCTGCTGGCGACCGGCCTGGTGGCCGCCGCCGCGGTCGAACCGGTCACCCTCCCCGACGCCTTGCTGGGCGCTGCCGCCGGGTTCGCGGCGCTCTGGCTCCTGGGGGTCGCCTACCGGCGGCTCCGCGGCCGCGACGGCCTCGGCGGCGGGGATCCCATACTGTTCGCGGCCGGCGGCGCCTGGGTCGGCTGGCAGGGCCTGCCCTTCGTCCTGCTGATCGCCTCATTGGCCGGCGTCAGCCTCGTCGTCGCGCGCCGGCTCGCCGGGAGCGAGGTGGCGTCGAACGACCGCGTGCCGTTCGCCCCTCTGCTGGGGATCGGCATCTGGCTGGTGTGGAGTCTACAGTCTTGAACGGCCAGCGGTCCGCCGCTCAGGGGTCCCGGAACAAGGAGCGGGCGACGATCCGGGTCACCGCCTCGCGGCGCGCCTTCACCTCGTCCGCCGAGGCGACGACCCGGCGGACCTTCACCCGATAGCCCTTGACGAGAGTGTCGGCGGGATCCGGCGGCGCCGACAGGCCCTGGATGTAGTCTGGCAGGGCTTCCGGCGTCAGAAACGTCACCCGCTCCTGGTCCGCCTCTTCGAGGCCGGCGAGAACAGTCTCGCGGAACCGGACGCCGGTGGCGCGCGACTTGACCAGGACGAGCGCGATCCGGTCGACCCCGGCGGCGAGGCATTTGCGAACGTTGGCCGCCTCCTGGCCGGTCGGGGTGGTGACCGAGACCTCGAAGGCGACGCGCAGGCCGTCGCGCTCGAGCAGCACGTCGACCTGCCCGCCGGCGACCGGGGCCTCGATCGTGGCGCGGAACCCCTGCTGCTGGCCGAGTTCGCCGATCAGCGACTGCAGATAGCGGTGCTGCGACCCGCCCTTGCCGGGGTGGTGCGATGGCGGATCGCGCCGCGGCCGCGACACGGGACTATCGACGAAAGGCTCCGCGGACAGGGCCGACGCCAGGGTCTCCCGGGATCGCGGCGCCGGATCGGCGAGTCCCGGCGCACCCGGCGACGCGGGCGCGGTGAAGAGCTCCACGTCCATCGGCACGCCGCAGTAGCGATCCCGGTTGGCCTCGAGCAGGCGCTCGAAGGCCTCGCCGCTGGAGGTCGGCTGCCGCTCGAGATAGCCGAGCGGCGTGGTCAGCCGCACCGCGCCGGGCGTCATGTTCTTCAGCCAGGCGGCGAACTCGGTGCGGTCGCGGCGCCGGCGCATGCTCTCGATGAACTCGGCCGTGGTGTGCAGCTCGTCGGCGAAGGCGCGGGCGTCCCGGGCCGAGACGCCGCCGGCGAACTTGAGCGAGGTGTTGGCGTGCAGCGCCGCGCGCAGCCGCGGCGACAGCTGGTCGAGGGTCTGGTGCGCCAGCGTCAGCCCGACGCGGTATTTGCGGGCCTGGTTGAGGATGGTCTCGACGTCGTCCCCGAAATACTCCTGGGCCTCGTCGACATAGACGAAGGTCGGCGTGCGCTCGTCCGCCGGGATGACCGAGCGCTCCAGCGCCGCCTGGGCGATCATGGCGATGAAGAAGCGGCCCAGCAGGGCGCTGCCGTCCGACTTGAGCAGGTCCTTGGCGGTGGAGACGAGGATGATCTTGCCGGCGTTCATGGCCGCGTAGAGATCGAGCTTGTTCTCGCGCTGCAGGAACATCCGCTCAAAGGCCGGGGTCGACAGCACGCCCCACAGCCGGCGCAGGATCTGCTTCTTGGTGGCCGCGAACGACGGAGCGAAGAACTCGGTGGCGAAGAAATGCCGCGCCGAGCCCTGCAACTGGCCCATGTACGGCTTGAACGGCGCCCCGTCCTCCATGACCTGCATCAGGGTGTGCAGGGTCGCGCCCGGAATGGTGATCATCAGCCGCGCCAGGTAGCGGAAGATCACCCCCTGCTTCTGGGTCAGCTCGGCCCCGAGCATGGCCCCGAAGAAGGTCTCATAGAGTTCGACCACGCCGTTGAGCACCCGCTCGCGGTCGACGGCCGAATAGCCTTCGGTGCGGTCCAGATGGGCGTCGAACAGGTTGAGCGCCGCCGGGAACTCGATATCGGAGGGATCGACCAGCACCAGCCGGTCGGCCAGGCTCCGTTCGGCGTCCGGCGAGAACAGCTCCAGCCGCAGCAGCTTCTGGATCAGGTCGCCCTGGCTGTCGATCACCACCACCGAGCGGCCGTCCTCGAGCGCCTTGACCAGATCGTCGTGGATCAGCCGCTGCAGCAGCTGGGTCTTGCCGTGGCCGGTGCCGCCGATGATGTGGCAGTGCTCGAAGCGCATCTCGTCCGGCACCCGGAACGGCACCGGCAGGTCGAGCAGGTCGGCGAACGGCGTGCCGCCCAGGTACAGCTCGACCAGTTCGGACGGGGTGCGGCTCTTCTGGCGCGTGGGGACGATCAGCCGCTCGGACACCGCGTGCGGATCGGCTTCCGGCGAGAAGCCCGAGGCGACGAGCATATTGGTGATCAGCCGCACCCGCAGCCGCTCGAACAGCTCCAGGCGCAGCGCGGCGTCGTCGTAGGGCAGCATGACGAAGCGCTCGACCGCCTCCGCCGGCCGGTCGAGCAGCTCGATCAGCGGCACGCCCAGGGCGTCCCCGGTCCCGGTGTCCCAGGCCGTGAAGCAGCCCTCGGGCAGATCCTTGAACAGGGCGATGAAGCCCTCGGTCAGCCGCGTCCGCACCAGACCGAACATCCCCCCGAAATCGGCGGCCCAGCGACGCCGGCGCGTGAGCAGCTTGCGCACCTCGACGGCGACCGCCGCATCGCCCTCGATCACCGGCCAGTCGGCTTCCAGGGCGATGAGGTCCTCGGCCCGCAACAGCCCCTCGGCCGCGTCGGCGGCGGCGATCAGCACCGGCAGGGCCGGCACGCGATCGCTCGCCCGGATCACGGTCTTGATCAGGTCGACGGCGAGGTCGTCGACCGGCGTCGTCGCCAGCGGCGAGGCCCGCCACAGCGCCTCGACCTCGGCCCAGCGGTCGCGGGTGTCCTGGAGCTCGCGGCCGCGGGTGCCGCCGCCGAGCCAGTGGGTCAGATCGCTCGTGCGGAACACGCGCTAGAGTTCGAGGACTTCTTCGCCGCCGAAATGCGAAGCGGCGTCGAGAACCTCCTTGAAGGTCTGGGCGGCCTGCCGGATGTGACCCTCGATCGCCAGCAGCTCGACCACGTCCTTGACCTCGACGCGCTTGCCGCCTTCCAGGTCCTTGACCGTCAGGGTCAGGGTCACGGCCTTGTACGCGAGCCGCGAGGCGACCCCGAGCAGGCCGCTGCCGCCGGTGATCTCGTGACTGGCGTAGAGCTCCGTGTCCTGGAGCTTGAATCTGCGGATGCGCTCCTTCTCGTCGGCGGACAGGTCGGCCCGCACGTCGAGCGTGAACACCACCTTGCCCAGCAGGCCCGCGCGCTGGTCGCGCCGCAACAGCAGTTTCATCGTCCCCTCCCCCTTTGGTGAAAATCTCTCGCTAGAGCCAGGCGGCGACGCCCCCGTGGCCGGAACAGGTGCCACGCCGGCTCTGGCTGAAGCTGTAGGTGCCGTCGCGGCAACGGGCGCTGGCCCCGGCCGGCGGCCGATCGTCCGGCGTCCGCGTCGGGCGGCGCACGCATCGACCCCGGCTGTTCTCGTAATAGCCGGCCGCGCATGTGGGCGCGACCGCGGCGGCGGCGATTCCGGGCACGGCCGTCATGACCAGCGCCGGTTGCGCAAGGATCAGGACTCCGGCCGCCGCCATGGCGATCCGCTTCAAACAGGCCCGCATCAAATTTCCCCGAACGACGTTCTCTATTCGCTACCATGCAGCGCGCATTCACGCCTCGCAACCTTTAAGTGATCCGGTCACGAAGACCGCGCCGCGGCGACGAGGCTGAACCCTCCCTCGCCCTATCGCTTCCGGCGGAGGCTCCAGACCAGGCCAGAGAGCGCGGTGATCAGGATCGCAAAGGCGCTGATATGTTCCGGCGTGATGGTCATGACGTTCTCCTTGCGGTCAACCAGGAGAGGACTATATTCCTAGCTTGCGTCAGAATCGGTCGTGGCGTGACGCGTTGGACCTGTACGTCTTCCCTGACGTGGCAAACCGGAATCCGGACAAGGCTGACGCCATGGGCCGGTGGCGCGCCTTCCGGGCAAACCGCCGAGGCACCGTGGCCGGCCTTTGACAACCATCCCAACCCGCCCGCCTGGCCCGCATCCAACAGCCTCTATGCGCCAGAAGCGGACAATGGCTGCTTGCCCGCGAGCCGACATTCAGATCAGGCTCGAAAGGGGGTTGGCTGGGAGGCGCGGCCTAGGGCTTTTCCGCATGACCGGCGTTCCGCAAAGGTGACCGCCGGTTCAGATCCAAGACAGCCGACAATGTGCCCGGCGATCCTACACATCCGAGGCGAGCGGAAGAACGATCTCAGCCAGGCCTCAGGGTTAGTCGGGGCGGAGACCCAACCTTAACGCCAGCTTCCCGACAGGAACGTGCGATACGCTAACGCCGTGAACGACGGCTCGCGCATTCTGTTGGTCGAAGATGACCCCGCCCTTGGGCGAGCGCTGGTCTGCGCGCTTGAGCAGGACCGCTGGCCGGTGGATCACGTGACCTCGCTCGCGGATGCGTTCGAGGCTGTTCTGCAGCGACCCTACCGGCTCATCCTCCTGGACCGGAGCCTGCCCGATGGCGACGGCGTTGCCCTGGTCGCGGTCGCCCGGTCCCGAACGCCTCGCCCCTCCATCATATTCGTCACGGCCCGTGACGACGTGGCTGACCGGATCGAGGGCCTGGACGCGGGGGCGGACGACTATCTGGTCAAGCCGTTCTCGGTGGCCGAACTGCATGCCCGCGTGCGCGCCGCATGTCGCCGGCCGATCGACCGCGGGGACAAAACCATCATAGAATCTGGCCGGCTCACCTTCGACCCGGTCAGCCGCGAGGTGCGCGTGGGGGGCAGACCGCTGCCGCTGCCCCGGCGCGAACTGGCTCTGTTCGCTGTCCTGATCTGCAAGGCCGGACGCGTGGTCCAAAGGACCCACCTGGAGTCCGAAGTCTACGGGCTGGACGAGGAGGTCTCAGGCAATGCGCTGGAGACCCAGGTCTCCCGCCTGCGCCGGCGGCTGGAGATGGAGGACGCGGGGGTCGACCTGCGGACCATACGGGGCGTGGGCTACATGCTGCGCCCATGCTGAGGTGGCCGCGATCACTGGCCTTGCGCGCGGTCGCCGCTCTGCTCGCGGTCCATGTCCTCACGATCGCGATCGTGCTCGGCTTTAGCGTGTCGGAGGGTCGAACCACGCGTCTGGGCGGCGCGAGCCTGGCGCTGGAGTTCGCCCGCGAGGAGCTCACGTTCGAGCGCCGCGGGTGGGTCATTCCAACCGACGGGGCGTTCGCGTCCCTCGCCGCGCGAAATCCCTCGCTATGGCTGATCGGCGGCGATGAGGACCGCTTCCTCGTCCTGGGCGACCCGCCGCCGCCCGCCCGGCGGCTGTTTGGTCTGCCGACAGATCCAGGAACCAACAGCGACGAAGGATTCGGCGCGCTGCTGCCCGAGGTGGCGATAGAGCGGCGCGACATCGATAGCCGCCCGATCCTCCTGGCGGTTGGCGGGGTAGACCCGGACACCGTCACCTCAGCCGACGTGCTGCGCAGCTTCTCGCTGGCGCCCATTGTGGCGGTCATTCTCGGCCTTGGAGCGCTGGGCGTGATCGCGCTGCTGCTGGCGATCCCGCTGTTGTCGCGGGCCATACGTCCGATCGTCGATGAGGCCACCTCCATCCAGCCGGATGATGTCGGCCGCCGACTGGACGAAAGCCGGGCGCCGCCCGAGCTACTGCCACTCGCGCGCGCCTTTAACGGCGCGCTTGAGCGCCTCGAAATCGAACTTGGCCGGCGAAAGCGGCTGATATCCAACGTGGCGCATGAGCTGCGCACGCCGCTGGCGGTCCTCTCGCTTCGCGTAGACACCCTGTCCAGTCCGGCCGAGGAGCGCGAGGCCCTCCGAAGAGCCGTCCTGCAAGTCTCACGCCTCGCAGAGCAAATGCTGGATCTGGAGCGGTTCTCGCTGCCAACCGGGCCTCGGGTCCCAGTCAATCTGACCGAGCTGGCGCGGGAGGTCATCTCGTCCCTGGCGCCCATGGCCATAAACGCCGGCTACGAGTTGGCGCTCGAAGCGCCGCAGGTTCCGGTTATCGTCTCCGGTAACCGCGAAGCGGTCATCCGAGCTGTCACAAACCTGATCAGCAACGCCGTTCAGCACGGCGGCGGCGGCGGCCTGATCAGCGTCGTCCTGGGCGACGGGCGGATCGAGGTGATCGACGAGGGGCCGGGTGTGCCTGAGTCCCTGCAGCAGCGGCTGTTCGAGGCCTTCGCCCGGGGCGGCGGGGAGACCGGTGGATCAGGGCTCGGCCTACATTTGACGCGCGAGGTCATGCGGGGCTTGGGCGGAGAGGTCTACTGGCGTTGCGACGGCGCAAGGACGATCTTTCGCCTGCAGTTTTCAGGGCCGGATACGGGCGCCGGCTGACCGGCGTCCCACAACTGTCCATCAACTGTCGCGCCATGCCCATGCACGACAGGCAGGCGTCAGCCGCGCGGGCTAGGTGTCCATCATGCCGCCCACCGGCAGAACCTGATGTCCTGACACACGGAACCTGGCATGCCGCTGAAATTCTCCCGTCTCGCCGCCGTCAGCCTAACGGCCCTCATTGTCGCCAGCGGGTTGCCCGCGGCTTCTATCGCCCAAACCGCGGGCTCGGCAGAGAGCAGCCCTCGATCCCAGGCCCGCTTTGAGGCGGTGCGCAGGGTTATTCAGCAGACGCTGCAGGAGGCCAACGTGCCGTCCATCGCTGTGGCCGTCGTTCAGGATGGGCAGATCGTCTGGGAGGAAGCCTTCGGCTACTCCGATCGCGAGCGGCAGATTCCCGCCACCGCCCACACGCCCTACTCACTCGCCTCGATGACAAAGCCGATCACCGCAACCGCGGTCATGCAGCTTCAGGAAGCCGGCCGGCTCGACATCGACGCTCCGATCGAGCGCTACCTCGGCGGCGTCAGGCTCGCCGGCTATGCGTTCGACGCCGACCAGGTGACCGCCCGCCGCATCATGTCCCACTCGGCCGGGCTGCCCCAGTACGGCAACTTCTATCTGGACGGCTCAGCGCCGGCCGGGTCGGAGCAAACCATCTCCCGGTTCGGGATGGTGGTCTTCCCGCCGAATACCCGCTTCGAATACTCGAATATCGGCATGAAGATCCTGGACGCCGCGATCGCCCGGGCGTCCGGCCTGTCCTATGGCGAGTACCTGCAGCGCGAGGTGTTCGGCCCGCTGGGCATGAGCCACAGCGCGGTTGGCCTGCCCGTCGGCGTCGAAGCGGCGGTCCGGTACGACAACGATCGTAACCCCATGCGGCTCTACATGACGGATCATCCGGGCTCCGGCGACGTCTGGGCCAGCGCCCACGATATGGCGCGCTTCCTCGCCTTCCACATGGGCACGCCCTTGTCCGATCAGGAGCCGATCCTCAGCCCCGAGACGCGAGTGGCGATGCAGCGCCCGGCCAGCGCCTATCCGATGCCGACGCCGCCCGATGCTCCGCGCAGGGATATTGGAGCCCAACTGGATTGTGACGACGAGCAACGGTCACCCGCAGATCTGGCATTCCGGGGGCCAGCCGGGCGTCAGCAGCGTCATGGCCTTTTTCCCGGACCAGAAGATCGCCTTCGTGCTTCTCGCGAACGCCTCTGCGCCGCTCGGCAGGATTGGGCAGGCGATCCGCGAGGCGATCGCGCCGGAGCTTCTGGAACCGGCCTCCGAACCGGTCCCGCCCGCTCCCGAGCCCATTCCCTTCCGCGGTCGATGGGTCGGCGCCGTGACCAGCCATGCCGGCGAGCAGCCCATCACCCTGAGCTTCCAGGAAAACGGCGAGGTCACCGTGCAACTGGGGGCCCAGGCGAGCACGACGCTCGCTCAGCCCGCCTACGAGAACGGCGCCCTCACCGGACGGTTCTCCGGGTCCAGCAACATCCCTGAAGCGGCCCGGGCGTCGCATAATCTGTCGCTCAAGGTCGTGCCCGTCGACGGAGAACTGGCGGGTCAGCTGGTAGCCCAAGGCATGGACGCGAACGCCGCTTTCATGCTGCCCAGCTTCGTTCGTCTCCGGCCCTTGGGAGAGGAGCGCTGAGGCGAGACAAGGGAAACACCTATCAGCAGCCGGCATGCGCCAGGAGCGGACATTGGCTGCTTGCCCGCGAGCCGACGCCAAGGGCATGGGTTGCTTGCCGCGGGGCCATTCTTTCGCCCCACCATCATCCCGGCCTGGTGATGCCGCCGAGCCTCACGGAGGCGGGGGCCCGGTCGATTCCTGGTCACCCCATCCAGTCGTCGCTGCGCAGGTCCGCGTCGCCGAGGAGCCGGCCCTGGTCGTCGATGAGGGCCATCCAGCCGCCGGCGGGGGCGACGCGGGCCTCGAGGGCGAGGAACAGCGGCGTGTCCCCGGTCCCCGGCAGCACCAGCGGCTCGTCGGCGAGCTTGATCGCCGCGACGCCGGGCAGGACCAGCGGCTCGCCGTCGGCGAGGGCCGGCGGCACGAAGGCGTCGTCGTCGAGGTCCGCC
>NZ_DASPMQ010000040.1:0-45906 GCF_035626975.1 Brevundimonas sp.
GGACCAGCTGAACGCCTTCGCCTCGGAAGTGACCCGGATGGCCCGCGAGGTCGGCACCGAGGGCAAGCTGGGCGGTCAGGCCCAGGTGAAGGGCGTGACCGGCACCTGGAAGGACCTGACCGACAACGTGAACTTCATGGCGGCGAACCTGACCAGCCAGGTGCGCAACATCGCCGAGGTCACCACCGCCGTGGCCAAGGGCGACCTCAGCAAGAAGATCACCGTCGACGTGAAGGGCGAGATCCTCGAGCTGAAGATCACCATCAACACCATGGTGGACCAGCTGAACGCCTTCGCCTCGGAGGTCACGCGCGTGGCGCGCGAGGTCGGCACCGAGGGCAAGCTGGGCGGTCAGGCGCGGGTGGAAGGCGTCGGCGGCACCTGGAAGGACCTGACCGACAACGTCAACCTGATGGCTGACAACCTGACCGGCCAGGTCCGCAACATCGCCGAGGTGACCACCGCGGTGGCCAAGGGCGACCTGTCCAAGAAGATCACCGTGCAGGTGCGCGGCGAGGTGCTGGAGCTGAAGAACACCATCAACGTCATGGTGGACCAGCTGAACGCCTTCGCCTCGGAAGTGACGCGCGTGGCCAAGGAGGTCGGCACCGACGGCAAGCTGGGCGGCCAGGCCCAGGTGGAGGGCGTCACCGGGGCCTGGAAGGACCTGACCGACAACGTCAACCTGATGGCCGACAACCTGACCGGTCAGGTCCGCAACATCGCCGAGGTGACCACCGCCGTGGCCAACGGCGACCTGTCCAAGAAGATCACCGTCGACGTGAAGGGCGAGATCCTCGAGCTGAAGTCGACCATCAACGTCATGGTCGACCAGCTGAACTCGTTCGCCTCGGAAGTGTCGCGGGTGGCGCGCGAGGTCGGCACCGAGGGCAAGCTGGGCGGTCAGGCGAACGTGAAGGGCGTCGGCGGGGCGTGGAAGGACCTGACCGACAACGTGAACTTCATGGCCGCGAACCTGACGGGTCAGGTGCGCAACATCGCCGAGGTCACCACCGCCGTGGCCAACGGCGACCTCTCCAAGAAGATCACCGTCGACGTGAAGGGCGAGATCCTCGAGCTGAAGTCGACCATCAACGTCATGGTCGACCAGCTGAACGCCTTCGCATCCGAGGTGACGCGCGTGGCGCGCGAGGTCGGCACCGAAGGCAAGCTGGGCGGCCAGGCCCAGGTCACCGGCGTGACCGGGACGTGGAAGGACCTGACCGACAACGTCAACCTGATGGCCGACAACCTGACCGGCCAGGTCCGCAACATCGCCGAGGTGACCACCGCCGTGGCCAACGGCGACCTGTCGAAGAAGATCACCGTCGACGTGAAGGGCGAGATCCTCGAGCTGAAGTCGACCATCAACACCATGGTGGACCAGCTGAACGCCTTCGCCTCGGAGGTCACGCGCGTGGCCCGCGAAGTGGGCACCGAGGGCAAGCTGGGCGGCCAGGCCTCGGTCAAGGGGGTGGCCGGCACCTGGAAGGACCTCACCGATAGCGTGAACCTGATGGCCTCCAACCTCACCGCCCAGGTGCGCAACATCGCCGACGTCACCACCGCGGTGGCACGCGGCGATCTCTCCAAGAAGATCACCGTGGACGTGAAGGGCGAGATGCTCGAGCTGAAGTCGACCATCAACACCATGGTGGACCAGCTGAACGCCTTCGCCTCGGAAGTGACCCTGGTGGCCAAGGAAGTCGGCACCGAGGGCAAGCTGGGCGGTCAGGCGCGGGTGGAAGGCGTCGGCGGCACCTGGAAGGACCTGACCGACAACGTCAACTCGATGGCCGCCAACCTGACCGGTCAGGTGCGCGGCATCGCCGACATCGTGACCGCGGTGGCCAACGGCGACCTGAAGCGCAAGCTGACGCTGGACGCCAAGGGCGAGATCGCCTCGCTGGCCGACACCATCAACGGCATGATCGAGACGCTGGCCACCTTCGCCGACCAGGTCACCAACGTGGCCCGCGAGGTGGGCATCGAGGGCAAGCTGGGCGGCCAGGCGCGGGTGCCCGGCGCCGCGGGCCTGTGGCGCGACCTGACCGACAACGTCAACCAGCTGGCCGGCAACCTGACCACCCAGGTGCGCGCCATCGCCGAGGTGTCGACCGCGGTGACCAAGGGCGAGCTGACCCGCTCCATCACCGTCGAGGCCTCGGGCGAGGTCGCGGCGCTGAAGGACAACATCAACGAGATGATCCGCAATCTGAAGGATCAGACGCTGAAGAATACCGAGCAGGACTGGCTGAAGACCAACCTGGCCCGGTTCACCCGCATGCTGCAGGGCGAGCGCGACCTGGCCACCGTGTCGAACATGGTGCTGTCCGAGCTGGCCCCGCTGATCAACGCCCAGCACGCGGTCTTCTACGTGGCCGACAAGGACGCCGAGGACGAGCCGATGCTGGTTCTGGCCGCAGCCTACGCCTCGACCGAGCGGGAGCAGCTGTCCCCGACCTTCCGCCTCGGCCAGAGCCTGATCGGGCAGTGCGCCAAGGAGAAGGAGCGCATCCTGCTGACCAATGTGCCGAAGGACTATGTGCAGATCGGCTCGGGGCTGGGCGGCGCGGCGCCGCTGAACATCATCATCCTGCCGGCCCTCTTCGAGGGCGAGGTCAAGGCGGTGATCGAGCTGGCGACGTTCGGCGAATTCTCGGAAACCCACCAGTCCTTCCTGAGCCAGTTGATGGAATCGGTCGGCATCGTGCTGAGCACCATCGCCGCCAACATGCGAACCGAAGGCCTGCTGAGCCAGTCGCAGCTGCTGACCGCCGAGCTCCAGGCGCAGCAGGAAGAGCTGAAGATGACCAACGACCGGCTGGAACAGCAGGCCGCGAGCCTGCGTCAGTCGGAAGAGCTGCTGCGCGCCAAGCAGGAGGAGCTGCAACAGTCCAACGCCGAGCTGGAGGAGAAGGCGGTCCTGCTCTCGACCCAGAACAAACAGGTCGAGGCCAAGAATATCGAGGTCGAACAGGCCCGCTTCGCGCTGGAGGAAAAGGCCGAGCAGCTGGCGCTGACGTCCAAGTACAAGTCCGAGTTCCTGGCCAATATGAGCCACGAGCTGCGGACGCCGCTGAACAGCCTGCTGATCCTGTCGAAGATGCTCAGCGAGAACACCCAGGGGAACCTGACCGGCAAGCAGGTCGAGTTCGCCAAGAACATCCACGCCGCCGGTTCGGACCTGCTGGGGCTGATCAACGACATCCTCGACCTGTCCAAGATCGAGTCGGGCACGGTCACCCTCGACATCGGCGAGACCCGGTTCGACTCGCTGCGCGACCAGATGGAGCGGACGTTCGCCCAGATCGCCCAGGACAAGCGGCTCGACTTCCGGATCGATCTCGACCCGGCCCTGCCGCCGGCCATGTACACCGACGACAAGCGGCTGCAGCAGATCATCAAGAACCTGCTGTCCAACGCCTTCAAATTCACCGCCTCGGGCGAGGTCCGCCTGAGCGTGCGGCGGGTGGACGGCGGCTGGAACCGGGGCAACGAGCACCTGAACACGGCCGGGCAGGTGCTGGCCTTCTCGGTGAGCGACAGCGGCATCGGCATCCCCGAGGACAAGCAGCGCATCATCTTCGAGGCCTTCCAGCAGGCGGACGGCACGACCAGCCGGAAATACGGCGGCACCGGCCTGGGCCTGTCGATCAGCCGGGAGATCACCCGCACCCTGGGCGGCGAACTGAAGGTCGAGAGCGAGCCGGACAAGGGCTCGACCTTCACCCTCTATCTGCCGCTGAACTTCAGCCCGACCGCAGCGGTCGTCGGACCGGCGGGCCGCGACCCGGGCAAGGCCGTGACGGTGCGCACCCTGCCGGTGGAGGAAGAGGCCGAGACGATCGAAACGGTCAGCGACGATCGCGACAGCCTCGCCCCCGGCGAGCCGGTGATCCTGATCGTCGAGGACGATCCGCGCTTCGCCGCCATCCTGCTGGCGCTGGTGCGCGACTGCGGCTTCAAGGGCGTCACCACCCAGCAAGGCGCCGCCGTCGCCTCGCTGGCGCGGCGGTATGCGCCGGAAGCCATCATGCTGGACGTCGGCCTGCCGGACATGGACGGGCTGGCGCTGCTGGATCTGCTGAAGCGGACGCCGGAGACCCGCCACATCCCGGTGCACGTCATTTCGGCCGACGACCAGGCCGCGCTCGGCCTGTCGATCGGGGCGTTCGGCTACACGTCCAAGCCGATCGACCGCGAGGGCGTCGTGGCCAGTCTGGACGGGGTGCGGAATTTCATCACCGCCACCGACCGCCGGCTGATCTTCGTCGGGCCGACCGGCCCGGCCGCCGCGAGCCTGAAGAAGGCCTTCAAGTCCGTTACCCGCGTGGACAGCCTCAAGGCGCTGGCCAAGGCCAGGGTCAAGGCGGCCGACAGCCTGGTCGTGGACACGGCCGGCACGCCCGTGCGGGCGCTGGTCGACTATATGAAGGCCGCGGACCGGCCCGTGCTGGTCTATGCGGCGGAGCGGCTGGATGCGGCCGACGAGCGCCGGCTGCGCCTGGCGGTGTTCGCCGGACAGGCGCGGATGGCGCGGACGCCGGAGCAACTGCTGGAGCAGGCCACCCTGCTGCTGCACGAGCCGACGGAGCGGCTGTCGGAGCAGGCGCGCACGACGCTGGCCCTGACCCGAAAGGAAGACGCCATCCTGACCGGGCGGACGGCGCTGGTGATCGACGACGACATCCGCAACATCTTCTCGATGGCTAGCGCGCTGGAGGAGTTCGGCGTTGGCCTGCACTACGCCGAAAGCGGTCGGGCGGGGCTGGACCTGTTGCGGCAGCATCCCGAGGTCGACATCGTCCTGGTCGATATCATGATGCCGGACATGGACGGCTACGAGACGATCCGGGAGATCCGGTCGATCGCGCAGTTCGCCGACCTGCCGATCATCGCCGTGACGGCCAAGGCGATGAAGGGCGACCGCTCGAAATGCATCCAGGCCGGGGCGTCCGACTATGTCTCCAAGCCGGTCGACATCGACTATCTGATCTCGGTGATGCGGGTCTCGATCCAGCGGACCGACGCGCACCGGCTGGCCGACGAACCGGCGAGGACGCCGCGCGAGTCGGCGGACGCCTGATGCCGCGCCCCCGCCGCAAACCGCCGGTCCCGGGCCCGCTGACCGCGCGCGTGCTGATCGTCGACGACGACGACCGCAACGCGTTCGCGGCGTCCGAGGCGCTGGAGATCCTCGGCCATGAACTGGTCGTGGCGCGGTCCGGCGAGGAGGCGCTGCGCCTGCTGCTGCAGCAGGAGTTCGCGGTCATCCTGCTGGACCTGCACATGCCCGGCATGGACGGCTACGAGACGGCGCGCCTGATCCGCGAACACCCCCGCACCCGGGATACGCCGATCGTCTTCGTCACCGCCGTGTTCCGCGACGAGGCGCACATCTTCCAAGCCTATTCCGTCGGCGCGGTCGACGTGGTGTTCAAGCCGGTCGACCCCTTCATCCTGCGCTCCAAGGTGGCCATTCTGGCCGACCTGTACCTGAAGACCATCGAGGTCCGGCGCCAGGGCGAGGAGCGCTCGGCCCTGCTGGAGGAGAACGCCCGGATCAGCGAGGCGAAACTGGCGGCGGAGCTGGCGCTGAGGAAGACCCGGGAGCGGCAGGACGCCATCCTCAAGTCGCTGCCCGTCGTCTTCACCGCCCGGACCAGCGCCCATCCGTTCGGCGCGCGGTTCGTCAGCGACAGCATCACGCCGCTGACCGGGTTCGCGCCGAACCGCTTCGTCGAGGAGCCCGAGATCGGGCTGGGCCGTGTCCACCCCGACGACGTCGAGGAGGTGGCGAACTGCCTGATGAAGGCGGCGGAGACCGGAGCCTACGCCTGCGAATACCGCTGGCGATGCGCCGACGGCCAGTACCGAACCTTCCTCGACCAGGGCGTCTGGACGGTGGACGAGGACGGCGAGAGCCAGATCCTCGGCACCCTGCTGGACGTGACCGAGCGGCGGCAGCTCGAGGAGCAGCTGACGCAGGCCCGCAAGATGGAGGCGGTCGGCCAGCTGACCGGCGGCGTGGCGCACGACTTCAACAATCTGCTGACGGTGGTGCTGGGCAACGCCGACATCCTGCTGCGCCGGATCGAGGGCCAGCCGAACGTGGTCAAGCATCTGGCCGCCATCCGCGCCGCCGCGGACAAGGGGCAGACGCTGACCCGACAGCTGCTGGCCTTCTCGCGCCGGCAGCAGTTGAACCCCAGCGTCGTCGATCTGAACACGCTGATCCGCAACTTCCTGCCGCTGATGAAGCAGGCGGTCGGAGAGGGCGTCCAGATCGAACTGGAGCTGGGGGCGGAGCCGCTGCACGCCTTCGTCGACCCGACCCATCTGGAGACCGCGCTGCTGAACCTGGCGGTCAACGCCCGCGACGCCATGGACAGCGACGGGGTGCTGATGATCAACGCCCGACGCGCCTCGAGGGACGACAGCGCCGACCTCGCGGTGATCCGGGTGTCCGACACCGGCTCGGGCATGACCGCCGAGGTGGCCGACCGGGTGTTCGAGCCGTTCTACACCACCAAGGACATCGGCCGCGGATCCGGTCTCGGCCTGTCCCAGGTCTATGGCTTCGTCGCCCAGTCGGGCGGACAGGTCGAGGTGTCCAGCACGCCGGGCGAGGGCGCGGCCTTCACCCTGACCCTGCCCCTGACCGCCGAGCAGCCGGCGGAGATAGTCAACCGTGGCGAAGCCCCGGAGGCGGAGACCGGTTCGGAACGGATCCTGATCGTCGAGGACGATCCGGCCGTGCTGAGCGTCTGCCTCGATATGCTCAACGGCCTGGGCTACCGGTGCGAGGTGGCGGCCGACGCCGCCGGCGCCCTGCACAGACTGGCCGGCGACCAGGCCTATGACCTGCTGTTCTCGGACGTGGTCATGCCGGGCGGCCTGAACGGCATCGAGCTGGCCCGCCGGGCCCAGGCGAAGCGCCCGGAAATGAAGGTCCTGCTGACGTCCGGATACCTCGGCGACGCCGCCCAGGGCCTGTCCCACGAGTTCGCCCTGATCGAGAAGCCCTACGAACGGGCGGCGCTGGCGACGCAGATCCGCAGGGTGCTGGCGGACAAGCCGATGCCGGTCATGCCGCGTTCCGCCAGCCGGGAGGCGTCGTCTCACTGAGTTTGCGCCCGCCGCGGCCCGGTCCTTGCGGAATTCGCCTCCGAGGAGGCTTTTCGGATGGCCTGGACCGCGATTTCGACCCGGAATGAGACACTTCCCATCGTCAGGGGAGGATGGCTCGACGCGCTGCGTTTCATCGTGGCCGGACTGATCATCCTGCACCACTTCCAGGGCGCGGGCCCGATCGCGCTGGCCGAGGGCCTGCATCCGGTGTTCGAGCGCGGCGGTTTCCTGCTGACCAACTTCTTCCTGATCGACAGCGGCTATGTGCTGATGCGGGTCTACGGCGCCTCGGTGGCGGCGGGCCGGATGTCGGCGGGCGACTTCTTCCTCAAGCGCTATCTACGGGTGCTGCCCGCCCATCTGATCATGGGCCTTGGGCTGGTCGCCCTGATCGTCGGCGGCGGCGCGCTGGGCTTCTCGCCGCGGGCCCCCGAGTGGTTCCGCTGGGACCAGCTGTGGGCGCAACTGTCCCTGACGCAGGCCTACGGGGTTCCGGGGGGCTACGGCTGGAACGCGCCGAGCTGGTCGATCTCGGCCCTGATCGGTTGCTACCTGGCCTTCCCGTGGCTGCTGAAGGGCATCGTCCGTCTGGGGCCGTGGAGCGTGCTGGCTCTGGGCGTCGGCGGCTACCTGCTGGTCAACCAGCTGACCTGGAGCCTGTTCGGCTATCCGGTCTACCAGATGCCGATGGGCTACGGCTTCATCCGCGCCCTGCCCCTGTTCTTCCTCGGCGTGGCGCTGGCCTGGTTCGCGCAGAAGGTCTGGATCAGCCCGAAACTGGCCGGCTGGGCCGGGATCGGCGCGGCGCTGCTGCTCGCCTTCGTCCAGTATTTCGACAAGCACGCCCTGGTCTCGCTGGCCTGCATCTCGGTCATCATTCTGGCGGCGGGCGCCACGCCCACGCCCCGACCCTCGAAATGGGTCGAGAAGGCCGCGCAGGTCTCGTTCTCGATGTTCATCACCAATGAGGTGGTGCGGATCGCCTGGTTCGGCGTGGCCAATGTCGCCATCGCCCGCCTCGCCCTGCCGGTCGGCGTGCAATGGGCGCTGTGGGTCGCGGGCGTGGTCGCGGCCTTCGCCTTCGCCTTCCTGTTCCACTTCATGATCGACAACCCCATCCAGAACCGGATTCGCGGCTGGCTCAAGGGGCGGTCGAGGCGCCCGGCGGCGGCCGCGCAGCCGGTGGCTTCGCTGGAGGGGTGAGGCCTCCCTTCCCGGTCATCCTCGGGCTTGACCCGAGGATGACGGGACGGTGAGGTGATGAGGGGATGCTACATCCCCTCGATCAGATGCAGGAAATTGCCGTCCGGGTCCCTGAACCAGGCCAGCTTCACGGGCCCGGCCTCATGGACGCCGTCGCGCCACTCCATGCCGGGGAAGTCATAGCGCTCGAAGGTCACGCCCTTCGTCTTCAGGTCCTTCACCGTCTCGACCAGATCGCCCTTCATCCGCCAGGTGACGGCGTTGGCCTTGTTGGTCCCGGCGAATTCGGACTTGTAGACGGTCAGGTGGGTGTCGCCGGTGCGAAAGCCGAGTGTGCACTCCTCCTCGCCGCCCGGCTCTCGGGCCAGGCCGAGGGTGTCCTCGTAGAAGGCGCGGGCGCGCTCGAGGTCGCTGACGGCGACGATGGCGGACGAGTTGCGGTCCTTCAGCATGACGGTCTCTCCGGGTGCCGCCAGAAAGCGGGCGCCGCGCCGGACGGTTCCCGCCAACGCCGTCAGATCGGCATCCGCATGATCTCCTGATAGGCGGAGATGACCTGGTCGCGGACCGCCATCACCGTCTCCAGCGAGGCCTCGGCCGAGGAGACGGCGGTGACGACGTCGATCAGGCTGCCCTGGCCCTGGACCATGGCGGTCATCTGGGTCTCGGCGGCCTTCGAGGTCTGGGTCATGTCGCCCAGGACGTTGCTCAGCAGGCCGGCGAAGTCGGAACCGGCCGGAGCGGCGGCCGGCGATGTGGGCATGGCCCCGCCCTGAACCGCCGCATAGGCCTTGGCCGCCATCAAGGGATTCATCGGTCAGCCTCTATCGCTTCAGAAGGTCGAGGGTGCGGCTGTCCATCGACCGCGCCGTCTCGATGACGTTCAGGTTGGCTTCGTAGGCGCGCTGGGCCTCGCGCATGTCCATGGCCTCGACCAGGGTGTCGACGTTGGGACGCAGGACGTAGCCCTCGGCGTTGGCGGCCGGGTGGGACGGATCGTATTCGGAGCGGAAGTCGCTCTGGTCCGGGCGGACCTCGGCGAGGGTGACGCCGGTGGCGCCGTCGATCTCGCGGGCCTGGAAGACCGGGATCTGGCGGCGGTAGGGCTCGCCGCCGGCCACCTCGGCCGTCGACTGGGCGTTGGCGATGTTCTCGGCGATGACGCGCATGCGCGACTGCTGGGCCTTGAGCGCGCTGGCGGCGACGGCCATGGCGCTGTTCCGGGGCGGGACGGGATCGGTCATCGGCTAGTCCCTCATCGGCCGGGCGGCTTGGCCGCCATGCGCAGCATCTGCATGGATTTCTGGTAGAGGCCGATGGCGGCGTCATAGGCCATGCGGCTCTCGGCCATCTTGAGCATCTGCTCCTCGACCACGACGGAGTTGCCGTCGAGGGTGGTTTCCGAGTCGGGCGCCGCCTTCGCCTCGAAGCGGGCGGTCGGGCCGGCGGGCGCGATATGCATGGCGCTGGTGCGCGTCATCGACAGCGGCCCGCCCCCGCGCAGGGCGGAGGCGAAGTCGGCCGGCTGGTTCAGATCGCGGCCGACGTAGCCGGGCGTATCGGCGTTGGCGACGTTCTCGGCGATGACGCGCTGGCGCTCGTCCAGCCAGGCGAGGCGGCCCTTGATCTGGCCGAGCAGCGGCAGGTCGGTGATGGCCAAGGGCGTCGGGCTCGCTCTGGGTTTCCGGCGGGCGTGATTCGCCCACGGTTCGATGGGCAGAAACTGCCGCCCGCATGGTTAACGGGGCGTTATCTCAACACCTCGTTAACCATGATCGCGGAAGGCTGGGCCGCCGGACATGCTTCGCCGGCGGGGCTGTCGCATGAATTTTCTCGATCTGCTGCGGGCGGTGTTCGCCCTGGCCTTCACTCTCGGCATCATCGGCCTGGCCGCCTGGGCCGCACGGCGCTACGCGCCCCAGATCATGGCCCGGCTGAGCGCCGAACGCGGCGAGCGCCGGATGACGGTGGTCGAGACCCTGGTGCTGGATCCGGCGCGGCGGCTGGTGCTGGTGAAGATCGACGACGAGGAGCGGCTGCTGATTCTCGGCGAGGGCCGGGAGCTGATCGAGCCGCGCGGCCGGGAACCGGGCACGGGAGCGGACACGTGAGTCTCAAGGACGTCTTCGTCCTGCCCGACCGCGCCGAGCTCAAGCGGGCGGCGCTGCTGTCGTTGTTGACCACGGGTCTGTGCCTGCTGTGGCCGCTGGCGGCGCTGGCGCAGGATGTGGCGGGAGCGGCGGCGGCGGCAGGCGGTCCCGGCGCGGCGATCAATGTCGACCTCGGCACCGGCGCCGGCCTGACCGAACGGGTGGTGCAGCTGGTCGGTCTCATGACCGTGCTGTCGCTGGCCCCGTCGATCGTGATCATGACCACCAGCTTCGTGCGCATCGTGGTGGTGCTGTCGCTGCTGCGCACCGCCCTGGGCATGCAGCAGGCGCCCCCCAACGCCGTGCTGGTGTCGCTGGCCCTGTTCCTGAGCGCCATCGTCATGGCCCCGACGTGGCAGGACGCCTATGATTCGGGCATCCGACCCCTGCTGGACCAGCAGATGGAGCTGCCCCAGGCCTTCGATGCGGCGTCGGAACCTGTGAAGACTTTCATGCTCGGCCAGGTGGACCGGGACGACCTCGCGCTGTTCACCCGCCTGTCCGAAGTTGAGGCCGCCACGCCCCCCGCCGACCTGCCCCTCAGGGTAGTCACTCCGGCCTTCATGATCAGCGAGTTGAAGCGGGCCTTCGAAATCGGATTTCTCCTTTTCGTTCCGTTCCTTGTGATCGATCTGGTGGTCGCCAGCGTGCTCATGTCGATGGGTATGATGATGCTGCCTCCAGTGGTGATTTCCCTGCCGTTCAAGCTGATCTTTTTCGTGCTCGTGGACGGCTGGAGACTGGTCGCCGGGAGCCTCGTCGAGAGCTTCCAGAGGGCGTCCGGAAGCGGTTAAATCCCCAGCCCGTGGGGGTTTGAACGGCAAAGTCGCTTGCCAAGGGAAGAAAAAGCGGCGTCAATCCATCCGTCATCGCCCTTGAATTGGGGGGCGAGCTTCAATCGGGAAACGACCCACAATGACCACTCAAGCCGAACTCATCGCCGCCGTCGCCAAGGACGCGGGCGTCTCGCAAGCCGACGCCGGCAAGGTGTTGGCCGCCATCGTCGAGAACATTCAGAAGTCGCTGACCTCGGGCGGCGATGTTCGCATCTCGAACCTGGGCGTGTTCGACACCGCCGCCCGCGCCGCCCGCGAAGGCCGCAACCCGGCCACCGGCGCGACCATCAAGATCGCCGCCTCCAAGGCCGTGCGCTTCCGCGTGTCGAAGCCGCTCAAGGACGCGGTCAACAAGTAAGACCCACCCGATACCCGCTCACCCCGGCGAAGGCCGGGATGAGCGGATCAGTTGGATGCTTGAGGACGGGCGGGGGCCGCGGGTCGGTTCCCGCCCGTTTTCTGTCTGAGCTCGGCCTTCATGGCCGAGACCCATCCGGCGAAGGTGTCGGCCGAGGCGGTCAGGGCGGCGAAGTCGCCGGCGGAGGGACCGTCGCCCTCCCCCGCGTCCAGCGCGATGGCCAGGGCCGACTTCCCCCGCGCCCCGGCGACGAAGGGGCGGTAGTTGCGCGACAGGCGCGTCAGGGCGCCGGCGTCCCGGCCCAGCGAATAGCCGACGCCGGCGCGGATCAGCCGGGCCTCCTCGTCGACGCTCAGCGCGGCCGGATTCCTGAAGCGGTCGCCGAGGCGCGCTTCGTAGAGGGCGGCGGCCTCAGCCCATTTCTCCTGCTTCCACAGCACCTCGGCGCGGACGTCGCGGCCCTCCGGGCTGGCGTCGGCGCCGAGCACCTCCAGTGCATGGTCGTAGCGGCCGAGGCCGGCCAGGGCGCGGGCCTCAAGCGCGCGGCGCTCGGCGTTCAGCGGCGTCGGCAGCAGGGTGGTGCGGGAGCCCCAGATCGCCTGCAGGGCGGCCTCGGGCTGGCGGTCCATCAGATAGACGGTGGCCAGATCGGTGGCGACCTGCGCCTTGGCGACGCCCTCCAGCCGGTTGTCGACCTGGTATTTGAGCAGTTCGGCGGCCTGGTCGAGCAGGTCGACATCGACCAGCCGGCGGGCGAGGCGGCGGACCATCTCGTCGCCGTCCGCGCCGATCGGGGTCAGTTCGCGGAAATCGTAGAACAGGCCGAGCGCCTGCACCGGCTGGAGCCCGTCCGCGCCGCCCTCAAGGAACAGCATGCGGAAGGCGGCGCCGAGGTCGGCCTGGATGTCGGCGGCCTCGTCGAGCCTGTTCAGCCCGGGGCCGGCGCCCTTCAGGGCGGTCAGAGCCTCTCGGTACAGGCCCTGCGACAGATACAGCTGACCCAGCTGACGGATCACGGCCAGTTCGGTGGCGTCGCCGCGCCAGCGCCAGCGCAGGCTCTCGAGGGCCGCGGCGGCGGCGTCGGGCTTCATCGCCCCCCTGGCCAGCGACAGGCGGACCACGGCGAGCCTGGCGGGGACGGCGACGGCGTCGCGCGGCGCGCGGCCGATCGCGGTGTAGACCGCCAGGGCGCGATCCGACTGTCCGTCCAGCTCGAACAGCCGGGCCTGGACGAGGCGGGCGGTCAGCTGGTCGGCGGCGGGGGCGTTCTGGCTGAAGCTGTAGGCCAGCAGCGACCGGGCGGCCTCGAGATCGCCGGTCTCCAGCGCCGACAGGGCGTGGGCCGCGCCGAAGCGGGCGCGCCAGGCCGTCGGGAAGGCGTCGACCGCCTTGGCCCCGGCGGCGAAGGCCTGGCGGGCCGCGGCATGGTCGCCCGCCGCCGAGGCCATGTAGCCGCGCCAGACGGCGGAGGCGGGATCGCCGGCGACGGCGGCGGAGGCGAAGTCGCCCCCGGCCTCCTCGAAGCGGCCGATCGAGGCGCGGGCGGCGCCCCGCAGGCCGCGCAGTTCGGGCTCGCCGGCCATGTTCGGGGCCTTGGCGACGATGGCGTTGAGCACGCCGATGGCCTCATAGCCGAGGCCGGAGCCCACGAGGAACCGGGCGAAGGCGAAGCGGGCCTCGACGGGCGCGCGCGGATCCTCGCCGGCCGCATTGGCCTCAAGGGCGGCGGCGTCCTGGAGCTGGCGATAGCGGGCCGGGAAGCCGGCGTGGCCCACGTCGGCCCACTGGCTGAGGATCAGGCCGGGATGGCGGGCCCGGACCGGGGCGCCGCCGTCGACGGCGGCGGCGTCCAGTCCGGCGGACGGCGACGACAGGGTCAGGCCGCCGGGCCGGCTGAGGGTGACCAGATCGCCGTCGGCGTGGACGGCCAGATCGGCGGCGGCGGTCTCCACCGCGAGGCCGTGGGCGGTCGGCAGGAGCGCCAGATCGACCGTCCGGCGGCGATCCGCGAAGCCCTTGCCGGGCGCCAGGGCGGTGACGGCGGCGAAGCGGTCGCCGACCAGCGGATCGGTCAGCCAGATCGCCCGGGTCGCCCCGGCCATGCGGGCGATGAGGACGGGCTTGCCCGTGTCGTCGCGGTCGATGCGCACGCCTTCGACGGCGACGGGCGGTCCGCCGATGGACACGGTCCAGGTCGAGCCGTCGGCGGCGGCCGAGACCGGGGCGTTGGCGGGGGCGGCGACGCGGATGGCGACGTGGTCGGGCCCGGCGGTCCAGTGCGCGTCCGAGGCGGGGCCCAGCTGCGTGGCGCCGGACATGTCCAGCCGTGCCGGCGTGTCGAACACGATCCACACCGCCTCGCCGCGCCGGAACACGGCGGCGCCGACGGGGACCGGCCACCGGAAGGCCAGGGTGACCTTGCCCGCGGAGGCCTGGGCGACGACCGGCACGGTGCGGGCGGCCGAACCGGCCGGAGCGGCCGGAGCCTCGGCGTAGAGGTTCAGATAGACGGCGCCGTCGGCGACGCCCGAGCGGGCGTCGGCGCCGGCCGCGAGGGTCAGGACCAGTTCGGTGGCGCCCTGGACCGCGCGGGTCTCGACCCGGACCACGCCCTTCGGCGGATCGACCTTGAGGCGCGAAACGTCGGGCGCGGCGGTGGAGCCAATGCGGACGATGACCTGATCGCCCTCGCGACGCACGCGGGAGCGGGAGCCGACAACACCCGCGAACTCGATGCGGGTGAACTCGGCGTTGGCGCCGATCCGGATGCTGATCGGGTCCAGCGCGGCGCCGGCCTCCTGGGCCAGCGGCGCCAGGGGCGCGAAGACGACCGCGCCGGCCGCGGCGGCGGCGACGGTGGTTCGCAGGATACGCTTTGAGGTGGCCCCGGACATGCGCGCGCACCCTCGCGCGAGCCGCCTTTAAACGCGGTTAACGGTTGGTGACCGCGCGCTCCAGCATGCGCATCGCCGTCCGCAGGCATTCCAGCCGGACCGGCCCGCGCCCGCGATCGCCGAAATGATGCTCCTCGTGCACCGTCGGCGCCTCGGCCGCGGCCAGGGCGAAGTGAACCAGGCCCGGCTCGTCGTCCGGACCGGCGGGACCGGCGAACCCGGTGACGGCGATGGCCACGCCGGCGCCGGAAGACCGCAGCGCGCCCTCGGCCATGGCCCGGGCCACGGGTTCGGAGACGGCCCCGTTCTGCTCGATCAGCCGCAGCGGCACCGCCAGTTCGTCGGCCTTGGCGTCGTCGGTGTAGACCACATAGCCGCGCTCGAAGACGTGCGACCGTCCCTCCACGTCGGTCAGGACGGAGGCGATCAGCCCGCCGGTGCAGCTCTCGGCGGTGGCGAGGGTGACGCCGCGATCGCCGGCGGCCTTCAGCACGCGCTCGATCGAGGCCTCGATATCATTCGGCAAGGCCGGGCTCAGGGTTTCGGTCATGGACCCGGAACGGTCGCGCTTGCCCCCGCGTTCCCCGCGACAATGACGCCGGTTGCACCGGCCGCCGCCGAGGCCGACATCCGGGCCATCCCATCGAGGACACGCCGTGACCGACCCGGACTATCCCCGTCTCAACACGCTGTCGACCGGCCTGCGCTGCCGCTGCCCGCGGTGCGGCAAGGGGCCGTTGCTGAGGGGCTATCTGACCATTCGCGACGCCTGCCCCGAATGCGGGCTCGATTACAGCTTCGCCGAGCCCGCCGACGGCCCGGCCTTCTTCGGCATGAGCCTGGTCGGCGTGGTCGGCATGGCGCTGTTCATGTGGTTCGAGTTCACGGTGCACCCGCCGATCTGGGTGCACATGGTCGTCACCATGCCGCTGCTGGTGGTCGGCTGCCTCGGCGTGCTGCGGCCGCTGAAAGGCTGGCTGGTGTCCGAACAGTATGTCCACAAGGCCGCGCCGCCCGAGTTCGAGAGCATCGGCAAGCACGGCGAGGGGTCGAAGTGGCGCTGATCCGCCGGGGTCAGTGAGCGGCGCTTCCGCCGTCGCGCTCAAGATACCAGCGGGCCGTTCGCTCGATGCCCTCTTCCATGTCGATGCGGGTGCGGCCGTGGACCTCCTCGATCGGGCCGACGTCGTAGACGTACTCGGTCAGCATATTGTCCAGCCGCTGACTGGTCAGGGGAAAGCGGACGCCGCGCCTCGTCAGGATATCGCCCGTCAGGGCCAGCGACCTCGCCAGCGGCGTGGGCATGGTCGGAATGGGCTTGTGGAATCGTTTGGCGAAGCCCCGGGCCCAGTCGCGCAGATCGATCGGGTCGCTGTCGGCCAGATAGAAGGTGCGGCCATGCACCTGGTTGGCCGAGGCCGTCGCGAGGGTCACGAGCTGTTCGGCCAGGTTCTCGATGTAGGAGTAGGACTTCATCAGCGGCCGGCCGCCGACATGGAAATACAGGCCGCGGCGGATCATGCCGAGGACGGCGGCGTAGTGTTCGCTCATGCCCGGCCCCCAGATGGTCGTTGAGCGGAAGATCACCCATTCCTTGCCGCCGCCGTTGCGGGACCGGATCATCTTTTCGGCCAGGACCTTGCTCTCGCCGTAGCCGCCTTCGGGATCGTAATCGGTGTCGTGGGCCGGGGTCTTGCCCGGCTTGCAGACCAGCTGTGACGAGGCCCAGATCACCCGCCTGACCGACGGCGCGTGGGCCAGGGCGTCCAGCAGGTTCCTGACCCCCGCCGTGTTGGCCGCATAGCCGCCCTTCGCCACGCCCTTGAGATCGGTCTCGGCCGCGAGATTGAAGACGACCTCAGGCCGGAATTCGCCGAGGGCCCTGGCGATGGAATCCGGATTCAGCAGGTCGCCGACCAGGGTGCGGCCGTCCCTCGCCTGCCGGCTGAAGCCCATGGCCTCGTGCCCGTTCGCCTGGAGCTCCCGCATCAGCGCCTTGCCGACGAAGCCCGAGCTTCCCGTCACCAATACCCGCATGGTCCACGCCCCGGCGCGGAGACCCCGCGCATGCCGGGCGAGCCCTCCCGCGCTCGGCGCGGGTCAACCGGGATGAAACGGGATTGTTCCCAAGGGCTTCCAAGAAATTTCAGGTCGCGGGCGGTGCGGCTCCGGCGGCGGGAAAGCCGAGCTCGAACACCGCTCCCCGATCGGAGGGCCGCAAGTCGAGGGTGGCCTGGTTGGCGGCGAGCAGGGCGCGGGCGATCGACAGGCCCAGACCAGCCCCGCCCTCGCCCCGCCGGGTGGTGAAGAAGGGTTCGAAGATGCGCCGGGCGTCGGCGGGGGCGACCCCGGGACCGTCGTCGCTGACGGTCAGCATGACCAGTTCGCCGGCCTCGCGCGCCTCGATCCGCACCGTGGTGGCGCCCGCCTGACGGCTGTTCTCAAGCAGGGTCGAGACGACCATCTCCAGCGTGGCGGCGGGGGCGGCGACCGGCGGCAGATCGTCCGGCAGGACGAGGTCGACGTTCAGGTCCGGAGCCCGCGCGTCCACGGCCTTTCTCAGGGCGGGGCGGAGGTCGACCGCCAGCCCGGCCTCGGGACGGGCCATATCCGCCCGGGCCAGATCCAGCAGGCGCGTGACGAGGGCGGAGAGCCGGCGGCCGTCGGCGGCGATATTGTCGAGGAAGCGGCGGCGCTGGGCGGGCTCCATGCCGTCGCCGTGGTCCTGCAGCAGTTCGACCGCGCCCTGTATCCCCGCCAGCGGGGTCTTGAACTCGTGGCTGACGGCGGCGGCGAAGTCGCGCAGGTAGCGGGAGCGCCGCTCGACGGCCTCGGCCATGCGGCCGAAGTCTTCGTACAGGGTGCGGATCTCGACCGCCGCCGTGGCCGGGGGCGGCGGCAGCGAGCCGGCGCCGGAGGTGACGTCGCGGGCGGCGCGGCTGAGCGCCTCGATGGGCCGGGCGATGCCGCGCGAGACCAGAACGGCGAGCAGGGCGATCAGCGCCAGGGTGCCCCCGGCGCCGAGCCCGATCTTGATGCGGTCCTGGTAGATGCCGCGGAACAGGGCGCGGGGCGAGCGGGAGGTCAGGATCACCCCCCTCACCTCGCCGCCGACGACCACCGGCCGGGCGTGGTGGATGCGCAGGGCGGAGGCGCGGCTGAGCCATTCCATCGAATAGCGCGGATGGTAGGAATCGTTGCGCCGCAGCACCGTCTGCGCACGGCCGGCGAGCGCGGCGCGGATCTCCGGGAGGTCGCGCCAGCTGCCTCCCTCGCCAAAACCCTCGACCACGACGCCCGAGCGATCGAGGAAGATGATCGAGGCCAGGGTGGTCTGGCTGGTGCGCTCCATCACCGGCGCCAGCCGCTCGCTGACGATGACGGCGGCGGGATCGGCCGGGGCCCGGGGCGCGCCGGGCGAGGGACGGGCCGGCAGCACCGGCGTCGAGCCCAGGTCGATCGTGGCCGGCTCGGGCCGGTAGTAGCCGGGCGCGTCGCGGCGGACGGCGTCCGGGTCGAAGACGGGCGCGCCCGGCCAGAAGGTTTCCGCGGTCGCGGCGAGGGTCGCGGCCTGGGCGACCAGTTCCGCCTCGGTCTGGCGCACCAGGGTGTTCTCGTAGACCCTGAGGAAGATGGCGCTGATCCCCGGCAGGATGGCCGCGAAGAGCAGCACCGACAGCAGGATGGTGCGCAGCCTCAGCGCCGGCCAGTGCGCCCGGAGCCAGGCGCGCAGGCGGCCGATCACGCCGGTCCGCCGAGGCAGGGTCCGAGCTGGTAGCCGACCCCGGCGCGGGTCTCGACCACGTCGGTCCCGCCGGCGGCGGCGAATTTGATGCGCAGGTTGCGGACGTGGCTGTCGATGGTGCGGTCGGTCATGGCGAAGCCGGGGCCATGGACGCGATCGATGATGGCGTCGCGGCTGAACACCCGGCGCGGGCCGTCGGCCAGCACCCGCACGATGCTGAACTCGGTCACCGTCAGGGGCACCTCGGCGCCGTTCCAGCGGGCCCGCCAGCCGTCGGCGTCGAGCGTCAGGCGGCCATGGGTCAGCATCCCTGACGGCTCGACGGGCGGCGTGCGCGCGGTGCGGCGCAGAATGGCGGCGACGCGGGCCACGACCTCGCGCGGGCTGAACGGCTTGACCACATAGTCGTCGGCCCCGAGCTCGATGCCCAGCACCCGGTCGATCTCGTCGTCGCGCGACGACAGAAACAGCACCGGCAGGTCGCTCCGGGCGCGGATGCGGCGGCAGACCTCGATCCCGTCCATGCGCGGCATGTTGATGTCCAGCACCACCAGATCGGGGGCGTGGGCGGCGATATCGGCCAGCGCCGCCTCGCCGTCCGCCGCCTCGCGCGTGGCGAGGCCGGCCTTCTGCAGCGCGAAGGTCAACAGGTCGCGGATGTGCGGGTCGTCGTCGACCACAAGGACGGTGCGCTGCATGGCGGTCATGTTCAGGCTCCCGGTCTCGAGGTCAACGGCTGGACCGGAAAGGCTTGTCCCGAGAGGACCGGAACCGGCGCCGGGAGCGACCCGGGCCGACCCTCCCGGTCGCGGGGTCCGGGCCGCGGTCCCATGAGGGGGCGATCCCTCGTCAGCGCCTCGATCCGCTCCAGCCGGCGCGCGTCGCGCCAGGTCCAGACACGCCAGTCCGACTGCCGGCGTCGGACGTCGGCGTGAAGTTCGGCCCGCACGGCGGCGGCGCGGTCCCGCAGCTCCGGGTCGCGGGCGGTCTGCTCCAGCTCGACCAGCGAGACCAGCGCCGGGGCGCCGAGGAAGCGGAGATAGTCGAGATCCAGTTCCGCGCCCGTGCCGTCGATCTCGCGGGCGTGACGGACGTTCCACGCGGCGGCGACCGCGCCCAGGTCGACCGTGCTGACCGCCGCCAGCACGACCAGCATCAGGCGGACGTTGGCGTCGATCAGCCAGTGCCCGTCCTTGCCACGCAGCATCCGCCAGAGGATCAGCAGCAGGCCGGCGGCGACGAGGACCATCCAGATCATCGCGGCGATGCGGAAGCGGGTCAGGGCGTAGGCCTCGATATAGTCGGCGGTCCGCAGCAGGCTGGAGGCCACCAGCAGCATGTTCTGGCCGACCCAGAGCACGACCAGGGCGCGGACCAGCGGCCTTTTCGCCGTCTCCGAGCCGGGCCGCAGCGCGACCAGCACGAACAGGCCGGCCAGCAGGGCGGTGGCGATCAACGGATAAGCCCCGCGGTGGGCGTACTCCGCCAGCGTCACGCCCTCCGGAAGCTCTGCACCGCTCCACAGGAAGGCCAGGTCGAGGCCGTTCTGCAGGGCGAACAGGGCGTTGAACACGACCAGCGACAGGGTGATCGAGGCCCCGGTCACGCCCGGCATCCGGGCCCCCGCGAAGGACGGCAGGGCGATCAGCTTGCGCCGCCAGCGCGGCCTGAACGTCGCGCCGACCGTCAGCAGGACAAGGCCCCAGAACCAGGCGCGGAGGATGGTCTCCACCGAGAAGGCGGGCAGGCGGACCTGGTCGAGGGCGTCGGAGATCAGCGGATTGGCGCTGGCGAACAGCATCAGGAAGACCGCCCCGCCGATGAGGGGCAGGACCAGCATCTTAACCAGGGTCCACAGCGACAGCCCGCCCCGCCGGCTGCGGCGGCGCGGGCGGGTCAGCCGGACGAGATCGATCACCGGACCGACCGCGGAGACGACGCCGTGCACGATCAACCGCTGGGCCCAGCGCCACACCGAATCGCCCGCCCGCACCCGCGCAGACAGGACGGCGACGCTCAACATCAGGCCGAACAGCGCCCACGCCAGCGGACCGGGGCGATCGACCAGCACGAGGGCCAGCAGCACAGCGGCGGCCATGGCGAAGAGGGCGCGGGGGTCGCGGGCCAGGCCGGGTCGGACGAAGACAACGCCGATCCCCCAGGCCAGGGCGAAGGCCCCGAGCGTGGCCCCGGCCGGATGGATGAAGAACAGCGCATCGGCCAGACCGGCCAGCAGGACGCCGACGCCGACCTTCAGCCAGAAGGACGCGCGGGTGAATGGATGACTTCGCAGCATGAACCGCCTCCCCTTTCGAGGCCGCCGTTGTCGCGCGGCGGGGTCCAGACGTGCGGGGGACCGGGAGGAGGTTGCACGCAGGCCCGGTGCAGAAGCGGTGCAGTGGGGGATGGCGACCCCGGCAGGACTCCAACCTGCGACCTCGGCTTTAGGAAAGCCCTTATCCCCCGATCCAAGGGCATCCATCCCCGTCTATAATCTCCTGTGCTGGCGGGCTCTATTGTCTATCCCGGTCAATCAGCGCACATAGCTAGCAAGGTGTTTTGTGTCCCCCGCTTCGGTTCGGGGACACAGGCCGCCCGGATATTCGGACAACTTGTCCGAATAAGTCCGAACGTCTGGCGACGGGAACAATCATGGCGCGGGTCTTTCTGACCGATAGCGCGGTCAAGGCGGCGAAGGCCGAACCGGGCAAGCGGCTAGAGCTAAGCGACACCGGAACCCCTTGGCTGTGGCTGAGGGTCACGGACGCTGGCGTGAAGTCGTGGGTGCTGCGCTACCGGAACGCCAAGGGCGAGGCTCGCCGGTTCAAGTTCGGCGATGCGGCGACTATGAGCCTCAAGGCCGCTCGCCAGAGGGCCGCCAGTCTGAAAGCCGACATAGACAATGGCGCGGACCCTGCCGCCGCAAAGCGTCAGGTCAGGGCGGAGGCTCAGTCCCTGACCATCCGCACCGTTGGCGATCTGCTGGACGCATACGAGAAGGCTTGCGCCTCGGGCGAGTGGAAACCGAAGAAGAAGAAGAAGCGCGCTTCGACCATCGCTTATGAGAAGCGGCTGACTGATCGGCATATCCGCCCCGTCATCGGTAAGCTGGCCGTCGTGGACGTGAAGCGGGCCACGGTTAAGGCCCTGCTGCGCGGGATGATTGACGCCGGGATAGGGGCACAGACCAACCGCGTTCACGCGATCATCCGCCAAGCCTTCAACTTCGCGATTGCGGAGGAACTATTGCCAGTCAACCCGGCTATGGGCTTCGACACCTTCCACGACTCCAAGCCCCGGCAACGCATCTGGACGGATGCTGAGCTTAAGGCGGTGTGGCCGGTCCTGCGCGAACCTACGAACCTCAAGGATGCGGAGGGCGAACCGGTCTATGTCGGTCGCCCTGTCGCCATTGCCTTGCAGCTCTGCGCCCTGCTCTTGCAGCGCCGGAGCGAGGTCGCGGGCATGGCCCTATCCGAGCTGGACCTAGACGGGGCCGCGTGGCTGATACCGGGCGAGCGGATGAAGGCCGACAAGCCGCACCGCGTTCCTCTCCCACCCCACGCCCTGAGCCTGATACGCGAGGCCATTGCCTTGGCCGCGCTCCGCACCAATGAGCCGCTAACGGTCGTGTTCCCCTCCCCGTCTGACGTTCATTCGGCCATCACGGCGGATAGCCTGACCCACGCCCTAGCCAAGCTGCGGCCCGTCGCGGGTATCGAGGGCGTGACGGTTCACGATCTGCGCCGCACGGGCTCAACGCTGATGACCGGCGAACGGCTGGGCGTCTCTCCGTTCATCCGGTCCAAGGTGCTGGGCCACGGGTCGGACGCGGGCGGCGGGGCTTCCGTGTCGATGCTCCACTATGACGCCAACGAATATCTAACCGAGAAGCGGCGAGCCCTAGAGGCTTGGGAAAACCTGCTGCTTGAAATCGTCGGGGAGCGCGAGCGCGCCTCAAACGTTACGCCCATGCGGGAGGCCGCGCATTGAGCATCGCTGATCTGAAAGAAGCCATACGCCCCACGGCTGCGGAGGTAGCTGAGGCGCGTGAGCGCGACCCCGGCGAGGGCATGGTTGCCGCGCTGGTTCGGACGGCGATGGCGACGGTGTTCACGTTGGCGGAGGAAGGAATAACGCTGGGGGTCACGCGCGGGACGCTGACCAATGAACAGTATCTAGACGCCCTATGGCCGCCAGCCCTCGCACTGGCCGAACGACAAGCGCCCGGCTCCCGCGCACACATGGCCGCTGAGCTACTCGGGATGATCTGCACCCTGTTTGACCATTGGCGGGCTTTGGCAGACCGCGACCTCGCTCCTAGCGCTGTCGATTTCAAGAGCCTCAACCTGTCGTTGGCAATCGGCTATCGCGCCGGGATGCTGACCCTTGATGAAGCTGGATTGTTCGACGTTGCCGGGAAAGCGGAGAAGGCGAAGCAAGGCCGGTCGGACGCCATCCGAAAGCGGAATCTCGAAAAGACCGCGTGGCATGAACCGGCGCTCGCCCTCGCTCGCCGTCACCGTCAGACCTTCCCGCACCGGGCGACGGCCCAAATAGCTAGCGTTATCGACAACGACGCCTCTATTCACTCGCCTAGCCCTACTCAGGTGCTGGAAACCCTGCGGGAATGGGAGCGGACCGGTAAGCTTCCGAAGCGAAAACGGGCGGGCGAAAAGTAGGGGCTCAGTTCTGAAAGGTTCGGGTTCTGTTCTGTGCCCCGGCGCGGGCCGCTGAACCCTCCGCCATCTTCCTTGTCGAACCGGGGGCAAACACGCCGAACCGGTGACAAGGAACGCACCTGATGGCGGACGAAACCCCCCGGTTTGTCTCTATCCCTCAGTTCTGCGAGCGAACCACGCTCTGCCGACAAACAGTCTACAACATGATCGAACGGGGCGAGATTGCGCCGCCGGTTCGCCTCACGCCAAACCGCGTCGCCTTCCCGGCTCCCGTGGTCGATGCGTGGTTCGCCTCTCGCGCGGAGGCCGCATGATGCGTCTGGACGCCAACAAACTGCGGCGCTTCATCGCCGCCGCTCGCCAAGGCTTCGGGTCTGCCCGTCGCCAGCAAGCCGCCCGTATCGCTATTTTCCGCCGCGCTTTCGTCGCCGCTCGCAAGACGGGGGGCGCTTGAAACATGACGCACAGTGAAAAGCCCGCCACGCGGGCAACGCGGGCAGGCCTCTCGGTCGTTCATTTGTCTGGCGAGGACAAGGAACAACGTAGCGGGAGCCGGACCGAAACTCAAGGGACGGGCTCCTGTCCCCTCTTCAACCCCAAGACCCGTGACGCCGCCTTGCACACGGCGAACGAACTCAACGCCGCCGCCGTCCGTCATCGGCAATCCGCACTCACTAACCCCGACGCCGGGGCTGTCCTGCATCGGGTCGCTGCCCTCTACGCTCAACAGGCTGCTGATTGGTTCAGGCGTGCGGACACGCTGCCCTCGATCATGGGAGCGGCGCATTGACCTACCCTAACACCACGCCCGGCTGTGGAGTGAAGGCTCAAACCTCTACGATCATCCGGGGCCTTCGAGCTCAAGCCAACGATGGTCGCCTGCCGCTTCGCCACCAACTGGCGGCGTTCGTCGCCATCCTCGCCGCGCTGCTTATCGCCCTCTCCCTCTGGATCAAGGGGGACAGCCAATGACCGCGCCTCCGATGCGAACCATTGCGACAATCCCCCTGCCGCGCGACTGCGAACTGCGCGCCATTCTGACCGAAGAGCGGGGGGAGCCCGTCTTGGATCTCCGCGTCTACTGGCCCCCAGAGACACCCGCTCGGGTGCGTATGCCGCGAGGCGGAGTGGCCGTTCCGCTCTCCCAACTGCCGACCCTAGCGCTCGCCCTCAGTGAGGCGGAAAGCCTCGCCCGGTCGATGGGCTTGATCGGCGGTGACGACGCATGACCGCTCAGAGCCTTCATGCGCTCGCGTCCAGCTACACCACGGCTCCGCAGTCCGACGCATGGCTTGAGGCGCAACAGGCCGCTATCGGCGTCATGCTGTTGGACGCGGACGCGGCGCACCGTCTGGCCCCACATTTAGCACCCCACCACTTCGGAGAGCCCGCATTTAGCGCCATCGCCGGGGCCATCGACAAGCTGCGGGCGGACGGCAAGCGGGTTGACGCTGTGACCGTGAAGGATGCGGCCCCGGAAGCGGTCGAGGCGCTGGGAGGGTTTCACCAGCTCGTGACCCTTATGGACCAAGCGCCGATCACCCCGGCCATTGTCGATCACGCGGCCATCGTGACCGACCAATATGCCCGCCGTGAAATGGCGCGGCTATGTGGCGAGGCGTTCAGCGACGACGGCCCGGCAACCGAAGTCCTGTCCCGTCTCAAGGGGCAGCTTGAGGCCCTAGCATGCGAGGCTGCACCGGAGCCGACGACGGCGATTGACGCCCGCTCCTCTGCGCTGGCGATGCTGGCGGAAAAAGTCGCGGACCAAAAGGCGGGGCGGATGCGCGGGGCCGCTACGAGTCTGCACTGCTTCGACCGTCGCCTAGGCGGTCTGGTTCCCGGCTGCTTGCTGGTCATCGGCGGCCGCCCGTCGATGGGCAAGACCGCCTTGATGCGCTCGGCCATGTATGGGGCCGCCCGCAATCAACCCGGGGATCTGTTCGGCGTGTTCTCTCTCGAAATGGACGACGCGGAAGTGTCGGAGCGGGCGGTTTCGGAGCTTTCGATTGATGAAGCCGCGCCGGTCGAGACGGACGCCCTGCACAAGGGGTTGGTGAAGGCTGACCGGCTGGTGGGGCTGATCGAAGCTGCGGACGCCATCCCGTCAAACCTGCTGATCGACTGCCGGGGAAGCGTGTCTGTGGACGACGTTCGTAAGGCGGTGTGGGCTTGGAAGCGCAAGGGCAAGCTGCGGGCTGTCGCTATCGACTACCTGCAACTCATGCGCCGCCCCCGGTCCGACGGCCGGAACGACGCCGCCGTTATCGGTCAGATGACACGCGAGCTTAAGCAACTCGCTCGGGACGCCCAAATCTGCATCGTCCTGCTGTCGCAACTCTCGCGTCAGGTTGAGCAGCGCGAGGACAAGCGCCCCACGATGGCCGATCTGCGGGAGTCAGGGACCATTGAACAGGACGCCAACGTGGTCCTGTTTCCCTACCGGGAAGCCTACTATCTGGAGCGGGCGGAGGTGCCGATTGGCAAGCCGGGCCGGGCAGAATGGGAAATGGCCTTCTATGGCTGTCGCACCCGGCTAGACGTGATCTGCGCCAAGGTCCGGCAAGGGTCCATCGGGACGGACGTTCAGGAGTATGAGGCCGCCTTTGACGCGATCTCCAATCCGGGGGAACGCCGATGACCGCAACCCCGATCACGAAGCTGGGCCACGCCAAGACGCGCCCTTGGCACAAGCGCTGGCATGGCAACGCCCTCAATGGGTACCGCCCGCTCTCGCTTGAGGAGCGAGGGGCCTACACGACGTTCCTGGACACCATGTACGACCAAGGCGGCCCGATCCGCGACAACAAGTGGAACCTCGCCAATATCCTCGGCACCGATCCCCGCGTGACGAGCCGCCTTCGGACGCGTTTGATCGAGACCGGGAAGCTGGTCGCGGTCGCGGATGATGATGGGGAATGGCTCGTCAATGACCGTGTTCAGCAAGAGCTAGGACTACCAACTAGCGACCTACTTACGCCGGACCTAGGCCGAACATTGCCGATAGCTACGGCGGACGTAACTGATAGCGCGCTCCAAAACGCCAACGAAAACAGTAAATCGGCCGAAGCTGGCGGGTCCAAAAGTGCCTCTAAGAAGAAGAGGATAGAGAAAGAAACCCCTACCCCTTCGGGTTCGGGGGTCTCAGAGGCTGTCCGGGTTTGGAATGAGGCTGCAGTCCGCGCCGGACTTCCCCGCTGTCTCGGCCTGAACGACAAGCGGGAGAAGTCCATTGCCGCCCGCCTCGCCGATCATGGCCCGGATGGCTGGGCGAAGGCCGTCCAAGCTGTCGAGCGGTCCCGGTTCTGCTGCGGAGAAAATGACCGCAAGTGGAAGGCAGGGATTGATTACGTCGCAAGCCCGGCGGGCTTCCTCAAGCTGATTGAAGGCACATGGGCGGCAGACCGGGAGACGAGCGGCCCCGCCATCGTGGTCGATATTGAAGACGTGTGGCGCGAGCGGCTCGCCCGGCACCGTGAAAGCAACGGGCGGTTCTGGAAATCAGCGGATTGGGGTCCCCGCCCCGGCGAGGAAGGCTGCACCGTCCCGCCTGCCCTACTAGCCGAAAGGGGGGAAGCCGCATGACCCGGGACCTCCGCAAACAGGCGCGCGGACCTCGGATGGTGAACGGGGAGAAGCGCAACGAGACGGTCAAGGCCTCGATCACCTATAGCGAGCTTCAACGAACGGACGCCAACAGGGCTCGCCTAGGAATGTCACGCGCCCTCTACGCGGCCACGGCGCTGGAGGCGATGAACGATCTGGTAGAGTCCGGATCCGTCCCGACCGGCCCGATGGAACATTGGCAACAGATAGCCGTGGCCGCTCGGGGCTCGCTGATCGCCATGCGAGATCAGGTTGACCGGCAGATTGAAGCGCTCGGAACGATAGCTCTGGCGGCAAGCGGAGAGATCGCAGCGACGGAAGCCGAAGCGGAGGGCGAGCGCCATGCAGCCTGATCGGACCCGCAAACTCCCGATAGAGGGCCTTTCCCGCTGGCTAGGCCCCGTCAAACTCAGCGGCATGGAAACCCGCCACCAATGCAGCGGAGGCCCCGCATGACCAAGGCGAAGGCCCCGGCCAAACCGGGGAAGCCCGACCCCTCGGAACGGGAGGCGACGGAGGGCAAGGCCGCCGCAAGGCGGGTGATTGATGAGCGTGACACCCGCGCCGCAAGCCGGTCGGCGTTGCCGTTCATGGAGGGCGCATGGACCGACGCGGGATGGGTGTCAGTAACGTCGTCCCATAACGATACGAACATTTGGACCGCCGCGCTGGTGGAATCTCTCGGGGTCAACGACCCTCGGGCTGGTAGCTTCCTGCTGGTCGGCGCACTCAATGGCGGATGGTCGCCAACCAAGCCGCATGACGAGGCTTCGGCACAGGCTTTCGGCCAAGCGGTAGAGTGCGCCCTAGCGTTCGTGAGCGACATGCAGCCGACGAACGCCGTTGAGGCCGCGCTGATCCTACAGATGGCCGCCGCGCACAACGCCACCATGACATTGAGCCGTCATGCCGCTCGCGCCGATGACCGGGAAGAACTGAGCGAGCACACCCGGATGATGAACGCCACCATGCGGACGTTCACGGCGCAGGCCGAAGCCCTGCACAAGCTCCGCACCGGAGGGAAACAGCAAGTTGAGGTCCGACACGTCTATGTCGATGCGAGAACCCAAACCGTCTTCAAAGCTGGGGGTCAGGGGGGAATCGTCCCCGATTATCTCCAACAACCCCATGCACCCGCTGGCGGAGCCCTTGGTTATGCGCCTCCGCAGGGCTTGCCGGTGTGGGGCGAGAACGCGCGCGGGGACGCCCTGCCAGTCGCCAGCGATCAAGGGGAAGCGACGTTGCCGGATGCACGGAGGCAAGAGCCCCGGAGCACCGCGCGGCGAGGCGAACGGAAACTACGTCCGGGGACGCTGGACGCAACAGACCATCGCGGCGAGGGGAAGCGTTCGGGCTCTCGTCAAAATGTGCCGGGAGACGCTGCGTGACCTGTGACCCAGACGAGACGGGGGACGGCGAGACCCCGGACATTGACCCGGCTGAGTTCCCGGCGATCATCGCCCACCTTCGGGAGCATGACGCCGCCGCCTATGTCGCCGCCGTGGTTCGACTGCTGTTCGACTAGCCAATGGGTTGCGCGGAGGCGGTCGTTGATCTCGCCGAGCCTGAGTTTTCCCGCACGGTAAAAAGGGCGCGGGCCTGAGTTCCGGCGGCCCCGTAATCGGCCCCTGTTTCTCCCGTTATCGGCCCTTTCCTGCTGGCGCAGCTCCCGCAGTGTGGGCGGCATGGAAACCCGCGCCGGAGCCGTTGCGACATGGGCATGATTTACACGCAAGACACCGACCGCAAGAACCAGACGCCGGTCAGCGCGACCAACCCGCTTCCAACGACCACTGCGGGTGCGGCGGCCGACGGTGCGGCGGCCACGGCCAATCCGATCCCCGTCGGTGGCAAGTTCAACACCACGCGCCCGACGTACGACAACGGCGACCAGACAGTTCTTCAGGCCGACAGCCGGGGCAACATCGCCGTGGCTCTCTACACCGGCGGGACCCCGGCGGGCATCGCGGCGGCCACTGTCGTCACGTTGGTTTCTGCGGCTACGGTCGGGCTGGACACCAGAGCCTATCAGTACAAGGCGGACGGCACCGGCTGGAGGGCGGATAGCCGTCCCGCCTCATCCTCGTTGCTGCCCTCTGCTGCGGCCTCGGTCAACGCCACTATCGTCAAGGCTGCTGCTGGAGACCTTCATCGCCTCTCCGGCTACAACGCCGCCGCGTCGGTCCGCTATCTCAAGTTCTACAACAAGGCCACGGAACCGAGCGAAGCCGACACGCCCATCCTGATCTACGCGCTTCAGCCTACGTCCGACTTCGCCATAGACGCAGGCGGCTTCTACTGTTCGGCGGGCATCAGCTACCGCATGACGACTGGCGCGGCCAACAACGATACCGGCGCGCTGACGCTGGCTGACATCGTGGCGCTGACGGTGACGTACGCCTGATGACCCCGACGAAGCCCCTAGCTGTGGCCCATTCCGCCTTCGCTCCTGACCCGAACTGTAAGGCCTTCGGCCACACCCCCTCGCGACAACTCACCGTCGAAAAGGCCCATTGATATGTCGTTCTCCCTCGGTGGCGGAAAGAACAAGTCCAAGTCCAGCGAACAGTCCAAGTTCAGCCAGACCAACACGCTGTCTAACCGGGCGGCGGGCTTGCTGGGCGGCGGGATCAGCGATCTTCGCGGCAAGTCCTACAAGGACTTCGACCCGGCTTCGCTCGGAAAGTTCCAAGATCCCTACGCGGCGGACGTTCGCGACGCCACTTTGGCGCAAATGGACCACGCCGATAGCGTCGCCTTCACCAAGCTCAAGGACCAGATTGCAGGCTCCGGAGGTTTCAACAACAGCCGCCGGGGCGTCATGGAGGCCGAGCTTGCCGGGCAGCAGGCCCGTGACCGGGCGTCGATGATCGCCGGAATGAATCAGCAGGGCTGGCAACAGGCTCTCGAAGCCGCGTTGGGCGAGAACCAGAACCGCAACACCTACGACCTCGGCACCCAAGACCTGATCACCCGCCTGCTTTCGGAGTTCGGCAGAGAGGGGACGTCCAGCGGAACGTCGAGCGGCACGTCGAAAAGCTCGGGCACAAACCTCGGGTTCAGCTTCTCCCCGTTTGCCCCGCAAAAGTGAGGCGCTGACGCATGGCCCGTAAACCCCAACGCACTCCCGACCCGCCCACCATCGAAACCCTGTTGCAGGAGATTGAGAAGCGCGAGGGACCGGAGTTCCTTTCCTCGGTCATCTCGAACCGGGGCACCGGCAACGCGCCACCCTCGAGCCCCATGCGCGAAGGCCTGCCGGTTCTGCGAGAAATAGAGGACCGGTTCGCGGCCAATCCCGGCATGACTGAGCCTCCCGCCGGCGCGCGCTCGCCGGACAGAACCGCGAACAGGTTCGGGGGCCTGTTGGCCTCGGGTACGCCAGCGTCCGGCGCGACGGGTCGTGGACCTGTAGACGTGAACCAGCCCAAGCCGGGCCTTCTCGGGATGGGATCACCTAAATATGGCGGGTTGCTGAGCCAAACACCGCCCCCGCCTCGCCCCGCGCCGCCCCAACCGGCCGCCCGATCGTCGCTGGCCCGTGCCGGAAACTTTCTTGACGACCTATTCCTCGGGGGCGCCGCAGGCGAACGTCGGGACGAACGCCGGACCCGTGACGAAAACCGCGCCGCCGCCGCTGCCCACCGCGACGCGTTCGCCTTCGCCAGCCAAGGGCCGGGAGGCTTCAACCCGGACCTCTATTCCGCCCGCCTCGCATCGCTCGGGCAGGCCCCGGATATGTCCGGCCTCATGAACCTTGAGGGAATGGAAGACAGTCAGGATGTGCGCGGGTATCGCGGACGGCAAGAGCGCCGGGGCGTAGTCGCCGGAGCCGTGGCCCCGACCCTCACGATCCCGCCCGACCAACGCCCCGGTGTGATGGGCAACGTGGCCGAATATCTGCGGAACCAAGAGGGTTACGAGATTGATCCGGCTATGGACCCGCGCGCCGCTGTCGGCGTCGGTATCGGTGCGGGCGCGTATCTGGACAACGACCGGGGCGACCGCTCGCTGGCCGAGCAACAGCGCCAAGCCCAAGCGGGAGAGATGTTCCGCGAAAGGGACTTGGGCTTCCGTGAAGGTGAAAGCGAATGGGAGCGGCGGTTCCGGGAAAGCCGAGCGACAGCGGACGACCTGTACCGGGAACAATCCCTAGACGTTCAGCGTCTTGGCATCTCGACGCCGAACACAACGGCGGACGTTGTTGCACCGATCCTGAACCAGATTGCGACGCAGGGGGAGGAGTCGCTCAATCCCGGCCAACTCGCGATATGGGAAAACTACAAACGCCAACAGCAGCTCGGGCCGTTTGCTGGTCTGCCCGGCTTCGGCGGCGCTCCCCCGGCCAATCCTTACGCCGCTCCGGCCGCCGCTGGACCGCTGCAGGCTCGTCCGGCCCCGAACACACCTGCTCGCGCTGCACCCAGCGGCGACGGGACGGCGGGCAACCCTGCGCGCCCGCAATCGCAAGCGGACCTCGATGCGCTCCCGGCGGGCAGCTACTTCCTCGATCCCGGCGACGGCGCGCTGTACCAAAAATGACCTTTCAAGAGCCCACCCGCCGTCGCTTGAGCGGGGGCGTCCGCGTTGGTGAACCGGCCACCTCTCCTCCGGCTCCGTCCCTTTCGACGGGACGCCCGGCGCTGGCTCATGACTCGCGGCGCATCGCCCGCTTTGACACGGACGCCGGCCCCGCATGGGTTTCCGCCGTAAACGATGATGGCCCTTGGGTTCGGACCAGTGACGGGCGATCCGCGCCGCTTAGTAGCTTCTCAGGCGTACGGCCGGTCTATGCGAGACCCGGCGACACGTCGCGCGGCGACGGTTCAAGTGTAACCGACTGGCAACCCCATCGCTCGCTAGGCGAACGGTTCAGCTCGACGGCGGACGCTCAGGTCGGCGAGACCCTGTTGCAGGCGGGCGGACGGCTGTCGATGCGCGGCGGCGATCAGCGCCACGTTGACCCGGCTTCGGGCGAGACGTTCGTTTATCAGTCCCTTGGCAACGCGTTGGCGCAGAACGAACGGCGGGCGCGCGACGACTACGCAACGAGGGTTCGGGGCGACGAATGGTATCGAGCGCCGGGCGGCCTGCCGGGCAAGTTCGCAGCCGGTGTCGCTACGCTGGCGGGCGCTGTCGGCGGCACGATGACCGATCCGACAAACCTGATCGGCTTGGGCGGACGCACCTTCGTTCAAAAGGCTATCGGCGAAGGTGTAGTCAACGCCGCGTCCGACGCGGGCGCGCAGGGGCTGGATCTGGCCGGAGACGTTCGCGACACATACGATCCGATGCAAACCGCCCTGTCCGGCGCGCTGGGCAGCGGCATCGGCGCGGCGGCGCATGGTGCGCCCATCGCTGGCCAGTTTGCGGTTTCTCAGGGGCGCCGAGCGCTTACGGGGGGTCGCAGGGTGGCGGCGAATGTGAGCGACCGTCTCAACCCTGTGCCGTCCTTTGGCGGGCAGGGAATGGATAGCGGTGCGGTGCGGAGCCGGGACGTTATGCCGAGTGGGCAGAGCGTCGCCGATTGGCTGCGGAACCCTGTGATTGATGTTGTGCCGGAACAGCGACGCGCCCCCCGCGCCGCGGCTGCCGTCAACGTCCCGCCAGCGTTCCGTCAATCCATAGGCCGCGCCTCGGCCGAGACGGGAGTGTCGGAGAGCTACCTTTCGCGGCTGGCGCAGCGGGAGTCCGGCTTCGACCCCACGGCGGACGCCGCCACCTCAACCGCGCGCGGCCTATATCAGTTCACGGAAGGGACGTGGCTGGATACGTTAGATCGACATGCCGCCGCGCTGGGCCTGTCGAACCTTCGCGGGCGCAGTCGCGCCGATTTGCTGGCACTGCGGGACAACCCCGACCTCGCCATCCGGGCGGCGGCGCTTCATTCGCGCGACAACGCGACCGCTCTCCGCAACGTATTGGGCCGCGATCCTACGGACGGCGAGCTTTACTCTGCTCACTTCCTTGGCGAGGGCGGGGCACGGACGCTGGCCCGTGCCGACGCAGACGCCCGCGCCGCCGATCTGTTCCCTGACGCCGCCGCCGCTAACCGGTCGATTTTCTATACCGGCAACCGCCCCCGCACCGTGGTCGAACTGCGGGCGCAGCTGGCGGAGGGCTTCGGCGGGTCCGTGACTTCGCCGGGCGCGTCTCTCTCGTCCTTTAGCGCCCCTCTCTCTCGCGAGCCGTCGCCCTTCGTCTCCGATACCCTGACGCGTCGCCCATTGTCGGACGACGCGCTAGGCATCGACGCCCCCGCCGGGCGGCAGGCTGAGCCCGTGCGCTCGGCTACGTTTGACCGCGCGCTGGCGGCTCAGGGCGACGAGGCTCCCCGCTTCCGGGCCGAAGATACGCCGGACGGATTCCGGGTGTTCCAGGAGGGACGCTTGCGCGATGTGCCGATGATGTGGGGCAGGCGCGAGGGCAACGATCTCCGTCTTGAAAACACCGCCCTTCCCCTCGAAATGCAGGGAAGGGGCTATGGCGTCGAGATTTACACCCGCGCTGCTGACGCCGCCGCCGAACGTGGCGGGCGGCTCCTGTCGGACTCTATCGTCCGGCCGGAGGCGGCCAACGTCTATGAGGCCCTAGCCCGTCGCGGCTACACCGTGGCCCGTGACCCCGACGCCCGCCTCGTAAGCGGAGCATGGGAGGCCCCGGACGGTCGCCCGGTGTTCACCGTCGCCAAGGCCTCCGACCTTGCCGCCCAGCCGCTCGCCGGTGTCGAAGGCATGGCCCCGGCCCGGCTCGCTGCTGGAGCCGGAGGCAAGCCCCGCCTCGCTACCAGCGCTCATCGCCGCGTCAGTGGGCCATCAGGCCGGAGCCCCGCCCCCGCCGCCCCGCCCGCGAAGGGCACGGGTCAGCCGCTCCTTGCGACCTCCGCCCACCGCCGCGTGGCGGCTTCGGGCAAGCTGGATATTGATATGTCCGGCTATGCTGACCGGCTTGGCGCTGGCCCGGCCACCCGCCCGGCTACACAGATGCGCGGCCAGCGCCTGTCCACCGGGCAAGGTGCTCCTGACTACGCAGGGCAGACCGTCAGCACACTGGCGGAGAAGGTGCGGACCTCTCTCGGATTGACGCACCGCCAAGGCCGCGTTTCGTCCAGCCGCGCCGCTGGTGAGTACGACACCAAGTCCGGCGTTATCCGCACCCGCGCCGCCCGTCACGCCATGTCGGTCCTCTCGCACGAGGGGGGCCACGCGCTCGAGTATAAGCGCACTGCCGCCCTCGCCGCCGCCCTCAAGGCACACGAGGCGGAGCTAAAGCCGATGGCCTATGAAGGCGCGGCTCCCGGTGTGTTGCGCGAGGAAGGCTTCGCGGAGTTTTTCCGGCTCTACCTGACAAACCCGGCCCTAGCCCGCAAGGATGCACCCCGGTTCTACGACGCTTTCGAGGCGGCCTTGCAGAAGGACATGCCGGAGACCGCTGCCGATCTGCTCGGAATCCAGAAGGGTTACGGCGACCTTCTGGCCGCAAACTCGCTGGACGTGGCCGCGTCGTCCGTCGCCTACACCGGAACGCCGGGTGTCCTTGGCGCTGTCCACAGGGCCGTGACTGAAAGCGGCCTCTCTGGCTCGCTGCTCAAGCTGGCGGACGAGGTATATCGCGGCGTCTACGACACCAACCACCCCTTCAACATGTGGGTTCGAGAGCTTCAAAAGCGGTCAAAGGCCAACACCGGCTCTCGGCAGAACATCGTCCCCGCCGATCACCCCTATGTGCTTGCCCGGATCGCAAACCATTCCGGCAACATCGCGCAATCTGACATCATGCACGGCGTCGCCCCCCATGGAGGGGCTGACCCGGAAGGCCCGTCGCTCTCTGACGCCGACCGCGTCGCCTTCAACGGCAAAGACCCGACGCCCGAACAAGATGCGCGGTTCGCCGGGTATCTGATCGCGCGCCGGATGGTTCAGGAATGGGACCGCTACTCGCGCGGCGAGCTGGACCGGACCCCCGACAAGCCCGAGCATGACAAGGCTTTTCATGAGCGCGTTATCGCCGACGCTGAGCGCCTGAATCCCACTTGGCGCGAAGCCTCTGACATGGCGAACGAGTGGGGGCGCAACCTCTGGAAGCTGAAATACGACAAGGGCCTGCTGACGCGGGAAATGTACGAGGCCGCTAACGCGAACCGCACCTATCACGTCCCGTTCCAGCGTGACGTGTCGGACCTGTCCAAGCCCGGCGGTCGCGGTCGCGCTGCGGGCGTCGGGCAGTTCGCGGGCGGAGCGAAGGGCTTTGAGGGGTCGGAACGCGACATCATCCACCCGCTCGTCTCGATGGTGAAAGATGCGTTTGAGACGCGCGCGGTTATCGCACGCAACGAGACCGTTTCCGCCATGCGCCGGGCCATGGAAAAGGCAGGCCCCAACGTGGGCGATCTGTTGGAAGAACTGCCCGCCGATCAAACCCACGCTATCGAGGTCGGCGCACTCGACGCCATGAAAGCGGCTGTCAAAGCTCTCGGTCTGGACGACCGCGACACGGCCATTTCCTCGATCTTTCAGGCGATGGAAGCCGAGAAGAATATCAAGGCGACCCTGTTTCAATCAGGACCGTTCACGCCCCGCAAGAATGAGGCCGTCGTGTTCGAGTGGCGTGACGGGAAGGCGACGCCCTACCTCCTGCCGGACGGTTGGCTGGGCAAGAAGCTGTTTGAAGCCATAGGCTCGATGACCGGCGACACCCGCACGGTTTGGGAGGAAGTGGCGGGCGCGGCGGCTCAGGCGCTCCGCCTCGGAATCACTGGCGTTCCCGAGTTCGCGATCAAGACGACGCTCCGCGACCAGCTTGCGGCGGCCATCCTGACGGATGTTGGCTTCGTGCCTTTCGTAGATACCGCTCGCGGGCTGTCGGACGCTGTGACCGGTTCGCAGAACATGCGCCGCTATCAGGCTGCGGGCGGGCTGATGGGCGGCGAGACGATGGCCGCCACGCGCCGGGCCTTCCCCAAGAATGACGTTGAGGCGAAGCGCCAGCTTAAGCGTCTGCGAACCCGCGTCGTGTCGTCGCCCGCCGATCTCATGAAGGGCATAGCGCACCTTGTGGACGTGGGCGACACCGCAACCCGCCTGTCTGTGTTCCGCAAGGAACTTGAGCGTCAGGTGAAGAACGGGGAAAGCCCGGCTCGCGCGGTCATCGCGGCCCGCCATATGTCGGCGAACTTCTTTGATCCGTCACGCATCGGAGGGTGGGCCGGCGTACGCCAACTCGCGCGTTCAGTTCCGTTCTTCAACTCCGGCCTTCAAGGCCCGGACATTGCCGTTCGGGTCATCCGTCACGCCTTTAGCAAGCCGGAGACGATGCGCGACAAAGCTGCCTTCCGTCAGGCCGTTTGGGCGCTCTCGATGCTGGGCGCGACCGCTATGCTCGGGCTGGGGGTGTGGGCCGCCAACCACGACGACCCGGACTTCCAAAATATCAATAATCAAACTCGCGGGACCCATTGGCCGTTGATGAAAACGGGCGACGGGGAATGGCTGCTCTATCCCAAGTCCTTTGAACTTGGGATGCCGTCGAACCTTACCGAACGTCTGGCGCAGGCTCTGACGGAAGGCGACGCCAAGGTTTTTGACCGCATCCGGGCGGATGTTCTCAATACGATGGCCCCCACCCGCGACGCGCCTATTCTGGCCGTCCCGTTCCAAGCCGCTGCCAATCAGGACCGCAACGGAACGCCGATCATCCCCGATCATCTGCGGACTGGCGTTGAGCCTGACCTACAGGTGAACGCTTGGACCTCAGACACCGCCAAGCTGTTGGCTGGCAACGCCATGTCGCCCGCGATCCTTGAGCACTATATCACCGGGTTCTTCGGTTCGGCCGGGCGGGACGCGCTTAAGCTGGGAGAGATGGCTATCGAAGCCGCGACGGGACAACCGTCTATGGCGGGCCGCGCCCCTGACATGATGCTGACGCGCGGGTTCGTCCGGCGCACGGCTCGCGGCTCCGATAGCGAGCGGACCTTTTGGGATTTGGCAGCGCGGGACGGGCAGCTTGAGCGGGCTTATCGGTCCTACAGCGCATATCTGCGGGACGGCAACACCGCTCGCGCGGACCGCTACCTAGCAGGCCTGAGCCCGCAAGAGCGTTCTTATGTCGGGGCGATGGCCGCGCTTGAAGGTGAGTCCCGCATGGCGCACCCGCTGTTCCGGGCGCGTGAGGCCGTGGGCGTAATCGGCGACATTCGCCGGGAGAACCGCGAGGGCGTGTTGCTCGGGCGTGACGGGCGGTTGGCGCAGATGACCCCGCAAGTCCGCCGGGCGATTGACGACGGGCTAGACGATCTGGCCCTCGCCGAAATCCATAACGCCCTCATCGCAACGGGAGCCCGTGGGTGGGAGACCCGCGACCGCATCGACGCCGGGGCTATCTTCGCCCGCATCGCAGAAGACGACCCGCTTGTAGCGGCGGTGCTCATGGCCCGGTGGAACGAGGCCAAGGTGCCCCCGGCTCCGGCTGCGGAACAAGTCTGGTTGCAGCTCCGCCCCGCTTTCGAGGGCGTCACGAGCGAACAGCTCTCGCCCGCGATGCAGGCCCGCAGGCTACAGGGTTCAGGCAAGAACGACGAGATTCGCCGTCGTGTCGCTGAGATGCAGCAGCCGCCCCGCCGTGGTCTGCTGGGCTCTCAACCGCCCCGAACCGGGCTGCTGGCTCCGCAGTAATCGGCCCCACAAACAGGCGTTAGCGGTCCTTTTTGCTGACGTGGTTCGGGCACTCTCGGTGTCATGGAAACCGCCGCCCGGCGCATCGATCACGAGCTAGCGTCTCTGTTCCCCCCGCATTGGGCGAACGAGACGAGCGCGACGGAATGGCTGTGGCCGTGGGGACCGGACGCGCCGGCCGATCCATCGCCCACCGTGTTGATGGGAGATGGAACCGCCCGCATTGTCCTGACCGCAGCGCCGACACCCGGCGGATCATGGGTGCGGCCTGAGCCGGAAGGCGTTGTCCTTCATCTGAGCGCCCGCGATGCAGCCTCGATCAAGGGGCGTGAGGTCGTGTTCGCGCTGTGGGTTGCGCCACCGGTCTTGCCGACCGTTGACAACTTCGCCGCTTTCGCCGCCTACGTCGCCGCCCTCCCGGACCCATACGTAGAGCCTGCGGTGAACGCCGACGCCTACGGCCTGTTCGTGGTAAGTGATTGGGCGGCGACGCCTCACGCAGGTACGGCATGAGCCCAGCCCAACCGGCGGAGAGTCTAACTATCCAGAAGTCCGGCATCGGGTAGCAACACCATAAACGGTGATGTCTGCACCGCAGCTATCGACTCAGAGTTGAAAGGCTGTTTCGTTGCGCCCGACGACTGGGGGCTATTCGGCATGGCGGCATCCGCGACCGAGCGACGAGTTTATCAGTGGCACATCGCGCTATCGACAAAGCCGAGCGAGGCGGCGGGGACGGTTACGTTGTCCATGGACGACGTGATCGGGGTTCTGGAATCGGAGTGGACCGCCAAACGGGCCCGCGTCCTTATGGCCAAGGGAACCAGTCGGTTCGTTGACGCTGATGATCCCGAGGCGGACCCCAAGAACCAGATTTACATCGCAGACATCACCCGGGATGAGGCGTCCAACACCGTCACCCTTCTGATAAATCGGGGAGACCCTGAGGCCTTGGGACCGGCTTACATCGAGATCGAAGCCAACGCCGTAGCGGGCAAGATCAGATCAACGAAGGCGACGGCGAAAGAGACGCCCGGCTGGTCCGCACATCTGGTGCTGTCGCTAAAGCCGAAGGGCAGCCTGCACAGGGCCTGCTTTGAGCGTATGCCGAAGGTGAACACCTCGATTGTGGAAATGGCGATCAATCGGATTGTCGCGACTGCTCTCGCGGGCAATCCCCACTACACGTTCGAGCACGTCAGCCGGGCGAAGGGCAAATCGCGTATGACCCGCAAGCCCTATGCGCCCGTGATCGCTGCAAACCGGGTTGCTACGGAGAATGCCGCCGACGATCTTAAGAATGCCGAGTTATCACAAGTAACCTTCACTCGAAGGATGGTGCAATACAGCGGAGTTGGCGCTCCGGAGATCGTAGATTACGTCGAAGAAAAGCTGGTTGTGCACACTAAGCCGGTTGGTGAGAGCAAAATGGTCGTCGGACTAAAGAACCTGATTTCTCGCGCCAAGGATGAAGGATACAGTAAAGTAACATTTGGCATTCACAAGCTACCCGGTAACGCGAGCAGCAATCCAACCATTGATCTGGATACCGAAGACGCGCTGGAAACGCTTTATGTGCGGGCCAGACGTCTGGAGCACTTCAGCGAAGAGCTCTTGTCATGCTACTCTAAGATCAATACCGCTATCCAAACAAAGATGATTGCTGTTGTCACTACCAACGGAAACTGGTAGCATACGCCCATGATGATCTGGGCCTTCAGGCAACTGGCCACACCGTGCAACTATCTTCGGATAAGACATGGAAGTGGTGTGCTGACATCAAAGGCGGTTTACGATTTCGTGCTTCCCGCGATACTCGCGGGTCTTACGTTTGGCGTGGCGGTGCTCTTTGACCTGCCGCTGGACGTGCTGGGAAACAACGACCTGTTCGGCGCTCTGTCGGGACTGTTGTCGATTTTGATTGGTTTCTACATGGCCGCTCTCGCGGCTGTCGCCACTTTCGACCGAGCCGGAATAGACAACAAGCTCGCGGGGGGCGACGCCTTATTGTCGGTTAGAAACACAGACGGACCCGGGCGAAAAGACAAGAAGCTTTCGTATCGTCAGTTCATTTCATATCTGTTCGGATACGCTTCGTTTCTGTCGTTTCTGATATACACTGTCCTCTTGCTCTCAAAGAGCGTCTGGCCAAAGGCCTCGGCAGCCATCGAAGCTCTGCGCTTTGGAAACTTTGCCATGACGCACGTCATTGAACCCGCCAGCTTTGCGCTGATTTTTTTCTTTCTCTGGCAGCTATTCCTCGTGTCCCTGCTCGGAATCTATTTCCTCGCGGAGCGGATACAGGAGCTACACGAAAGCTAATCTTACAAGGCGGCTGGTCGCCGTCGGGGCGACCAGCACTGGACGAAGAAGGCGGCGGTGAATCTGCCGCGCGCGATCTTGATGGCCATGTTCCGCTCGCTCTCGGCCTCGAAAGCGGCGAGGAAGGTGCGAGCGTCGAAGGCGGGAGAGGCGCGGCCTCCCCCGTGTTCCCCCGGATCAACGGGCTTCCAGCCCTATTGCAGCCAGCTTGGCGCGCGCGTCGTCGCGTTCTGCGTCCTCGAAAGTGTTCAGCAGCCCGTTGATGAAGATGGGACGGAGATCAACCGGCGGCGCGGGAACCGGCGGCGGGGCGTGCCGCGCACGCTCGCGCTCAGCCGACTTGGCGCGGGCGCACGCGTGCTGGGTCACGCCGAACTCGTGCGACGGGTGCAAGGCGTTCCGCTCAGCAGCTGCAGTGGTGGCGTCGCCGCCCTCGAACTCAGCGTTGCCGTACGAGTCGCTAGGCGTCAGCATGGAACCCGTGCGAGTCTCGACATCGGCCAGCCATTCTTCAGCGTCGAAGGGATCGGGCTCGGCGACCACAGTGGCGTCGGCGCAGCCGGCGAGCGCCAAGCCGTCCTGATAGATGGACGCGACGAACACCTCTTCGGCTTCGCCCGCCAACAGTCGGGAGATGAACGCCGGATCAGTTATCTCGTCACCACGCCAACTGGCGTGCAGGTTGATGATGGCCAACCGGGCTTTTTCGCCCATGGCCTGCGCGTCGGGCGCGCGGGTCATCAGAAGGGCTTCGAGCGCCCGGTGCTTGGCAGCATTGGCGGCGCTCCACACGTCGGTATGGTCGATTTCCTTCTCGGCTTCCGTGACCGCATCTTCCATGGCCTGCGCGGCTTCATAGGCGGCAAGGGCGCTGTCCCATCCGGCGCGAGCCACGGCCCGCGCGTCGGCCAGTGCCGTCAGGTCGAGATACAGAGCCAGCAGGCCCTTTGCTGGCTCGTTCTGCGAAGTGGCGATCCGGCGTTGTGTGGCGGGGTCGGACAGATTGCCGGACGTGCAGCCGTGCAGCCACAGGAAGGCGTTGACCTTCTCCGCGATCTGCGCCGGGTCGGACGCGGGAACGCCAATCAGCCTGTCGGCGCGCTCTGCGATCAGGTCTGCCGTTGCATCATTTTCCGCCTCGCTGGTCGCTGTGCCGTCCAGAGCGACAGCGGCCCGGAAAGCTTCGGCGGCGGCGGCGAAGTCCAGCGATTGAACGCTGGCGGTGGCTTGAGCCGGGACGAACCCGCGCTTACCTGTGGTCCTGCTCATCACGGTGAGCCTTTCTTCGGAAAGGGGGCGGGCCGTTCTTTGCCGGAGGGTCCGCCCCGATTGAGCGTCGCCGTTGGAGGCGAAGCCGGGGAAGCTGCGAGCGGCGTCGTTCTGGTCGAGCATGGTCATGACGGTGGTCCTTGGTCGCAGGATCGCGACCCCTTCAAACCGCCTTCGACCCTTGGTCCGTTCCTAGACGACGCATCAAGAAGCTGTTACGTACATAACAGTTTCTCGCTCCGAAAGTCAACTAACTGACATGAACATACCAACTACTGCCCCTCTCACGGGTCCGGCCTGTCGGGCTGGAAGGGCGCTGCTCCAGTGGTCCACGCAAGACCTGGCCAAAGCGGCAGGCGTCTCGCCGACGACCGTCAACGCGATCGAAGGTGGCAAGCCGTTTCGACCGGGCAGTGCACGCAAGATCGTGGAGGCCTTTGCAGCCAACAGTGTGGAGATCACCAACGGTGCCGGGACCGGGGCGCGGCTAGTCGCCGATGGCGGCGCTACCTGACCAGCCGCAAGTGCGGCTCCGGTGGAGCCCGTGTGATGGTCGGTCTGGGGATGAGGCCTTCACCGCGAAGCGGCATCCATAGCCATCCATCTTCACCAGCTTCGCCTTCGAGCTGAACGGTATCGAACAAGCGTTCGGCAATACGGATCATGGCTCGCTGACGCCGCGTGAAGCCCAAATGCGAAGGCATCTCTTCGGGGGCGCGGCCCTCATACTCCAAGGGGAAGGGCAGGGTCAGGGCGCAGGCGCAGTCAGCCAGAAGGGTGTCGAAGAGTGTCGCCAACGCCGGAACCCACGGGGACTCGCGGCTGGCCGATCGCGCGGACCAGATGTCCTCGATGACGGCGATCGAGCCGAACGCCGCCAGTTCCGTGCCCGGATCGTCCCAGTTCTCTTGAAGAGCCACGGCGAGGCGCGCTTCCATGTCGGAGTCGGCGTCCAGCGGGGCGAAGAGATCGAAACCCTCCAATGGGAATAGGCGATACTCGGCGCAGCGTATCGCCGTCACCCATTCTTCGCCCCGGTGAAGGTGGAACAGGGACCGGCGACGCTTGGCCCCTGAGTCAGTCCAGCCGACATGTCGCCAACCCTGCCGCGCGATGGAAAAACCGTAGTCGGCGATGGTCCCAGCATGGGCGGGAATTTTGCCGTCGAGGTCCCGGAAGAACGGGCGTGGTGCGTCCTCCCGGCGGATACGGGGCCTCCGCATCAGTAGCTCGCTTCGTCGGCGATCGTCTTGCCACCACTCCATCAGAGGAAGCTAGCGCGCTCGGCGGTGGTCGTCACGAGGGGGTATCAGGCCCCACGGTTCTTGTGACCGTCGCCGCGTTCCCAGCCGGTTAGTCTCCGCCGCTTCAGGGACTCCCGTTCTGTGATATGAGGGGTGATGCGCCTAGCCCTCCTACCGGTTCTCGCCGTGGCCCTCGCTGCTTGCCAAGCTCAGGCAGTCGCGCCAGTCCCCGCCGCCAACGGCCCGGCTTCCATCGTCCGAGTCATCGACGGCGACACGTTCGTTCTGGACGGCGAAACGATCCGCATTGCCAATCTCGATGCACCCGAGAGCGGCAACGGGGCAGAGTGTCCGGCAGAGGCCATGCTTGCGGTAGAGGCCACTTCAGCGCTTGAGGAGATCGCGCGCCTTTGGGCCGTGAAGGCCCCCACGGTCGAGCGGCAAGGGCGGGACCGCTATGGACGGACGCTGGCGCGGGTGAGCGACCCGATCCACGGCGACACGGGCGAAGCCATGATTGACAAAGGATGGGCGGTCGAATGGACGGGCGCGCGATTCAATTGGTGCGGCCCAATCCGTCCGACATGACTGGGCTAGACAGCGCATTGCAGCTTCCCGTCGTGGCCTTGGCCACCTAGACCTCAGCCTCCCAGCCCCCCTTTGTATGTGTCGGGCCGAGATTGACGCTCCAGTTATGGGGCGAAACCCGACCGTTTCCCCCAGACGGCCACCACCAATGTAGCTCCAGACCGAAGTGAACGGCGGCGCGGTCCATTGCCTCGGCGATATCGCTGAACGCCTGCCAGTCCGCGTTGCGAGATGGGTATCGGTCCATAAGACGGTACAGCTCATGACGTGCGGCCGTCAGCTTTTGGAAGTGGCGGTCCGGCTGCTGGATGGGGCGGTCCGGCTTTGTCATGGCGGCGACGTTCTCCGTCTGTTCACCCGGAGTCAACGCTCCCCCCTCACCTACTAACGGTTAGCCAAGCGGCCAGACCTTCTCCACATTCAGCGAACCGGCGGGCGCCGAGATTCGGGCAGCTCACGCTCAGGAACAGCGGATCTCAGCGACCCGCGCAGATACAATGCCCCGGTCATAAGTTTTGAAGACCAGTCTCGCCCGTTCTTCGGGTTGGACGCTTTGGGCCGTTTCCGCAGTCCAGCCCGATATCTGGCCAGCAGCGTTGAGGAGCGTGATCGACATATACAGACTGAGGGGGCAGTCGTTCTCGGTGACCACGTTGACGACGAAGCAGCTGGCCCGGTCTCCGCTGCACTCCGCCGGGGTCGGTTCGTCCCATTGGGTCGCCACGCCGCCGCCCCTTGTGCTTTTGTAGACATTGAACCCGGGCGGCGCGATCCAGGACGTGGTGACATCGTTGGTGGCGAGCGAATCGCCAGCGCTTGAGTACATCCCGACGATGCCAAGGATGAAAATCAGGCAGAGCCCTCCCAGCAGGAAGGCGCCGGTAGAGCCCTCCGATCCGGCACTCTTCGGTCGGACGATCTTCACCCTTCGCTCGCCGATCTCGACGTCGCCGTCCTGCAATCCGTGCTCCCCCATCGCCCCGCTCAGCGAGCCAAGGTCAGGCGAACGGGAACCCCTGACACCGCGCTGGCGGTAAAACGATCCGGCGGATCTGATCAAATCGGCCCCAATCAGGTCTGTGGGTGTCGACGCCACAGGGACAGGTCATCAAACTCCCGCCATGGGCGGGCTAGCATCCGCTTGACCCGATCCCTTCGTCCGGGGCCCTTCCCGGCGCGCGGGCGGATTTGGCCGCGGACGCGGTGAAGGCGCGTCGAGCAAGGACCGAACGAAATCTCCCGCGCCGAGGATCGGCAGGGGTTCCCCAAAACTCTCGCGCCACAAGGCGTCGAGCTCACGGTCCTCGTCAGTCATCGGCTTCGACATTACCACACGGTATCAACAAAGCGTGGTCTGATCCTCAAGATTGGTGGTTAACGGAGCCATGCGTTCAATTACTCGCGACATGGACCATTGTCCTTCAGGCCGAACCATCCCACGGAGATCTACGGCGATGATTCCGAGGCGCTCCGCCCGCCTTGGGCGGCCTGAACCACATGCGGCGTCGCTTGCGATCGGCGATAAGTGCTCGGACAGAGGTCAGGACCGCTTCGGCGAGGCGACGGCCCGGCGCTAGAAGGGGATTCAGAGAGCCGGGCCGTCATGTCGGGTGCATCCCCCCCGACAGACCGACCTTAGCTGTTCGGGACATCGACATCCAGCCGCGTCTGATCCCCCTCCACGATCGGCGGACGTGTGAGTTTACAGGGGACCACAGAGACCTGGCGTCCGCCGTCCGGCGTCCATTCCCCCGCAGGATTCCGTCATTACGCTCGCAGCTCTCGCTCGACGTCGTCGGCCATGTTGCCGACCTTGGCGACCGCCGCGCGGAGGCGCTCTTCACTGACCCCGAACTTCGTTGCCCAGTCACGAACCTCGTAGTCCTCGTAGAGGCTGATTCGGGTGCGGTCCTGGAAAAGCAGACGCATACGGGCGAGGTCTTCCGGAGCGTCCGGATCATCGGCCTCGATCGTTTCACTTGCGGCGGACCGCGTTAGATATTGGAGCTCGTAACGGGGCATGTCGGGCTAACAAGGATGTTAATCCGTTCCCCGGGGTCCGATTAGACAGGAGTGAACGCGCCTATCTTCACGGCGAAAGCGGACCAGCGTCGCGGGCCGAAAGAGACTCACTGGAAGCGTCCGACGAGTCTTCGCAGGCGCGAATAAGCCTTGAAGCGAACAACGATATGTGACCTCTGCAACGGAAGGATTAGCGGGGCCACGGCAGATGATGAAGTTTCTTCGGCGGTTGTTTTGCCGGCACGTTTTGACGTGGTCGGAGCGACGTCAGCTTGAGTTTTGCGTCAAATGCGGAGTTTCTCGTGCTGCGAAGTAATTCGCATCTATGCGAACAGTTCGTCCCGCGCTGGTCATTCCAAACACCAGGCTGGTGCGCATGGTCCGATCCCGGGTTCCGGCCTTAAGGACAAGGTGCAGAAGGTGGCGACCGCGCGCTTAAACCTGAATAGACGTCTGAACGCTTGTCCGACGTTCGCGGCGGATGGTGGCGATGCGGTCATCGTCATCAAATATGTGGGCCGCATAGCCGCTTGCGTGCTGCTCTAGCAGGGCCTCGGCTTCCAGCTTGGCCGAGTCCAGATCGTCGGCGTCCAGCGGCTCCATATGTGGCACGGTCAGGATTTCGGATTCGATGTAGCAGAAGTAGGTCACGGCAATCTCCCGAACCAAACAGGCGGGAGTTTGCGGCGTGCGTTACCGATCTCCCTCGGCAGCGAGCGCCCGATGTTCCTTGCCCGCGATGCAAACTGATTGGGCGCATGGAGGAGGGAACGCAAGCGGTGCCGCAAGCTAGCGCGCGTGCGTAACTACACGGCCGCCTTATCCGCGCGGTAGGGGCGGATATCACGCACGATCTGGTCGACTCGTGTCCGGCCAGCAATGACAGCCTAGGGTGGCGAGCGAACTGTCGCCTATGGGTGGAAAGCGGACATGGAGCTCGTCAGTTGGCGCCCCATTCGCTGGCGAGCAGCGCGTACCCGACGGAGTCCACCCAACGCTCTGCGCGATAGTCGTAGAAGGCGGATGCATAGTGGGCTTCCAGCCGAAACCCCAGCCGCGTCAGCAACGCGCGCGAGGCCGAATTATCCGCCACCGTAACAGCCACCACCCGATGGAGACCTCGCCGGGAGAACATGTCAGCCAGGAGAGATTTCAGCGCTTCACTCGCATACCCCGCTCC